>DATIAT010000033.1:0-22688 GCA_035457905.1 Nitrospiraceae bacterium
CAATTCCTTGAGAGCATGCAACAAGCATTGATGCTAGTCCGTCGGTTAACAGGCGACTACTCTGCCCTCACACATGGACTGATTGTTGAACTGCTGCCGCAAGGAGTTCCAAGAGAATGGAGAAATCACTTCCCTTGCGAACCCATGCAAAAGCTCCTCGATCAACAGCTTCTTGCGCCAGGTTGTCGTGGTCCCCAGAGAGGAACACAACAGGGACTCCGGGCCACTTCACACGACAGACTGATAAGAATTCGAGGCCGCCCATCTTTGGCATATGGTAGTCGGTCAAAACGACGTCGATCGAGTGCTTCTCCATCTGCTCCAAAGCGTCCAACCCGTTCTCGGCTCCATAGACGGTGTATCCAGCGCTGATGAGGCGGATGGAAGTCATGTACCGTAATCCCGGATGATCCTCGACAACCAATACGCGTTTGTTGTTGGGTTCCATGGTCTCTCGTCTCCTTTCTATTCTATCCATCCTCCCTGGCGACAAGTGCACAAACTTTCCTGGAAAGGACAGTCAATGGAGCGATGACGGAGCAAACGGTAGACCATGCTCCAGTAAGGAGAGTTCATCGTCGGAGATCCCAAGGAAAATCAAATTGATAGACGATTGGATGATAATCTAACCGAGTTGCGTCCGATAGGTCTTTTGGAGGACAAGTTGTCGCAGGAGCCGTAGTGAGTCAGTAGGAATCTATGATGATAGGCGCCCTCCCGATTGTTGGGGACAAGTTATCTCGTGCTGGGACAGGTTGACCGTCGATTGGGTCAGCCTTGGCCGTATTGGCGGAGCTTGCGGAGGAGCGTCTTGCGGTGGACACCGAGGATTGCGGCCGCCTGACCATGGTCCTGATGATGGGCCTCCAGTACACGCAGAATATAGTTTTTTTCCAGATCTTCGAGGGTGTCCCACCCACGAACCCGTGCACTGTCTTGAACCGTCGCCGTTCGGATCGTCTCGGGCAAATCCTCAGGGGTGATGATGGGATATGGGGTCAAGGCTATGGCTCGCTCGATTACGTGTTCGAGCTCGCGGACGTTGCCGGGCCATGAATAGTGTGTCAGCAAAGAAATGGCTTCCTGCGAAATGCCGGTCACCGGTTTCTCCTTGGTCCTGCCGAATTTGTCGACAAAATACCGGCTCAGAAGGGGAATGTCCTCAATCCGATCTCGCAAAGGAGGAAGCTCAATGGTGACGACTTCAAGTCGATAGAACAGATCCTCTCGAAATGTTCCGGCCTCGACGAGTGGTTTCAACTCTTTCTTCGAAGCGGCTATGATTCTCACGTCGATAGGCCGAGAGGTCTCACTCCCGACACGCCGGATCACGCGTTCTTGTAGCGATCGAAGCAGCTTGCTCTGCATCACAGGTGAGAGGTCCGCAATTTCGTCCAGGAAACATGTGCCTAGGTGCGCCTGTTCCAGCAGTCCCTTCTTGGTTGCGACGGCTCCGGTGAACGCGCCTCGCTCGTGGCCAAAGAGTTCGGACTCGAGAAGCGTTTCGGCTAATGAACCTGTATCGATCGCGACGAACGGCCCGCCGCTCCGTGCACTGTTCGCATGGATGGCGCGTGCAATAAGCTCCTTCCCTGTGCCGCTTTCTCCCTGAATCAACACGGTACTGTCAGATCCCGCAACTCGCGCAACCAATTTATACACTTCGACCATTCTGGTGCTACTGCCTACGAGATTATCGAACCGGTATCGCTCGCGCAATTGGTCGCGCAACGAGCGATTTTCCCGTACCAACTTCTTGTGTTCGAGAGCTCTCCGGACGACCAATCGAATGTCGTCTACAATAAACGGCTTGCTGAGATAATCGAAGGCTCCGGCTTTGATTCCATCCACCGCCGTCTTGAGCGATCCGTAGGCGGTCAACAGCACCACGAGAACATCCGGTGCCTTCTCGCGTATAGCGGCGAGCAGGGCCAGCCCATCCATGCCGGGCATATGAATGTCGGTGATCACCAGGTCCGGCTGCCATTCGACTAGTTGCCGCAAGGCCGACTCCCCGTCCTCGGCGGTCTCAACCTCATATCCCTCCTTGGTCACCACCTCGCGCAGCAAGGCCAATGTTTCGGCGTCGTCGTCTACCACCATGACACGAGATTGCCGCAGCATCAGAGTACTCCTCCGTCTGTTGGAAGCACGATCGTGAACCGAGAACCTTTCCCCGGCTCGCTTTCGACGTTGATCTGTCCTCCATGCGCCCGCACCGTTTCCATCGCGATTGCCAGGCCGAGGCCTGTGCCTCGCCCGGCCTTCTTCGTCGTAAAGAACGGCTGAAAAATTTGTGCAGATTGCTCGGCGTCCATTCCGCAGCCCGTATCGATGAATTCGACCTCCGTCATTGTCCGATGGTTGGGATGCTCCAGCGCGGTATGGGGAGAGACCCGCACGACCAGCTTTCCTCCGCCCGGCATTGCGTCCAGCGCGTTCTCGATCAGATTGTTAAACACTTCCTGAAGCTGTTGGGCATCGGCCTCGATTTTTTCTACTTGCTGGCTCCACTCGGTGACAAGCGTGATTTTTCTGCGGTCGAACTCCGGCTGGAAGAGTGCGAGACATTCTTTCACGCAGGCATTCAGATCGAGGGGAGATCGAACAGGTTCCGGTCTCCGGGCATACAGCAACATGTCCTGAATGATTTTCGAGGTTCGCTCGATCTGCACTACCACTGTCTGCAAACGTTGTCGAGACGCTGTGCTCAAAGTCGGATCCTCAGCCATAAGTTGGATATGACCGAATAAAGCGGTCAAAGGCGTGCCGATCTTGTGCGCCACGGTCGCGGCGACTTGCCCGATGGCTGATAGGCGTTGCGCGCGCGCTGCGTCCCGCTGCGCCGCCGAGAGCAATTCGTTCGTGTGAGCCAGCGTCCGATTCTTTTCCACTACTTCGGCAGTGGCCTCGCTGACTTTTAGTTGAAGGTTGTCGTTCGCCGCCCGCAAGGATTCTGTCAATTGTGCGTTGTCATAAGTGGCTTCACGGATCTTTCTCACCATGTCGTTGAACGTACCGGCAAGTTCTCCGAGTTCATCCTGCTCTTCAACAGGCACGACCGAGGTCATGGTTCCTCGGGAAACCGATTCGACGGCGGTAAGCAATCGTTTCACAGGGCGATGCACCTTGAAGTACAGAAACAGATTGATCACGATGACGATTATGAACCCTGTCAACAATCGTCTAGTTCTGGAAGCTTCCCGCAAGGATTCCAATGCCGCATCCATTTGCAGGGTAGAGAATTCGGCATAGGTCGCTCCGACTACGGTATTCTTCAAAAATATCGGGGCAGCGAGGAAGACGCGATGGGTATTCGTCCGATCCGCATAATCAATCAAAGGCCGTCGTTCCTCGCGCACCCGCAGAACAAGGGCACGAGCCCTCTCTTGTCGCGGGTGTGTGAGAAGAATCAGCTCAGTGGGACCAGCGCTTGCGATCGGGAGAGGACCCTCTTCCGAGTCGCGTGGAAACTCGTACAGCACGATGTTGAGAAGATCCGGCAGAGTCGAGAGGATTTTCTCCAGCTCTTTGGCCCGCGCCTCCCGATTCGACAGCTGGGCAAGACTGGTTACGTTCTGATCGACGGATCGCCCGACAGCCAAGGCCGCGTCCCGGACATTGGCCTCCGCCGTGTGCTGGATCGAGCGGACCTCGAGCCATTCAGTTGTAACAGCGGAGATGCCGACTATGCCAATGACGATTACCGACATCTTGATTTGAAGGCTCAGTCGGTGCCACCAGTTCAGCATACGTTGTAATTTAGTACCTCAGGCTTCCTTGTTCAACCGGAATTCGAGACAAGATGTCTGCAATGGAATAAGTTGTCTCTCATCTTAGTGGCCAATCCACGAGGACTCCCATCTCGCGGCAACGGTCATTGGGAAAAACTTGGAATCTTCCGCGGCCTTACGCCGGTAAATCACACGAGGCCCTCTTAGGCATCTTAGGCATCCGGCTTGCTCAGTCTCTGGAACAGGACCGTCGGACATCTGGAGTAACTGAATGTGACCGGACGAATTCTTCTGGTCGAGGCCGACGGCGTCTTGGGTGCTGTCTTAGCAGAGGTGCTACAGCACAGCGGATATGAGGTGATCTTCGTGAAAACGTTACAAGGCGAAGTCGAGCCCATTCCGTCTGTAAGCGCCGTGATTTTGGATATTGATACAACTGCTGCGGATCAGGAGGTGGCCTGGCTCGATGCACGGGAACATGATGACGGGTCGCTTCCTGTCGTTTTGATAGGCGTGCAAGCCCCTGAAGACAGACATCAACTGTTGCGTGCGCATCTCAGTCGTGGGCTGACCAATGCTATGGTCTGGGTACAGAAGCCGTTTCAGAATGAAGAATTGCTAACTGCAGTTCGACAAGCACAAGAGAGCACTTTGCCGGGATAGCCTAACGAAATATAAGCCATAGAGCGTGACGAAGGGAATAGGCCCAGCGAGGAGAAAAAGTTGTATCCCATGAGATGCGAACGTTGTGCAGGGCTGGTGGTGGCTGAACACTTCATCGGAGGTGGAACCTCCATCGGAGGGTGGGCATACTGTGGATGGCGGTGTGTCAATTGCGGTGCGATCGGTTTATCCGGACAAGCAGGCGCGCATTCCCTCATACGAAATGTTGCGGGAAGCGCAATAAACAGCAGGCAAAGTCGTGTGCCGGACGAAAAGTTTCGTCGACCATGAGCAGCAATCGGATCATCGATAACAGGGCTGATGACGTGAACCCGTCAGGGTTTTGATGGAGATGGCACCATGCCTCAAGTCGAATTGTCTTCTCAAACGATGAAGGGAGATTTGCTGTCCATCAAGGGGGGTGTACGTCGTTAAGGACCGGTCCGGGAGGCTCGTATAACTCTGCACCGACGAAACGACGAAGCGAGAGCGCGTGTTGGGGCCGGGGAGAGAAGCCAGGCGGATGTGATTATGGGAAAGAGTGAGAGTGTGGTCGCACTTCGACCGATGCATAGGCCATCATGATGAAAGGAGCAGTCCGATGAGAATTGCCCAGGTTTCGCCCTTATGGGAAAGCGTTCCGCCGAAACTCTATGGAGGAACGGAACGGATCGTGTCCTACCTAACCGAAGAACTGGTTCGGCTCGGTCACGATGTGACCCTATTCGCGAGCGGAGACTCGGTCACTACCGCTCGACTAGAGCCGATCTGCGCTCGCGCGCTGCGGTTGAATACTGGGATCTTTAACCGAGACGCGCCTATGACGATACTGATGGAGCAGGCGCTGGGAAACCCCGGAGACTTCGACATCATTCACTCTCATCTCGATTTCATGGGCTTCCCTCTCGCGAGGAGAAATCCGACCCCTACGATAACCACATTCCATGGTCGGCTCGATCTGCCCGAACTGCAGCCGGTGTTTCGCGAATATGTGGAGATGCCGATGGTGTCGATTTCGGATGCCCAACGGGAACCTGTTTCCTGGGCAAATTGGCAGGCTACCGTCCATCACGGTTTGCCGAAGAATCTTTACAGCTTGCATCCGAATCCCGGAGGCTATCTGGCATTCCTGGGACGTATTGCCCCCGAAAAGCGACCGGATCATGCGATCGAAATCGCCAAGCGGGTAGGGATTCCCTTGCGGATTGCTGCGAAGGTCGATCCGATGGATCAGATATACTTTCGCACCGAAATCGAGCCGCTGCTCTCCGACCCGTTAATCGAGTATCTCGGTGAAATCACGGACGTCGAAAAGGACGATTTTCTGGGTGGTGCAATGGCGCTCGTCTGTCCCTACGACTGGCCGGAACCGTTTGGTCTCGTGCTGATTGAAGCGCTAGCCTGCGGAACGCCTGTGTTGGCCTATCGACGTGGATCCATTCCTGAAATCATTGAGGACAGCTCCACTGGATTCGTCTGCGAGGGGCTCGACGAAATGACGGCGGCCATCCAACGGATTCCTGAAATCGACCGTCGACGATGTCGCCAGACATTCGAGCAGCGGTTCTGCGTGGAACGAATGACGCAAGACTATCTCCGGGTGTACGAGCAGATGCTCAGTAAGGACGGTGAACGGGAGGAAGAGGTCACGAGTTTCGTCTCCTTGGCGTAGTTTCTCGACCAGTGCCTAAACGTGGATCAGTCATCGGATGGAGGAGGGGTAGGAAGAAGGCTTTCTTCAGCTTCAGAAGGAGGTCCATATGAAATCCCTAAAGTCGACCGGCCTGGCCACGGCAATTGTCAGTGTCGGTCTTATAGCGGTTCTGGGAAGTTGGGCAGAAGGTCGGTCGCCTTCGGAATCGTCACCTTCAAAGATTGTGAGAGGTGAAGTGGCTCAGGTCGAAGGGGAATTCCATATGGCCAAGGATTCCCGAGGCGAGGTTACACTCGATATCGTGGATAAGTCTTATGTTATCACTAGTCCAGCTGGTGATGAGGTACGTCTTCAGCTGGACAACAACACCAACGTCGGGAACAGGGTCAATCCAGGGGATAAGGTCGAAGCCAAGATCTCATCCGAGGGCCACACACTTTCAGTCACGCGACTCGACCAATAGCTGAACGAAGCCGCTTAAGGAGAAAGAGATCGTGACCATTCAGGCAGATAGACAGGTCGGGGCGGCAGCCCAACCGGCACGCGCCCAGCCCTTCACGCCAGAGTCGCGCGGCATGGTCCGCGAGCGCTACGAGACGGAGAATGTCTTTCTTGCTGCGATCGAACAGGCTGAACAGATTGGATCGTTCAATCCGCGTCTTGCCGGCAGCTTGAATGAACTGGCCATTGTGTACGCCAAGCAGCACAAGTATGAACAAGCGGAACGTATGTTCCAACGTTCACTGGGGGTGAGTGTGGCCGCCCTGGGTTCAGATCATCCTGACGTGGCCATTATCCTTAAGAATATAGGGATCTTGAAGGCTTTCCGGAAACAATATACTGAAGCCGAGCTGCTGTTGGGCCGGTCACTATCGCTGACACACCGGATTTTGGGACACGAACATCCGACCGTGGCCGTTACGATGAGAACGATCGCCCTGTTTCAGGCCGTTCAGGGCCACCATGGGGAAGCTGAGCGGTTCATTCGCCGTTCGCTTGAGATCAGCGAGAAAACCCTTGGAGCGGAACATCCGGAAACGGCGGCGAGTCGCAAGGTGTTTGCTCAAATCATCCGCACGCGACATCGAGATACCGTGGCTCACCAGACAGCGTCACGAGTTCAGGATGAAAACCGGATCTGCTGTGGTAGCTAAGGGGGAGGATGTGAGACGTGAGCGGGACGAACTGGATTCACGAGCGGTGTTCAGTCGGCGCGTTTCTTGAAGAATATGGGAGGTTGTTCCGTGGCTGACAACGACAAGGCGGTCGAAGGTCGCGCAGGATCAGGATGGGAGTTGCTGAGGACGAGGAATTTTGGCCTTCTGTTTTCCGGCCAGGCCGTTTCCCAGATCGGCGAAAGCATGAACAAGGTCGCTCTGTTGTGGTTCGTGTATGCACTGACGGGGTCGGCTTTCAAGATGACGGTGATCGGATTACTCCAGACAATCCCGCCGTTGGTCTTCGGCCCGCTGATCGGAGTCTATCTCGATCGGATGAAGAAAAAGCCGGTCATGATCTGGGTGGACCTCATCCGTACGGGGTTAGTCATGCTCATTCCCTTACTGTATACCATGGAGGCCCTGACGCTCGAATGGCTCTACGTGCTCGTCTTTGCGACGTCGATCGTCTCCACGGTGTTTGGTCCGGCGTTGGCGTCGGCCGTTCCGCTTCTCGTGCCCCGCACTCGACTGACCGCCGCCAATGCCTTGATTCAAAGCACGACCAATATCGGTCTCCTGATCGGTCCAGCAGTCAGCGGGGTGGGTATTGCCATGATCGGAGCCCACAATGTTCTGTATCTTAATGCAATCACTTTCCTGGTGTCTGTGTTGTGCCTCGTGCCGATCCGCCTGCATGAGACTCTGCAAACGTGCGCGAGGGTGGCTGGTAGAGCAACTATCCTCCAAGATCTTTTGGTCGGATTTCGATTTGTCTTCGTCCAGCAGCGGACCGTACTCCTTCTCATGCTCACCGCCGCCCTCTACAGTTTGGGCGCGAGCGCCTTCGTGTTCCTGTTGCCTGTGTTTGCGACGCAACTCCTCGATGCGAGTTCCGTTGAACTTGGGTGGCTGTGGTCATCGCTCGGGATAGGCATGTTGGCTGCGTCGGCGTGGCTGGCTTGGATCAATCAGGGAGATTTTCAGAACCGCTTGCGGCTTATCTCCGCCGCTCTGGCTGTCGGAGCCGTCGCGGTGTGTGTGCTCGGGATGCTGGAGGCTCCGGTTATGGCGGCTGCCCTCATCGTCGTGTTCGGCGGCAGCACTGCCATGTTCACGCCGATTGTGTGGGCGATGTTACAAGAATTAACACCCGAACCCCTCTTAGGCCGTGTCTTTACCACTTTTAGTACCGGCGCCATGGCCTCTGCAATGGCCGGGATGGCAGCGTTCGGTTGGATAGCTGATACAGCGGGACCCGCAGCAAGCCTTGTGGGAATCGGGCTGCTGTTGTTAGGAACCGCAACTCTTGCGGCTGCCTTTAGTCGGCGAAACTCCCACACGACGACTTCCGGTTTCATTCCGGCGTGAGGCGGTTCCATCGTGTTTCATCGCCTGGGGTGATCTCGATGGAAAGAGACGTGAGAGATGTGAATCGGTTCCAGCTCCGGCGCAGCAGGTTTGGGCGGGGCGCAGCCTTGCAGGCACTCTACGTTTGTGCCTTGCTTACAAGTCAGCTCACGAGTCCGATACTCGCCGCAGGTGATCAGCATTCGACCACATCGACTCAGTCTTCCGCCGATCAGGGCAAAGTCCAGGATTCCAAGCCTCCTGCCAAGCCACAGAAGGAACTTCCTCCAGCCCAGCTGTCTGCTCAGGAATCGAAACCGGTTCAGCCGAAGATCCAGGCATCCAAGAGTGAGGAATCAAAAGCGAAAAAAGAGAGCGACGAAGAGGGGCTGGAAAAGGAAAAAGAAGCTTCGGGCAGGAAAGCAGTGTCCTCGCTGATTCTGACGATCAAACTCGCTTTGATGGAAGATCCCCGTCTGTTTCCGTATGAGATTGAGGTGGAGGTCGCATCGGATGAGGTCACGCTTTTGGGGAAAGTGTCAACCGATACGGAGAAGGCCGCCGCAGCAAAAATTGCGAGCATGGTGCCGAACGTGAAAACCGTGTCGAACAAACTGGAAGTGGTCAAAGAACTGTCCGATCTCATCATGCACAAACAGGACGAAATCATTACCCGCCATGTCAAAGATAGATTCGCCAAAAGTGCCACCGTGACCGCCGCAAACTTCGATGTGAAGACGGAACAGGGCGTGGTTTCGCTCAGTGGCACTGTCCGATTCCAAGTGATCGTGTTGGAAGCGGCAGAAGCGGCCAGGCTGGTTCCAGGGGTGAAAGCCGTGAAGACAGACAAGGTCAAGATCGAGAGTGAGGGATGAAGTCTTGGCAGGCTTTGGTGATCAACCGAGTTACTGCACGGCAGGATGGGCCACCACAAGAAGAGGCCCACGAAGTGAGGCACTGGCGGCTGCTGTTTTCGCGCGATTTTGGATTGCTCTGGCTCAGTCAACTGGTGTCCCAAGTTGGCGACGGTATCTCGAACCTTGCTCTCCTCTGGTTCGTGTATTCGATTACCGGATCGCCTGTGAAAACTACCATCATCGGACTCCTTCATACGATTCCACCCATCGTGCTCGGTCCCTTGATCGGCGTCTATGTGGACCGGTTGCCGAAAAAAATCTTCCTCATCGGATCGAACGTATTGCGGGCTGTGCTGATTGGAATCATTCCCTGCGCCATCCAGACCGACAATTTCACGGTCAACCTCTTGTATGCACTTGTCCTTTTCGACGCGGTGGCGGTGGCGGCGTTCAATCCGGCGATGACTTCGTCGGTGCCTCTGATTGTCCCGCGCGGGCAATTCACGGCGGCGAATGCTCTCATCCAGAGCACGACCAGCCTCGGTATCATTTTCGGTCCGGCGTTGAGCGGAATAGGGATCGCCTTTTTCGGTTCGCAGGAAGTTCTCTGTCTGAACGCGGTTACGTATTTTGTGTCAGCGTTATGCCTCGGAATGGTGCGAGTGGGAACATTGCAGCCATCTGTCGGACCAAAGAGGGCCAGTGGTTCAGCGTTGCAAGATTTCAAGGAAGGGCTGGCCTTCGTCGTGGTCAAACAACGCGTCATCTTGCTGTTGGTTGTAACCGCGGGGTGCTACGCATTCGGTGCCAGCGCCCTGACGACATTGTTTCCTGTCTTTGCGAGAAAGCTACTGGGTGTGGGGCCGGTCGAGGTGGGATACCTCTGGTCCGCGCTGGGAGTGGGGCTTCTGTTCATGTCGATGGTGTTGTTGCGGTTCACCGAATGGAACTTGTCGGACCGCACCAGGATCATCGCAGGGGCAAGCGTGGCAAGTGCGTTGGCAATCGGGGTGCTTGTCTGGACGATGGACTTGTTCCTAGTCGGTCTGCTCATGATCGTAATCGGTGGGGGCATGGGAGCCTTCACACCGATCGCGTGGGGTATCGTGCAGGAGCTCACGCCGGGGAGCCTCGTCGGACGGGTGATGAGTCTCTATAGCGCGGGTGCGATGACGGCCGCCATCAGCGGGATCAGTGTGTTCGGCTGGATCACGGAACGGTTAGGTGAATCGACCGGAGTAGTAGGCATTGGCGCAACCTTTCTTCTCACTGCCTCCCTCGGAGGCTGGTTGAGTTGGTCCATCCGAAACCGATGAGAGGGATTCATGGCAAACGTCCGTCGTCGAAATGACCAATGCCACATCGTTGCCTCCTCCTCGTTGACCGATGACCACATCAAGGTTCTTAAGCAGGGCGACACGTTCGGCTTGTTCGATCGATACGGCAACATCAATTCTCTGCGAACGGGCTCGCAAGGCCTCTACCACGCAGGGACCCGTTTTCTGTCCCGTTTCGAACTGACCATCAATGGGGAGCGGCCGTTGCTCCTCAGCTCGACGGTCAAGGAAGACAACGTCTTGCTTAACGTGGATCTCACAAATCCTGACATGACTCATGAGGGACAGGTGGAGATCGCGCGCGGAGCATTGCACCTGTCTCGGACTCGGTTCCTATGGCAAGGCCTCTGTTTCGAGCGCCTTCGAGTGCACAACTACAGCCATCTTTCCATCCCCGTCCGGCTTTCCATCTCCGTGGAGGCAGATTTTGCCGACCTGTTCGAAGTTCGTGGGAAGATACGAAGCCGACGAGGCAGATGCTTGGAGGCTGTCACATCTAAAGATGGAATTTCGCTCGGGTATGAGGGGTTAGATCGTGTGAATCGGTGGGTCACCATCCGTTCTGCGCCAACTCCTACTTCAGTTGATCCCGGCGAGATTCGCTTTGACACGCTCTTACCCTCGAGAGAGGTCGTCCAGTGGGATCTTACGATCTCCTGTGAAGTCAACCGGCCAATCAGATGTGATCTCTCGTATGAGAGCGCACTTGTCGAAGTGGAACGAGCGCTCCAATCCGCCAAAACTGACGATTGTCTCATTGTGACATCAAATGCGCAATTTAATGTGTGGCTGAACCGTTCGTTTGCCGATCTTCACATGATGGTCTCAGACACCCCCGACGGCCCATACCCCTACGCCGGTGTCCCATGGTTCAGTACTCCCTTCGGACGCGACGGCCTCATCACAGCATTCGAATTTCTGTGGGTCAATCCAAGCATCGCCCGTGGGGTGTTGGCCTATCTGGCGGCGACCCAGGCTAGGGAAATTCGCCCGGAGCAGGATGCAGAGATCGGAAAAATTTTGCATGAAACACGCAAGGGAGAGATGGCTGCACTCAATGAGATTCCGTTTGGTCGCTACTATGGCAGCATCGACGCGACGCCGCTATTCATTATGTTGGCTGGAGCCTATTACGAACGGACAGCTGATCAGGCCTTCATCGCGCAAATCTGGCCGAGTATCGAGCTTGCGTTACAGTGGATTGATTGTGCCGGAGATCTCGATGGCGATGGTTTCGTAGAGTACAGTCGCCGGTCGAACGACGGGCTTATCCATCAAGGATGGAAAGATTCGCAGGATGCCGTGTTTCACGCAGATGGCAGTTCTGCGGAAGGGCCCATCGCGCTCTGTGAAGCCCAAGGTTATGTGTTTGCCGCAAAGCGGCGTGCGGCTCGGTTAGCCTGGGCACTGGGGCATACGCAACAGGCCAGGCGTCTCCTCAAAGAGGCGGATAGGCTACGTACTCGGTTCGAGCGAAGCTTCTGGTGCAACGACCTCTCGTCCTATGCATTAGCGTTGGACGGGGTTAAGCAGCCTTGTCGAGTTAAGACCTCGAACGCCGGACACTGCCTCTGGACCGGTATTGCCGACCAAAACCACGGTATGAGAACGGCTAAGACACTAATAGGCGATGAGTTTTTTAATGGATGGGGCATTCGGACCGTGGCAGCCACTGAGATCCGCTTCAATCCGATGGCGTACCACAATGGATCGGTCTGGCCTCACGATAATGCCATTATTGCAGCCGGTATGGCCTCCTACGGATTCAAACAAGGCGCATTGAAAATTCTTTGCGGCCTCTTCGACGCCAGCCAATTTCTAGAGCTCCACAGGTTGCCTGAATTGTTGTGCGGGTTCTCGCGTCGACCCGGTGAAGGTCCGACGTTGTACCCTGTAGCCTGTAGTCCTCAGACTTGGTCCTCAGTCGCACTCTTCTTGCTGATCCAATCCTGCCTCGGTTTGAGAATTGAGGCCCCGCGGGCCCGCCTGTCATTCTCACAACCGGTCTTGCCGTCGTTTTTGGAGTACATGGAGGTAAAGAATCTCAGGATTGGAGACGCCGTCGTTGACCTTTCGTTCGAACGTCATGCGCAAGACGTCGGCATCAACGTGCTTCGGAGAGAAGGCCGAGTCAGGATTGTCGTGACGAAGTAGTCGGAAGCGGCACCTTCTTTCATTGTTTGATTATTCGCGATGAGATTGTGTCAAGACAGTTTGTCCCCCACGGACAAAATATTCCTTCCAGGCACAAACTCTTAATGTAGCAGTGGTTTACGTTTGGCCTATTTCGACGTTGCATCCAACGAGTCCTCTCATAGGTCGATGCTTACACTCAAATATCTGACTCGCAGGGATGACTCCACATCTCTTTATTTATTGTAAACATTGGGAATTATCCGATGCAGAAGTTTTGATCCGCGAAGCGGTCTGAGTCTTGCTTTTTGTCGTGACATGACGTGTGTGGGCTGTGGTATTCCGGAAACGCCTTTTGACACTGGTGTTCAGAAAGCGAGGATCTATGAAAGAAATGAATCATGTCCGGTCAGGGGCGTTTTCAGATGCGCAGAGAGACCAGGACATTGGAGGAGTACCGGTCTTGCGCGATCTGGAAGGTTCTATCTGTGTTCATTGCGGGAGCCTTCGCTACTCCCTCGTCTTTCGCGTAAGCGGAGATGGACGGGATGGAATACTTGAGGGTCGATGCAGCCGTTGCGGAAAACAACGGGTGTTGACGACAAGCGAAATCGAACGTGCATGCAATGCTTGAAAAGAGGAACCTTGGGCAAGAAAAACAGGAGGGAGGATAAAGCCATGACTGAGGAAACCAGATGCACGTGGGTGAGTGTGACAACATTCTTGGCCGGTCTCATGACGGGAATTGGCACCGGCGTCTTGCTGGCGCCCCAATCAGGTGCCAGGACACGCCGCCAGCTCCAAGGTTTCGCGAAAGATCTGGAAGAAGACACGAGTCACATCTTGGGCGACGCCAAGGCATCGATCGACAAAGCGATCGAACAGGGTAAGAGTCTTGTGGGGTAGGCATCTATCAAGAAGGTGGTTGGATGAGAAACCAAACAGAACATGACTCGCCGGGGATAACGGAAACATCATCGGTGATAAAGCCCGCACGGTGCCGACGTTGTCAGGGCCACATGATCAGTGACTACTTCATGGATGTTTTGAGCGGCGGCGGGGAGATGGAGATCGAAGGATGGCGTTGTCTGAACTGTGGGGACATCACCGATCCCGTCATTATGCGCCATCACCAGTCGGCAGCGAGCGCTCCTGCAAAATCGAGGCGGCGTTGGTGGGGAGTCCCTCTCATGTATTCCGACACGTGAAGAAGGAGAGGTATTGCCGCGTCTCACTTTCGGATGAAGAGGCGGTTCATTTCCGTCGAGAAGACCTCAGGGCGAGGGCCCGCGTCGTGAATCTCACCTGAGGTGCCGTTCGTATACGTAGAGAGGATTCGGAATGTCGAACCGCTCAGCCAACATGCCGTTTCGCTTCGTCTCATGCATGGAGTTGCGGGAGGTGCTCGGCAAACGTGCCATGGACGAACATCGCTTGCTTGAACTGATCGAAGAAGTTCCAGCCGACAGTATCTATTACCATACCCATAGTTATTTCCTGAGGCATGCATATACTCAACAGCTGTATTCGAATGATTTTGCGACCTGGGTCGTGCTGTATGCGCAGGATCGACTGTTGGGTGAACGACTGGGAGTGCTCGATCCCTTCGACTTCGATGATATCGAACAACTTCGCGACGAGATCTTACGAATTATGTCTGAGCACTTGAACCACTCCACTGTCCCGCGGTGCGTCGTCAGTGAGCCCTTCGAGTTCATCCGTTCGCATATCATCGAAATTCCCTTGGGGTTGGAGGCCAGAACACTGTGCGAGTTTCATGATGCTTTGGCCAATGTGGAGGTTGGAGCGGTCTACAACCATGTGTGCGAAGCACGCATGCGCAAGAGGCAGCTGTCGGTTGATTTCGCTCGCTGGTTTTCATCTGAGGAAGGTTTGGGGCTCCAAGAATTGGCGCGGAATGTTGAACAAGTGGGGCGTCTCGGACTCAGCCTGGAGGGTATGCGGAAAAAAATTCTTCGTCTCTGTGATGACGAACTGGCAAGGCAACGCACCCTGTGATTCGCGGTCTACATCAATCAGGTGACCGGGATGCTTGAACAGTATCAAGACGTCGCTCCACAAGGAACCGTGGAATTATTGCGGCAACTCGGACGCCGAGTCGAGGGGAAAACCTTGGTGCATGTCAATTCGACGCGGTTGGGTGGCGGGGTAGCTGAGATACTCCATCGGCTTCTTCCGCTATTCGATGAACTGGGAATCAAAGCGCGGTGGGAAGTGATGGCGGGATCCGATGTCTTTTATCGTACGACGAAGAGTTTTCACAACGCTCTCCAAGGGACTAGACAACGAATCACGCCCGAGATGTATGACGCATTCATCGAATGCAATCGCGACAATGCGAAGCGGCTGAACCTCGATAGCGAGTTTGCAATGATCCACGATCCTCAAGCGGTCGCGTTGATTAACGCACGTCCTCATGGGGCCACATGGATATGGCGGTGCCACATTGACGTCTCGACTCCTCAGCACTCGGTCTGGCAGTTTCTACGACCGTTCGTGGTCCGGTACGATGCCGCAGTCTTTTCACTGCCTAAGTTCTCGCAGCGGCTTCCCCTTCCACAATTTCTGGTCTATCCCTCCATTGATCCCTTCAGTGAAAAGAATCGTGAGATGGAGTCTGACGAGATCGAGAGGGTTCTTCAACGATTGAGTGTGCCTCGCGACAAACCGATCCTGCTGCAAGTGTCACGGTTCGATCGGTTCAAGGACCCGGTCGGCGTAGTGGCGGCGTACCGACTGGTCAAAAAAAGCCATGACTGCCGCCTGGTGCTGGCCGGAGGGACTGCCACGGATGATCCGGAAGGCGCAGAGGTGTTAGCCGAAGTTCAGGAAGCCGTCGGGACAGACCCCGACGTGCATATTCTGTTGTTGCCGCCAACCGCCAACCTGGAGATCAATGCGCTCCAGCGCGCCGCGACGATTATCTATCAAAAGTCCACCAGGGAAGGATTCGGGCTGACAGTGGCAGAAGCATTGTGGAAAGGGAAGCCGGTGATCGGGGGAGAAACGGGAGGTATTACCATTCAATTGATCCCAGAGGTGACGGGATTCACTGTAAATTCACCGGAAGGCGCGGCGTTCTACACCAGACGTTTGCTGAATGAACCAGAGTTGATGACCGTGTTGGGGCGACAGGGAAAAGAATACGCGAGGCACCGGTTTCTCATCACGCGACATCTTCAAGAATATTTAGGGCTGCTTATTTATCTACAGCAAAGAGTTCGGAGCGGCTGATACGAAGTGAAAGTGATTTCGCCTACGAAAGGAGTACATGATGTCCAGTGTAATTGTTGTGTCAAACCGTGAACCCTACGAGCATAACACGGTCGATGGCAGTGTGGTCTGTCAGCGTACGGATGGAGGACTAGTTTCGGCTTTAGACCCGGTGTTGAAACGTATCGGCGGTACATGGGTTGCCTGGGGTAGCGGAGACGCTGATCGAGAAGTGCAAAGCCCCGTCGATAGTATACCTGTACCTCCTGATTTACCGGCCTATCGATTGCGGCGAGTTTGGTTGGAGCCGGCAGTGGTAAGAAACGGTGGCCAGGGCTACGCCAATCAAGTCCTGTGGCCGCTATGCCACGTCACACTTGACCGGGTTTCATACCGAAAGGCATTCTGGGTCGGCTACCAGGCGTTGAATCGCCGTTTTGCCGAAACCGTGCTGGACGAGTTAGACAAACAGCCTGCGCCCGTGTGGATCCATGATTATCATCTTGGGATACTGCCGGCGTTAATCAAAAAAGATTCACCCGATACCACCGTCTGCCATTTTTGGCATGTTCCTTGGCCTGGACCGGACGTCCTCCGCATCCTACCGGAACGCCGAGAGTTGCTTGAAGGTCTTCTTGCAGCCGATTGTCTTACCTTCCAGACTATGTCGTATGCGACGGCGTTTGCAGATTGTGTGACGGAGTTCCTGGATGCCACCGTCACCGTTGATCCGTTTCAGGCGACTGTGCTGTACCGCGACCATAAGACAAAACTGACATCCCGTGCGATCAGCGTGCACTTTAGCCAGTTTTCCGATCTGGCAAAATCGATGGAAGTTGAAGACCTCATGGTTCGCACAGGGCATCGCCTAGGTGTTCCGCGAGGGGTTCGAATAGGACTCGGTGTCGATCGTTTGGATTACACCAAGGGTCTGATGAAGCGTTTGTGGGCCCTGAAAGAGTTTTTCGATCGATATCCTGAGTATCGCGGTAAGTTCACCTTTCTTCAAGTGGCCATCCCAACGCGAAACAATGTCGAAGCCTATCGCCAGTATCGGGATCTCATCAGAAAGACCGTGATGGAAATCAATGACCGGTTCGAGTCGCCGCCGGAAGGAAAAACCAAAGGCTGGAAGCCGATCGAGTATATCGAAGGACGCGTGACCCCGCCCACACTCGTGGCCTACTACCGAATGGCCGATCTGACACTTGTTACTTCGGTGTACGACGGGATGAATCTCGTGGCCAAGGAGTACGTGGCGTCGCAAGTCGATGAGACCGGTGTACTTGTGGTGAGTCATCTGGCTGGAGCATCGGAAGAACTGAGCGGAGCACTGATTGTAAATCCGTACGACCAGGAAGGAATGGCTGATTCGATCAGGCAAGCGCTGGAAATGTCTGAAAAGGAACGACGAGATCGAATGCGACAGATGCGGCTCCATCTCAGCACGCACGATATTTATCACTGGGCCGAGAGTTGTTTGCGGGATGTCGAGATTGAAGTCGATCACTTACAGAGCGTGACGGGGTGACGCCATGGTGTCGCTTCGAGCCAGACTTGCGGCGATTCCGACGAACCGCCTGATCCTATTTTTGGATTTCGATGGCACGTTGGCGCCGATCGTGCCGCACCCGAACCGGGCCAGGCTGAGCCGGCCGGTAAGGGAGACGCTGCGGAAACTTTCCGGCTTACTGCCGGTTGTCATCATCAGCGGGCGAACTCCGAAAGATCTTCGACGACGGGTTGGGCTCCAAGGATTGTGTTACGTGGGCCATCACGGACTTTCCTGTCTCGAAGCAAGCGGAGAAGCGACATGGTTAACCACACCGCCGCGTCGGGTGTTGGTTCGCCGATGGTTTCAGGCGCTGAGAATCGCAGCCGAGGGAATTGAGGGCGCATTCGTCGAGGACAAAGGCATGACCGTCGCACTGCACGATCGGTTGGTGAAGCCTAACCAGCGTTCTCGGTTGAGGCAGCGCGCCCGGCGTCTGCTTGCCCCATGGATCGCGCGAAGGTCCGTCAGCCTTCTGCGAGGAAATCACGTGTTGGAAGCCAGATCCCCCAGAGCAGGGAACAAAGGCACAGCGGTTTCGATGCTGCTTCGGCGACCGTGGGCGCGTCACCGAGTACCGGTCTATTTCGGGGACGATCGTACGGATTTCGACGCATTCTCCGTGATACGGGGCCGAGGGCTTGCGATTCGAATCGGCGGCCGGCGTGGCACGGCTGGTGAAGATGCCTGGATGTCCGACCCCAAGAAACTCCACTCGGTCCTGGATTGGCTGTCGGCACGACGACAGGACGGAACATTAGCTTCCTGCGCCTGACAACCGCCTCAAGCGGGTTCTCCAAGACAGTCTCCGTTTCATTCATTCAGATTATCTTCAATACAAGATCGCTACTTCATCCTTTTGCATTCTTCAAGTTGCGATAACCTGTCGAGATGATGCTCGATCATGGATCTACCTGATTGACTATTCTCATTTTCTGCTTTATGTGTAGCCAAACTCCGGACTAATGATCTCTCAATTCAGTCACATACGCGTACTCGATCCATGTTCATCAAGATGACGAATAGCGTCCGGAAAGGAATTGAATGCTAAAATTCCTGGCCGTCCACCCCGGCCCCTTAATGTACACCAAAATCTATCTACGGCTTGAACCACTTGGACTTGAACTAGTCGCTCAGGCTGCACGACAGGCTGGCCATGACGTACGTCTCTTGGATTTGCAGGTTGCGGCACAGGAAGAATACTTCCATCTGGTCGAAACCTGGCGCCCCGATGTGATTGGATTCTCTTGTAATTACCTCGCCAACGTGCCGGAAATCATAGATCTCGCCAAGGAGACAAAGGTGCGGCTGCCACGTGCCTTTGTACTCATTGGAGGCCATAGCGCTTCATTCGTTGCGAGAGAATTGCTGCGCCATGGCGATGGTGCAGTTGATTGCGTATTAAAGGGTGAGGGTGAATCCGCGATTATACGGTTGTTGGCTGCCGTTGAAGATGACAGGAAGGCGCTGTCCACTGTTCCTGGCGCAGTATCGGTTGAAGGTGATGGGCCGCCAGCGTCTTTTGCGCCTGACCTCGACGCGGTTGGGCCTGCACGTGATCTCGTCAATCATCGGAGAAAATATTTCATCGGCGTCCTCGATCCTTGCGCTTCGATCGAGTTCACGAGAGGCTGCCCGTGGGATTGTTCATTTTGTAGCGCCTGGACGTTTTACGGGCGCAGTTATCGCATGAGGAGCACAGAGCGAATCATCGATGACTTGGCGCGTATTCGAGAGCCGGGCGTTTTTATCCTAGATGATGTGGCATTTATTCAAGCCAAACAGGGATTTGAAATCGGGGAAGCCATTGCGAAGAAGGGCATCAAAAAGCAGTACTATCTGGAGACCCGAGGTGACGTGCTCCTTCGCAACAAAGATGTCTTCGCATTCTGGAAAAGTTTGGGCATGCACTATATGTTTCTCGGCCTGGAGGCTATCGACGAAGAGGGTCTCGCGCTACATCGCAAGCGCATCTCCCTCGGAAAGAATTTCGAAGCCCTGGAAGCCGCGCGCGCTTTGGGCGTGAGCGTGGCCATCAATCTTATTGCCGACCCCAGTTGGGACCGGCGGCGCTTTGAGATAATCCGCCAATGGTGCCTGGAGATCCCGGAGATCGTCACCATCAGCGTCAATACACCTTATCCTGGCACTGAAAGCTGGCTGACCGAGTCACGGAGCCTGCAGACACGTGATTACCGCCTGTTTGACATCCAGCACGCTGTGCTGCCGACCACTCTAGCACTGCCGGAATTTTATGAAGAATTGGTGAAAACCCAGGAGGTCCTGAATAAGAAGCATTTGCGGTGGAGCGCATTGAAATCGACAGCTAAGCTGGCTGCATGGCATCTGATACGAGGGCAAACGAACTTCCTCGGTATGCTTTGGAAATTCCGCAAGGTCTATGATCCGAACCTTCAGCTTGCCGATCACCGACGCCCTGTCCAGTATGAGCTTGATCCGCCTCCCACTGAGAGGTCTGCCGGGTCCGGTTTATTGTCGATCCATGCTGTGCGCGGTCGGCGGGGGCGCGCTTTGGACGATGCGACCGAACGTTTTGTGGACAAGACCCGCACGGGATCCACTCTTTAACAGACAGGCGAATCGAATGCGGTCCTGCTGGGTGTTCGCTAGGTTTGTGCCATGCCAGAGCAGCGAACCAACTGCTCACCGGTCATATCGGGCACAGTGGGCGCGACGAGCGAAATGAGCAAGGGTTCAAGGTCCGAGATTTCCCAGACATTATTACTTCGAATCTTGCGCGAGGGGAGCGCGTGCCCTTGTTACGCCGTGTGACGTTCTTGCATCCCATGCAGCAGTGTCTGTTCCCACTGCCATATTAAGGCCGATCGGTGGAGAGTCGCTTGGCGAGCCGATGGGCCAGTCTGACCATGCCGGCTGAGCGGTCGGCTGGATCCAGCAGTACATTCAGAATATGCATTCGGCTGGAGTCGGCCAACGCAGCGGTGAGTCCTCGCTCGAATTCCCGTTGGGTCGCGATTCGTGTGCCGATTCCCCCTCCGATCACGTCGCATATCCGTTCATAGCGCCATTCATGGACATCGTTGAAAGGGCCTTCGAGAATCTCCCGTTCAGTGGAATAGCCTCGGTTATTCAGGACGACGACGATCGGTGTCTGCCCGTATCGCACGGCGGTCGAAAGTTCCGTTCCCGTCATTTGAAACGCGCCGTCGCCGACCAACACGATCGGTCGGAGTGTCGGATCGGCAAACGAAGCGCCTACCGCTGCAGGGACGGCGAATCCCATCGAAGTGTAATAGGCTGGCGAGAGGAACTCGAATCGACGATGGACATGGAGATCTGCCGCGGCAAAGAGCGATTCTCCGACGTCAGCGATCACGAGAGTGCGTTCGTCCAACAGACTATCGAGATGACGGAAGAGTCCGTTCAAAGTGACGGGGGCATCCAGTGCGATGACGCCTTGTGTGACGGAGAGCGGAGCCGGCAGCGGGCGGGAAGGAAAAGAGGGGAAGGGGTTGGTTACCAGCGCTTTTACGAAATCTTGGAAGCGGATTGCATCGTAGCGGTGGTGTTTGATGGCGATCCGATCGGCTGTTGCGTGAATGGTGCGGCCTTCCGAGAGTAACGGCGAATCGACATTGAGGTCTTCCACATCGGACAAAATCGATCCCAGGATCAGCAGGCAGTCGGATGCATTGATGAACTGTTGCACTTCGTCACGCGCGATAAGTCCCCCGTACACGCCGACGTAAAGAGGATGGTCTTCGCGGATGATGGATTTGCCGAGCAGGGTCGAGGCGATGGGAACATTGAGCCGTTCGACCAGCAGGGTCAGGTCGTCCTGCAAGCCGAATCGCCCGATCTCAGCGCCGGCTAAGATAGCTGGCCGGTTGGCCGAGACCAACATGGTCCGCACTTCGGCGATGGCTTCGTCCAGTGCGGCGGTATTACTCGGCTCATCGTCGAGACATAGGGGCTGTAACGGGCGTGCCAGGGGCGTGTGTACGAGATCGCGAGGGATTTCGATGTAGATCGGGCGACGATAGCGCAACAATGCCGCAAAGGCTCGATCCATTTCTCGTTCGGCAGTTGAGGGATCGTCCAAGGAGATAGCGGCCACCGTGATTTTTTCGAAGACTTCACGTTGTGTGGAAAAATCGCGCACCATGTGGTGCATGTAGGGCATGCGGATACGCTCTGAAAGTCCGGGCGATCCGGTGAGCAGTACGACCGGCGACCGTTCTGCATAGGCACAGGCAATTGCGTTCACGGTATTGAGTCCACCGACGCAGTAAGTCACACAAGCCGCTCCAATGCCGTTGATACGGGCATAGGCGTCCGCGGCAAATCCCGCACAATCCTCGCGCGTGGTTCCGACATGTTGAACGGGCGAGGCGTCGATCAATTGGAAGAGGCTGAGAACATAGTCGCCTGGGATGCCAAAGATGTGACGGACCCCCAATTGGTGGAGCCGATCGATCACGGCGGAACCGATGGTCGGTAATCGTTTCATCACAGAGCTCCCTGCCTCAGAAGAACCGAGAACATGCGGTATCTCACGCATAGGCGCAGCAAACCACAGTGCGGGCCGGTCGTCAAGCGAGCAATTGCTTGACGAAGGGGCTTGACGTTCGTTTAGCACCGTTGGATAAGTATGCCATGGTCATGCATGACGACAGCCCGCGCGGACGAGTGCGCCTCTCACGCACATACGGGGTCGGTGAAACTGGGCATCTCTGGATCTATGCCGGTTATATTGAGAAGGTCAGCGGCGCTCCAGCCTCAGGTGATGTCGTCGATGTGATGACGCCGAATGGGCGATTTTACGCCAGAGGTCTCTACAACCCTGAATCCAAGATCCGAATACGGATACTCACGTTCAACGACGAGCCTATTACAGAACAGTTTTGGGTGGAACGGTTGGCGCAAGCGGTCAGGCTGCGCCGTCGTGTTGTCAGTTGCACCAATGCATATCGTCTCGTCTACGGAGAAGCGGATCGATTGCCGGGCTTAGCTGTGGATCGCTATGGCGATGTTT
>DATIAT010000034.1:0-115687 GCA_035457905.1 Nitrospiraceae bacterium
CATCGAAAGAATGCGTGAGATCGATGAGCTGTGACTGCTCAGAGGAAAGTCGATCGGCCCAGGGATGACTGGCGACACATCCCTCACCAGCCAGCATGCATAGCGCAACAAACCAACCGGTTATCTGATGACCTGCATATGCCCATGAATGATTCAATTGCTGCTTCAGCATGAGATACTCCTTCGTTCCCAAAACCTCCGGCAAATATTGTCAGCTCGTGGGGGAAGAAAGCAAACCTGTCTTTTTGAATTTCCGGTCCATGAATCGATTGAGAATGACTCACAGTGTGGTAGAGTGAGGTCTGCACCGAGGTGATACAAATCCAAGACTTCTATGTATTCAGCGAACTTCGCGTCTCTCAACCTTTCTGATTACGGAATCTCATCTGAACAGGGTTTTCTCCCGGAAGACCCGCTTGAAACCCTTCCGGACTTGCCGGTTCTTAACCGTCTTGGGCGCGAGATGCCAAAATTGCTGAGCGCCCGGACAGTCCGGCGGTTCATCGACGAGCAACGCCAGTTGCTTCCCTCCATCCCCCTCACATGGCGCATGGAAGAGTATCGAGCGGCGATGCGGATTCTTTCGTTCTGCGGGCATTCCTATGTATGGGAAGTGCCGGACGAGCCGGCCCTGAAGCTACCACCGCAACTTGCGCAACCCTGGTACGAAGTGGCCAAGAGGCTTGGGCGACCGCCGGTGCTTTCCTACGCCTCCTACGCCCTCGATAATTGGCGCAGACTGGATCGGACCAAGCCCGTTCAGCTCGATAACATCGTGCTGCTCCAAAATTTTCTCGGCGGTTTGGATGAAGAATGGTTTGTCGTGGTTCATATCCAGATCGAGCGGGAGGCCGGACTGGGACTGGCGGGACTCCTCCGAGCGATGAAAGGCGCCGCCAACGATCGAGAGGACGACGTCTTGGTCGGTCTCACAACTCTGGCGTCGGCTCAAACCGCGATGCGCGACACGTTGCTTCGAATGAAGGAGCGCTGCGATCCCTATGTCTACTACAACCGGGTGCGGCCCTATATCCACGGCTGGAGGAACAGCCCTACCTTACCCAACGGACTCATCTACGAAGGCGTGGAATCCTATGCCGGGCAGCCGCAACAATTCCGAGGTGAAACGGGCGCACAAAGCTCAATTGTGCCCTGTTTCGATGCTGGGCTCGGGATCACCCATGCCCCTGGTCTCTTGACCACATACCTCCAGGAAATGCGCGACTACATGCCCCCACGCCACCGTGCGTTCTTGGAAGCGCTAGAGAATGCCACCGATGATCGAGGCCGCCCAGTGCTCGCCGGCTACGTCCGCGATCGGAGATCCAGCGCCCCTGCTCTCTGGGCTGCCTATTGCGCCTCTGTCGATCTGCTTGCCGAGTTTCGTCAGATTCACATCGGCTACGCCGACAGCTACATTTACCGTCAGCATCAGGCCCACGGAACCAACCCTACCGCCGTGGGAACAGGTGGGACGCCCTTCATGCAGTACCTTCAAAAACACCTGGATGAAACGAAGCAGGCGCTCATTCAGTAGGTCGTTCTGACCGACTCGCTCATACCTCGACCACTGGACACTATCGGCTGAGCTAGCGGCATACGGTCGGTAGAGGGGAGTGAGTGGGATCGCCGTTGACTACGCATTCTGAGCGGCGTATCGTTTAGAGCAACGACAAGAGGAGGGAAAGGCCATGTCAGTCATATGCTCCCTTGCAGTCTGTAAGGACCGAGCGGGGATGTGCGGACATGAGAAAGTGATGCTGAGTGTCGCCCTGCTCACGGCGTTCGGCCTTGGGGCCTACTTTCTGATCAGCTGAGCAGGCTGCTGAAAAAGTCCGCCAGCGGCGTTCTCAGCTCGCAAGAATCCTCAACGTACCCCTGAGGGTACGCCTCCGGTTCTTGCTCCGCCTGCGGCCTTGCTGGACGGCCTTTTTGAGCAGCCTGCCAAGAACCTTCGCTAGCGGCTGTGGACCATCGGAAGTTCGCGCGAATTTTCTGCTTCCTGCTGAATGCGTAATCGTTCCAACCGAGACTCTTCCATTACGTTGTGCAACATATCATCGGCCATCTGGGTCATCTGCGCAGCTGCGTCTTTCATGTCGGCATGCTCGACGGCGCGGGACAACACTTCAGCCTTCGTGGCGCCTTTCTTTTGGCCCAAGAACGGCTTGATGATGAGATAGGCCACATCCCGCGCCGGCATGAAGCGGAGAAACCGCCTCAGCAGCCGGAACGTCTGGATGGGATAGTGCAAGAGCTTATACACGAATAACCTCTTAAGCCCTTGTCGGCGAACCTCGTTGATGACTTCTCCTGGCAAGCAAGTCGGATCGATTGTGGAACATTTGAAATACTTGTACCAATCGGTGGTTTCACTGACCAGCCCGCGTTTCACATATTCTTGCCAGAGTGGGGTCCCCCGATAGACACAGAGTCGATTGAAACCGAAGGTGTCGAGCGGCAGTTTGGAAGCCAAGTCGAACGTCGCGTTCATATCTTCGACCGTTTCATCAGGATTGCCGACGGTGAAGAAGCCATGCACGATCTCGATGCCGGCCTTCTTGGCATTCTTGACCGCGGTGGCTACTTCTTCCAACGTCTGCTCTTTCTTGAGGCGATCGAGAATCTTCTGGCTCCCGCTTTCAATCCCGAACATCACCGTCCGGCAATGGGCCTTGGCCATCGCAGGAAACAAGTGCTGGGCAACCGAGTCTACCCGCCCTTCGATGCCCCATTGGATCGAGAGTTTCTCACCCATGACGCCTTGGCAAATCGCCTCGATCCGCTTGGGTTGCAACAGAAAATGATCGTCCACAAAATAGACGGAGCCATACCCGCATTCTTCGAGGTACTTCAATTCGCTCACGACGTGTTGCGCGCTCCGCGCACGCCATTTGCCTTCATTGAAGATCGGAATGTCGCAGAACACGCAGGGCCACGGACAGCCGCGTGAAGTTTGCATCGTCGTAAACCGCTCCATCGAAAGCACGGCAGGTACATCAAGCGGCATCGACTCGATAAAGTCGAGCGGGAGACCTTCGCGATCAGGGAAAGGCCACTGATCGAGATGCCGTTCCATCGGCCGACCGGAATTCTGTATGACACGACCATCCTTGCCCCAGGTCAGTCCAGCGACATCGGCTGGGTCATCGAACCGATCAAGGAGATCGAGGAGCAATTGTTCACCGTCTCCCTTGCAGATGAAATCCACTTCAGGACACTGCAGTTTGACCAACGCAGCGTTCAAACTCGCAAAGACGCCCCCGAAGGCCAATTTGACCTTCGAATTAGCAGCGCGAATCTGGCGGGCCAGGATCTTTGCATAGGGATAGCTGGTGGTGCTGAGAAAACTGAGGCCGACCAGGGCCGGTTGTTGCCGGTTGATTTCTTCCAGGATGACCTCGTTCGGTGTGTCTGGGTTCGCCTGATCGAACATCACACATTCGTGGCCTGCTTGCTTGAGGACCGACGAGAGAGACATAATGCCGATGGGTGGGAAACCCATGACCCGTATACGACCGTTTTTCGCCCGCGTTTTAGCCGGGAGAGCGTAGAACTGAGGGTCGCGAACGTGGATCAGGAATACGAGCATGCTGGTCTCCAAGCGTGGAATGTTTCACTCGCCGTATTCACTGCGAGTCGGACGTAATGCTTCCCGGTGAGACAACACTGGGCCGCATTTTCCGTGTCTTGGTTCTGGGTTCTTTTGAGGAAACCAAAACGAAGAGGAGAGAACGCTTCCTGCTTCCGAATCTTCCGGGCTGCTTCGGCAAAGATCCGGTGGAAGCTCGGATCCTGGCTGGTTTCAGGAGAGTAGCACGGGTAGGTACGCAGGGAAAGGAAATATCGTCGCGGATACACATTACCGGTCTTCCGGCTCCAAATCTTCAAGGCTGTGGCTCGTTCATGCTGCCCGCATTCTAGTTATCATCCATCGAGAGCAAGGGGCACCCCGCCATCGAAGCCATCTAATCAAATGCCCTGACCTTACAACCAGGAAACGCCGATTCCCTTAAGCACGGAGAAGGCCTCCATAGGGAGGTGCCGGAGAATCGTGACAGGCCGCGCAAAATTTGAGGAAATTATGCCCCAGAGACACAGGCTGGACTGGTCAAAATTGCTCACTTTTGTGGGATAGATTCGTCGGACGACTTCGCCCACCGGCTAAGACCGTAAGGAATGAGAGAGCTAGTCGAGCAGAACGATATTGAGGAGAGAACTACGAATGCGCAATCCGCCGTTGTAATCGATGAAGCCATGTTTCCTGAACTTATTCAGAAAGAAACTGACTCGTGATCGCGTAGTGCCGACCATGTCCGCCAGACTCTCCTGGCTGATCTTCGGGACTATGAGTTCTTCTACCTTTGTTTCTTTCCCAAAATGTGCGAGCAGCAACAAAATTCGAGCGAGTCGCTTTTCGCTCGAATTAAAGAGTTGATCCACAAGATCTTCTTCAATTCTTATGTTACGAGATAGGAGATGAGATATGAACAGCTCTGCGAATTTTGATTCTTCACGAAGTGTGCGGATCATGGCGCCTTTGTCGATGCACATAATCGTTGACTCTTCCAGAACAGTCGCAGAAGCAGTGCGCACCAGTTGTCCGGTGAGACAGGCTTCCCCGAAAAACTCCCCTTGCCCTAGAATTGCGATGACGGCTTCTTTGCCTTTTGAGGAGAGAACGGTCAGTTTGACCTTGCCACCCAGGAGATAAAATACGGCATCCGCTGTTTGCCCTTGCGAAAACAGCGCCTGCTTCTTTCGGCACTTCAGAATCTTTTTCCCGCCGTCAACTACCGAAAGAAAGGTCTTGGGATCGAACGGCGCGGCGCGTTTGCGTCCCATGCACATTACCTGCGAGTTTGAATAAGAGTCAGCGACCGAGCGCGACCTTCACCGCATCGCCGATCTCAGCCGGGTTCTTCACGACACGGACGCCGGCTGCTTCGAGGGCCTTCATCTTCTCAGCCGCCGTGCCCTTTCCACCCGAAATAATTGCGCCGGCATGGCCCATGCGCCGCCCCGGCGGCGCCGTGATCCCTGCGATGAAGCTGATGACCGGCTTCTTGACGTGCTTCTTGATGAACTCAGCGGCTTTTTCTTCCGCATCACCCCCGATCTCACCGATCATGACGATTGCCTGAGTCTCGGGATCTTTCTCGAACAGCGGAAGAACATCGACGAAGCCCGTGCCATTGACCGGATCGCCACCGATGCCGACGCACGTCGTTTCACCCAACCCAATCGTCGAGAGTTGATGCACCGCCTCGTAGGTGAGGGTCCCGCTGCGTGACACGACGCCCACAACACCCTTCTTATGAATGAAACCGGGCATGATGCCGATCTTCGCCTCATCCACGGTGATCACGCCCGGGCAGTTCGGACCGACCAGGCGGCCGTCGCGGCCACGAAGCGCACGCTTGACCTTGACCATGTCATTCACAGGAATGCCCTCGGTAATACAGATCACGAGCTTAATACCGGCATCGGCAGCCTCCAGAATCGCATCGGCGCAAAACGGCGGAGGCACAAAGATGAGCGAGGTGTCGCAGTCGGTCTTCTTCACCGCATCGCGCACTGTATTGAAAACCGGAATACCCTCGACCTCCTGCCCAGCTTTGCCAGGCGTCACACCAGCGACGACCTGCGTCCCATAGGCTTTACACTGAGTGGCATGGAACGAACCTTCCTTACCAGTAATCCCCTGCACCACCACCCGCGTATTCTTATTAACGAGAATGCTCACAGCCTGCTCCTCATTGAAAGTTGGTTCTATTCGATTCCAAGTCCTCTAAGAAATTCACGGAAACCTTCATCCATGATTCGGCCTTCATCCATGATTCGGCCTTCATCCATCCTCTTCTCTACCCACCTCCACTCGACGGGCAAGGCGGCGTAGGCTGTCGAGAGCGACCTTGCCGAAGGAGAGGGGACCCGCCGAGGCTCGGTCGAGAAGGAAAGCAGAAACTGAGCGAGTCTTCGAGGGAATTTCCGAAGGCTTCCGCTCGGCCGATCCCGGAAGGGTCGCTCCGAGAGGCATGGGAGCGATCGGCAGCCTACGCCGCTTTGCCCGTCAGCTTCACAATTTTCTGCGCCGCCTCCCACAAATCGTTGGCCACTTCCAGCTTCAAACCTGATTCTGCCAGCAACTTGCGGCCCTCGTCCGCATTCGTCCCCTGCAGCCTGACAACCAACGGCACATTGATCTTCACTTCCTTGGCCGCTTCGATGACACCGTGGGCAATCCGCTCGCAGCGGACGATCCCGCCGAAGATGTTGATGAAAATGCCTCTCACGTTCGGATCTTTCAGGAGAATGCGGAAGCCCGCTGCGACTGTCTCTTTTGTCGCACCGCCACCGACGTCTAAGAAGTTCGCGGGCTCGCTCCCCGCCAGTTTGATGACATCCATCGTCGCCATGGCGAGACCCGCACCGTTCACCATGCAGCCGATGTTTCCGTCGAGCTTGATGTAGTTCAGATTATTTTCACCCGCTTCGATCTCAAGCGGATCTTCTTCGTTCAGATCTCGCATCTGCTGCACATCGGCGTGCCTGAACAGCCCGTTATCATCGAGCGAGACCTTGCCATCCAACGCGATGAGTTTCTTATCGGTGGTGATGACCAGCGGATTAATCTCGACCATGGCAGCGTTCTTGTCCATGAACAGGCGATAGAGATTCCCCAGCATCTGGATGAACGGGTTCACGACGGCAGCTTCGATGGCATGAAGGCCGAGCGCAAACGCGATATTTCGTCCGTTATAGGCCTGAAATCCGACGGCCGGGTCGATCGCCTCCCGGATGATCTTTTCCGGTCTGTGTGCTGCGACCTCTTCGATCTCCATCCCGCCTTCGGTGCTCGCGATAAACACGGGCCATCCGCTGTCCCGATCGACAAGAATACTCAGATACAGTTCTTTGGAGATGCCCGCTCCTTCTTCGATCAGCAGGCGACGGACCTCCCGGCCCCTCGGACCGGTCTGGTGGGTGACGAGAACCTTGCCGAGCAGTTCCTTGACCAGACCGGGAACAGCAGCTTTGTCCTTCGTGATTTTGACGCCGCCGGCTTTGCCGCGACCGCCTGCATGGATTTGCGCCTTGACGACAAATACCGGGGAGTTGAGTTCTTCTGCCCATGCCGCTCCCGCCTCAGGCGAGGTAATCTCTCTTCCATGCGGAACCGGAACCCCGAACTGCTCGAACAACTGTTTTGCCTGAAACTCATGAACGTTCATTGTTACCTCAAGAGCTGATAGCTGATGGCTAATAGCTGATGGCTTAAGACAAACGGCTGGGTTTCACGTTGCACCATATTGACTATCAGCCATCTGCTATCGGCCATCTGCTCTATTCTTTCCGCGTGTATGCCGGCAGGATCATCGGTGACACAATCCCGCCGGCGCCCCCGTGCTTCTTCGCTTCAGCACGAAATCTCTTGAGATGGCCAAGCGTCAACGCCCCTTGCGGCATGTGGGCGGCGCGAGCCGCGGCCGTCAAACCCGAGCGCTTTCCAAAAACCATGAGGTCGAGGAGCGAATTGCCCATCAATCGATTGCGTCCGTGCAATCCACCAGAGGCCTCGCCTGCGACGAAGAGATGCTTCACATTGGTTTCTGAATTGGTATCGATCTTCACGCCGCCGTTCTGGTAATGCAGCGTCGGGTAGATCAACACAGGATCTTTACTGATATCGATGCCGAATCGTTCGAATTGCATCAACATCGCTGGAAAATGCTTCTCCAACGTGCCGGAGCCATGTTCGACATCGATCAGTGGAGTATCGAGCCAGACGCCGATGCGACCGGACATCGTGCGGATGCCCCGTCCTTCTTCGCACTCCCGAATAATCGAGGAGGATACGACGTCACGGGTGTCCAATTCATTGACGAATCGTTCTCCCTTGGCATTGACCAAATGTCCGCCTTCGGATCGAATGCCCTCCGTCACCAGCGCCCCAATAAGCTGTTCGGGATAGACCGCGCCGGAGGGATGATACTGGAATGTGTCGATGTGCATGAGTTTGGCGCCAAGCCGATAGGCCAGACAAAGTCCGTCGCCGGTGGCGCCGTAATGATTGCTGGTCGGGAACCCCTGTATGTGGAGCCGGCCGATCCCGCCGGTTGCCAGAATGACGGACTTGGCGGCCACGACGACATGGCGATGATTGTCGAGGTCTTTGAAAATGGCGCCGGTGCAGTTCCCGCTCTCATCACTCGTCAGCTCGACCGCAGCGCAGAACTCGAGCAGTTGGATTCCTTGGTTCAGCACCTCGTCCTTAAGCACTCGCATGATTTCGAGGCCGGTATAATCCGAACAGGTCAGGAGCCGAGGCTTCGAACTCCCCCCTCCTTTCTTTACATGGAGGTTGCCGTCTCCGTCGCGATCGAACAGCACACCCAGGCTCAACAACCACTTCGCAATCGAAGGACCTTCCTCGACCATCACTTTGAGCAGCTGATGGTCGTTCTGCATGTGACCGCCCTTGAGCGTATCCACGAAATGCGTGACGGGCGAGTCCTCGGGCGCCACAGAAATCTGCATGCCTCCTTGGGCCATCACGCTGTTGGAATCTCCGAGACGAAGCTTTGTCGCCAGGATGACTTTAGCACCCCCCGTATGTGCATGGAGCGCCGCTGCACAGCCGGCCCCGCCCCCGCCCACCACTAGAACGTCGGTCGTGTAGTCCGCCGTCGGATTGAAGTCGTCGGCAATCGGACTATCGCCCTCCAGCAATGCTGCTAGCTCGACGACCGTCTTATCCCCCTCATTGGGGCCGAAGCGGATCGGACGATAGGCTCGCTCTCGAAAATCCGGATGATATTTGTGGATCAGTTGATCGCGATCCGCTGGTGAGAACTTGGGAAGGGTCTGCTTGCGTCGGACATCCCGCGTCTTATGCACAACCTGTTGAAGAGCGTGGACGTCCATATTTCCTTAGTCACAAGTCATAAAGACCGAACGTCGTCAGCCCCATTTCAGACCTTAGGACTTGAAGACTTTCAGACTTTCTAACTTTCTTATTTCACCATTGCGCAGTAATCGGCCAGTTCTTTGTCGGTCATCTTGAGGATCGTGGCCCATTCGTCGTCGAAACGGCCGTCCTGGATTTCCTTGATGCGCGTATCCAAGCCCAGCGGCTTTTCGGTGAAGTGAGCTCCCTGCGCTCTGCTCACATACAGGGCCACGAGGTTGGGAGCGATATCCGCTATGCAGACCGGGGTGCACATACCGCACATGACGCAATCCATGAACATTTCGGACACGCTGCTGAAATCTCCGAAGACCGCTTTCCAGACTCCCTCTCGCACGTCGATCCTCTGCGGGCAGGCTTCGGTGCAGGCGTTGCAGTTTCGGCACAGGGGCGCTTCAGGATAGAGATTGAAGAGGTCCTGCTTCGGGTCCTTCAGCGTCTGAATGTCGTAGGTGGCCTTTCGGGCCGGAAACGGCGGCATCATGGTGATCGACATGCCGTCTTGTACCGCCATCTGGCACGCCAGACAGGTCCTCACTTTGGGGTCATCTTTGGTCCGATAGTAGGCCGCGCAAGCGCCGCAGAATCCGCCAAGACAGCCGGCCCCGCGGACGACTTCCTGGCCTGAGTACCACAGAGCCTTAATGATCGTGATTCCCTCCGGCACTTCGTACTTCTTGCCGGCAATCTCGATCGTGACCATCCTGTGCCGGATGACTTCAGGCTGATCGATAACATTGGTATCTTCTTGTGCCATCTTCTTCACAGGGAGGTAAAGGGTGAGGCGAGAATTTACCCCTTACCCCTCACCCTTCACCCCTTTACTGTTATCAAGCAATCGCGTCTATAATCGCGTTAAAGGTCGCGCTCGGACGCATGGCTTTTGATGCTTTCGCATCATCGGGATGATAGTACCCGCCGATATCCACCGGCTTCCCCTGAGCAGCCAGCAACTCGCTGTCGATCTTTGCCGCGTTGTCTTCGAGATCCTTGGCGATCTTGGTGAATCGCTCTGCCAGCTTCCTGTCCTGTGTCTGGGCAGCTAAAGCCTGCGCCCAATAAAGCGCCAGGTAGAAATGGCTGCCGCGATTGTCGATTTCGCCGACCTTGCGGGCCGGTGACTTGTTGCTCTCCAGGAACTTCGCATTCGCTTGATCGAGCGTGTCGGCCAGAATCTTGGCGATCTGATTGTTGGAGACTTTCGCCAGGTGTTCCAACGATGCAGCCAGCGCGAGGAATTCTCCCAGCGAATCCCAACGGAGATAACCCTCTTCCTGGAACTGTTGCACATGCTTGGGCGCCGATCCACCCGCACCGGTCTCGAAGAGTCCGCCGCCGTTCAGCAACGGCACAATTGACAGCATCTTGGCGCTGGTGCCGATTTCCAGAATCGGGAACAGGTCGGTGAGGTAGTCACGCAGCACGTTGCCCGTGACGGAAATCGTATCCTTACCCTCCTTCATCCGTTCCAACGAGAAGCGCGTTGCCTCGGCCGGGGGCATGATGCGGATGTCGAGACCCTTCGTATCGTGCTTCGGCAGATACTGATTCACCTTCTTTATCAGCTCCGCATCGTGCGGCCGTTCTTTGTTCAACCAAAAGACAGCCGGCGCACCGGTCGCCTGGGCGCGATTCACCGCCAGCTTCACCCAATCCTGGATCGGAGCATCCTTCACCTGGCACATCCGCCAGATGTCGCCTTCTTCGACCTTGTGCTCTAGCAAAACCCTCCCCGACGCATCCACCACGCGCATCGTACCGTTGCCCGGCGCCTTGAAGGTTTTGTCATGCGAGCCGTACTCCTCCGCCGCCTGGGCCATCAGACCGACGTTGGGTACGCTGCCCATTGTCCGTGGGTCGAATGCGCCGTGCTTCTTACAAAACTCCACAACCTCGTGATAGACCGGCGCGTAGCTGGAGTCGGGAATTACGCACTTGGCGTCCTGCAGTTTACCCTCCGGGTTCCACATTTTTCCCGAGTCGCGAATGACCGGCGGCATAGAAGCGTCGATAATAATATCGCTCGGCACGTGGAGATTGGTGATCCCTTTGTCGGAGTTTACCATTGCCATCGGCGGCCGCTTCTTGTAGACCTCTTGAATATCGGCTTCGATCGCCTTGCGATGATCGTCCGGCAAGGCCTTGATCTTGAGGTACAAGTCCCCGATGCCATTGTCCGGATCCACGCCCAACTTCTTGAGCGTCTCCGCATGCTTCTCGAACACATCCTTGTAGTACACCGTCACGGCATGACCGAAGATCTTCGGGTCCGAGACCTTCATCATGGTAGCCTTCATATGAAGCGAGAACAGCACGCCCTGCTTCTTGGCATCTTCGATCTGCTCCTCGAGGAACTGACGCAGGGCCCGCTTGCTCATGAACGTCGCGTCGATCACTTCCCCTTCCTGCAGTGCCACTTTCGGCTTGAGCACGGTGGCCTTGCCGTCCTGCCCGACGAACTCGATTCGTGCATCTGTAGCCGCGGCCATCGTCATGGACTTCTCGTTGGAGCGGAAGTCTCCGCTCTTCATGTGCGAAACGTGGGTCTTGGAATCCGGGCTCCAGGCGCCCATCTTATGCGGATGCTTCCTGGTATGGGCTTTCACGGAGAGCGGCGCCCGGCGGTCCGAATTGCCTTCGCGCAGAACCGGGTTTACAGCACTGCCTTTGATTTTGTCGTAACGAGACTTGATGTCCTTCTCTTTATCATCTTTCGGGTTTTCCGGGTACTCGGGAAGCTTGTAGCCCTGACTCTGCAATTCCTTGATGGCGGCGTTCAACTGCGGGAGCGATGCACTGATGTTCGGCAGCTTGATGATATTTGCCTCCGGCCTCTTAGCCAGTTCGCCCAATTCAGACAGCGCATCCGCCTGTTTCTGTTGCGGCGTCAGATATTCGGGGAAGACAGCGAGGATGCGCCCCGCCAACGAGATATCACGCAACTCAACCGATACACCGGCTGCCTTGCTGAAGGCATTGATGATCGGCAAGAATGAATAGGTCGCCAACATCGGCGCTTCATCAGTTTTCGTATAAATAATTTTCGATGCGGTTGTGGTCATGATCATTCCTCTCCTAACTCCTTGTTAGTTCAGCGCATTTAACGCAGAACCGGCCTTGAACCACGCAATCTGTTGCTCGGTCATGCTGTGGTTCGCCTGAATGGTGAGTGACTTACCATCCGCCTTATGGATGGTCACCTGCACCGGTTTGCCAGGAGCCAGAGTGCTTAGCCCTGTCACGCTGATGCGATCCTGCTGCTCGATCTTCTCGTAATCCTTCGGATCAGCAAAGGTCAACGCCAAGATCCCCTGCTTCTTCAAATTGGTCTCATGAATACGAGCAAAGCTCTTTGTGATGACGACGCGGACGTTGAGGAACCGCGGCGACATCGCGGCATGTTCCCGACTGCTGCCCTCCCCGTAATTCTCGTCGCCGACCACAATCGAACCGATACCCTTTGACTTGTACCGACGGGCAATCTGCGCAATGGTAAGCCCCGATTCGCCTGTCAAGACGTCCGTGCCTTTACCGGGTTCGGAGGAAAACGCATTGTTCGCACCTAGAAACATATTGTCGCTGATCTTGTCCAGATGGCCGCGGAACTTGAGCCAGGGACCGGCTGGAGAAATGTGATCGGTGGTCGTTTTGCCCTTGGTCTTGATCAACAGAGGAAGCTTTTCGAAGTCCTTACCGTCCCAGCGCGGGAAAGGCTGCAGCAACTGTAATCGCTCGCTGTTCGGCGGGATTTCCACAGTCAAGCCCTCGCCGTTGGCTGCCGGGGCAACAAACCCTTCCTCACCCTTCGCAAAACCTTTGGCCGGAAGTTCTTCGCCCTGCGGGGGCTGGAGCTTGAATTCCTTACCGTCTGCTCCCTTAAGGTTTTGATGGACCGGATCGAAGGCCAAATTGCCGGAAAGCGCGTAGGCGGTCACGATTTCCGGACTCGCGAGGAACGATAAGGTTTCGTTGATGCCGTCGTTGCGGCCTGGGAAGTTACGGTTGAAGGAACTGACGATCGAATCCGCTTTTCCTTTCACCCCATCGGCCCGTTTCCACTGGCCGATGCAGGGGCCACAAGAGTTTGACAACACCGTCCCGCCCAGCTTTTCAAAGGTCTCCAGGAACCCGTCACGTTTCATCGTATGATAAATACGCTCGGAGCCTGGCGACACAAGGAACGACGTCATCGCTTTGAGCCCGGCCTTCAACCCTTGCTGAGCGATGTGGGCCGAACGGCTAATGTCTTCGTAGGATGAATTGGTGCAGCTGCCGATGAGCGCCGCCTTGAGTTCGACCGGGTAACCTTTCTCCTTCGCCTCAGTCGCCAGCTTGGAAATCGGGCGTGCGAGATCAGGCGTATGGGGTCCGACAACATGGGGTTCGAGGGTCGACAAATCGAGCTCGACGATCTGGTCGAAATACTTCTCAGGCGATTGATAGACCTCCGGATCCGCAACAAGCATCGATTTGTTGGCAACTGCAAGGTTGGCCAAATCAGCGCGATCCGTGATGTTCAGATAGGCGATCATCTTCTGGTCAAAGGGGAATACCGAGGTCGTGGCGCCCAACTCAGCGCCCATGTTGCAGATCGTTCCTTTACCGGTTGCACTGATGGTCTCCGCTCCAGGGCCAAAGTATTCGATGATCTTGTTTGTTCCGCCCTTTACCGTAAGCAAGCCGCAGAGGTATAGGATCACGTCCTTCGGCGAGGCCCAGCCGTTCAACCTGCCGGTCAAACGGATACCGATCAGTTTAGGGTGGAGGACTTCCCAGGGCAGGCCAGCCATTACTTCGCCTGCATCTGCCCCGCCGACACCGATAGCCAACATTCCGAGTCCGCCCCCATTAGGGGTGTGCGAGTCGGTTCCAATGATCAAGCCGCCGGGAAACGCGTAGTTCTCCAACACGACCTGGTGAATGATCCCTGCGCCCGGCTTCCAGAAACCGATGCCGTACTTCTTTGCCGCCGAGGCAAGAAAATTGTAGACCTCCTTATTCTCGTCCACTGCACGAAGTAAATCCTTTTCTGAACCCATCTCGGCACGGATCAAGTGGTCGCAATGAATCGTGCTCGGCACGGCCGCTTTTGCCTTCTTGGCCTGCATGAACTGCAACATGGCCATCTGAGCTGTCGCATCCTGCATCGCCACGCGATCAGGCCTCAGCGACAACATCGCCTTACCCCGCTCCCACGTTTGTGTGTCGAAATCGTCCGCGTGCGAAACCAACACCTTTTCCGCCAATGTCAGACTACGACCGAACTTCTTTCTAGCCTTGGCGCACACGTCCGGCATCTTTGCATAGAGGCTCTTGGCAAGATCCATCGACATAGTCAAATCCTCAGTTAGTAGTTTTGAGTGCTTAGTTTTAAGTTTCCGGCCAACTCAACACTTAGAACTTACAACTCACAACCTATTTCAGAGGCGGCACTTCGCGCCGCTTCGGGGCTGCGTAATTCACCAGATAGTCGAACAGCCGGATCAAGCGGCTATCCTGGCGCTTCTGATCCACCCAATGCCCGATCAATCCGATCGTGCGCGACAAGATGAAGAAGCCGTTCAAACTGTCTACCGGAAACCCGAGATCGACGAGCACGGCTGCCATCGTCCCGTCGACGTTCAAGATCAGATTATCCTTCTTCGCAGCAGTCACCTGCTCCACCTGCAAGGCAAAATCGAGGCAGGGCGTCCTGATGTTCAAGCTCTTTACGTATCCGACCAACTCCTTCACGCGCTTGTCCGGATTGCGCAGGCTCTTGACGCGGTGGCCGATGCCCGGCACCGGCCCGATGTTCTTCTTCATATAGGCGAGAAACTCCTCGACGTTCATCTTATTGTCGACGGCGTACTTGAACCACCGACCGGCATCCGTCACAGCTCCACCGAAGCGAGGGCCGATCATAATCAAGCCGGCGGCCACGGACTGCGAAAGACCGATGCCGGCGCAAGCCGCGAGAATCGTCGCATAGGCGCCGCTCACGCAGGGACCGTGGTCGGCGGAAAGCATCATGATTCGCTTGATGATTTCTGCCTCTTGTTTCGAGATCAAACGCTTGTCCCACAGCAGCCCGATAACATGGGGTATTTCGTACCCCTTGTTGATGAGCTCGGAGGCAGGGTAACCGTCGTAGCAAGGTTCATCTCCACGGTCATCGCTGATGGTCGTTCGAATAAGAGGAGCAACCATGACTTCGTCCGCCTTCATCGCCTCTTCGACCGACTTGGGCAGCTTCGGCAGCACGGTTGGCTCGACCGGCTCCTTGACCTGGCCGGACTTCAACAGTTCCTGATAGGTTTCCTTGATGGCAGGACCCAAGGCCCCGAACGTCGCTGGCACAACCGCACCGGCCTTCTTGAGCGCATCGGACTTGGATCGGGCTGACCCTTCGCCCTTCAAGCCTTCTTTGGCGCCGGCATGTCCGAACTTCATACCTTTCGGAAGGCTTTCCTGGCAAAAGCCGGAAACGACGGCGATCAACTTCACACGTCGCTTCTTGGCTCCGTACCACTCGGCCGCTCGTTCCTCGAGATCGCCGCCCATTTCACCGACGATGACGACCGCTTTCGTTTGCGGATCGTTCTCGAACATTTCGAGATAGCTGACATAATCGGTCCCAGGATAGGTATCGCCACCGATGCCGATTGCTGTCGTGATGCCATCGGCAAACTGGGAGCAGATCCAAATGATCTCATTCGACAACCCGCCCGACTTGGTAATGACGCCGAATGAGCCTTCACGATAGAGTTTAGAGAGCACGAGGTTGTCGAACGCGCCGCCGATCACTCCCAAACGGCACGCGCCGGCGGAGATGATGCCGATGGACGAGGGACCGTTGAATACCTTCCCCAACTTCCGCGCATGGGCGCCGAGCAGCTTCGCGTCTTTCTCCGGCACACCCTCGGTGATCATGGAGACCACCTTAATATGGGGATCGTCCAACGCTTCCATACCGCCTTTCATCGCTCGATCGGCGCCGATATAGACGAGGCTGGTGTTGATCGTGGGATGATTTGTGGTGGCTTCGGCGATGGTCTTGTAGACGGGGATGGCGATAAGCCCGCTGCCGTATGGAATTTCGTTGGTCTTCCCTGCGTCGGGCGGATAGACGAACGCTTCCACACTCAGCGGGCGCTTGATCAAGTAGCAGAACTCGGCCATGCGCCGCGCAGCGTTGACACCCGCTTGCCCGCCCTGAATCACCACGCGGGTGTCTTTGTTTGCCAGGATACTCATCGGAATCTCCCTCTATTCTCAGTGCTGAGTGCTAAACGGTGAGTGCTGGGTTGAAGAAGCAGTTCTTGCTCCTCAGCACTCGGTTCTATTTCTGAAGCGCTTTGTCGACGATATCGGTAAGCGGCGTGTTGCGGTCGAAGACGTTGATGTCGAACCCTTCGTCCTTGAGTGCACGCATCGCATCGAGCCCTTCCTTCTCACGCGGACCACCACGACGGACCCAAATCTTCACGTCCTTGAGCTTGCCCTCGGATTTTGCCTTCCGGAATCCATTGATGATGCCGCCGAACGTCTTCTTCACGTCGGTAAAGTTGGCAATCGCACCGCCGACGATGATGTTCTTAATCCCGGGCAACGAGCAGACTTTATTGGTCAGCACCTCGACAGCCCAGTCCGGTGGATCGCCTGAGTATTCGGCGTAATTGGCCAGCTTGCCGCCCCGTGCGACGACCGCATCGGAGTAATAGACGCTGGCGCCGCCGCCGGCCGGGAGCATGGCTGTATCCCCTCCTGGAATCTCGATAAATTTGACAGAGCCCTTGATCTTCGAGTCGACGGCCATGACCTCCATTTCATCCTTCGAGTAGGCGCGGCCAAACTCTGCCGCAAACTCGAAATTCCAGTCCGGGTGTCGGAACTTCGCATCGCCATCAAGCAGTGTTACCGCATCGACCGCGACCAGTTCGCCGTCGCTCTCGCGGATCACGACCGGATTCACTTCAAGATACTGGGCATCCTCATTGTCGAAGCAGGTGAACATCTTGCCGGCAAAGTCCGCCATCTGCTTCGCCAATGGTCCGCTGAAACCCGCATCCTTCACCAGCTTCTCCAGCGTCTCCGGTGTGGGTTGCTGTCCCACATCCAGCATCAGCCGCTTCACCCGATCCCAGTTGGATTCCACTTCGATCCCGCCGCAACTGGCGACAAGAATCTCGCTGCCATCTCGGGTAGACTTCACCGCGCAGTAATATTCTTCTTTATGGGCAATCATTTCCGAGACGATGACTTGAGAGACCGTGATGCTGCCGACTCGGCGGCCGATCATTTCTTTGGTTGCGGTGATTGCATCATTGAGATCGAGCCCGACCTTGACAAGGCCGAGCTTGAACCGCGAGCCTAGCGCCTCATGCGCCTTTGCCACCAACTTGGAACGCTTCATCCAATCATTGACTTGTCCGAGTTTGGTGAGTTCTTCAGCAGAGGTGACGACCACGTAGCTGGGGACATGGATACCCCATTTTTTCATCAGACCCATTCCCGGACCTTCCAGCACCTTGGCCATGACATCACTCCATCAGAATGGTGAAACCACAATGTATATATAAAGGTGGAGGATTCTAACGAAATCGGCTGGGGGACTCAATATGTCAGAGGGACTAAACAAAGCAGGTTCAAAAGGCCTAGCGGCGAAGACGACAGACGCACTGCGACATAAGCAGTTGAAACCATAGAGAATATGATGACTAGTTTGTACGACCTCTCATGTGCGTGAAGCAAGATTATCCTGGAAGGCGATTGGATTGGCAGGCGGGACAAAAAAACGAACTGCGTTCACTTTGAAGACGGTGAATCATCCGACCGCAATGATTGGGGCAGGGATGACCTGCTTTACCATAGACGAGAAGGTGCTGCTTGTATCGGCCTTCTGTGCCGTCCGGCGCGTAGAAATCCTTGACACTTGATCCGCCGCATGAAATCGCCTCGTGCAATACCTCCTGCATGCTGTCATAGAGTTTGCCTATGGTGCTCCTGCGCAACCGACTGACCTCACGGTCCGGATGGAGTCCGGTGCGGAAAAGAATTTCATTCGCGTAGATATTTCCAATCCCCGCAATCACTTGTTGGTGCATCAATAGAGGCTTCAGACGTCCCCGTCTCGCTTGCATAAGACAGACAAATTCGTCACGTGACACGGTGAGCGGATCTACCCCAAAGCGCCGAGCACGGTACTGGTCGAGACCTGCTCGATCAAGCAAGAAAAGCCGTCCGAAACGCCGAGGGTTCCAGTAGCGCAGCTCGGATTCTCCGCCCCCTGTGAACGACATGCGGACATGGACATGCTGCGGATGCTTCGTCTGCGTCGCACGAAAGAGAAGAAGGCCTGTCATACCAAGTTCCGCGACGACATATCTGCGCTCACCTTCCTTTTGTAACCCTAGTGCCACGCTCTTGCCGTATCGATCCACACCTTCCAGCACCGCACCGCGATACCACGGAAGCGCGGGCAATCCTTCCCTAACGATATCCGCCCTTCCGACCCAACACTCATCCATTCGCGCACCGAGGAGATGACCTCGTAGCTGCCGGGCAACTACTTCGGCTTCCGGTAATTCAGGCATCGAGAAAGGTCCTCCGTGAAGTGGAGCCCCACGGCCTCATCCATCCTCCGTAGGAGTCCACTGCGGAGGGCGGGCAGCCGAGGCTCCTGCGTAGGTGGGTGATCGCATCCGTGCCGGGCGATTTGAATTAGGCCATAATGGCACAAATCGGCTGTGTGTATGAAGAGGCGAGTTTGACGTGGTTACACGCCTGAAGCCAGGCGTGAAGCAGAGCGATTCCTGTCCTTTTCGCGAACCGCGCGGAGAAGGCGAACCTGGCGGATAGCGTCTTCGAGGTTGGGAAGGGGCATGGCGCCGGGGCGGCGTTTCATGACTAATTTCAGAACCTCATGATATGTCATCCCTTGGACACAACAGAGATAGGCCATCACGACCGACACCGACCGGCCCATGCCCGCACGGCAGCAGACCATCACCCGATTGGATGGAAGATGCTGTTCAATCCAGCTTACGGCTTGATCAAACTTGAGTGGCTCGGCTTCTGCATATTCTGAAAATGGGATATGGCCGTACAGCATCCAACCAGGCGGCTGTACGGTAAATTCAGCAGCAACCAGGAGTACCGCGCTGACCTGCGGCGGCGGCTCACTTGCGTCGTTGATATTTCCAACCAGGAGGGTCTCAGTAATACCATGCATTGTAGCCTCAGTATAGGCGGCTCGCTTGCTAGGTCAAGGAGAAATCTTCATCCCATCCCGTTGCGGTCTCTTCTACGTCAACGCTATACTATCTTACAACGCCTCGAGATCCTACAGGAGGAGCCTCCCCAATGCCGAGCCCGACCATTAAAGAAGTTGAAACCAGGCTTGAAACCGTCCAGTGCGCCATTTGTAAGGGATCAAGCTTTGGAATCGATGAGCGCTCTATGCAGGCGGACGGTGAATGGCGAGGCATCTGTAGGAAATGCTACTACACCTTCCCAATCTACACGGATATGGAGTTCTACCTTCGTACGCAGCCGGATATCCCCTACCGCCTTAAAGAGATGTCCTGTCCGACCTGTAACCATCAAGGGGTGAGCCTCAATTTTCGTATCACCATGTCCGTCCGAGAATCGATCTATTTCCTGACCTGTACCTCCTGCCAGAAAACCTACCCGGAGCGTTCCTCCCTGGAAGCCTTCGAATAAGTCCCCTTTTCGCCCTCACCCTGGTGTATACTCTGTCTATGAGTGAGACACCAAAGAGTCCTGCCAAGGGTCCCGAAACTCCTGCTTCTGAGAACGTGGCCAAGGTGAGAAAAGAAATCCCGCTCGTTTCAGTTCCCAACGATCGTGACATGATCGCCGAGGAAATGGCTGAAATGTTCGATGAAGACCGGGTGTCGCATCAGCACGGCAGCTCGGAACCTGAAGCGGATTAGTCCTCGCCTCCTCTAACCATCCTCAGCCATCAGCCTTTCTAGCCCTTAGCAGGGTGACCGCTTCTGCTCTGCTCAAACGCTTCGGCTCGACCACACTAAGACTCAGCCTGCTCAGCGTCTCAAACTCGTTCAGGCCTACTTGCCCAGCCTGAACTTCAAACATGCGCCGCCGCCCTTATGCTTCGGACCGCAGCCATTCGGCAAGCGCAGGTTGCCCGAGTCTCCGCTCGATTCGCAGAGCAGAACCGCTCACCGCTACTCTAAGGAGAGAGTGGACGGCGACAAATCGCTTCTAGACCCGTCGCCTTAAATCCGCGGGATGCATTTAACGTGTTCAACCTCGCGCTGATGCGGAACGCCGGTCACGGTTTATTTATTGGTTGGCTCGAGGGTTACTTAATAAGTCGAAGGATCTTCCCAGTACATTGCTTGTTTAAAATGTTTCCTCTTTCAAGATTTAGAAAAGTCATTCCGTAATGGTACTGCCTATCTTTTTCGTCGATGAGAATTTTAATATTCCCAGATTCCGACGACCAGATCTGAGCTCCGTTCAAATTTACAACATCATATTTAGTCGGCTCTCCTTGAGTCGTGCCAGATTTGAGATTTTTGTAATTACATGCGGCTTCATTAACTAAAGCAATGCAGGTATATTCAGATTTCTCACCATCTACGACGTTAACGGTGCTTCCTTCGGGAAACATTAATTTGCAATCCAAATCACGGAGAACAATCTCCCCAGCCCAGACACTGTGGGTCCATAGGACAGCAGATAATACAATTGCTAAATGCTTCATACTCATCTGCCAGCAAAGTTGGCGACTGGGGCGATTCTTGCGCTTGTACAACTGATTGTCAACGTCGTCCATAATTGGGTGAGCAATCTCTATCCCAGCTGGGACATGCCCATCCGCGGTCTGTCCACGCCCCTGCTCCTTAACTAGAGGGCAGCGGCGGAGGATCCCAAACGTGCGCGCGTCCAATCAGGGCCTTCCGACCCTCGTACTTTTTCTCAGAGGGAGCGGCTGCCCTTTACTGCGCGCATCGAACGAGCACATCCAAACACAATTGACCCTTCCAAGCTCGCTCGTGATCTCTTCTGGGATGGGGGCTGATTGATCTTCCACTGCGCGCGTCCAACGAGGGCCTTCTGAGGCCGCGCGTTGCGCGAGCACAGAAAGATCATCAGGCTCCATCCCCTCCCCTGTTCTGCGAGCAAGAAGGGCACCTGGCCGCTCCCTCTCCATCTTTCCACTTCAGAGCGCCGAGGAAGGGGTGCCGCGGAAGCCGCTAGAGCGAGAGGACGCATGCTTCCCTCAGCATGATGCCGAGACCGAACGCGCGCGCCGTTCGTCACCTGTCTTCGCTCCGGGCATTAGACCGGTCGGGCTGGATATAGGGGATCAGACTTCTGAATCTGCAAGGCTCTGCCGAACGGCTCGCTTTGCGTCTTCCCGTCGAACGCGATTGCTCTCGCGTTTGGCGTCGGCCTTGCGACCCCAGTAGGCGCCAGATCCCCTTTTCGCTCCAGCGTGTTCCGTCTTTTTGGCTCTTCCAGCCATCGCTCAACCGGTACGCGCCAATTTGGTGCGCGTCCGAATTGATCGCGCACTCGACGGCCGTGAGTGATGCTCGGCATAGGCGTCGAGCAGTCGTCGAATCATGCGCTGGTACTGGGTGTGATGTTTACGGGCTTCCCCCTTAAAGTACTCGACGCTTCTCTTGCTCAATGCGATAGTCACTTTGACTCCTTCGTCCCGAAAAACAAGTTCCTCGGGACGAGGGAGGAAATCAGGAATGACTCTAAGGTCTCCGAGGGGTTCGTCCCTGTATTTTATTTTCTCGGTCATAGATTCGCCTGCCTTTCCGCCAGTAACCGGCTCCGAAAATCCGAATCACGTCGTCGCGAAACGTAAAACGCACGGTCAGGACTCCGCCATCCATCCAACCGAAACAATAATGCCGCTCCTCGCTCGAACTATGAGAGAGATCTTCCGCGATCACACGGCGCGGGTCAGCAAAGGCGAACTGGGCCTTTGCGAAAGAGATCCCATGCTTCTCCTGGTTTTCCTCATCCTTTTTTGCGTCCCACTCGAACTTGGCCTTTGCCATTCGTGTAGGCTACCACGAAGCCAAAAGGATAGCCATACGCTCATATGGGTGCATCAGATATCTGCCGACCCTGCAATCATTTGTCTTCCAGGCGGTGCTGATCCCATATGTGCTCGTCCCTTGTCCGAGAACCGGGACCGGGCTATAAGCGACCGGTCCCGGTTCTACACTCTCAAGGAAGCATGCGGCATCAAGCGACTTGCGCCGGAGCGGCGGGGCTTATCTCTACGTGCGCGCGTCCAACGGACAATGATCCCTCCAAGCTTGCTCGTGTGTTTTTCCAGGAGGTGGCCTGGTTGATCCTCTATTGCGCGCGTCGAACGAGGCCCTTCCGAGGGCGCGCGTTCCGCGAGCAGGAGAACGACCAGGCCACCTCCCTCTTCTGCTTCAGAGCGCCGAGGAAGGGGTGCCGAGGGAAGCGCAGGAGCGAAAAGCCGCACATTTCCATTTTCTTGATTGCGGAGGTTCAGACGGACCGAATAACCTGTACTACCGCATCTTGGTCGATTCTTCCCAACGCCGACACCTTCCCCTCTCGCTCTTTTCGTACGATCCGCTCAATCTGGACGATCGCGCCTCGATGCCAGTTATCGACCGCCGCATTCTTCGGCGAAGCCAACCGATCCAGCCGACCGACTTCGGGCCGCCCCGTCTCATTGCACAACCACGCTCGCTTCTCTCCTTTAAGTTCCCTCAGCTCGCTCACGACCCTGAAGATCTGCGGGCTGCGTGCCACGATAGTGCGGCCGTCCTTGCGCAACAGCAGATACGAGAACTTCAGCGCGTCTTTGATGAATCCAATTTGACGATCGATCGCTTGAACTACGGCAGGAGCTGTCCACAGTCTCTCCTCATGACACCAATCGTCAGGATGGACCAGTGCAGGACAGTTGGCCTCGTGGAGACAGGGGCTATAGACGGTGCAGTGCTTTTCTTGAAGCAGACGATCGCGCACGTGATGCAAGGATCTGGACGTTTCTCGTAACGCCGGTTCGACTATCATGACGGTGCCGTCCTGCGCCAGCAATGGCAGAAGTCCTGAGACAAGATCGGCCTTTGCCCCGATTGGATCAACATGGTCGACAAACAGTTCGTTCAGGCAATTCGCTAGAATGATCAAATCGTAGGGAGCTCGTTGTGTTATCTGCCCATACCAGCCTCCCTTCACTGGACGCTCAAGGTCCCCCTCGAATGCAGTCAGACTTCCTCTGGTAAATCCCGATTCCCGACAGAACCCGTTCCAGAGTCGTCTTGCCTGATTCAACATGTCAGCGGATGAGTCGACGGCGACGACAGCCAGATGCCTGACGCAATCTGGATGACGCTGGTTGAGCCAATCGAGGACGGCCAAAGCACCGCTGCCTGGTCCTGACCCCACATCAAGCACATGGAGCTGGTAATCGCGTTGTCGCCCGAGCCACTCCTGCGGCAGTTCATCAAGGAGCACTTGGATCTTGGCGAGATTGACTGGCAGGAAATACCGAAGATAGGCCGCCGCATGGACCGGGTCGTTCAGATACTCGCGCGTAAGCTTGGACCGGTCCTTCGTAAACAGCCGCGAAAGATCGGCTACCTTTCGCGCGTCACGGTCCAGCTTTCCTGCCGTCGACTCTCCCACAACCTGTTCGATGAGATTCAGAATGAATGGCGAGAGGCGGGCTCCCCTCTTGCCGTTGAAGGGCTCCATGGCCTAGTGTATGCTGACTGACCGGAGGAGGACAACCATGACGGACGACATTCTGCTGGCCTATAAAGATGTCGAGCGCTCAATGGAGCGCTTTACGGAATTATTGCACAAGCACGTGGAGACGCTGCGTGCAGCCCCGAAACCGGATGCAGACAGGGTGGTTCGACTCACAGCCGGATCGAAGGCCATGAGGGACAGTGCGATGATCTATCTGTCCTACGCCAAATTCGTGGCCTACGGCATGCCGGAGAGTGAAGAACTGGTGCAAGACGAGATTCAAGGATGAAAATCGTTACTCGTGAATCGTTAAACGGTTTAAAGTGAGTCCTGCGTGTAACGAATAACGATTAACGGATAACGCGCCACTCGCTGCGCTGGAAACAAAAAGGCCCGATCCCACAAGGGAATCGGGCCTTTGTTTTTCAGCTCAGGTGCGTCAGATGCTGCGCATGAAATGGGCTACATCTTCCTGATTGACGGCTCCGCCCATGATCGAAGACATCGCGACATTGGTCGACTTCTTTCCGGTCAGACCGGACTCGACTTCGTCGACGATCAATTCCACCGGCATCGACTGACCACCGTACACGCGAGGCCCACCGATGATCTTAGCCTTGGAGTATCCATAAATCGCAGTGGCCACTTCTTTCGCCAGCCATCCGACGTAGTTGAACTCCGGAACGACGATGAGTTTCACATTGCTACAAAGTTGCCGTAACTCCTTCGTCGGAAACGGACGGATCGAACGGATCTTGATCAGCCCGACCTTAATACCTTTCTCCTTGCAGAGACGTACGGCTTCACGAGACTGCGCCGCTGCACTGCCCGACGCAATGATGATGGCATCGGCATTATCCACATTTTCAGCCGTGAGCAAACCACCGAGATACTTATTGATGTATTTACGTGACCGCTCGACTGCAGCCCAGACTTCCTGTTGCCAGACCGCGTGGATGTTGTAGGCCATAAAATTTGACTTCTGGACCGGAGCGTCACGAGACAACCGGGCCGGCGGATTTTCCGCATCGAGCACAGGCACAGCACCGCGCCAGGCCTCTCGCGGCGGCAACTTAATGCCGCGATCCTGCATGCGGACATAGCCGCGAGCATGCGTCACGAAGAAGCCGTCACAGCAGACGCCGACCGGCAACGTCACGTCGTTTTTCTCACTGATCGTGAAGCCGGCCATAATGAAGTCGAACATGTCTTGCTGATTCTCGGCATGAAACACAATCATGCCGCTGTTGATGAGATAGGCAACTTCGATATTGTCAGGCTGAATGGCCAGTGGAGCGTTTACAACCCGACAGGTAAACATTGCAACAATGGGCAACCGATGCCCGGGCCATGAGGCAATGCCTTCAAGACCCCTGAGCGTACCAGGACCCGCAGTCGCCGTGAAGCAGCGGACACCGGCCCGCGAGCCGCCTGCCATCGCTGCCATGACCCCCACTTCTTCTTCGCCACGGTAGTATTCTTTTACGTAACCCTCGCCGTAGAGCACGCCGATGAGCTGCATCGTTTCGCTCTGCGGGGTAATTGGATAAGCGATCGCCAGGTCGACGTTCGACCTCCGCACGGCTTCCTTCGCTGCCTCGCTGCCCGTGATGAATTCCTTCTCCCGGGGAGCTTCGAGGAACATGTACTCGGGCGTGACCACTCTCTGCCGCTTTGCTTCGGCATGAGGGTCCCTCCTCAAACCCCCTTCGACCGGCTTAGGTGCCGCAACGCTCGTGATGGGATCCCCCTGCGGGTTTGTCTTTTGCTCTGCTTCGAGTGCTTCGCTCATTGTGACACCTCTTGGCTATATCGCCCGTGCTGGTCGACCTTGCTCAGCCCTCACGTTTCATCTGTTCGGCCGAATGGCCGAAGGCGGCCGCGCTGGTGGCACCCACCGCAGCAGGCGCAAAGGTGAGGGGGTTGGTATGAGTCTTCCCGCCGTGAACTCTCGATTGAGTACCGGTGAATCGTACGTTCTCACCGTTCTCCGGCAACTTAATGCCCATTTCTTCGCGCACTCGCTTGAAGATCTGTGCAGTCTTCCTCAACTTCATCGTGTCCGAATCCCGAATCGTCAACATTGCATCTTCGTGGCCCTGCTCCGCACAGATTGCCATCGTCAAACAGTTCGTCCCGGCACGGATCATTTTCAAGGTCAAGTTGGCGTAATGGCAATGCACGCCGACAAAGATACAGGCTTCGATCTTGTTGCCCCAAATCGTTAGATTCGGATGGTTCGGGTTAATGACTTCTTCCGGATCGATCTTCGGATACTTCGGGCGGTAGTCCGGCATGGGGATGATCATGACGTCCGGAATCTGTGCCGCAATCTCCAATACGGCCTTCGCCTTTTCTACGGCATGATCGTTCCAGGCCCAGAGCACCAAAGGGCCAGGGAAAATCGTGGCATTGGGGCTTGTCAGCATCTTACGAGCCATCTCTTCGATGACCTTATCCTCATCAGGCTCCAACAACCCATAATACAGCCCCTGCCCCGGATCAGGCAGCGAGACTCCTAACTGAGCCGCCGACGGTGGATGGAATCCGGCTGGACCAGGAACAATGATGCGTTCTCTTGTATCTGTCGTTGTTGCCACCCTGTACCTCCCTAATTACCCACAACAACCATAGGATTGGACAGGACCGCAACAGTGGTTTTTTCTTCGTATCTGATATTGTCGGTTACCGCAGCCAACGGCAATTGGTCGATCATGATCATTTTTATGGCGTTGTTTTTCGCCATATTGTCGCATACCCACACGCATTGCGCGCACCCTTTGCATCGATCCACTGCCACATAGGCAGAACCGTATTTGAACCCCCTATCCTTCCCCATGTCTTCGCTATACTGAATGGTATTCGCCTCAGGGCAATATTGCGTGCAGAGCTTGCAGCTCTTCGCGGCACATATCTCAACGTCGATATTGGCAACCAGATACATGGTACTCCTTCGTGCTACATTGCAGTTAGGCGCTTACGGTCGCACGAGCTTCCGATCGTTTGACTGATGCCGCTGCCCAACCGTGATCGACTGCATAGTTCCAACCGGCCTGAATCACCGCCACATTCTTATCAATCAACTCCTGCTTCTTCTTGAATTTCCGCTCGACCACACTGTCTAATGCAGCAGTTCCTCCCGAGACGACAAAGCCTTTGCCAAGGAACCGATCCTTCACAGACTGCTCAAGCGCCTCGACCGAAGTCAACCCTGTGATCGCTCCGATAGCGCCCATCAGTGCCATGTTCGTCGCGAGGTCCATTCCCGAAACTTCGAGGGACAGTTTTGTGGCAGGGAAATAGTAGAGCTTCGCACGACGCTCTTCCAGCTCACGCTGTTGATCTCTGTGAAGGCTCATCGGACCATCATTGTTGATCAATGCAATCCCATCTTCCTTCAACCCGAAATAGAACGGCATGGTATACGACTTACCATGGGTGATGACCTGCGGGTGGAAAATAATAATGATATGAGGAAAGGTGATTTCCCCAATTTCGTAGATCGGTTCGTCCGATACGCGGACGTAGCTTTCGACCGGAGCCATCCGTTTTTCCGACCCGTAAAACGGCACGATTGTACTCTCACCGCCAGCATGGATCACTGCGGTGCTCAGAATGTGCGACCCTGTCACGACACCCTGACCACCGACGCCGGCCATTCGAATGTTGAAGCGTTTTGACATGTCTGAGCCTCCCTCCGAGTCGCTTATGCCTTTTTGGGAAGTGCGGCAGCAGAAGCAGCCGGTTTCGGAAGAAATTCTTTGTAGCCATATCGCTCAGTGAGATACTGCTTGGCCTCTTCACTCACGTATTCGGTGAATTGATACCGATCGTTTTCAACGGCCTTCGCGTCTTCCATCACTTTGTCGGTCGGAATCGCATACTCGATGTTACAGGAGGTATAGGCCTGAATATAGGAAGAGCCCACTTCACGAGCAATCAGCACAGCTTTCTTGATGACGCTCTCAACGCGTCGGGGATTGTTCGGAACCACCGTGGCCACATAGGCGCATCCGGCCACCTTCGCCATCTGCAACATGTCCATCTTTTCAAACTTCTTCCCCAGCGGAGCCATCTTCAAGACCGCTCCACGATTGGTCATCCCGCTCTCCTGCCCACCGGTGTTGCCGTAGACCTCGTTGTCCAACATGATCGTGGTGAACCGTTCCTTTCGGAACCAGGAGTGGAGCACTTGCGCAAAGCCGATGTCCGCCGTTCCACCATCTCCTGCCATGACCACCACATCCTTCGGTTTATCACCGAACCGCAACCGCAGCCCGCGAGACAGTCCGCTTGCGACACCGTTCTGATCGCCGTAGTTGCCGTATACAAACGGAATCGCAGCCTGTGAAATCGCTAACCGCCCGCAGCCTGCTGTTCCGACAGTAATGGTATCTTCTGGATTGGGGAAGGCGATCATGGCGAGCCGTATGAACAGGGTCATCGCGCAACCGGCACACATGGGATGTTCTTCGAGAATTTCCTTGAAGCTCCCCATTTGAGAGACTGAAATTTTCTTTCCGAACGGGCCATGCTCAACCATGTCCCGATATTCTTTGGGCATGAACTTCTCAAACCCACCGGAAAATTTTACATAATCAAGACTCATCGGGATACCTCCTCTATACAATGGAAATCTATTGCCTAAACGGAATTACGCAACTCGGTTCTATGCGATAAATCTGCGGAAATTCGAGGTTGAATGAACCGGGCTGACACGATTAAAGACGTTCGCACGAGTACGCATCGTAGCAAAGCCCAAAAAAGACTGTCAATCAGAAACGTTGACGCACACCCACAACACTCACGCGCCGCAAAATACTATAACTTCCTGATAATCAACGCAACTTTTCAGAAGGCCCACCACATCAAAAAGAAGGCCTAGCACACTCTACCCACGTAGGCCATTCGCCCTAACAATTTGCGCGTCTGTGAAGGTAGTACTGCCGCCCGAACGTCCGCTGACTTTATGGCATTGGAAAGAGAGATTGCCGATTCCACAAAACCTGTCTAGACTAGAGCCCTATGTCAACCCGCGTAATCATCTCCGGGGAGGATGCAGGCGCTCAGCACGCAGGAGGTATCCACAAGCGTCCTCCGATTCCGGACAATTCGCTCAAAGCCGAATGTCCGAAGTTCATGAGCCATGGTCCCTGTGGAGGCGTTCGAAAAGGGGGATTGTGTGAGGTGTACCCCGAGATGACTTGCCCCTGGGTGACTCTCTATATTCAATTGGAAAAAATCGGCCAAGTGGAGTGGATGAAACAAGTCTAACAAAGACATGAGGGGTGAGGGGTGAGGGGTAAGGGGACCGGCAAGAAACCGCGAAGCACGAGATTGGGCTATAACGAGCGGCATGCAAAGAGCGGTATTGACACTCCCTTGCCTGACATCGAAATCTTCCCTAACCAATATAAGGGCTACGAAATCATGATCGAGATCCCTGAATATACCGCGATCTGTCCAAAAACTAATTTGGCGGACTTCGGGACAATAACCCTGCGCTACATGCCCGACAAGGAATGTCTCGAGCTTAAGTCACTCAAAATGTACATCCATGCTTACCGCAATCTCGGCATCTTCTATGAAAATTCCGTCAATCGAATCCTGCAGGATGTTGTGAAGGCCTGTCGGCCTGTATGGGCCAAGGTAACCGGCACTTTCGCCGCCCGTGGTGGACTCCGAAGCATCATTGAGGCCAAGTATCCGTAAGCTTCATCTACTATTCATGTCCCTGCGCCCATTAGATTCCCGTTTATGGCCATCTACGCAATCGGCGATGTGCAGGGATGCGATGAAGCCCTGCAACGTCTGATCGAACGGATTCAGTTTGACCCCAAATCCGACCGTCTCTGGTTCGTTGGCGATTTGGTGAACCGCGGACCAGGCTCTCTCAAGGTCATCCGATACATCAAACGGCTCGGCCCTGCAGCACAGGTCGTCCTGGGGAACCATGATCTCTTTCTGCTCGCCGCCGCAGAAGACATCGTCACACTCCGCTCAAAAGACACGATTCAGGATGTGCTGGCGGCAGAGGACCGAGCGGAATTGATAGACTGGCTTCGGCGCCAGCCTCTTCATTACCGGGAGCGATCGTTCTTCATGGTGCACGCAGGTCTCCTGCCTCAATGGACCTTCGATGAAGCCGTGAACCTTGCGAGAGAAGTCGAAGCCGTATTATCCGGTCCGAATTATCGATCTATCCTTGAAGCGCTGTTCCGAGGATACTCGCCTCGGTGGGACTCCAGCCTGGCTGGTAATGAACGTCTCACGAGCATTACCAGAGTGTTGACAAAATTACGGACCTGCACCTCCGCGGGTGATTTATCGGGATTTTCCGGCCCTCCGGATGAGGCCCCTGCCGGATTTCTTCCTTGGTTTCGACACCCCAACCGTCGACAACCAGACACCACAATCGTATGCGGCCACTGGGCCGCGCTCGGGCTCCATATCGAACCAACTCTCATAGCGATTGACAGTGGGTGCATCTGGGGAAGGCAACTGACGGCGATCCGATTAGATGATCGGCGGGTCTTTCAAGTCGATGGTGTGAAGAGAGGCCGTCGCGACTCCGCGTAACTGACCTCAGATTCCTGCGACCAGTCGCGCAAGCGGCACCTTCTCGGGGATCCCATACGTCAGTGATTCCTTCACAGTGTCCGGATCTACATATGTACCAAACAGACGATCCCACAGTGTAAAGGTCACTCCTAAATTGGCTGTGTAATGAGCGGGGTTATCACTATGATGAATGTGGTGGTAACGCGGGGTGACCAGCACCAATTCTAGCCAATTCGACCTCCATGAGACATTCATATGCATCCAATCGTTCAGCACCAAGTGAGAGGAAAGAACGGCCAACCAGATCCACCAAGGAGACGAATCAAACAATGGGTAGGCGAATATCCACGGCAGGTTAAACAGGGTTTGTTGAGGAAGTGAGGCCCGGTAGCCGGCAAGCCAGTAAAGTGTGGTGGGCGAGTGATGCCACTTGTGAATGCGCCAGATTGGGTGAAGATGCACGAGTCGATGCATCCAATAGGCGCCAAAGTCGCCGACCACATAGTAGAGCACGAATCGTATGCCTACGGGTAATGCTAGAATGAATTGTGGCACATAAGCACGGATGGCAATGTGATTACTCAGAAATTGTGCTGCTGGAACCAACACAAAGCCCACGAGTGTGCAGCCAATGAGGTCGTAGAGAAAAACCGAGCGGTACGAAATTTTCCGCGCCGGTACGATTAATTCGAGCCCGGTGAATGCGATCGCTCTCGCAAGAAACAGCAAGAAGACAAATAGGTGGTTGTCGAGAATAAACGCCCGAAATTCGTGGCTGAAGATATACTCGATCCATTTCATAGTCAGCACCTGCGACATTGATCCCGGCTTAAAGGACCACCGCAGAACCTGTTACCAACAATAGATGCGCTCTGGGATATCTGTCGCAAGTGTATTCTATGATCGAAATTTTCGCGGCACCTTGAATGGGAGTATGTCTTCCAGATCAGGAGCAGGCTCCAAGAGAGGCGCATTGGGCTAGCGGTAGCTTTCGGAATCGGTTGGAAACTTGCCCTCTTCGACTTCTTCTTTATAACGCCTGAGCGCCTGGAGTGCGTCGGCCTTCAGGTGAGCATAGGGTTTGACAAACCTCGGTACGAACTCGTCGAAAAGACCGAGAAGATCATAGAGCACAAGAACCTGGCCGTCACAGTGGGGACCGGCCCCGATTCCGATGGTGGGAATGGCTACCTGTTCTGTGATGGTCTTAGCCAGCTTAGCTGGAATCGCTTCGAGCACGATGGCGAATGCGCCAGCCGCTTCGAGTGCTTTGGCATCATTCAGCAGGGATCGCGCATGATCCGATTCTCTCCCCTGCACTTTGTAGCCGCCATATCGATGAACCGACTGGGGCGTCATACCGAGATGTCCCATGACCGGAATACCGATCCCGGTCATCGCTGCCACGCGATCGACCACGGCTGCGCCGCCTTCCAGCTTAACCGCATGGGCCCCGCCCTGCAGAAATCGTCCAGCATTGCGAAGCGCATCTTCGTCGCCGGCTTGATAGGACATGAACGGCATATCGCCGATGACGAGCGCCTGTTGTGCAGCTCCAGCCACAAGCTTCGTGTGGTAGAGCATGTCGTCCATCGTCACAGAAAGGGTGTTCGCCTTTCCCTGTACGACCACACCAAGTGAATCACCGACCAGAATCGTCTTGATGCCGGCCTGCTCGACAATGCGCGTAAAAAGTGCATCGTAGGCCGTAACGACGATGAGCTTTTTCTTGTCGTGCTTGTAGCGTTGAAACTCGGGGATCGTCATCAACCTACTTCCGCTTGAGTGATGATGTCGGTTAGCCGGTGGGTGGCTTTGATAGCCATGATATGGACCCCGTCGCAGTGCGGCCGTACCGCCTTGATCGTCCGCACCGCAATTTCGACCCCCACATCCTCCGCGCGCTCGGGACCGGCTGCCCTGAGCTCGTCGATCATTTCCTGAGGGACTGACACGCCGGGAATATTAGCATTCATGAACTCCGCCATCTTAGCGTTTCGGAGAACCAGAATACCCGCAAGCACTTTAACCTTAAACGGGCGTACGGCCTTCATGAAAGAAGCGAATTGTTCCGGATGGTAAATCGCCTGCGTCTGGAAAAACTGCGCCCCCGCTTTCACCTTGACTTCGAACTTCGCGAGCATGGGGCCCAGCGGATCGGCCTCCGGGGTCACGGCAGCTCCAATCGTAAACTGCGTTGCACCATCCAATTTGTTTCCCGCAAGATCACTCCCGTTATTGAGTCCTTGCACCATCTGCATCACTTGCACGGAGTCCAGATCGTAGACCGGCTTCGCCTCTTTATGATCTCCAACAGTCGGATAGTCCCCTGTGAGGCACAGAATATTGCGAATCCCGAGCATGGAGGCGCCCATGAGATCCGACTGCATTGCAATCCGATTCCGGTCACGACACGTTATCTGCATGACCGGATCATGGCCTAGTTCGTAGAGAAGTCGACAGACGGGGAGAGACCCGGCCCGCACAACGGCTGCCGTGTTATCCGTCACATTCACCCCGTGCACACGCCCCACTAACTGCTTCGCATTCTCTAACACGCCGGAAATGTTGGTGCCTTTGGGAGGATTGTACTCAATCGTGACAGCAAACTGTCCACAATCGAGCACTTCCTTCAACCGCCGCAGCTCTCGACTCATGAGCTTTTCCTAACCTTGCTCCTCTAAGAAGTGGCTGCAGCGGGCGCGCCTAGACGCGCCCTTGTCCCAAGCGAGGGCCTACCCATTTGCCAAACCTCCATTTTAGGGAAGTGGCCAAGGCTGCCCTTTACTGCGCATCGGACGAGCACAGCTTTATCGTGTGCGTTCTGCAAGCAAGAAGGGCACCTGGCCGCTCCCCTCCGACCCTTCTGAAGCCGCGCGTTGCGCGACCACAGAAGTAGGCAGTCACCTCACAGCATTCCTGCAATTCTCTTAGCAGACTCCACCGTGTTGTCCAGCAGCATCGCGATTGTCATCGGCCCCACCCCTCCCGGCACAGGACTGATCCAGCCAGCCTTTTGACTGACCGGTTCAAAGTCGACATCGCCGACGACTTTCCCATCGGACAGCCGGTTCATTCCCACGTCGATCACGACTGCCCCGTCACGCACCATGTCGGCGGTGACAAATTTGGCTTTCCCGATCGCGACCAGCAGCAGCTCGGCTTCACGACAGACCGCCGGCAAATCTCTTGTCTTGGAGTGACAAATCGTGACGGTAGCGTTGCGCTGAAGCAACATGAGTGCTAACGGCTTGCCGACGATATTACTCCGTCCCAATACGACGGCGCGCTTCCCTTCGATGCTCACGCCTGTGGATTCGATCATCTTGATGACGCCCTTCGGCGTGCAGGCCTCAAACACGGGATGCCCCTCAACGAGTCGACCGAAGTTGTACGGATGAAACCCGTCTGCATCCTTGTCAGGCGACACTGCTTCAAGAACGACTTTGCTGTCGATATGCTTCGGCAGCGGCAGCTGAACCAGTATTCCGTGGATCTTGCGGTCAGCATTTTCCTTTTCTATCAAGGCCAACAACTCTGCTTGCGTCGTGCTCGCCGGCAATTTGTGATCATCGATAGAGATACCGGCCGCATCGCAGGCTTTCTGCTTGCTCTTCACATAGAGATGCGAAGCGGGGTCATCGCCCACCAAAATGGTCGCAAGGCCGGGTTTTATCCCTGCTCTAGCCAGAACTGTCGCTGATTCAATGGCTAACCGTTCACGTACTTGCAATGCTAAGGCTTTGCCATCGATTAATCGTGCCGCCACGGATTCCTCCTCAGTTGAAAGACCGCCCAAAAAAACACGGCACCATAGCAGGGCGTTTTTGAGCAAGTCAACGACCTCTGCAAGAGGTGAGGGGTGAGGGGGGAAGCGCACGTCACCCACTACCCTTCACCAGTTTTCTTGACAGGCTCTCGGCATGGCAGCTACGATGCTTCCATCGACCACAATCAAAAGCCGTCCATCTCGTGAGTGGACCCCCCTCTGTTATGTCCCTTCTGACACGCTTCATAGGCCACCCGGCAGCCTGGCTTATCTTGATCACGTCGCTTCTGCTCGCCGGCCCGCTCAATGCCCAGATCACTGTGACAGAGCTGCGGTCGCCCTATAGCTTCGTCAATGATCCGGTCGAAAAGAGTTATTTCATCTCGAATGTGAACGGCGACCCGGAAACCGCCGACAACAACGGATTCATCACCAAACTCAATCTCCATGGCAAACTCCTTAACCTGAAATTTATCGAGGGAGGGAAGGATGACGTCACGCTCCATGCTCCCAAAGGCATGGCACTAGTTGAACATGTGCTCTATGTGGTTGATCTCGATACCCTGCGAGGCTTCGACACAACCACCGGCAAGCCTGTCATGGCGCTCACCATTCGGTCGCGAGTCGCTTCACAATCTGAGCCGCTTCGGACCTCGTTGAGCGATGTGACCTATGATGGCAAGGGGCACCTCTATTGCTCCGACCAGAAAGCGAACACGATTTACCGGGTGGATCTGACTGCTCAGGCGATCTCCGTGCTCGTCACAGATCCTTCCCTTGCAGGACCCACGGGGCTTGCCATCCATCCTAAATCAGGTCAGATCATTGCGGTCAGTTGGGATAAGGGTAGGATTTCCGAAATCTCCCCGGAGGGAGTGGTAACAGAGTTCGTCTCTAACGGATTCTTTTCCAACCGCTTTCAGAATCTGCGCGGGGTAGACTTCGATCGTTGGGGCAACATGTACGTCTCCGATTTCACAACGGGAAAAGTCTGGCGCATGGACTGGGATAAGCGGTTTAAAGTCATCGCCGAATTCTTGCCCTCGCCGGGAGATCTCGGCATCGACCGTTCGAATAATCTCATCCTTGTGCCTTATGAATTGGTTCATGCGGCAGAGATGAACGGACTCGAAACCCCCAGCATCGGGAAGACGAAACAAGATAAACGGACATTGGCAGACTACGGCTTTATCCCTCCGCCGCCGAAGCCGGCGCCGGAAGGACCCGCAATAAAATGAGCCACTGCTCCTATTGCAGACAACGGAAAGGTAAACGGCCTTGTCCCGCGTTGACAGGACTGGTCTGCAGCCAATGTTGCGGTGAACACCGAATCGTGCGGATCTTATGCCCGGCGGACTGTTTCTATCTCGAATCCGGAAGCGACTATCAGCAGAAACGGCTTGCGGAACAATTCATGCCGGTGCGTCGCAATTTCTATCGCGAGTTGGAGGAGCTTGGCAGCGAAAAGGCTGTAGCACTATTCAATCTCGTCGAAGTCGTGATTTTTAGTTACTTTCAGGGACGCCACGACGGGCAAGATGCAGAAATCGTGGCCGCATTGCAGGCCTTGCGGCGAACGCTCAGTCCTCTCCATATCCCCGCTGCACCGGTGCCGGTCTTCGCAGAACGCTTGAAGAAGGAGTATGAAGCATTCAAGAAGCAGAATCCTCAGCAGATCGCCGATACATCTTCCGCACCGGAGATACTGGATCGTGCGATTGCCTTCGTTTCACAGTTTTCCGGTACGGACTTCCAATCACAACGGTTCCTGGGAGGACTCATCGGCTATGTGCGCGCCTACCATCCGGAAATTGCGGAACACCTGGCTAAACAACGTGAACCGGGCCACATCATCTTGCCCGGGCAACAGTTCAGGCTGCCGCCGGCGCCTGAGCCTCATACTCATGGACCGGGATGTCATCACCACTGACCGTTGGCTCCCATCGAGGAGGGAAAACAGTACGTCATGAGCGCAGAACCGGCACGAAAGATCAGAAAGGCTCGCCGCGTAGAATTACGCTGCACCCTGAGATTTTCGGGAGAGATTGAAGGTGACGCCATCATCACAAACATCTCAACCTCCGGCTGTCGAGCCGAATCCGACATCAATATGGCGGAAGGCATCGACGTGCAGCTTTTACTTCAGCTTCCTAACCAGTCCCCACCGGTGAAAGTCGAACGAGCTTCCGTACGGTGGGTTTCAAACCATGCCTTCGGAATGAGCTTCATTCTGTTCTTTCCGTCCGAACGAGCCCGCCTCCGCGCATACCTCGAAACCATAAAGAAATAGCCGCGCCTCCTTTCGGAATCCCGCGGCGCAGTTCCAACCTGCTTGGATGCGTTCATTCGACGATCGTCACCGTCATCTCAATCCGCTCGTTCGGCAGGTCGTGATCATTCCTCGGCACGATCACGATCTTATCGGCCACGCCGATGCCTCTGGTCACCTCGCCGAACGCCGTGTACTTTCCATCGAGGAAATGGGACGGTTCGACGACAATAAAGAACTGCGACCCGGCTGTGTCGGGCTCGTTCGCTCGCGCCATCGACACAATACCACGCTTATGAGGAATGTCACTGAACTCTGCCTTGAGCAAAATGGGGTTGCCCTTTTCATCCCTAGGCCCGCCCTGCCCATAGGTATCCTTGCGCAACGAGTTTTTGGTGTTGGGATCGCCACCCTGAATCATAAAGCCGGGGATCACGCGATGGAAAATCGTCCCATCGTAGAAGCCGGACTTGGCCAACTTGATAAAGTTCCGAACATGATTTGGTGCCACATCGGGATAGAACTTGATATGCATGTCTCCGAACTTCGTCTTGATGATCGCTTTCGGACCGGGACTTGACGGAGGAACAGTCTCCTTCACATCAGCTTTCCCTCCACAACCTGCGAGGAGACCGGTTCCTAACAACGCTCCGCAGAGAATGAGGCCTCTTAGAACAGCGCGGTCGTGTGCCATAACCCACCAATCTTGCATCGTTTACTCAATCACCACGACTGTCATCTCCGCCCGTTCTATCGGGAGGTCGCGGCTGTTTCTCGGTAGACCGACAATCTTGTCCGCCACCTCCATCCCCTTCACCACCTCGCCAAAGACCGTATATTGCCCGTCGAGAAAATTCGAATCCTTCACGACGATGAAGAATTGGGAACCGGCGCTGTTGGGATCGCTCGTGCGTGCCATGGACAGAATTCCTCGCCGGTGAGGAATGTCGTTGAATTCAGCCTTGAGCCGGTGGCTCGGCCCTCCCTGGCCGTAGGTCTCCGGCTTATTCAGATCCTTGGTATTAGGATCGCCGCCCTGAATCATGAACCCTGGAATCACCCGATGAAAGATCGTGCCATTGTAAAAACCCGACTTTGCCAAAGCGATGAAATTTTCGACGTGCTTGGGCGCCTTCTCCGGAAAGAACGCAATGTCCATATCGCCGTATTTGGTTTTGACGATAGCCTTGGGACCTTTCGCCCCCTCCGCTTTGCCTACCGGAACCTTATCTGCGGCGAAAAGAACGCCCATGCCCAGCAACTGACTCCCACCGAGCACGAGTGCTGCCGCCACCCTCGCAATGACTTGTCTCCGCATCATCAGCCTCCCTGGAATGATACCTGCCATCGATTCCTGATTATCCTATCATGGCAACTTGATCAAGACCCTACCCGCAGGAGAGCCTGCTTCGCCGCCTGTTGTTCAGCTTCCTTCTTGCTTCTCCCTGAACCCACTCCCACGACTTCGCCCTGAATGGACAGTTCCACCTCGAAGAGTTTCTCGTGATCGGGTCCTGTTTCTCTAACGGTCGCATACCGTGGCAACGTGTCATGCCGCTTTTGGCACCACTCCTGAAACTGTGTTTTGTAGTCGCCTGCTCCCGGCTGCTCTTGTTGAGCGGCAATCTGTGTGAGTTCCTCTGCGAAAATACGGCGCGTCACCGTGCGGCTTGCCTCAAATCCTCCGTCTAGATGAACAGCGGCAAGCACTGCCTCCAACGCATCGGCCAGCAGCGAATCCTTTTCATGCCCCTTCGAGCGGGCCTCCCCGCGCCCAAGTTTGAGATGCGCCCCCAGTCCGAGACGACGAGCGACCTGAGCCAGCGATGCCTCACTCACCACCTGTGCCTTCAACTTCGAAAGGGCCCCTTCAGAAGATTGCGGCAATGTGGACGCCAGATACTCACTCATGACAAGCGACAACACAGCATCGCCGAGAAATTCGAGCCGCTCGTTATGTTGAGTCGAAACCCTTTTCTGTTCGTTGACGAGAGAGGAGTGCGTCAATGCCTCGTCGAGTAAGGTGCGCGTTTTAAATCGATAGCCCAACGAGGACTGAAGCGAGTCAGCGGAGGGAACCGAAGTCATAGCGGCAAGTACATCACACGCACAGGCCTTTCAGGCCTCGGGCTTTTTAAAGAGCAGGCAGGCGTTGACCCCGCCGAATCCAAAAGCATTCGACAATGCCACTGTCACCGAAGCCGGCCTAGCCCGGTGGGGGATATAGTCCAGATCGCAGGCAGGATCCGCATGATCCAAGTTGATCGTCGGGGGAAGTATCCCATGGTGAAGCGCCAGCACACTAAAGATCGCTTCAATCCCACCAGCCGCCCCGAGTAAGTGGCCGGTCATCGATTTGGTCGAGCTCACAGGAATACGGAACGCCTGTTCGCCGAACACCTGTTTGATCGCCTTGGTCTCAATCGCATCCGCCATCGTCGACGTTCCATGCGCATTGATATACCCGACGCGGCTTTTATCGATACCGGCATCCTTCAAGGCCAGCTCCATACACCGGACTGCGCCCTCTCCTTCCTCAGGCGGAGCGGTAATATGGTAGGCGTCGCTATTCATGCCGTAGCCGATCACTTCGGCATAGATCCGAACACCTCGCCGGCGCGCATGCTCCAGTTCCTCCAACACGACGACTCCGGCGCCTTCACCGAGCACAAACCCGTCGCGATCCTTGTCGAACGGTCGGCTCGCTTTCGTCGGATCATCGTTGCGAAACGACAAGGCTTTCGCCGCCGCAAAGCCTGCAACCCCTAACGGAGTAATGGCGGCTTCAGCCCCGCCCGCGATCATGACATCGGCATCACCCGCCTGAATCAATCGATACGCATCGCCGATACAGTGGTTACCAGTGGCACAAGCCGTCACGGCACAGGAGTTCGGCCCCTTTGCGCCCAGTCTGATCGCCACCTGCCCGGAAGCCAAGTTGATGATGGTCATCGGAATGAAAAACGGCGAGATACGACCGGGGCCTTTTTCCTGCAGAATCTTGTGGTAATGCTCGATCGACCCAAGCCCGCCGATGCCCGATCCGATATATACACCGACTTTCGTGGCCTCTTCCGGCGCTACGGTAAACTCCGCATCGTCCACCGCCAGTTGGGCAGCGCCCACAGCATAATGGATGAAAGTGTCCATCTTCTTGATTTCTTTTTTCTCGATGAACTGGGTTGGGTCGAAGTCCTTCACTTCGCCCGCAATTTGGGCATCATACGCAGCAGGATCAAATCTTGTGATTCGACCGATGCCGGATTCACCGGCACAAATGGCTTTCCAGGTCTTTTCGACACCTGTCCCCAGAGGCGTAACCGCCCCTAGACCGGTCACGACGATCCGTCTGGTCGAGCGAGCACTCATCACGTCACTACGATCGCTAGGCTTTTTCTTTGATGTAGTCCAGCGCTTTCCCGACTGTCAGAATCTTCTCTGCGTCTTCGTCGGGAATCTCGATGCCGAATTCTTCTTCGAGAGCCATGACCAACTCGACCGTGTCTAGCGAGTCGGCGCCAAGATCCTCCACGAAGCTGGCTTCGGGCGTGACCTCATCTTCTTCAACTCCGAGCTGCTCAGCGATAATTTTTTTTACCCGTTCATCCACAGTACCCATCGATTTTCCTACCTCCTTCCCCATCCTAGACCTCCTTCTCGCTGCACAGCTGCCGCAGCATCTTACAATATTCTGTCCGTACAGTCGTTACGCCATCAACATTCCCCCGTTTACGTGCAGCACATGCCCAGTGATGTAGGCCGCTTCGTCCGACACAAGGAAACGGACTGCTGTCGCGATATCGGCCGATGTCCCCAGCCGTCCCAATGGAATCTGCTTCTGAAGCGTGTCTTTTACCTCTTCCGACAATGCCTGTGTCATCGCTGTGTCGATGAATCCGGGGGCGACCGCGTTTACCGTGACTGAGCGGCTCGCATATTCCCGTGCCACCGTCTTTGTAAACCCTATCACAGCAGCCTTCGATGCCGCATAATTTGCTTGGCCCGCATTACCCATGACGCCGACGATGGACGCGATGTTGACGATGCGACCATACCGCTGCTTGGTCATCGGGAGCAAGACCGCCTTCGTGCAGTTGAACGTTCCGTTCAAATTGACTTGCAGCACCAGATTCCAGTCTTCCTCCTTCATTCGCAACAACAACCCGTCGCGCGTGATTCCCGCATTGTTCACCAAAATATCGATCTTCCCCCATTCCTTGAGGACCTGGTCGACCATAGCCTTGGTGTCAGCAGTATCCGCCACGTTCACTTTGAGGTTCAACGCCTTTCTCCCCGAATGCTCTATCGTCGCCACCGTGTCCTTCGACCGGCTAGGGTCAAGATCGGCGACGACTATATCGGCGCCGGCTCGCGCTAATACTTCGGCGATGGCTCGACCGATTCCCTGTGCAGCCCCTGTAACAATTGCTACTCTTCCTTCCAAAGTCAATTGATCACCATTTTCGTTAACCGAAAGACATCGGCACGTGAAGGCATCTAACGTTTCCTCTGACGTTCTACATTGATTGTGTTCAGGGTTGCCTCGAGCGACCGAGGGTCGTTGACATTCAGGGTCACTGTGGCCGGCAGAATTCGTTTGATCAGGCCGCTCAATACTGCTCCCGGACCTACCTCGATGAACGTCGTCACACCCATAGCAGCCATCGCTTTCACTGAATCTTCCCAGAGGACTGATGAGTGAAGTTGCCGTACGAGAGAGGGTTTGATGTCGCCAGCCTTCGTGATGGCCCTGGCGTCGGCATTATTAACCAGCGGCATGGCGAGATCAGACCAGGCGACCGACGCCAAGTCTACGGCGAGTCGATCGGCCGCCTTCTGCATCAAAGACGTGTGCACAGGCACGCTGACGGGAAGCGGGATCGCCTTCCTACAACCTTTGGTTTTTGCCAGTTCAATGGCCCGCTTCACGGCAGCCTTTTCTCCTGCGATGACGACCTGACCCGGCGAATTGAAGTTTGCCGCGGCCACGACCCCTACAGATGAAGCTTCCCGGCATACTTCCTTTACCACTTCAGCCGCAAGGCCGAGCAGAGCAGCGACAAGCCCGGTTCCCGGCAACACCGCTTCGGCCATATAGCGACCTCGTTTCTGTACAATTGCCACCGCTTCACGATAGGGCAATCCGCCGGCTGCGACAAGAGCCGAGTACTCACCCAGACTGTGGCCAGCTACCGCAACCGGTGTGTTACTCATTGGTTGAAACGCGCGGAGCGCGGCAATGCTGCTGACCAACAAAGCGGGTTGAGTGTATTCCGTGAGGTTCAATTGCTCTGCCGGTCCCTCAAAGCAGAGCGAGGCAACATCATATCCCAACACCGAGGATGCCTCGTCGTAGAGGCTTTTGAGGCTCGGATGGGCCTCCACCAACGCCTTACCCATCCCGACTGATTGGGATCCTTGGCCTGGAAAGACCAGCCCAATACCGGATGACGTTTCTGGTTGGAGAGTCGGCATACTATCGGGGTGATTAGACGAGACTACCGGTTACCCTTATCATCGCAATACTCGACGTTAGGAGCCTGTCCACATTGACCATTCTACTGCGGCGAACGATCTGCAACCATCTGCATCGTTCTCAGCCTGAAAAAATCCTCAACGTATTCCAGCGAATACGCCTCCGGTTTTTACGGGCCTGCGGCCTTGCATCTGGCAGCATCTCCTTCGCCTCGTGACGAAGACAATGTCGGACAGGCTCCTAGAGAAGACGTATTACTCCGTCGCCGGGGGTTAGATATCGTCGAATCTCCCTTGAATGTCAACGGGAAAAGTTGGCTCGAGGCCGTCAGCGCCAGCCCCCAGCTATCAGTCACTTCTTTGAAATGAACGCCGATCGTTTCTCCTGCTACCACCTGATTAATGCCGACGCCCATGTGAGCCCTGCACCAAATGCCCCCAGCATGACGAGCGAGCCATTTTTGATCCGCCCTTGGCGCACGGCTTCATCCAAGGCAATCGGAATCGAAGCCGCTGACGTATTCCCATACTGATCGAGATTCAGCATGACTTTCTCCGGAGGAAGGCCGAGCCGCTCGGCCACCGCCTTGAGGATACGCATATTTGCCTGGTGCGGCACGTAGAGATCGAGATCCTCAACACGGAGATGATTCGCCGCCAAGGTTTCCCGCGCGACTTCCTCCAAGGTCCGAACAGCCACCTTAAAGGTCTCATTCCCCTTCATCTTGATATACTGCATCCGTTCCGCCACGACCTTTTCAGACGGCGGGAGACGCGACCCTCCCCCTGGCACGGCAATCAACTCGCAGAGAGCGCCATCGGAGCGAAGATGTGTGGACAGAATACCGCTGGCGTCTTCACTGGCACTGATGACGACCGCTCCAGCCCCATCGCCGAACAGAATACAGGTGTTGCGATCGGTCCAGTCGGTGATCGCCGACATCACTTCCGATCCGACGACCAACACATGGCGCATGCCGGTCTTCACATACGCATCGGCCACGGATAACGCATAGACGAACCCGCAACAGGCGGCCGACAAATCGCACGCCGCAGCGCGCGTCGCTCCTAGTTGATGTTGAATCAGACAGGCGGTAGCAGGAATCGGATAATCGCCGGTACAGGTGGCCAAGAGAACCATGTCAAGATCGGCCGCACTTACCCCAGCTGACGTCAGGGCCTGCTCTGCCGCTCTCACCGCCAGATCTGAACAGGCTTCACCGGGACCGGCCACATGCCGCTCGCGGATACCGGTGCGTTCAACAATCCATTCGTTTGAAGTGGCGACCATCCGCTCGAGGTCAGCATTGGTCACAACCTTGACAGGCACATACGATCCGGTTCCTGCGATGCGGGCCTTCATGTCGACGCATCCCTGGTGGGCTCAACTTGCGAGAAACCTTCTTCGATATCGCGCTGAATCAGCTCATCGACACGACTCTCCGCTAATCCCTTCGCCCGGCGGATGGCATTCTTGATCGCCTTGGCAGATGAACGGCCATGGCAAATCATCGTAATGCCATTGACGCCGAGAAGCGGCGCCCCGCCGAATTCCGCGTAATCGATTCTCTTCTTCAAGTTCTGCAGCGGCTTGGCAATCAGTGGATAAGCCAATCGGGCGACGAAGGATCCGGAGATTTCCTTGACCAACAACTTCTTGATCGTATCGGCGACTCCTTCTGAAATCTTCAATGCGACGTTCCCCATGAAACCATCGCACACCACTACATCGGCGTTCCCGCTGTACACATCGCGGCCTTCGATATTGCCGATGAAGTTGAGTGGGCTGGCTTTCAGGAGCTTGAAAGCCTCTTTCGTGACCTCATTTCCTTTGCTGTCTTCCTCCCCGATACTCAGCAGGCCGATACGTGGATTAGGCTTCCCGAAAAGATATTTGCCGTACTCATTGCCCATAATGGCGAATTGGACGAGATGCTGAGCCGAACAGTCCACATTCGCTCCTACATCCAACATGATCGCCGTACCGGTCAAAGTCGGTAAGCTTGTCGCAATCGCCGGACGTTCCACCCCCTTCGTCAGCCCGAGGACGAAGAATGACGCCACCATGCTGGCGCCGGTATTTCCGGGGCTGACCACGGCACTCGCTTCGCCGCTCTTGACTAATTCGGTTGCAACCCAGATAGAGGAGTCCCGCTTCTTACGGGCGACGGCCGCCGGCGACTCGTGCATCTCGACGACCTGTGAGGCATGCCGAATGGACAAGCGGGGGTCCGTACAGCCAAGACGGCGACACTCCGCAGTGAGAACGGCCTCGTCACCGACCAGAAGCACTTCGACATCGCATTCCCGAGCAGCCTGGAGAGCCCCTTCAATGGCCGGGGCCGGTCCATGGTCACCGCCCATGACATCAAGCGCAATCTTCATCATAGAAGCTGAAGACCCATCGAACGATAACGAGTCGAGCGGTCACGAGAGAAGGACGGACGGCAGTCCCCAACATGCGGCAGGATTCTAGAGCAGTGAAATGATCGGCGCAACAGGCAAACGAATATCGCCTCCCTGTTATCCGTAGAACGTCCAGCCCGTCAGGCACGGACTAGACTCGTCCCGCACGGGTGACGTCCCCCGTGCGCCCCGAGCCCGTCCGGAACTGCTCCTTACGAGGAAGGAGCCTTGCCTCAAGCTACGCCGCAATTCTTCGATCGGCCTTCGTTTCACCTTTGACGACTTCTCAGGGGACGTTAGACCTCCCTGATGTGTGATCTCAACAGCCTGTTATGATTCTTCGACCTGGATGACCGCCTTACCCTTATACATTCCACAGTTCAAACAGGTGTAATGCGGCAGCTTGAGCTCGTGGCACTGCGGGCAGACAGACATGCCCGGGGGAGTGATGCGCAATTTTTGTGTTCGACGTTTGTCGCGTCGTTCCCGTGAATGTTTATGTTTCGGATTCGGCATAGTAACTCCTTAATCACGCTCGATAGCAACCGGTCACATTATGAGGGCGACGACCCGCCGGTCTTACGTTTCATACCTTGGACCACTCGAAAAGTTGGAATCAGTGGTTCAGCGGCGCACTGACAGGGTCCCTCATTCAAATTCTTGCCACATTGATCGCAAAGTCCTAGGCAGTCATCGTTGCAAAGAGGTTGCATCGGTGCGGACAGAATCACGTGTTCGCGCAGCATAGGCGCCAGCTCCAACTGATTGCCCTGATAGTGGTATTGATCGTCGGCCTCCTCTTCTGTTTCGGCTTCGACAACCTCTGTACGCCCCTTTCGAGGGTCGGTTCGCTTTGGATGGCGAGGCGCGGGCTTCGGCTCCGGACTAAAGGCTGCCCGCACAGAAAACGCCAGCGGATCTTCATACTCCTTCAAACACCGTACACATTCCCGAACAATCGTGCCTTCCACGACACCGGTTACGGCGATCAGCCCCTCGATGTTCGTCAGATCCAGGCTCACAGCGAGCGGACCAGAAACCATGGCATCATTCTCGGTGAGGTCAAGTTCTTCCGCCGTAACCTCGCCGACCAGAGAGAGTCCATCGATCGTGATGTCAGCCAACAGAGGCCTGAGCAGTTCCATTGTGGCACCTACATGCATTCCTATCCTCAAGATACAGCTATCGCTCCTCAGCAAAACTGATAAGCGCAATGTGTCTGGCCCGCTTGACGGCAGCCGTCAATTCGCGCTGGTGTCTCATGCAATTACCGGAGATGCGCCGCGGAACAATCCGACCTCGCTCCGTCAGAAAGTTTTTCAGCAGGCCCACGTCTTTGAAATCAATCGACCCCTTGTCGATACAAAATCGACAAGGCCGGCGGCGCTGGAAAAACCGTCCGCCTCCTTCCCGATCTCCGCTCTGTTCACGCTCCATACCCGTTTTCCCTTTCCGTTAGGCGTGCTCTTCGGGTTCAAATCCCACATCCTCATGGGCCGCCACCTCTACGCCGGTAACACCATCCTGGCGTTTTGGCATGAACGTCACCGTGTGAGCTACTACTTCGTGCTTGCTGCGTTTCTGGCCGTCATCCGTTTCCCACCGGCGCTGTTGCAGCCGCCCATCAACAATGATTCCGCTTCCTTTGCTGAGATACTGCCCGCAATGTTCCGCCTGCTTACCGAAAACCACAACGTCGACAAAACAGACTTCTTCTTTCAATTCATCGCCCTGCTTATATCGCCGGCTGACTGCAAGGCCCAGAGTGGCCACCGGCGTCCCGTTCGGCGTATACCGCAATTCAGGATTCCGTGTGAGATTCCCGATGAGGATGACTTTGTTAAACCCGGCCACCGATATACTCCTCCGACGACGTCTCGTGGAGTCGCGCGGGCACCAGTTCCTTCTTAAGGTGGACGGTCAAAAACTTGATGATGGAGTCTTCTAGCCGATAGGATCGTTCCAGTTCGCCCACTGTGATGTTGGGCGCTCTGAAGTAGAAGTAGACATATGTGCCCTTCCGCTCCCGTTTCACTTCGTAGGCGAGTTTTTTCTTGCCCCAGTTTTCCGATTTGATAAATTGCGCGCCGGTCTTCTCCGCCACAGCCTTCATCTTTTCGATGAGGGCTGTGGTCTCCTGATCGGAGACAGAGGCACGAATAATGAACAGAGACTCGTAGAGCTCCATGCAGCAATCCTCCTGGACAAAGGCCCCCACTCAATAATGTTGGGAGCGAGGTGTAGGCGCGCCGGATTCAGCGGGCGCGAAGCCGGAAGCTAACACAGGCTTTGAGAACGTGTCAATAAACAGCCCCGATGAATCCTCTGCCTCATCGACGCTTGAACATTCGTGACGGTGCATTCGCTGGAGGTGAGGGACGGGAGCTTGGTCCGCTCGGAGGAGAAAACGACCTGCCGGGGAAGTAGCCAGGATAAGGGTAGAGGTAACCTGATCGATATCCAGGTCCGTATCCGGGCCCAGGTCCATAATATCCTGGGTAGTGGGCAAAAGGACTCCACCAGAACCCTGGATTCGAGTAGAAGGGGTTGGCCGGGTCATACACGCCAGCGTATCCGTTGTCTTGAGCCTGACTCAGCATGGTCATACGTTGCGCTTGATGCAGTGACTCCGCGCAGGCCGTGAGGCTTAGTATCAATACTCCACCGAGTATGGCCCCCATCCATCGAGTTCCCATGGCACCCTCCGTCAGAAATGGTAGGAGACGCCGAGAAATAATTGGTGCGCCCGATATGTACTGTCGAACCCGCCAAATGAGCCGAAGGCGTCATCAAAGCCAAACTTCGCATCTGTGTACTTGTATTCCGTGAACAGCGCCACTTTAGGCGTCACGAATGCGCGAATTCCTGTGAGAAAATTGAAGCCGATCGAGACCTGTGCGTCCTGCTGCGTCTCTATCGATCGGCTCAAGCGCGCAATCATAATTCCCGGGCCTGCTCCGAGATAGGGCTGAAAGGTCATGCCGGGGTACCGCAAGACAATATTCGCGCCGACATTCGTCACCGCCAGATGAATACCGGGACTATCGCCGAGACTCTTTACGTGCGGCGTACTGTGGTTGACATCCAACTCGAACCCTAGCGAGCCGTGAAAGGGATACACGCCCACCTTTCCGCCATACGCGACGCTGTTGTTCAAGTCGAAATTTTGCAGTTCGATGCCGCTGAACGGGCCAGTAGTTGTCACGTCGCGCAAGGGGCCGGCAAAGTTATATCCGGCTTGGCCCGCCACATACCATTCTGCCCGCGCCGGAATCGCAATCAAGAAAGCAGCTGCCAGGAGGGGGAAACTGAGGAAGAACCCCTGTCGAACGCGCCCCGAGTGCATCATGGTATGCTCCGTGGGCGAGACTTGAATTCATTGTACTAAGAAGGTTGGGCGAACTGTGAAGGGGCGAAGGAAGAAAATGACGTGGATTAAAGGAAGTTAATGCTGGTGGCCTGAGGCTCTTCGCTCCCGCACCTCCCGCGACACCCCATCCACGGCGTTCTGAAGCGGAAACCTTCCGGAATTCCCGTCGCCGTGGTCTAACGATCACGTTGCGGTGGTCAGTTCCGGCTTTCCTTCTTCAGACGCCGGGCGGGGCCCCGTCGCTCAGGTGAAGTCCGCTACGAGCCACAGGCCACCAGCGGTAAAGATACCAATGCGGCTATTGCAGGAGAAAACGTTGACGCTAAGGCGGGTAAAGAAGCGGCGATGTCAGTGTATAGAACTATGTCTGACATCACACTCTACTTCACAACTTCGTCATGGTGAACTTTCCATCATGGAAAATGTTTGGAATCGAGAGCCTCCAAGCTCACTGCCAATTTAGGGAGTCTGCTGCTAAGAAAACATCTAAGCTTCTCGTCACAGAACTTGGCCCATTCTTCCCAAACAACCAAAGTCGTGCGAACGACCGTTGCAATGTCGTTCAGCACAACCCTGGTATCATAATGTTTTTGACTGTAACAGAGCTGCCTCCTAAGAGACCAGGCGGAACCGTGAACATAAGCGCTCAACTGGGAATACACCAGCTCATGCAACCGACTGATATGGAGTCCACACTGCTTAGCCTGATCCGAGACAATGACGTTACACCAATTTATAAAGCGACGATCACGACCCTTTTTGTCTGTATAGGTATAGTGCGGTCTGGCACGGTCATAGTCCGGCTTAAAACGTCCCAAGAGTGCCCGAACTCTATCAACATGTAGAGGCTTTGCTCGCTTTTCTTCCCATTTAAGTGCTGCCTCAGCCACCTCGTAGCCTTCAATATCAGCGTAGCCATGGAACTTCGGGACTCGATCGGACACATCTGCAGCGATATACAGCAGCGTGATAAGGCTCTCACAGAAAAGACGAACATGCGCTGCAGCTTGGTGGAGAAGTTCGCACCGGAGCAGAATATAGATGGTGTTAAGAGTGGTAATGTCGCGGTTTATCGACATGACCAGAAGTTTCTTAAAGTCTGTATCCGCAATAAAGTGCTCATCATACTGTCCTATGACATCTTGAGTTGCGATGAGCACCTCCTCCAACAAATCAAGGTATTCCCATACTGCAGGAGGAAAATCGACCCGTTCGATCATTGCGTGAATGTCGATGTCAGTCATAAGTTGTTGACCTCGGCGCTAGGAAGCCCAAAGGGAGAGCCACTAACTCTCTATTTTAGGGTGGCCCGATTGGTCTCCAACTGCCGCGTCTTCCCAATTCCGCATTTCATTTTCAAGGGTAGCCTGGCCGATCCTCGATTGCGCGCGTCGAACGAGCACCTTCCGAGCGTGCGCGTTCCGCGAGCAGGAGGACGGCTAGGATGCCCCTCCCCTCCTTCTGAGGCCGCGCGTTGCGCGAGCAAAGGAGACTAACGGGCCATCCTTCCTCTCCTACACCGGGCGGGGTGCGAGCACGCTTGGGCTGCTCGGCGACAGGATCCGCGCGCTGGAACTACACGTTGAACCTGAAGAACACCACATCGGCTTCTTTAATCACATAGTCTTTGCCTTCGAGGCGAAACAGTCCTTTCTCTTTCACCTTCGCTTCAGTCCCGCAGGCGATCAGATCGTCATAGGCATACACCTCGGCGCGGATAAATCCTCGCTCCATGTCGGAATGGATTTTGCCCGCAGCCTGTGGAGCCGTGAGCCCTCTCCGCAGCGCCCAGGCTCGCGACTCAGTCTCGCCCGCCGTGAAAAACGTGATGAGATTTAACAGCACGTAGGCTTCTCGCGTGAGCCGCACGAGCCCCGATTCGGCGAGGCCCATGTCTTTCAGAAACGCACCGCGGTCTTCTTCCGGTAAGGTCGCCAGCTCAGCCTCGAGCTGGCCGCAAATCGTCACGACCCGCGCTCCACGATTCTCAGCAAATTCGCGAACCGTCTTCACCATCGCTTCGTCCGCATTGGCCCCTTCCGACACATTGGCAACGAAGAGCACAGGTTTCGCAGTGAGCAACTGACACTCGTCCAGAATCACCCTCTCCTCCGGTGTATAGGGCAAATTGCCCAGCCATTCGCCCTTGTCGAGAAGGTCTGTCAGTTTCTGTAAAAAGCTGAACTCTACTGCCGCCTTTTTTTCCCCGGCGCGGACCTTTTTTTCGGTTCGTTGCTTCCGACGATCCAGCGCCTCCAAATCGGCAAGCATCAACTCGGTTTCGATCGTGCCGATGTCGCGAATCGGGTTGACGCTGCCGCTCACATGAACGACATCTCCTCCCTGGAAACAGCGCACGACGTGCATCAGCGCGTCGACTTCGCGTATCTGCGAAAGGAACTGATTGCCCAGCCCCTCTCCCGTGCTGGCCCCCTCGACCAATCCCGCTATATCACGGACTTCCAACGTGCTGGGTGTCTTTTTCTTGGACTTGAAGATTTCGACAAGTCGATTTACCCGGGGGTCGGGCACCTGTGCGATCCCGACATTCGTTTCGACCGTCGAGAACGGATAATTCGCTACCACCGCTCCCGCACCGACGAGCGCGTTGAAAACGGTAGTCTTTCCAACGTTCGGCAATCCAATCATTCCGCAGCAAAGTCCCATAGCCTGAACTCAGTTCTGAGTGATGAGTGCTGAGTTCTGAGTTGTCGTGCTACCGCCTAAAACACTCAGAACTCTCAACCCAGAACTCATAACTCGTCACCTTCCTCTCGTTCCCGCACATTGAACTCGTTCATGGCCGTCACTACGCCCCGATGAATTAAACATTCCAGCGCATCGACCGCGCGATCGAGACAAGGATTCATGACCTCGATCTCTTCTCTAGTGAAAGGCTGCAACACATAGTCCGCCGGATCCTGATACGGCGCCGGGCGGCCGATTCCAATTTTGATCCGCACAAACTGGGCTGTCCCGATTGTGTCGATGACCGACTTGATCCCGTTATGCCCCCCATGTCCGCCGGCTTGTTTGATTCGGAGGCGCCCCAGATCGAGGTCAAGATCGTCATGGACGAGAATGATGTCGGCGGCGGTCAGCGAAAACTCGCGCAGAAGGCCCAAGAGTGGTGGGCCGGTAATGTTCATCCAATCGAGAGTACCGGCGAGTTCGAGGAGCTCCGACCCGAGTCGACCCGATCCCCGATGAGTCATGCCGTGCTCGGCAAGACGGATGGACCACCGAGCCGCGGCCCGCTCGATGACCCACATGCCGACATTGTGACGGGTTTGGGCATAGGCAGCGCCCGGGTTGCCCAGCCCAACGATGAGACGCAACGTTATTTCTTCTTTTCGGCTTCTTTCTTCTCAGCTTTTGGCGCGGCGGCGCCTTTCTTCTCGCCGGCTTTCGCATCAGCTGCTGCTGGCGCTGCCACAGCTGCCGCACCGGCTTTCGCCGCTTCACCACCCTCAGCGGCTTCACCTGCAACTTTGCCCTTTGCGACCACCTCAGGTTCTTTCGTCCCCTCCGGTGTGGCCGCGGCACTCGTAAGGAGCGCTTCAAGCTTCGCTTCCGTCATCGGCGCCGCCACACTCACAACCATCTGCTCAGGATCGTCGAGATAGCGAACCCCTTCCAGCACAGTCAGATCTTTCAGATGGAGGCCTTGAGCAATGGCCAGGCCCGAAGCATCAACTTCGATAAAATCCGGTAAGACCGACGGCAAGCACTCCACATGCAGCTCGCGCATATTGTGGTGGAGGATGCCGCCTTCTTTGACGCCTGCCGGTATTCCGCCGGTCAAATGCACAGGCACCTTCACACGAATCGGCTTGTCCATCGAGATTTCGAACAGATCTGCATGCAATACATTTCCTTCGACCGGATCGACCTGGAAGTCGCGCAAAAGTGCCGTCCGTTTCGGTTTCGCCTTTGCACCAGTAAGTGTGAGTGACAGAAGTGCAGCCCCCCCAGCCTGAGCCTTCAGAATCTTGATCAGGCTATCGGGTTCGATCGTCAAGAGCAGGCATTCGCCCTGCCCGTACAATACGCCTGGGACTTTGCCTTCTCGTCGAAGCTGGCGCGCCGCGCCCTTTCCAGTTTTCTCTCTCACGGTGACTGCTAGGTCGAACTTCATGATGGGCCTCCGTCTCCCTCTCGCTGCTTTCTAGTAGATACCTTGATCTCTCATTAGGCAAATAATGAACTCACAGACTCATCTTCATGGATTCGCCGGATCGCCTCACCTAACAGAGGTGCGACCGACAATTGATGTATCTTTGGGCAAATCTGCTCTTTCCCCCGTAACGGAATTGAGTTGGTCACGATCACTTGTTTCAGACAAGACTGCTGGATGCGCTCCAATGCCGGACCGGTAAGCACCGCGTGAGTGCAGGCCGTCCACACTTCTCGAGCACCGCGATCCATACAGGCCTGCGCCGCTTTCACAATGGTGCCAGCCGTGTCGATCATGTCGTCCAGTAGCAGCGCGCTCTTGCCTGCGACATCCCCGATGATGTTCATGATCTGTGTCTGATTCGGTCCTTCCCGTCGCTTGTCGATAATCGCCAAATTCGCTTCGAGCCGCTTTGCAAAAGCGCGAGCCCGCTCGACTCCGCCGGCATCCGGGGAGACGACGACCAAATCGTTTATCTTCTTCTTTGTAATGTAATCCAATAATACGGGGAGCGCATAGAGATGGTCCACCGGCACATTGAAGAACCCTTGGATCTGCCCCGCATGCAGGTCCATCGTCAATACTCGGTCTGTGCCGGCGGTACTGATGAGATCCGCCACAAGTTTCGCTGAAATCGGCACACGTGGTTGGTCTTTTCGATCCTGGCGAGCATAACCGAAATAGGGGATGACCGCTGTGATTCTGTTCGCGGAGGACCGCTTGAGCGCATCGATAATAATCAACAGCTCCATGAGGGAATCGTTGACCGGCTGGCAACTGGACTGCACGACAAACACATCCCCGCCACGGACGTTTTCTTCAATCTTGACACGAATTTCGCCGTCACTGAAGGACCCAACCGTGGCTTCGCCGAGCTTCGTCCCAAGGTACGCACAAATTTCATGCGCCAGGGCCGGATTGGCGTTGCCGGAAAATATCTGTAGCGCTCCGCTCATCGATTCCTCAGAGGGTCCATGGACGCAACTACATCACATTCTGATTTCGTACAGGGTTCGTCTGCACGGCGGGTGTCGGTGGGCGTAGTCATCACCCGCCTACCTATATTTATTCGCTACGCGCTGTTGAGGAAGCCGACTAAGGGACCAGACTGTAACGGAATGTACCGGCTCTTGTCAACCGAACCATTGCCTATCAGGACCGTTCATAATGCCAGCTCAGATGGCCTGAACACGTGGGGACCACAAACACCTTCATCAAATTCTCACTCGCGAAGTGGGACTGGGCCAGGCGCGCACGGCCCTCATCTGCAAAGATCCCGAACACTGTCGCCCCGCTTCCTGACAGCAATGCGATCTCTGCTCCGTGAGCCTGCAAGCTCCGTTTAATCTGCCGAAGCCTTCCATATGCGGCGAAGACCGGCGCCTCGAAATCGTTCTCTGCCACGGCAACCAATTGAGCCCAGCTCACTCGTGAATGCCGGTCGAGTTCTCGCTGGACGAGCGACAGCGGCGTCACCGCAGTTCTCGTGGAAGCCAATTCCTGATATGCCCACTTGGTATCGACTGCAAAGCCCGGGTTGACAAGCACGACCCATCGCGTGCCTTCAACAACAACCGGCTGCACCGTTTCCCCCCGACCTGTGACAAATGCTGAAGGGGCAAAGAAAAAAAACGGCACATCGCTGCCTAACGATTGCCCGGCATGAGCCATCCGCGCCGTAGACCACTTTAACCGTAGTAAGTGATTCAATCCTATAATGGTGGCTGCGGCATCGCTACTTCCGCCACCGAGGCCGGCTCCCATCGGAATGCGCTTGCGCAGCTCAATGTCGAGACCGATGGATTGTCGGGCCTGCACCAACACCTCGGCTGCTGCCCGATAGACAAGGTTGCTCTGGTCAGCAGCTAATTGCACCGCATCACATCTCAGTTGAATATCCTGCTGGTCGGCGCGCAACCTGATGTGCACCTGGTCTTCGAGAGCAACCGTCTGCATGATCGACCAGAGATTGTGGAACCCGTCGGGGCGACGATCGAGGATACGCAGGATCAGGTTAATTTTGGCGGGGGCAAAGACGATGATCTCGGACGGGCTCGACTGCGGATTAATCACGGCCTCCCTTGATCGCATATTTCTCAAGTCGATACCGAAAAGATCGCGTGTTGAGCCTCAGAAGCCGTGCAGCCTTTTTTTTCACCCACATGGTCCGTTCGAGCGCCTTCAACAGCAGGTCCTTTTCAATGCCGTTGATAAGTCCCTCCAAATCCAACCCTTCTTCAGGTATGTCGGTTGGGACCCCTTGCTGCTGAGGGATCACGACTCGATGAAGCCAACCACGAATATCCTCATCCGAGACAGGCGCGCCGGCGGAAAAGGTGACAACGCGCTCGATCAAGTTTTCGAGCTCGCGCACGTTGCCACGCCATTCATGGGCCAACAACACGTGCATTGCCTCCGATGTCAAGACGGGAGCCGGCTTGCCGCTTTCTTGTGAAAACTTCTCAAGAAAGTGTTTGACCAGAAGGGGGATGTCCCCGGCTCGGAGGCGCAATGGCGGGAGCCGAATCGGAATCACGTCTAGTCGGTAGTATAGATCTTCCCGGAATGAGCCGTCTGCCACGGCCTTCTCAAGATCCTTATTGGTCGCAGCCACAATGCGCACATCGACTTTTACATCCTGGTTGCCCCCCACACGCCGGAACTCCCGTTCCTGGATGACGCGCAGCAGCTTGATTTGGATTGTGGGAGTTGTATCGCCGATTTCGTCCAAAAAAATCGTGCCGCCGTTAGCGACTTCGAACAGCCCGGCTTTATTGGTCATCGCACCGGTAAAAGACCCCTTCATATGCCCGAAAAGCTCGCTTTCGAGCAGCGTCTCCGGCACCGCACTGCAATTCACTGCCACAAACGGCATCGAGCTCCGAGCACTATTATAATGAATCGCGCGCGCCACCAGCTCTTTTCCCGTTCCGCTCTCTCCGCAAATCAGCACATTGCTCTTTGCGTCCGCGACTTTTCGCACGACGTCGAACACCTTCTGCATACTCTCGCTCTGGCCCACGATCTGCGCGAACGACGACTGGCTCGCCATTTCACGCTTTAATAAGATGTTCTCCGTTGAGAGCCGTCGTTTCTCCAGGGCATTTCGGATGATCAACTGCACTTCATCGACTTGAAACGGCTTGGTCAGATAGTCGTACGCACCCAGCTTCATAGCATCGACCGCCGAGTCCGCAGTTGCAAACGCTGTAATAACGAGGACCACAGTCTCAGGAGAAGAAGATTTCACCGCCTTCAGAACCGCCATGCCATCGGCTTTTGGCATGCGGAGATCGGTGATGACAAGATCAAAGATTTCTTTGCCCACATGACTGATAGCCTCTTCGCCATCTGACGCTTCAGTCACGACGTAACCCGCACGCTTGAGCATGATGCTCAAGACTTCTCGCAACCCCTTTTCATCGTCAACAATTAGGATCTTTTCCAAGGCGTTCGTCCCTCATGCCACAGCCGAACCCCGGCGTCGCCGGAACGTGGCATACATACGACAAATCGTGAACCTTGCCGCTCCTGACTTTCGACCTTAATCCATCCTCCGTGCAGATCGACGATGCGATGCACCGCCGCAAGACCCAGTCCTGACCCTCCCTTCTTCGTCGTAAAAAACGGAAGAAAGATTTTGTCGAGGTTCTGTTTCGGAATCCCTTCCCCGGTGTCTTGAAAGGCAATCTCGATCACGTCGCCCTTGCGGCTGCCAGTATCGATATGCCGGCAACTCGTGAAGATCGTCAACTGCCCGCCTTCCGGCATGGCTTCGAACGCATTCGTCGCCATATTCCAAAAGACTTGTCGGAACTGATCCTGATCGACCATGGCCGTCAACGCTTCAGTCGCCAGTGATGTGACGATTTTGATCATGGAACGTGTCCGCGCTTCATGTTGAACGAGATCGAGCGTCTCAGCAAGTACTTTGTTGAGATCGTGCTCTGCAAGGTTGAGTGCCGGAGGACGCGCGTACTGGAGAAATTCGGTAATGATGCCGTCTAGACGGGTGGCTTCCCGAATCGCAATATCCATCAGCCGGCAATTTGTTTCGTCTTCTACGGCACCTTTCCGAAGCATTTGCATCGCGCCGGCCAATGCGCCAAGCGGATTCCTGATCTCGTGCGCCATCCCGGCAGACATCTCACCCAAGCTCGCCAGCCATTCCTTGCGACGCATCTCATCTTCGAGATCTCGGATCTGTGTCAGGTCTTTGAACACACCGACCAGGCCTGTCTGCTTCCCCTGCTCATGCAATGGCGATAGGGTCATGCCGAGGATGAGGCGATTCCCATCGGCGCGCTTACATTCCACCTCGAATCGCTGTGTGGCCGGCTCGGCACCGTTCAGTTGCTCGTCCGACTCCCGGTTAGGATGCCAGTTGAAAACCTCACGCCATGGACGACCGGACACATGTGCGATGGTATACCCGGTCGCTTCTTGTGCCGCCGGATTGAACGATGTGATACGCCCCAAAGCATCTGCCGTAAAGACGCCGCTGCTAATGCTGTGGACGATATTTTCGTGGAAAGCTTGGAGACGAGTCAGCCCCTGTTCCTTCTCGCGCAACGATTGATCGGCCTGCTGAAGCTGTTCAGCTAAGGCTCCGCCCAGTATCCCAACGACGAGAAGAGCGAGAGCATAAACTCCGAAGGTTTGAAATGTCTCCGGCACGGTCAGCCGACTCGGCGACAGCCAGCCCCACGCCTCAGCCAGACCATGCAGTTGAATGTTCGTTAACAGTCCGAACAGAATAATGCAAGAGCAGGCGGCAAGAAGTCCCACTTTCCGACGGGGAACAAGGCTGGCCACCGCGACCGTCATGACATACAGCACCGCAAAGGGACTTTCGATTCCACCGGTCCTGGCAACCAACACTGTTTCAAGAAGAAAGTCGATCCCGACCTGCACCCACAAAAATATTGTGAGAGCAACCGGTGACGTAAACACTCTGAGCAGAATAACGGAGGGGATCGTCAGGAGGTAGGTGGCAATAATCAGGGCGTAGAATGTTTCGACCCACCCACCCTTCGCAGCTTGGAAGGTGAGTGACAAGCCGAGTATCAGAGTCAAGAGAGCTATCCGAAGCCCCATGATCCAATACAGTCTTGTTCGCAAATCATTCATGAGTGGAAGACCGCCGGGAGAGAAGGAAACCACCGGGACATGAAGAGAGATGTGTCTTGCTCATCCTCCTCGGCATCGGATCAGAAACCGTGTCACCACACATCTGACGCGGCGCCGAGGGTTTGGTCGGACAGGCTTCAGGCCTTTCTGCTCGGAACTCGGCCCAAGACCACAGGAGGAACGGGCAGATGCCGGCTCTATCCGATTGCGGACGCCATTTTAAAGATCGGGAGATACATTGCAATCACGATAAACCCAATTATAGTCCCTAAGAACACCATCATCGCCGGCTCAAGCAGCGCCGTGAGCGACGTAACGGCCTGATCGACCTCGTCCTCGTAGAAGTCCGCAATCTTTCCCAACATCGCGTCCAGCGCGCCGGTTGACTCACCGACGGCAATCATGTGCGTCACCATCTTCGGAAAGACTCCGCTTGCCGCCAGCGGATCGGCGATGGTCTTTCCGCCGCTGATACTGACGCGCGCGTTAACTAACGTTTCTTCGATGACCTTATTGCCCGATGTTTTTGCACAGATGGTCATACCATCGAGTAATGGAACCCCGCTTGAAAGCAGCGTCCCAAGCGTGCGGGTGAACTTAGCGACCGAGGCTTTTCTAATCAGATCTCCAACTACCGGCAATCTGAGAAGTAACTTGTCGATAACCATCCGTCCTTGAACGGTCCCGTAATATTTTTTAACCCCGATGAAAGCTCCCACGAGAACTCCGAGCATGACATACCAGTATCCTAGGAAGAAGTCGCTGATGTTAATGACCAGTTGGGTAGGGCCGGGCAATCCCACTTTCCCGCCTGAAAGATCAAGGAACATTTTTGCAAAGATCGGAATGACGAAAATCATGAGAACCGTGATAACAATAACAGCAACTCCCATGATCGAAGCCGGATAGATCATGGCAGATTTAATCTGCCCTTTGAGTTTCATCGCTTTTTCAATGTACTTGGCCAAACGCGTTAAGATCGTATCAAGTAAGCCCCCCACCTCACCCGCATGCACCAAGTTGACGTAGAGGTCGTCGAAGATTTTAGGGTGTTTCCGCAAGGCGTCTGAAAAAGTCGAACCAGCCTCGACTTGAGTCTTCACTTCCCCAACTGTCTCGCGCAAAATTTTGTTCTCGGACTGGGTCGAAAGGATTTCGAGACATTGGACCAAGGGCAAACCTGCGTTGATCATCGTGCCGAACTGTCGTGTAAATACCACCAGGTCTTTATCGGTGAGACCGCCACCGAAGCTCAGCTTGAATCCGCCTGCGCCGCCCTTCTTTTCTTCGAGGCTGGTGACGACGACGCTTTGCTTACGAAGCTGATCTACCGCCTCATCTCGGGTTTTCGCGGTCAGCTCACCCTTCTTGACGGAACCCGCTCTGGTTCGCCCGACATATGCAAAGGTAGCCATACGCAATATTTACCCTTCGATGTGGCCATCGCTCTGGCCGGTTATAGACTGAGGAGAATATCTACCAGGCGAGTCTACTGGCCACCCCGAAAGCTGTCAAACAAATGCACAATCTCTGCGCCGGTGATGAGCGCGCAGGGTCAAGCGAAACAGCGCCTTAGTTACCAATCGAGCTCGCGTGCCGGACGCCCCGGTAGAGATAATGCAACCCGGACAACAGGGTGAAGGAAACCATGCCGAACAAGAGAGGCAGCATGACGCTGAGATCGATGTGACGGGAACTGAGGAAAATGACCGTTACGACATAGGATAGCTGGAGAAACGTGGTGCCCTTACCCAAAAAGGTAGGAGTAATGTCCACGCGAGCATCAGTGAAGTGCGCCACCGCTGTTCCCAGCATCAATATCACGTCCCGGCTGACCACGAGGATAGTGACCCACAACGGAATCAAATGAATCATCGAGAGCGTGATGAACCCGGAAGTGAGCAACAACTTATCGGCTAGGGGGTCCAACACGGCTCCGAGCCGGGTATACTGATTCTTCATCCGGGCTATGGCTCCATCCAGCGCATCAGTTATTCCTGCTATGAGAAGAACGATGAGCGCTTCATCGAACCTGCCATAGATGAGTAACCCGATATAGCAGGGAATGAGGATAATACGGAGGATGGTCAGGCTGTTGGGGATATTCATATCTTCCGGGACACAGCGGTCTAGGGCAGCGGGGGGAGATGATAGGAGCGCGCTGAGAGCTTGTCAACGGCTTGCAGTCGGCTGTGCCCCTCCCTATAATCCCACTTCAAACTTTTTCAGTCGAGTGTCATGGAGGTCGCGATGAGTTCGCTTCCGCTGCTTTTCAAAAAAGAAGGATTGATTGAAAAGCATCAGATTGAAGGGGTCGATCCGGGCGATCGGTATTTCAATCGCACAATCCTCGTCAATCGAACACCATCAGGCTACGCCGCCAAAGTCATGTATGAAGCCCTGAATGTGGAAGGGCATTCACATCCAACCATCACCGCTGCGGTACGCGAACTCGTCGAAGCGATGCAGAAATTGGGCTTCAGCAAGATAAGGACCCGCCCCAATTTCAAAGGCTCGAAGTATCTCGCTGAAAAAGAAACCTGGGTTGAGTACCAAGATTTAGCGTAATTCAGACTCTCACCCAGACACAAATTCCCGATAGACTAAGTCGTGAATACGAGGGCGAAAGATCTTAATCTTTTCGTTTCTACGATCGGGGTGCACCCGGTTAGATAAGAGCACCACTTCCAATTCACATAGCGGATCGATCCACAACGACGTCCCGGTGTAGCCGAGGTGCCCGAAGGATCGTTCGGAAAAATTGGACCCTGATGAAGACGGCGACGACGGAGTATCCCATCCCAACGCCCAACTCGATCCAGCGACAGATTCTTGGCGGGTTGTAAACTCTCGGACAAGTTCTCTGTCCAGAATCGACTCCCCTCCATGATAGCCGCGGAGCCACGCTCCGGAGACAGCCAACACCGATTCTGCAGTCCCGAACAATCCTGCATGGCCTGCAACACCACCCATTGCCGCTGCATTCTCGTCATGTACCTCCCCATGTACAAGGTGATGACGCCGCTCATCCCGTTCGGTCGGGGCTATGCGTGATGCATCTATGACTGGACGTACTGCATCCGGTTTCTCTCGTCCTGCCGTAGGGCAAAACATCATAGGATCAGCCTGTAGCGGTCGGACGATCGTCTCGCTGCACCAGAGATCCAATGTCATCCCGCTGAGACGTTCCACTAGAAATCCCAGCAACATGAATCCTAGATCGCTGTAGACGGTTCGCGCCCCTCGTGGATAGATCAACGGCTCGTCGCGAATCATCTGCAATACACATTGTTGAATGGACTGATCCCTTCCAGAGAGGCTCGGATTCATCCTTCTTGGAGTAAGTCGCTCGTAGAACGGTCGCCAGCCGGGCAAGCCTGAGCGATGCGTTAAGAGATCTCGCACCGTTGCCTGACCGATCGGTGCCCCTTCAAGTTCGGTTAGTACCTCTTGCACGGTGTCTCCAAGTGCTATCTTGGCACGCTGAGTCAGAATCAAAACTGACGTCACCGTCGCCAGCGGCTTTGTGAGAGAAGCGAGGTCATAGATTGTCGTGGGTCGCACGGGAGGGCCTGGCGGCTCCGTGGACAATCGACCGGCTACCGCCACACATTGCAACTTGCCACACAGACGCACTGCCAACTGGGCCCCGGGAAAGACGCAATCGTCAACGGCCGATTGCAGCGCTGCCTGGATGACGTGAAGAGTAGCCATGGGCGAGATACCTGTCACTGGTGGGGAACGATATTGCTCGTGGCTGGGCCGCGCGAAGCGATTTCCAGAACGCCTGATAAGAGGAACGTAGCTACTTTGGATTAATTATAACGTCGGGCTCGACTCCCCTTCGAGCTTCTCATCGGAAGCGGTCGCAGCTTCATGAAACGCTTCCTGTTCTTCCACTTCCAACATACGCTCGAACATTCGCAACGATGCACGCAACCGTTCAACCATGAGCAGTCGTTGTTTCTGGAGCGTCGAGAGATCGCGCTGCGTATCGGTCAGCTCGACCCTGGCCTGACGGATCAACTCGCCGGCCTTCAGCTCAGCCTCCTTGATGACGAGATCCGCTTCTCGTTGAGCATTCTGCTTCACATCATCCGCCAACGATTGAGCTGACAGGAGGGTGTTTGACAATGTCGCTTCCGTCCGCTTCAACTCCGCGAGTTGCTGCTCCAGAAATAGGATCTTTTCCCGTTGAACCGCATGCTCCCGGTTCAACGATTCGACCGTCTGTGCCAGCTCTTCAAGGAAGCGATTGACCTCCTCCTTGTCGTATCCGCGGAAATTGACCTTAAACACCATTTGCTGGATATCGAGCGGTGTAATTCTCATGGCATCCCCCATGGTCATCTCAGTTCATCTTCAAGGCAAATTCTTTGAGCGACTGTACAACCGCGATTTGCAGAAAGGTAATGATCATGATCGCAACGATCGGCGACAGGTCAATACCCATTCTCGACCCGATCCAACGACGAATCGGCGCCAAGACCGGCTCGGTCGCGCGATTGAGGAACTGGACGATCGGGTTCCATGGATCCGGATTGACCCACGAGATCAAGGCACGGGCAATGATCACCCACATGTAGAGCCATAACACATAGTCAAGAATGGTCGCCACCGCCGAGAGAGCATTGCCTGCGACGAACATCAGCGTCCCAATTCCTTCGATCGCACAGTAGCCGCTTCGACTGCCGCCATCAAGGCCGCGCGGAATCCCCCCAGTTCGAGTTGATGAAGTCCGGCGATGGTCGTGCCACCTGGAGACGCCACCCGATCTTTCAATTGGGCGGGGTGCATGCCTGATTCCAGCACCATGCGAGCGGCTCCGAACACCGTTTGTGCAGCGAGCAGCTCGGCGGTCTGCCGCGGCAAGCCCATCATCACTCCCCCATCTGCCAATGCCTCGATGGCCTGAAATATATAGGCTGGCCCGCTGCCGCTCAACCCGGTCACCGCATCCATCAATCGCTCGTCAACCAGCACCACTCGGCCGACGACTTCGAATACCGTTCGAGCCAGACGACTGTCATCTTCAGAAACCGCGCTGCCCAACGCCAGGGCGGTCATCCCTTCACGGACTAATGCCGGAACATTCGGCATCGCGCGAACGACGCGCGCCTCACCGGCGATCTGTTCGGTAATAGTTCGAATCGGCGCCCCTGCTACAATGGAAATCACGAGGACATGGGCCAGGATAGGGCCAAGTTCGCTGAGTACGACAGGAAGTATCTGAGGCTTTACCGCCAAGACGACCATGTCAGCCCAAGCAGCCGCTTCGCGATTGGCAGGGCCGACTCGAATAGCGAACCGACTTTTTAAGCGATCGCGGCGCTCAGGATCGGGGTCTGCCGCCCATATCGACTCAGCAGGACACACCTGAGCCGAAAGGAGACCGCCGACCATCGCCTCGGCCATCTGGCCGGCTCCGATGAACGCAACCTTACTCGTAATCGTTGAACCAGGCATGTCTCACACCAGAAACAGCCGCATCGAGCTGCATGACGGATCGGCTCGAAAACGAATAGCCCATTCTCGACGAGCGAACCTCCAGTCTGTAGATCCATTGTATCCGAAGAGTGAGCGCCATAGCGCCGTCCCCTAGATACAGTGAAACATTGTACAGAAACCCCCGGGGAAATGTCAGCGCACACCCTTAACGAGCTCTCAGTGGTGAGAGAGCAGGGTGATCCCGCTGAGCATCGTCCCGTTCACGCGGCCCTCCCGTCGATAGGAATAAAAAAGCTGATCTTGGCAGATCGTGCACAGATTCACCGTCGAAACAGACGGTGCAAGCACGCCCTGCCTTTCAACTTGTCGACGGATCATGGACTTGAGATCCAGTCGAGCCCTGTGACCTCGATAGTCCTGCACAACCGACTCCCAATCAGGCAAGGTCATTCGGAGCTGATCGAGCACCGGATCATCTACTTCATAGCAGCAGGGGCCAGCCGATGGCCCGATGCTGACTCGCAAATCCGACGGCATCGACTTAAATCTGGTCGCCATCAACTTAAGGGTCTTGGAAGTAATTCCAGCGACTGCGCCTCGCCAACCGACATGAATTGCCGCCACAACACGCCGACGTGGGTCATGCACGAGCACAGGGACACAATCTGCCGTGCGCACCGCCACCGTCACGCCGGGCTGATCGGTCATCAACGCATCCCACCCGCCGGAAAACTGATCCGACTCGGTGAGCGGACGATCCACCACCAAAGCATCGGTCCCATGCACTTGCTTGACGGATAGAAGCCATCCATGCTTCCGCGCTCCAGAATAACGAGCAGGCACTCCTACATCGAATGCCAGTGATTCAGTATGGCCGCGCGTGCCGAAGAAATGTCCGATGCCGTCGCACATGGACGCGAAAGCAGGAACTGTAATAACTGCTGCACTCATTACCGTACCCCGCTATGAATACCCTCTCCTACCGACCTGCGGACTCAGTCGACCTGTTTACGCAGGAACGTTGGTACATCCCACTCGTCCTCAGCGATAGCCGTAGTTCGCTCCATCGATTCTCTTGCCTCTCCCATGCGCCGCAAGTATGTCGGACGGTCGAGATCTTTGAGAGGCCGCTCTCCATACATTCGTTCTCCCACCGTGTGAGCGGTGCCGGTCATCGTCTGCTGCCCGGTGCGGGAAGTCCGGGTCGCAGACACAGGAACCGGACCGCCTTGGTCATCCCGCTCAAATCCTGTGGCAATTACCGTCACAACCAGGTCGTCGCCCATATCGGGATTGATTACCTGTCCGACAATAATATTGGCTTCAGGGTCGGCTGTCTGTTGGATTATCGTCGCTGCCTCCTCGATCTCGTGCAGCGACATGTTGGGGCCGCCGGTGATATTCAATAATACCCCGCGCGCGCCCTCCACGCTGCCTTCCTCCAGCAACGGACTGCATATCGCCTTTTGCGCCGCTTCGATCGCCCGATTCGTGCCTCGCGCCACCCCCATGCCCATCACGGCGCGCCCCGTATGAGACATCACGGTGCGGACATCGGCAAAGTCCACGTTCACATGGCCGGTGGTCGTAATCACATCCGCAATCCCTTGAATGGCCTGTCGGAGGACGTCATCTGCCACCTTGAAAGCTTCGAGCAGCGGCGTCGCTTTGTCGACGATGCCGAGCAATCGCTGATTCGGAATCACGAGCAACGTATCGACATGGCGACGGAGATCGCGAATCCCTTCATCCGCATGAATCATTCGGCGATGACCTTCGTATGAAAACGGTTTGGTCACGACACCTACCGTCAAAATGCCGAGTTCGCGCGCGATGCTTGCTACGACCGGCGCAGCACCTGTTCCTGTTCCGCCGCCCATTCCCGCAGTTACGAATACCATGTCGGCCCCTTCAAGGCACTCGCGGATTTGATCTTTGCTTTCCAAGGCCGAATCTTTTCCGACTTCCGGTTTCGCCCCTGCACCGAGTCCCCTGGTCCGTTCCGGACCCAGTTGGACCTTGTACGACGCCTGCGACCGATCCAACGCCTGCAGATCGGTATTCGCCGCGATGAAATCAACTCGCGCCAGTCCGGATGTGATCATGGTATTCAGCGCGTTGCATCCGGCGCCACCGACCCCGATCACTTTGATCCGAACCGGGGACACGACATCTTCTTGGAATGAAAACATCAGGGCACCTCCCTTAATAAAATCCGCGTCACGGCCGTCCGCCACGCGGCATGGTTAAAAGAACTCGAACATCCACGACTTCATGCGATCGAACACCTTATGCAAAGGACGTCCGCCTCGCAGACCGGCCGTGGCCATCTCGTCGGCATGTTGCCGGGCATGGAGCAACAGGCCGACACCCGTCGCATGCATGGGATTACTGACAATGTCGCGCAACCCTCCGATCCCGCCCGGTGCGCCGCGCCGGGCCGGGATATTCAAGACCTGCTCTGCCGCATCGGGCATCCCCTCCAGCAACGACGTTCCCCCTGTAATCACTGCTCCTGCCCCCAGCATGCCCTCATAGCCGGCGCGCGTGATTTCCCGTCGAACCAGTTCGAATATTTCTTCGACCCGCGGCTCTAGAATCTCGGCAATGTCACGACGCGAAAACGTCCGCGCGGGCCGGTCTCCGACTGACGGAACCTCCACCGTTTCATGGCCCTGCACTAATCCTGTCCGGGCGATTCCGCGCTGCAGTTTGATCTTCTCGGCTTCGGTCTGGGAGGTCAGTAGGCCGATTGCGAGATCCTTCGTCAGGTTTTGCCCGCCGATCGGCAAAACTGCAGAGTGGCGAATACTCCCGTCGAGGAAGATCGCGAGGTCGGTCGTCCCACCACCAAGATCGACCATGACGACTCCTAGGTCCCGCTCCTCCTGGCCGAGGACCGCCTCACTGGAAGCCAAGGGCTGCAGGACCATATCCACGACATCGAGGCCCGCACGGTTCACACACTTGACGATGTTTTGTGCTGACGTTACGGCACCGGTGATCACATGCACGTTGACTTCGAGGCGGATTCCGGACAGACCCAATGGCTCCCGAACCCCTTCCTGCCCGTCCACCATGAACTCTCGAGGCAGCACATGGAGAATCCGGCGTTCATGGGGTATGACCGCCAAAGTCCGGGCGCTTTCAATCGCTCGCTGGATGTCCTCCCGTGTGACTTCTGCCTTTTTGAGCGCCACAACCCCCTTGCAATTCTCAGCGGAAATATGGCTGCCGGCGATCCCGGTATAAACGGAATTAATCTGGACCGCCGCCATCAGCTCGGCTTCCTCGACCGCCTTTTTGATCGATTCCACAGTACTCTCGATATCGACCACAACACCTTTGCGAAGCCCTCGCGAGGGGCTGGAGCCGACCCCGATGATATTGAGCCCTCCCTCATCGGCGATTTCAGACACGATGGCGCAGATCTTGGTCGTCCCGATGTCCAAGCCCACAAGAATCTGATCACGTTTCGGCACAGTTCTCACACCCTTTCACGCACAATCACACGATGGTCGTAGCGCAGATCGATCTCGTTCACTTTGCGCTTCCGGTCATCGAATGGGGCGGTTTTGAAAGAAGGATTCACTTTCAGGAAGCGTTCCCACTGATCAACCAGGGAATCACTGCCGAACTGGAATCGCACTCCATCGGCTGACGCCAGCACATTCGAAGAATTCGTCAGATCGATTTCAACTCGCCCGTCGAAGGTTGTGGCGATCAGTTTGGCCAGCACCACTCCGGACTGAATCGCGTTGCGAACACTTACATCACCGCGCTGAAGAGACTGTGGATCAAGTCCGATCAACAAGGGAAGCGTCGGGTCGTCCTGCTTGCCCAACTTGGCAAGAAGGTATCCGTTCTCATCGCTCAACCAATAGTCTGCGCCCGTCTGAACAATAGCAGCCGGGGTGCGTTCCAATACGGCAACATGCAGTAGATGCGGCGGCCTGCGTTCGACCGTTGCCTCCTTAATCCAGGCATGCGCGCGTACTCGCTCGGCAAGATATTGCGTGCTGACTTGATGGAGCCCCATGCCGGGTTTCAACACGAGCCGTTCCAACACTTCCGGTTTCGTGACATGGTGGATACCTTCGACCTCCACCTCTTGTATTTCCAGCCAACTCTGAAGAACCGGCCCCATCTCTTGCGGGACCAGGGTCAGCCCCCAAGCAGACATCGCAAGGCCGACAATCCATAGCCCTATGCGCAACGCACGCCGAGCCCGGGAGAGAAATCGCTCTCGACGCGCCTGCTGGCGCTGATCCGAGACCTGACTGGCGCGGGCACCCTTCCATTGATTCAGCCGAGGGCCGACTTCTCGCGCTGCCCGCTTCCGCTCCAGTAGCTTCATGACATACTCCGTCCACCTGACGAACGGCTGAAGCCGGTCGCGCGAACGAGCGCGGAATCGAGAATCCGTTCGGTCAACTCGTCATAGTCGATCTTGGCCTGTGCCGCTGCCATCGGCAGCAAACTCGTCTCTGTCATGCCCGGGGCCGTATTAATCTCCAGCACAACGGGACGGCCACGCGGGGCAATACGGAAATCGACTCTGGCCGCACCTTCGCATCCCAACACATCATAGGTCCGCAGCGCCATCGCGCGAATCTTCCGGGTCATCGATGCCGTTAAGGGCGCGGGGCAGAGATACTGCGTGGCCCCCTTCTTATACTTCGCGACGAAGTCGTAAAAGCCGTTTGGGGCAACAATTTCCACGGCAGGGAGCACCAACGGGGAAGCCTGGCGCCTCCCAATGATCGACACCGTAACCTCATGCCCGGAAATGTAGGCCTCAACCATCGCATCTATGTCGTAGCGATGGGCCAATGTCAGGGCATCACGCCATTGCCCCAGCTTCCGCACGATGGTGACGCCGATCGTGGACCCTTGCGACGCAGGTTTCACCACAAGCGGCAAATGCACTTTCGCCGCTTGCATCGCCGTGGCGCACGAGACCCTCTCTCCGCGTCTCACGACAATCCCAGCCGGCACAGGGATGCGTGCTGAGGCCAAAAGCGTCTTCGTCATCACTTTATGCATGCCGATCGCACTGGCACGGACGCCGGATCCGGTGTATGGAATTCCCAGAGTTTCCAGGAACCCTTGGATTGCACCGTCTTCACCGCCTGGTCCGTGCAACGCGAGAAACGCTAGGTCAATCTTCTGGTCGCGCAGATCTTGAGCGAGCGTCGGTCCGACATCGATGGCCACCGCATCGTAGCCACGACGAACCAGAGAACGATGCACCGCGGCACCTGTCCGGAGCGACACATCGCGCTCGGCCGATTGCCCTCCCATCAACACCCCGATACGGGCGCAGGTGAGAAGAGGTCGCACTGTCGAACGAGTTTTGCTCATACGACTAAGTCTCTCCCACGATTTTGAGTTCAAGATTCAACCGGATGCCCAGGCGGCGGCGAATAGCACTGCGGACCTTCCCGATCAGCGCAATAACGTCCGCTGCGCTTGCCTGCCCCCGATTGACCATGAAGTTGGCATGCTTCATTGAGACTTCCGCATCGCCCACACGCGCACCCTTGAGCCCAACCGCCTCGATCAGTCGACCGGCAGAATCGCGGGGAGGATTCTTGAACACGCAACCGGCGCTCGGCATCGCGAGGGGCTGCGTATCGCGGCGATAGTGGAGGTAGTCCTTGACCACTCGCTCAATCTCCGAGCGGACCCCCGGCTTCAATTGAAGCCACACCCCCACGACGATGCCGCGCGGCAGTATGGCCCGTCGATACTCGAACCTGATTTGGGCAGCCTTCAGGTCCAGGACTTCGCCCTTCATATTCACCATGCGAACAGCCTTGATCGAATCCTTCATTTCTCCGAGTTTCGTCCCGGCGTTCATTACTACACAGCCGGCCACGGTTCCGGGAATTCCAGCCGCCCATTCCAAGCCTGCAAGGGAGTGGCGAATTGCGTATCCGATCAACGTCGGCATCCCGACGCCTCCCTGGGCATAGAGAATTGACCCCGGTTCTTCTTTGATCCCTCGCAACCGCACCAGACTGATCACGATCCCGCGTATTCCCCCGTCTCGAATGAGCAGATTTGTTCCGCCGAGGACAAAAAGCGGAATCTTGCGTACGCGCGCTTGCCTGACCACCAGAGTGATATCCTCGATATCGACTGGCTCAACCAGAACGTCCGCCGGTCCTCCAATCCTGAACGAGGTGTAATCGCGCAGGGAGGCCCGGAAAAATACTGATCCCCGGATACCCGCCACCGCAGCTCGCATATCGGCCTGCGTAAACTGTGCATGACTGCTCGCGGCTGTCGTGACATGCCGGGCGCCTCGCTTCATGACTTCATCCGGTTGCGGCCAATCGGGCCAGCAACCCAACCCCTGTCTTCCAAATATCCCCAGCCCCTAACGTAATAACGAGATCCCCAGATTTCAGATGGGGCAGCACCTGATCCACCAACATTTCTTTATGCGCCACAAAGGTCACAGACGGGTGGCCGGCCGCACGAACAGTGTCGGCCAGCTTGGCTCCGGACACCCCGGGAATTGGTTGCTCCCCCGCCGCATAGATGTCCGCCAGGAACAATACGTCTGATTGATCGAATGCCTTCGAGAAATCCTCCAGCAAGTCCCGCGTCCTGGTATAGCGATGCGGCTGAAACAGCACGACCAACCGCCGGTTCTTCCACCCTTGCTTCGCCGCAGCCAGGGTGGCCTTGATTTCCGTTGGATGATGCCCATAATCGTCCACGACCATGATCCCGCTGACCTCACCCCGCAGGTGAAAGCGACGTTCCACCCCGGTATAGGCCGCCAGCGCTTTCCTGATGAGATCAATCGGCACTTCCAATTCGACCCCGATCGCAATCGCCACCAACGCGTTGGATACATTGTGTCGACCGGGCACCGCCAGGCGGAATGGGCCCAAACTACGCCCGCGGTGTTGCGCCCGAAACTCGGCACCCCATTGGCTCAAGTGAATCTCCGTCGCAAAGAAGTCCGGTGTGACACCCTCGCGTTCACTGAGCCCATAGGTTTGATAGCGCTTCACAATGTTTGGAAAGATTGCCCGGAGACGATCATCATCGGCACACAACACGGCCAACCCATAAAATGGAACCTTGTTAATAAATTCGAGAAAGCTCTCGTTGATGCGCTCCATGCTGCCGTAGTAATCGAGATGTTCCCTGTCGAGATTCGTGACCGCTACAATTGTCGGAGACAGACGGAGAAACGATCCGTCGCTCTCATCAGCTTCCGCCACGAGGAAATCTCCTCGACCAAGACGGGCATGACTTCCCAGCGCATTCACTTTGCCCCCGATCACCATCGTCGGATCTAAGCCGCCCTGCGCCAGTACATTGGCCACCATGGATGTTGTCGTGGTTTTTCCGTGAGCGCCGGCAATAGCGACACCGAATTTCAGCCGCATCAACTCCGCGAGCATCTCAGCCCGAGGAATCACGGGAATCTGCTTCGCCTTGGCCGCCACAACTTCAGGATTTTGTGCCGACACGGCGGAGGAGATAACCACCACTTGGGCGTCCCCCACATTCGATTCCTGATGACCGACAAAGATGCGCCCGCCGAGCTCTTCCAATCTTCGCGTAGTATCGGAAGTCTGGAGGTCAGAGCCCGTCACTTTATATCCCAGTGTCAACAGGACTTCGGCGATCCCGCTCATCCCTGATCCTCCGATCCCAACTAAGTGAATCTGTTGCGTCTTTCGAAACATCGAGGTGCGCCTTACTCCACCAGCCGGTGGATACAACTGTGTGCCCTGTTTTCGTTGCCCGATACCATCAGCTTCCTGGCGTTCCAACAGACCGGTTGACATCATGATGACCTCCCATGAGTGCGTAGCATTCACGGACTATGATTTCGGCTGCATCGATTCGCCGTAGAGATAGACTGGCCTGGCCCATCGCACGCAATCGCTCAGGGTCTCCCAGAATGCTCGCCACTGTGTGAGCTAGCAGGGATCCGGTGAGCCTGGGTTGCGGGAGCACCACGGCGGCTCCGGCTGCTTCCATCACCTCAGCATTCCGCGTTTGGTGGTCGTAGATTGCGGACGGCAGTGGAATGAGGATAGCCGGCTTTCCGCACGCCGTGAGTTCCGCGACCGTCATGGCGCCAGCTCTTGCAACTACAAGATCCGCATGCCGCAATGCAGCAGGCATGTCATAGATAAACGGCATGACGTGCGGCGTCATGCCGATGCGACGATACGTCTCGGTTACCCGCGCATGGTCGGACTCCCCGGTCTGATGGGTCACTGTGAGATGCGGCAGCTGTGCCATCAGTTCAGGTAACCCTTCCATCATTGCTGTGTTCATCGCCTTTGCCCCCTGACTTCCTCCGAAAATCAACAAATGCAGCGATCCCGACCTTTCCCGGTTCTGATCAATCCCTTCCAGGAAGGCTTTTCGAATCGGGGTGCCCACTACATGCACCTTGGAACGAGTGAACGAATCGGACGCCGACTCGAACGCGAGAAAAACGCGCTGAGCGAACGGGCCTACTGCTTTGTTGGCCATCCCGGGATACGCATTCGGCTCCAGAATCACACGCGTCACCCCTGTCAAAGCTGCTGCAAGTAGCATCATCGGACTCGTATAGCCGCCCACCCCGATCACGAGATCCGGCCGTCTTGTTCGCAGAATTCGCAAACACTCCCACAAACTGGCCGGCATGGCACACAAGCCTGACACCGCTCCCCATAGGCCTTTACCCATGACCGGCCTGGCACGGATTAAAACGAGCTCGAATCCCTCGTGGGCAAGCACGGTCGACTCAAGCCCTCGCGCTGTTCCCACAAAGAGAACGTCGGTCCTGGGATCCCGCCGGAGAAACTCCCGCGCCAGGGCTACAGCCGGATAGAGATGCCCGCCGGTTCCTCCTGCTGCTATGACGATCGTCATCCGTGATCCAACCCACCATGTCCACCTCGAGACCCACCGGCATGCCGGTCGCGAGAGATGCTGAGCAAAATCCCCACGCCGATCAGACTGACCACCAGCGATGACCCTCCGTAACTGACGAACGGTAAAGTGAGCCCCTTCGTCGGCAACAGTCCGGTTACCACCGCCGCATTCACCAACGCCTGGCCACCGATCAACAAGGTAATGCCCATACCCAGATAGCGGCCGAATGGCATCCGCGCGCGCGCCGCGATTTGAACCCCTCGCCAGACAAAAAATGCAAACAGCAGAATGACCGTCGCGGTGCCAATGAGTCCCAGCTCTTCCCCGACCAGTGCCAAGACAAAATCTGTATGCGCCTCTGGAAGGAAGTAGAGTTTCTGTTTGCCTTCGCCCAGTCCTACCCCGAGCGGACCGCCGCTTCCGAAAGCCAGGAACGATTGTGTGATTTGGAACCCGGCGTCCGACGGATCCTTCCATGGAGCCAGAAAGGTCATGAGCCGTTGACGCCGATAACTCGAACCGAGAACCAGTGCCAGCACGGCTGGAATCGCGCAGAGGCCTAGACCCAACAGATGGGATAACCGAGCTCCGGCGAGAAAACACATTCCGATCGTCACCAGTCCGAGCACCACAACCGTTCCAAGATCCGGCTCGAGCAACACCAGTCCGCTCAGCAGTCCGATCACGATCAGAGCCGGAAGCAGGCCATCGCGAAACGACGCAACCTTCTCTCCCTTTTTGGTTAGAAACGCCGCAAGATAAATGACCGCCACGAGTTTGACCATTTCCGCCGGCTGGACCGAAACGGCGCCCAACCGCAACCATCGCCGGGCGCCCTTGGCTGCTACGCCGAGCGACGGCGTCAACACCATAACGAGCAACACCACGATGCAGACCAACAATGGAATGGAGAGTTTCTTCCAGAGCGTGTAGTCGATACGCGAGGTGAGGTGCATCAACAGAAAGCCGAACGTGAGCCAGGCGATCTGTCGTTTGAGATAAAACCCGGGATCCTGAAACCGGTTGCCCGCCACGATGGCACTCGCGCTGAACACCATGACAAGCCCCACCAACGCCAGTGTCATCGTGACTGCCAGAAGCGTGTGGTCCGCTGGCACTCGTTGCTTGCCAGGCCGTTGGTTGGTCTGGGACCATGGAAGCGCCAGAGTCCCCATCGATCGATGCGCCATTGTTCAGGACCGCCCCTCCCTCGCCTTGCACGTCACTCAGGTAAGGCATGAACCAATGCCTTGAATTGACGGCCACGGTCTTGATAATCCACGAACATGTCGAAGCTCGCACAGGCAGGAGACAACAACACAACGTCACCCGGCGAGGCCCCCTCTGCGGCAGAATCCACGGCGTCCCGCAAGCTCTCGGCTTCAGTCATCGTAGCGACACCCTGCCAGGCCTGTCGCAACAGCGGCGCCGCTTCTCCGATCAGAATCACGCGTTTGACCCGTCGACTGACCGCCTGGACCAATCGAGAAAAATCGCCTCCTTTATCCCGTCCGCCTGCGATGAGCCAAATCGGTTGATCGATACTCTCCAGCGCTTTGAGCGTGGCATCGACATTCGTACCTTTCGAATCGTTTACAAATCGGACCCCTCTCCGGTCACGGACAATTTCAAGGGCATGCTCGAGCCCGGGAAACGTCGCGAGGACACGACGAATCGCGTCGATCGGACAGCCGCACAACAACGCATACGTCACAGCCGCCATGACGTTTTTCACGTTGTGGTTACCGATGATACGGATCTCGTTTCGGTGGCAAATTTCCTGCGGTACACCGGTCACTGTCGTTACGATCCGATCGCCTTCAAGGTAGGTTCCCCCTTGCATGTCGGTACCGATCGATGCCCGGCTCGTAAACCCCAGCCGCGTTGCCCGAACCCGATTTCGCAACGCCGCGACACGGTCGTCGTCAAGGTTGAACAGCGCAAAATCAGAAGCGATTTGATTCTCAAAGATCCGTTGTTTGGCGGCGATGTATTCATCCAGAGACTCATAGCGATCTTGGTGATCGACCGTCACATTGAGCAGCGCGGCAATCCATGGGTGGAATCGATCGATAGTCTCTAGCTGGAAACTGGAGACCTCGACGACGAGATAGTCGAACGGACTCGGCTTTCCTGCCTGACCGGCGCGAAGGTCTTCCATGGCCGCCTCACTCAAGGCGGTGCCCAAATTGCCGCCGACAAACGCCCGCTTACCGCTCTCAGCAAGGAACTTGCCGATCAGAGTCACAGTTGTGCTCTTGCCGTTCGTGCCCGTGACGGCCAGGAGCGGGTTTCGGAAGAACTGCGAGGCAAGTTCCAATTCGCTGATCACCTTTACGCCACGCCGGCGCGCCGCTTCGAGCGAAGCTAATCGATAGGGGACTCCTGGGCTGATCACCACCAAGTCCGCTTCATCAAGCGATGACTCGTACATTGCCCCGACGGTTACACCGACATGGTCGCGGTCGATAGCGTCGAGCGCGGATGTCAGTTCCGCCGACTCCTTGCGGTCGGCTACCGTAACCCGCGCGCCCACGGCTTGAAGTAACCGGCAGGCGGCTATACCGCTTCTTGCAAGTCCAAGTACCGTGACCCGCGCTCCTGCAAGTTCTACTGCCGCTTCCCCTACCATGCCGTCACCGAAGCTTCAGAGTGCTCAGACTCAACAATGCCAACAGGATGGCGATAATCCACAATCGCACGACGACTTTGGGCTCCTCCCATCCTTTCATCTCAAAGTGATGGTGGATGGGCGCCATGAGAAAAATGCGCTTTCCGCGAGATTTGAACGAGAGCACCTGAAAAATGACCGAAACCGCTTCGATCACAAACACCCCTCCGACCATCAGAAGCAGTAGCTCGTGCTTGCTGATCACCGCGACCGTACCCAGCGCCGCTCCCAGCGGGAGCGAGCCCACATCTCCCATAAACACGGAAGCCGGATAGGTGTTGAACCATAGAAATCCCAGGCTGGCCCCCAGGATAGCAGCGGTGAACACCGCGAGTTCGCCTGCGCCCTCAATGTGTGGAATCAGCAGATAGTCTGACATCAGTCGATGACCTACCACATAGGCCACGATCGTATAGGCCAACGCCGCAATCATGACCGGTCCGATCGCGAGCCCATCGAGTCCATCGGTCAGATTGACCGCATTGGAGCTCCCGACAATAACCACTACGGCAAAGACGACATAGAACCAGCCTAGGTCAGGAACGACATTCTTGAAAAACGGGATACTCAATTTGGTCGTATAGCCGGGAAGGAAATAGAGGACTATCGCAATCGCCAGGGCCAGCGCTACTTGTGCCGTAAACTTCTGCCACGCCAACAACCCCTTCGATTGGGCCTTGATGAATTTGAGGTAGTCGTCGACAAATCCAATCGCTCCAAACCCCACCATGGCGGCAACGACAAGCCAGACATAGGGCCTTGCAATATCGGCCCAGAGGAGTGTCGAAAGGACCACGGCGAAGAGTATAAGAACGCCGCCCATGGTGGGCGTGCCGCTCTTCGCCAGGTGACGTTGGGGGCCATCGTCTCGAATCTGTTGGCCCAGCTTCATCTCTTGCAACTTCCGGATTACCATCGGGGCCAACACAAAGGCGATCAAAAATGCCGTTACAGCCGCATAGATGATCCTGAAGCTCAAATACCGGAAGACGTTCAGGAACGAATATTCCGTATGAAACGGGTACAGCCAGTTGTAGAGCATGCGGTCGTTACCTAAAAATACGTCGACTGGTCAGACCGACTCATGAGCCGGATCGACAGAGACCCATTATGATGCTTTCTTGATGACTGCTCTCATTCCTGTCAGCGCTTGCACAACCTGTTCCATTTTCATGCCGCGAGAGGCCTTCACCAGCACCACATCACCCTGCCGGACGACCCGTTTCAGGTGGTCAGCCGCTGCAACCGCATCAACCACTTCGTCGATTTTGGAATCTGCCATCCCGCCCTGCCGAGCCCCTTCCGCAATGTCTCGGCTCAACGCCCCGCAGGCGATCAGGCGCGATAGTCCCTGACCGGCAAGAAACTGGCCGACGTCCCGGTGCATCCTGCCTGTCTCCGGGCCGAGTTCAAGCATGTCTCCCAACACGGCAATTCGTTCGCCTGCAGGACTCCATTGAGCCAGCAATTGGAGCGCCGCTTTCATCGATGCGGGATTGGCGTTGTAACAATCGTTGATGAAATGGATGCCATGATGGGTGACCACCTGCGACCGCATTGCGGCGGGGCGAAATCGGCCCAGTCCTTGGGCAATCATTGAGCCGGAGAGGTTCAAGGCAGCGCCCACTGCCGCTCCGGCAAGCGCATTGGTGACGTTGTGGATCCCCTGCACCTTAATTCGAACGATCGTCGGTCGGCTTTTCCCGCGGAGATGCAGGCGAAAGGTTGTTCCGTAGCGTGTATCGGACGCGACCCCGCTCGCGCGGACATCGGCCATCGCTGAAAATCCGAACGACATCACACGGCATTGCGCACGCGCGGCGAGATAGTCAAAGTAGGAATCATCGGCATTTAAGATGGCCAGGCCATCGGGCGGAAGCAGATCCAGCAATTCCGCTTTAGCCTGCGCCGATCCTTCCATACTTCCGAAGAACTCGAGGTGATCGGGGCCGATATTGGTAATCACTCCAACGGTGGGCCTGACAATTTCACAAAGCCTGGTCGTCTGCCCCTGCTGATCCACTCCCATCTCAATGACGGCCGCTTGATGGCGCGGCGTGAGGCGAAACAGAGTAGCAGGCACGCCGATCCGATTGTTGAAATTCCCCTCGGTCTTCAGCGCCCGCCACCGTTGGGCCAACACTGCCGCTACCATTTCTTTCGTCGTCGTCTTGCCGTTGCTCCCGGTCACGGCCACCACGGGAATATTGAAGCGACTGCGATAATGCGTTGCCAGTTGCTGGTAAGCGAACAGCGGGTCGCGCACGCCGAAGAGAAATGGCGGAACTGATCCCTCGATTCGACGCACGGCTGCGGACTTTGCAGGAAAGCGATACTCATCCTGTACGATGGCTCCCGCTGCGCCCCTTGCCAGTGCAGCCGGCACAAACTCATGACCGTCGAATCGCTCTCCTCTGAGCGCGACAAAAAGATCGCCGCGTCGAATCGATCGGGAATCCGTGATAATCTGTCTGATCCGGCGCTTCCCCGATAATGAGTCCTGTCCCGCGAGGACCTTCACGCTAATGACCTCTCGTAACTCTTCGACCGTAAAACCTGCCATCGGGTCCTCACCTTGCGCAGCCCCGCCCGTGGTCTGGACTCTCATGCGCAATCCCGCAATTGCTGAATCGCCTCGCGAGCCACCTCACGGTCGTCAAAATGAAACTTTTTGGTGCCGATGATTTGATAATCTTCATGCCCTTTTCCGGCAATGAGCACCATGTCGCTTCGATGCGCCGCGCGAACAGCGGCGGCGATCGCCTCGCGGCGGTCCGGCACCAAGTGATACTGCACATGACGGCGGCGCTCCAGCGCATCGAGCACACCAATCTCTACTTCACGGAGAATCGCCATCGGGTCCTCGGTTCGAGGGTTATCGGACGTCAAGATCACCACATCACTGTACTCCACGGCGGCACGACCCATCTTGGGTCTCTTCCCGCGATCCCGGTCACCCCCGCAGCCGAATACGGTGATGATGCGCCCGGTCTTCAACGCCTGTGCTGCCGTCAGCAATCGGAGGAGAGCATCTTCTGTATGCGCATAATCGACGACGACCGTAAAATCCTGCCCGGAAGAAACCCGCTCGAAGCGACCTGGAACATTGGTAATACGGGCGGCGGCTTCGCGGATCTGATCAGATGTCGCTCCGTCGTGAAGTGCCACTCCAATCGCTCCCAGTAAGTTGTAGATGTTGTGTTCTCCAACCAAGCGGCTCTCGATGGTGAACGAGCCTGCGGGAGTGGCCGCGAGAAAAGTAGTCCCGGTGAGCGAAAGTCGCACGTGTTCTGCTTTAAGGTCGGCGTGACCCTTAATGGTGTAGCCCCAGACCGGCACAGAACAGGCCGCGCAAACGGCGGCTCCTCGAGGATCATCCACATTGACGATCGCGCGTTTCCCGGTCTTACGCCCCCCGGCCAGTCCTGTAAACAGTCGCAATTTTGCCTCAAAGTACTCGTCCATCGTGTGATGGAAATCGAGGTGATCCTGGGTGAGGTTCGTGAAGACCGCTGTGTCATACTCGCAGCCCGATGTCCGGTCCAACGCGAGCGCGTGGGACGACACTTCCATCACTGCGGCGGTGAGTCCGCCTTCAACCATCTTCGCCAAAAGTTCTTGAAGGTCCAGTGACCCCGGTGTTGTGTGACTGGCAGGAAGCGTCTCCTGTCCGATTTGATACCCCACCGTCCCGATCAACCCCACTCGTCGGCCGGTTCCCTCCAGTAATGCTTTGCAGAGATATGTTGTCGTCGTCTTCCCATTCGTACCTGTCACACCGATCATCTTGAGACGGGCAGAGGGATTTCCGTGAAACCTGCTGCCGAGAAGACCGAGCGCTTTTCGCGAATCAGCCACCCGCACAAACGGCAGCGGCCCTGATGCCACAGACGTCTGAGCAACCACGGCAACCGCTCCGGCCTTGATGGCCTGCTCGACGAATCCATGACCATCAACGCGCTCACCCTTCACGGCAACGAACAGGCTCCCTTTCGTCACTGCCCGGGAATCGTCCGTGATCGCATGGACCGAACAATTCAAATCGCCGCGCTGCTCAAGAACCTCGACCTGCCCATGGAGCGCATCGAGTAACTGCATAAGAGTGACGGGGCCGCTCGGCATGGTCTCTTAGTGGTCCTTCATCGCCAGTGCGATTTTCACAGTGTTCTCTCTGGAGACACCAAGATAGTTAAGCACCTGCTCGCCGACCCGACGAAACACGGGCGCTGCCACGACCCCGCCCCACGCTTCGCCCTGAGGTTCATCGAGGATGACGATCATCGCCAGCCTCGGAGACTCTGCCGGCACATAGCCGACGAACGAACCGACAAACTGTGTGGGCGAATAGGCGCCGGTTCGCGAATCGATTTTTTGCGCGGTCCCGGTCTTACCCGCCACACGGAAACCTGAGATGGCAGCCTTCGTCCCCGTCCCATTCGTCACGACTCCTTCGAGTATCGTCGTCATTGTTCGAGCTGTGTCCTGTGACACGACCCGCCGCCTGACTTGTGGGCGTACTTCCTTGAGCAAGCGACCCTTCTGGTCACGCACTTCGGATACGACGTACGGCTTCATCATCACGCCTCCATTGGCGAGCGTCGCCATTGCCGACACCATCTGGAGCGGCGTCACTCCGACTTCCTGCCCCATCGAAATCGACGCGAGCGATCGACGACCCCAGTCTTTTGGCGACTTCAAGAGTCCGCTCACTTCGCCGGGCAGATCGATCTCTGTCCGTTGGCCGAATCCGAACGCCTGGAGATACCGATAGAGTCGCTGTTCTCCTAGGGCCATCCCCGTTTTGGCAGCACCGATGTTGCTGGATTTTTGAATCACTTCTGAGAACGTCATCCACCCTAGCTTGTCATGGTCGTGAATCGTCGTATTCGCGACCACCATCTGGCCGTTTTCACCGAAGACCATGGAATCCGGGGCCATTACTTTCTCTTCAAGCGCAGCAGCCGCGACGATCATTTTCATGGTCGACCCAGGCTCGTACGTATCCGTCAGCGCGCGATTACGCCACCGATCGGGCGTCAATGCTGCAACGACGTTCGGATCGAACCGTGGACTGACGGCCATGGCGAGAATCGCGCCGGATTGCGGTTCCATGACGATAATCGTCCCGGATTTGGCACGGCTATGAGAGACGGCTCCTTCGAGTTCTTTCTCTGCAATGTATTGAATCACCTCGTCGACGGTCAGCGTAAGGGAGTGCCCAGGTGCCGGCGCCTGTTCAGCCAAACCCTTGGGGAATACCGTACGGCCTAATGCATCTCGCTGCAAAACGGTGACGCGCTTCTCTCCGTGCAAATGCAAATCGTACCGACGTTCGAGACCCTCAAGCCCTTGCCCATCGATCCCGGAAAACCCCAGGACGTGCGCCAGCAACGGACCCTTGGGATAAAACCGCTGCCCCTCCATCACTACGCCGATGCCGTCCAACGACAGCTGCGCCAGCCGATGACCTTGTTCGGGTTGGACCTTTCGCGCCAACCACACGAAGCTCTTGTCCTGGCGGAGCTTTCTCACGATTTCATCGCTTCGAATTTGAAGCACCGGAGAAAGGTGACGGGCTACGGTCGACGGGCTCTCCAGTGATGTCGGCACGCCGAACACGGAAGGCACCTCCACATTCATCGCAAGCACTTTACCGTGTCGATCCGACACCGTGCCCCTCGCTCCCTCGAAGGATACGGTCTTTTGATGTTGCCGATCGGCTTTTGCCGTAAGTTCCGCCGCTTGAAGCACTTGGAGCGTGACCAGTCGAAAAAGCACTGCGCCGAACCCGCAGAGGAGCAGGAGCAACACAACATAGCGACGAACTCGAGAAGGATGGGACGTCACTCGCTCTCCTTCCTTATCGAGTCATGTCTCGCCAACCGAACCTGTTCCACAGACGGAGGTAAAGGACTCGGGACCTCTCCAGGTAAATGCACCATCAACACTTGCCCCTGCTGCGCGGGAACCAGTCCCAACTTTTCTGTCGCCACCTTCGCAATCCGCTCTGGAGCCGTCAGCGCAGAAAACTTCACTTGTAATTGATCCCGCTCCCGCTCCAACAATACTTTCCGTGTCTTCAATCCTTCGATCTCGTAACCCAACCGAACAACGTCGACACGTTCCCATACAAATACGAAGACCAGCAGCACACCGGCCACAATCGTTACCATCTTCATAAAAAACCCTCCCTGGATACTCGCTGGGCAACCCGCAGCTTGGCGCTGCGAGATCGAGGATTCCGATCCGATTCTTCTCTGGCAGGAATCTGCGGCTTCTTTGTAAGGATCATTAATGCAGAATCTGCCTTGCCGGATAGCGACCGTAACGTGTGTTTTACAATTCGATCTTCGAGTGAATGGAATGAAATCACACAGAGGCGGCCGCCGGGGGACAACACGTCTACTGCATCACGTATCGCCGGATCGAGGCAGGCAAGTTCTTGATTCACTGCAATGCGAATGGCTTGAAACGTTCGTGTGGCACAATGAAGACGACCATGCCGATACTTCGCCGGAACGGCTCCTTCGATCACTGAGACCAGTTCTTTCGTCGTCGTCAACGGATGACGCGTGCGCGCGCGGACGATGGCCCGCGCGATTCGTCGAGAAAACCGTTCTTCCCCGAACTGAAAAATTGCATCCGCTAACTGCGCTTCCGGCCATTCATTGACAAGTTCAGCCGCGGTCCCGGTCATCGATCGATCCATGCGCATGTCCAAAGGACCATCCTCTTGAAAGCTAAAACCTCGACCAGCTTCTTCCAACTGCGGAGACGAAACTCCAAGATCGAACAGGATTCCATCGACCTGACCAACGCCATTGACAGTAAGGTGCCGCTTCAGATCCATAAAATGACCGTGCCGAAGGAGCACACGATCACCGAATCGTGCGAGCTTTTTCTGGCTGGCAGCAATGGCCTCCCTATCGCGATCCAGCCCGATAAGCCTGCTGTTGGGCCCGCCCGCTTCAAGAATCTTTTCAGCATGCCCACTATACCCCACTGTACAGTCAAGGTAGATTCCACCACTTTTTTGAATAAGCCAAAACAGCACATTGTCAGACATGACAGGGATATGGTCGGATATCCCCATTGAATTTTATTTTCCAGACTTACCCACTTTCTCCCACACGGGTGCGCAGTATACACTCACTCAAAGAGTTGTCAATAGAAAATTCATGTACTTACGAACCGTTGGCATCTACCACTTCTGTTAACAAAGTTCCGAGATTTTGGAGACTGGGTGCCCGTGCAGACTAATTCCAAGTGAGGGTATAGAGAGGACGTACCACCCCCATCATATGGGATGAAAGGGGAAGTTCGATGACTTCGCTAGATATAGAGTGATCCCTTGGGGCTCACCATACAAAATGGGTGGGCCTGTAAGCCCATTCGAAAGCTCACTCCTCAGTTAGTCGAGACAGGATTCGCTATGGGACATCTCGTTCTTCTGGATTCGGTGAGCGCTGTTTCACTCAAGGTCTTCGTATAACACCTCCTTTAGTCAGAGAAATGGGTACCGACCTGGCCCCGCCAATTGATGAAGGAGTTAATCAGTCTCTCTCGCAAAGTTGGGGTTTCATTGACAAGGATCGAAGTCGGGTTAAAAATGTCTCTATGCGCTCATCCACAACAGTCAAGACGCTTTGCATGATCGTTTTTATGGGCGGAATTGCCTTTATGTGTGGCGGAATCTCCGCTGCCACAGCATCGGCAGCATCACCGCTCTTTTGGTGCCCGGACCGAAAATCCGACCAACAATATTCCGCAACCGACGGGCCTGGGTGCATGCCGCTCGTTGAAAAGAAAGAAAACCGGACAACAGAGGAAGGAGATGAAACACGTCCCGGCGGCAAACCATCAAGAGACTTTAAGATCGAGAATCTGCAGGGAGACGTATCGGCATTCCTGAACAAGTATCACCGCTTCCTCGAATGCTGCAAAACCGATCTCTCGGAGCTTGATCAGGTCGAAGAACTTGGAAACGAGGTCGATGAACTGCTCAGGTCCACCCAGGCTAATATGTCGAATCATTCGATGGCTTCGCGCGGCATCATGCTCCGTGAAATGATCCCGACTGTCTCCAGGGCCCGTTCTGATCTGAAGAAACTGCGCGCGACGCTCGAACGCATCAGCACCTCGACCAATGCCCGAGACTCAGGAGACCTTGAGACCTCAGGTCGGGAAGATCACGCGATTCGCGAAATGGAAGAATCGATTGAGCGAGACATCCGTGCACCGAAGCTGTCGACAGGGCCGAAGACCGGCACCAATATCGGCAGCGCACCAGCGGCAGGGCCGAGCATCGGAAAAACACCGAAGACGGGTAACATGATCGGCGCGGAAGGTGTAACCGGCCAAAATATCGGAGCGTCATCGAAGCACAGCCATGAAATCGGCGGCTCAGGCCCAGCAGGGTTTGGGATCGGCGCCACAGGCCGTGCCGGCCCTTCGATCGGTGAGTCCAGCTTCAACAGCGAATCGTCTTCAGCTGTCGGCTCATCGCTTCAACGTTCCACAGTTGGCTCTAGCCTGTCGGACTCGACGGTTGGATCAAGTTTCGGCGGCTCTAGCGTGGGCTCAAGCCTTGGAGAGTCGAGTGTTGGTTCGTCCTTCGGGTCGTCTTCGGTCGGTTCAACAATTCAACAACGGGGCACCGGCCCGCAACAATAATCTCCTTACTGACTTGAAAGCGCCGTCGGCACCGACTCCCATGTTTCTCCCCGATCTTTGCTCCTGTACAAGCCACTCCCATTCGTACCTGCATAGAACACATCCGGATCGGTCGGACTCTGCACGATTGATCGGATATTGAGTGTAGCAAGACCCGTATTCAGCGTCTCCCACGTCGCCCCACCATCTATGCTTCGATGGACACCTTCCCGGCCGCCCAGATAAATGACGCCCTTTTTCGTGCGATCCAAAATCATCGAAAACAACATCTGATCTCGTAGGGACTGCCCGATCCGCACCCACGCCCCACCGCCATCCGTCGTCTTGTAGAGTCCCGACAGTGTGGAGGCATACACGGTATCCGGCTCAAACGGATCGACCAGCACCGACGTTACGCTCAACGCCCGCGATGACTTGATGATATCGGGCGATACGAGCCCGTTGTTCACCTTCTCCCAATGGCCGGCCTCATCGATCGTTTTGTACACTCCACCGCTTGTACCCGCGTATAAGATCGCCGGCCTCGTCGGATCTATACCCAGTGTGACCACCATTAGCACTTCCTTCATCCCTTCCATTTTCTTTACCCAATGTTCGCCGCCGTCTCTCGTCTCGGACACACCCATCGTCGTGGCGAGATAGATGTGATTGCTGTCCTTCGGGTCGAAAAGGAATTGATTCACCACGGACGAAATTGTTGCATCGTCTAACCCCGAACGCATCGAAACCCAGTGTTGCCCGCCATCGTGACTCTTAAAGACAGCATCGCCCTTCGTACCCGCATAAACCGTGGCGGGATAGGTCGGATCGATCGCCATCGAAATCACGCGAGAGTGGCTCATTCCATGTGACAGATTCGTCCAGGTCTGCCCCCCATCGCGCGTCTTATAAATATAGTCGTTCGTCGCGACGTAGATGATGTCAGGATTCTTCGGATTGAGTTGGATAACAACAATGGGATCGCCGCGATTACAGCCCGAGAGAGAGACGGCGAGAAGAAACAGAAGGGCAAGGACGTGTGTCATGCGTCGAATGCTGCAGAATCTACCCAGGATGCTCAAACAGGTCATCCAACAAGGCCGCAGGGAGAATCGAACACCGAGGCGTGCTGCCGCTGCACGTTGAGGTGTTCGATCGACTGAGAACGAAGTTGGAGGCCTGTTTCAGCATCCTGGGTCAGCGGTAGTTGGTGAACTGCAGATCAATCCCAAAATCTTTGCCCCTGAGGAACGCCATGGCGGCTTGGAGGTCGTCCTTGCTCTTGCTCAGCACGCGCACTTGCTCGCCTTGAATCTGCGCTTGTACTTTCAACTTTGACTCCTTGATGGCCTTCGTCACCTCTTTCGCCTTGTCCGCCGCGATACCGCTTTGAATCTTCGCCACCTGGCGCACCGTCCCGCTCAGCGCAGGCTCTACTGTCCCGTAGGCGAACGCCTTCAACGAGACTTTCCGCTTTACACACTTCGTCTTGATAATGTCATTGACCGCGTTGAGCTTATACTCGTCGTCGGAAACCACGACCAACTCTTTTTCCTTCTCCTTCAACGTAATCTCCGTCTTCGAGTCTTTGAAGTCAAAGCGCTGCTTGATCTCCTTCGTCGCCTGATCGACGACATTTTTCATCTCTTGCATATCCACTTCCGAAACCACATCGAATGAAAACTGCTCAGCCACGATCCCCTCCTCTCCTAGCTTCACCAATCATATTTTCTATAGGAAACTCTCTTCGACATTCCAAGTGGTGGCTGGGTAGATTCTCCACACCTCTCCAAAGGGAGTGGCCAAGGCTGCCCTTTACTGCGCGCATCGGACGAGCACAGTTTCATCGTGCGCGTTCTGCGAGCAAGAAGGGCACCTGGCCACTCCCGCCCTCCTCTCAGCAGCAGCCTCCGCCGGGCAACTGCAAGCGCTTCTCCTCATCATGACAAATCGCCGTCCGCAGTCTTCCCGGCGAACCCCCACCGGCCATCACCACCACTTCACTGCTGGTGAACGGGCGCTTCAATACCACATAGCCATACCACTGCATCATACTATCGCCCAAGACGATCGCCGCGAGCAAGGCCACCACAGCCACCAGCACGGCATCAAGATACAGGGCGAAAGCCGGTCCCGCGGCCAGCACCCCCGCTTTGGTCAGGAACATCCAGAACATTTCGTAGGACCCGGTCAGCGTAATCACGCCAACGAAGAGCATCGGCGCCGCCGTTACCCAGAGAAAAGGAGACTTCCACATCTTGATCAACACCGTAGTTCCGATGCAGAGGGCCAGCGTCCCAAGCAGCTGATTCGCCGCACCGAACATCGGCCAGATCGTCGAAATGCTGCCTGTCCCGATCAAATAGCTCCAAGCCCCCACCACCAAGCCGCTGCTCAGCAACACCCCCGGCCACCAATTGATCCGGCGGAACGGTTCGTATGCCCGTCCCGCCATTTCCTGAATGAGATAGCGTGCCACGCGTGTCCCTGTATCGATCGTCGTCAGGATAAACAGCGCCTCGAACACCAGCGCAAACTGATACCAATAGGCCATCAATCCGGCCATACCAGGCAAGGCGGAAAAAATAAACGCCATGCCGACCGCGAGCGACACAGCTCCGCCGGGCCGACCCGCTACATCCACCTCGACGAGTTGCGAGAGCTCCTGAATCCGCGACACAGGAAAACCCATCGCTGCCAGTTCATCGGGCATAAGCATGGTATTGATCGACAGATAATCGCCTGGTATCAACACCGAGGCCGCGATCAAGGCCATGACACCCACAAAACTTTCCAGCAACATCGCTCCGTAGCCTACTGTGGCCTGGGACTCTTGCTCGATCATCTTCGGCGTCGTTCCGGAAGAGACCAGTGAGTGAAAGCCCGACACGGCGCCGCATGCAATAGTGATAAAGAGGAAGGGGAACAGCGTACCGGGAATAATCGGTCCGCCTCCGCTTGCAAATGTGGTGACGCGCGGCATCTCGATCGTCGGCGCCATAAGAATGACTCCCACTCCCAACAACGCCACCACGCCGAGTTTCATGAATGTGGAGAGATATCCGCGCGGCACCAGCAACATCCAACCAGGCAAGACAGACGCAAGAAATCCGTAGCCGGCCAGTGCCCACACCAACGTCGTTCGCTCCAGTTCGAACCATCCGGCAACCGAAGACTGTGCGACCACCCGCCCGAAGATCACAGCCGCTATCAGCAGCACCACGCCGAGCAGGGACACTTCCGCTACTGCGCCGGGGCGAAACTTTTGGAGATAGAAGCCCATGATGAAGCCAATAGGAATCGTCATCGCAATCGTGAAGGTGCCCCAGGCATTGCGATAGAGCGCGTTCACAACGGCAAACCCCAGTCCTGCCAACGCCACCACCACAATGAAAAGCACCGCCACCGCCGTCGCGGTACCAGTGACAATGCCAAGTTCATCCCGAGCAATTTCAGGAAGCGAGCGGCCATTCCGGCGCATTGACGCAACCAGGATGATGAAGTCCTGCACCGCTCCCGCCAAAACTGCGCCGATCACCAGCCAGAGAAAGCCTGGCAAGAATCCGAACTGCGCCGCCAACACCGGCCCAAGCAACGGCCCCGCCCCGGCAATCGCTGCGAAGTGATGACCGAACAACACATATTTATTGGTGGGGTGAAAGTTGATGCCGTCGTTCAACCGCATCGCCGGCGTCACACGCTGATCGTTCAGTTCAACAACCCGCCGGGAAATCCAGCGACCGTAGAAGCGGAACGCCAGCACATAAATACAAGCCGCCGCGACGACGAGCCAGAGCCCGTTTACTTTTTCGTCTGGATTAACGAAACCGGTGACGAAGGCAAGAGAGACGGCACCAAGAACGGCGAGGGGTAGCCATAGCAGCAGCTTTAACGCCGACATGCGCGGCATCCTAACATAATCTGTCGGCAAGACACTCCACCGTCCGCTTGCCACTCCCATCCCATGTCGACAAAGTCGTCATTTGGCATGCCATTTGACGACAGAAGCGACACCTGCTACGCTCCGCACCTATGAACCCCACACCCATCATTCCGCGCGCGGTTGATCTGGAACGTCTGCTGGAAAAAAAATCGCATTTCCTCCTTGGTCCACGTCAAACCGGAAAGAGCTTTCTCATTACTCACAGTCTGAAGGGTGCCCGCCTCTACGATCTATTGGATACGTCCCTGTATTTAAGTCTCAGCCAGCGCCCCCAGCGCCTCGCCGAAGAACTCACACCGAAAGATCGCATCGTGGTCATCGATGAGATCCAACGACTGCCTGCCCTGCTCAATGAGGTCCACCGTCTGATCGAACAACGGGGCATCCGATTTCTTCTCACAGGATCGAGCGCCAGAAAGCTCCGTCAGGGAGGAATCAACCTCCTGGGAGGGAGGGCGAGAATGAAATATCTTCATCCACTCACAAGACAAGAACTGGGAGAACATTTCGACTTGGACCAGTTCATCGCGCGCGGAGGGTTGCCGTCGATCTATTTTTCGGACGATCCACGCGCGGATCTCGATGCCTATGCCGGTTCCTATCTCCAGCAAGAAATCGTCGCGGAAGGAGCCACCAGAAACGTCGCAGCGTTCAGCCGATTTCTCAAAGTAGCCGCCTACTGCAATGCGGCTATCGTCAATTTCACGAACGTGGCCGCAGATGCCCAGGTTCCCCGCACGACCGTCTATGAGTACTTCGAAATCCTGAAAGACACCCTCGTGCTTTCTGAACTGCCGGCATGGCGCGAAACGAAGAAGCGCAAGCCCTTAGCCTCATCAAAGTACTATTTCTTCGATATCGGCGTGGCTGCGGCCATCCAGGACCGGCGCTACCGACGCGGGACGCCGGAATATGGCGAGGCGGTGGAAACGTATCTGCTGCACGAACTCAAGAGTTACGTGGATTACGTGTCAGGGGAGTCTCTCGCATTTTGGAGGTCAAAGTCCGGCTATGAGGTCGATTTCATCCTCGGCGATCACACGGCCATCGAGCTCAAGGCCAGCGAGAATGTTTCGGCCAATGATCTCAAATCATTGAAGGCGCTCGCGGAGGAGAAGAAACTGAAGCGCTATCTGTGCGTGAGCCTGGAAGCGCGCCGGAGACAAGTCGGAGAGATCACGATCCTACCCATACAGGAGTTCCTGAAGAACCTCTGGGATGAGGCCTATTCGTAACTCTCCCCTGTCCTCCGAGCTACAGCAATTCCCACCACCGCCACCACCACCACCAGCCAGAGCCCATTCACTCTTTCCTGTGGATTGACGAAACCGACACCAAAGGTAAGCGCTGACCTTCCCCCGTTTGTTACACCAGGGCCAGTGAAGTTGATTCCCGTGTCGTCTGGGACCGGTCTTGATGGTTGTGGATGAACTCCATCGGGGTCACATCTCCCATTGCGCTGTGTGTCCGGTGCTCATTGTACTCTCGCCGCCAGGCTTCAATCACCAGCTGGGCTTCCTGCAATGTGAGAAACCAGTGCTCGTTCAGACACTCATCCCGACACTTGCCATTGAAGCTCTCAATAAAGGCGTTCTGCACTGGCTTTCCCGGTTGAATGAAGTGGCGCGTGATCCCACGCTGACAGGCCCACGCGTCTAAGGCGGTCCCCGCGAATTCCGGTCCATTGTCCAGGATCAAGGCCTCCGGCAACGGCCGTCCGGCAAAGAGCTGATCCAGAATTCGGCCCACGCGTTCGCCACCGATGGAGAGGTCCACTGCGATCACCGGCACCTCCTTCGAGCAGGGGTCGGTCATCGTGACACACGTGACGCGCCGACCAGTGGCCAGCCGATCATGCACAAAGTTCATCGCATAGCACAGCCCAGGTTGGGTCGCTGTCCGGAGGGCGACGCGCGGGACGGCCGTGGCTTTCTTCCGCGCCCGGCGACGCAACGAGAGCCCCTCTTCCCGATAGAGCCGCTCGACCGTCTTGTGATTCACGATCCATCCTTCCCGGCGCAGCCGCACGTAGATCCGGGGGCAGCCGTAACGGCGCTTGGTCTCGGCGATCTCGCGTATCCGTGCCCGGAGCCCCTGGTCGTCTGCTCGGCGACTCTGGGAGCGCAGCGTGTTCCGATTCAGCGCCACGAACCGACACACGCGCCGTTGACTCAGCCCAACGCGTGCCACCAGCAACGTGGCAGCGGTCCGTTTCGCCTTGGGCCTTACCAGTTTTTTGCGGTGATCGCCTTCAGCGCCTGAATGTCCAGCGCTTGCTCGGCGACCATCGGCTTTAACCGACGGTTTTCCTCTTCCAATTGGCGCAACTTCTTCACGTCGCTGACGTCCAGCCCCGCGTACTTCGTCCGCCACTTATAGAACGTGGCATCTGAGATGCCGTGCCTCCGACACAGGTCCCGGACACTGCCCCCGCCCTGGGCGTCCTTCAACACCGCAATGATCTGCTCCTCCGTATGCCATTTTCTGGCCATAGGCCTCCTCCGTTGGACCCATGACAGCACAGTCGAGCTTCTTAGCCAATAGTGTAATTTTCGGGGGGAAGGTCAAGTAGCCCAAGCGAAGGCTTCCCAATTCTCTTTAGCTCTCTTTAAGAGGAGTGGCCGACGCTGTCGTCACCCAAGATCATGTTGGGAGAATATTGGAAAGAATCTCCAGCACTCTGGATCAAATTCAGGAAAAGCATCCAAGGTGATAGCCATTTGGCTATTGGTTACATCCTATCCCTTCCGTTTATTGTGCGGCGATACTATAGCTCGTATTCTCACTCTCGCCTTCATTGCGAACGAGCAAACCTTGGTCAATCAGTTCCTTAATATCTCGCTGCGCAGTGGGGATAGAGCACGTCGCAATGACAGCCCACTTGCCAGCCGTAAGGTTGCCCTTGAAGCCATCGAGAACTCTATTGAGCATATCCCTCTGGCGTTCATTGAGAGAGACCCGTGCGTTGCGCTGCCAGAAATGGGCCTTACGCAAGACAGGAGTGCAGGCAACTTCAGCGGAATCAAGAGGGGGAAGGGAAAAGGGGTTAGGAACCATTGCCTGAGTTGTGGGTACGACTTTCCTGAATTGCTTCTTCCCCCCGACAAGAGTCAAGCACAGCAGCCCGACCCCAATCCATACCAGCTCACGGAACCTTCGGACTAGTGCGAAGGTGATGCCGGTCACGCCGGAATATCCGAAAGCCTCGAGGAGGAGCAAATTCCCGCCGTCCTGGGCGCCGAGGCTGCCGGGGATGAAGAACGTGCTGCTTTTGATAAAGACGGAGAGGGCGCCGATGGAGATGGCTGAAAGAGCCATGGCAGGTCCACCGAGAAAATAGAGGATGACGTAGACTTCCAACGCTTCTGCCATCCAACCAAGAAAGAACAGTCCGGTCGAGGTGTAAAAGGCCGGACGTTTCTGGCGGTAAAATTCCAGGATCGCTCGATCTAGCGACCGTAATTGTTCTTCGCGCGCTTCCAGATATTTAATCTTCACCCCGATCTTCCGCAACGATTCCAAGAGCCAGATACAGAGTCCTTGCCGCTGCACGAATACAAACGCCCCAGTCCCCAAAGCCAACAGGCCCACGCTTAAGATTGCAGCAGCCACGATCTGACCGGATGAATCACTCCCGCCTAACAGCCACACACCCAGTGAGATGCCGAGCAGAATAAACACCACTTCGGCAATCGTCATCGTCGTTTTGGCAATGATGACGGAGGTGAACGCTTCCTCCATCGGCACATGATGCTTCCTGAGCAGAGCGGCTTTGAGCGGCTCGCCACCGACGTAGCCGGCCGGCGTGGTCGTGTTGACCACTTCACCGGCGGTCCGAATCATGAGCACACGCCAGAACGGAATATCCTTTCCCAACGGGCCAAGCGTCACTTTCCATCCGTACGCTTCGACGGCGTACATGATGATGGAGGGAATCAGCATGACGAGGAGTGCGACCGGCCCGAGATGCGCCGCTGTGTCGTAGATGTTCCCCGGACCGATATGCCACACGATGAGACCGAGGGTAAGCAGACCGACAACGAGTAGGAAAATTCTTAGCATGCTCCGCTAGCGTCCTGTTTTAGGGGTTCGGTTAAGGACCCGGCTGTATAGAGGGCAACGGTGTCAGGGACCGTTGCCCGGGTCGCGAGTGCTGCCTTCCTGAATTGCCACCCACTGCCCACCGCTGAGAGCCGGGCAGAGCAAGTCCACTTTCATCCACGCCAGCTCCCGGGATCGACGGAGAAACGCGAAGGTGATGCCGGTGAATTCGGACTATCTGTACGTTTGAAAGTTTAACACATTCCAGCCGCCTTCGGCATCGAGGATGCTGGAAATAAAGAAGGGGAAGGGGATCGTATCAGGAACCATGCCCTGAATTGTCGATCCGACTTTCCCGCATTACCGCTGTCCGCCCACCCAGCATCGCTAGGCAGAGCAACCCGAGACCGATCCATACCAGCTCTCGATATCGCCTCACCAGGGCAAACGTGATCCCGGCGACGTCGGTGTAACCAAAATCTTTCAGCAGGAACAAATTCCCGAGGTCCTGGGCGCCGAGGCTGCCGGGAATGAAAAAGGTGCCGCCTTTGATGAAGGCTGACAGGGCGGCGATCGAGATCGCGGTGATCGCCACGGCAGGCCCCCCCAGGTACGAGATGACGATATACACTTCCACTGCTTCCACCATCCAACTCAGAAAGAACAGTCCGGTCGACGAGAAAACGACGGGACGGTTATGGTTGTAGTACTCCAGAATTGTTCGATCCAGCGATCGTAATTTTTCCTCGCGGGCTTCGAGGTAGGCAATCTTCAGTCCAACCTTTCTGAGCACTCCCAATAGCAACGTAAAGAGCCCTTTTCGCTGCACGGCAATAAACACGATAATCCCGAACAGCAGCAGGCCCACACTGAGCAGCGACGTGAAGACCTTTTGCTCGGCTGAGCTCTTGTCGTCGAGCGTCCAGAATGCGAGCATGATGCCCAGCAGGATGAAGAGCACTTCCGCGATCGTCTTCGTCGTTTTCGCAATGACGACCGAGGCAAGGCCCTCCACCATTGGCACATGATGTTTCGTGAGCAGATAGGCCTTGAGCGGTTCCCCGGCGACGTAGCCGACCGGCGTAGTCATGTTCACCACTTCACCGGCTGTTTTTATCGCGAGCACGCGCCAGAAGGGAATATGCTTCGCCGAGGGGCCCAACGTGATCTTCCAGGCGTACGCTTCGATGAGGTACATGATGGTAGACGGAATCAGCAGCACGAACAATGCGGCCGGTCCGAGTTGCGCCGCTGCATCGTAGATGCGCCCGGGCCCGATATGCCAGACGATGAGAAAGAAGGTGCAGATGCCGACAAGGAGAAGGACGCGCTTGAGCATAAAACGTCCAAAGTGTCAGAGATAATCTTCAGAGTCGTCGGCGCGCCTTTCATGAATGATCGCAGCTCTCCCGCCGACGAGAGCTAAGCACAGCAGCCCCAACCCGATCCAAACCAGCTCACGAAATCTCCGGAACAAGGCGAAGGTGATACCGGTGACATCGGAATAACCAAAGGCTCTCAGCAAAAGCATATTCCCGCCCTCTTGAGCGCCAAGGCTGCCGGGAATAAAGAACGTGCCGCTTTTGATAAAGCCCGCGAGGGCCGCGATGGAGACAGCGGAGAGCGCCGCGGGCGGGCTACCGAGGAAATAGAGGATGAGGTAGGCTTCCACCGCCTCCGCCATCCAACCGAGAAGGAACAACACGGTGGATGACGTAAAGGTCAGGCGGTTGTCACGGTAAAAATCCAAGATCGTACGGTCCAGCGACCGTAGTTTCTTCTCCCGCGCTTCGAGATAGGCAATCTTGAACCCGAGCTTTCTCTGAGATTCCAAGAGCCACGAGAAGAGTCCTTTATGCTGCACAAACACGAACGCCGCAGTTCCGAGCACCAGCAGGCCGACGCTGAACAGCGCTGCCGTAACAGTCTGTCCGGGCGAGCCGCCGGTACCGAGCGTCCAGAACGCGAGGGCGATGCCCGAGAGAATAAAGAACACCTGGGCAATCGTCATCGTCGTTTTTGCAATAACGACCGAGGCGAGCCCCTCCACCATCGGCACCTGATATTTCTTGAGCAGATAGGCTTTGAGCGGTTCACCCCCCACGTAAGCGGTCGGTGTGGTCAGGTTTACCACTTCACCGACAGTCCGAATCATGAGCACACGCCAGAAGGGAATATCCTTTGCCGAAGGACCCAACGTGATTTTCCAGGCGTACGCCTCGATGACATACATGAAAACGGAGGGAAGAAGCAGCACGAAGAGCGCGGCCGGCCCCAGTTGCGCCGCCGCATCGTAGATGCGCCCGGGACCGACATGCCAGACGATGAGAATGAGAGTGATGAGGCCGGCAAAGAGAAGAACGAGCTTAAGCACGGGTCGTCGCGGACGGTCTGATGACCCACAGCATCAGGAGCGCGAACACCACAGATCCAATCGCGGCCAGACAGAGAAACCAATCGAGCTTGCCGATCACGGCAAAAATCAACGCGACGACGGAAAAATCTCGGCTTGCGACATTCTTGAGCATGAAGTCCGACCAGGCAGCCTGCACCGGTGTCTTCCACCCGCTTGAGGCCTTGATCTTTTGAGCACGGGTGACGAGCCAGAACGAAAATCCGTTTCCCAGAACGGCTGCCGAGCCCAGGGCAAGCGGAATCCACGCACCATCGCCTCCAGCCGCGTGTGAGTATAAACCCACGGCAATCCCGGCAAAGATCGCCATGTGCACCAGGTTGTCCATGGCGATATCAAGCCAGGCTCCGAACGGCGATTCAGTGAACGTGAGCCTGGCCACTTCGCCATCGCAGCAATCTATGATCGCCGCCAGTTGGAATATGAGCGCGGCAATAATACCGGCACTGTAGGTCCCGACGCTGAAGCCGGCGGCTGCGACCAACCCTACGAGAGTCGCGAGGATTGTGATCACGTTCGGTGAGAGGCCTGCCGCGAGAAAGATCCGCGTGAACCAGCGGGAGATCTTTCGATTGAAGAACCGATCGACGAAGCCCTCGAACTCGCCCTTGAGGGAATTGAAGAGCTTCTTCTCAGCGGCTTTGATATCAGCGGCATCGCGCACATCCTGATACCAGTGGGCCCGATCCGTCTCCGTAGACAGCACCCGCACATGCCCGTCCACCGCAGCCCGTTCGAGCCATCGACGGATCGGCAACGTACCTGTTTCCACATCGACGTGACCGGCAACAGTCATGAAATTGGCAGGAAGCACCACGAGATCAGTTGCCACCAGCGCCGCCTCGTTCTGTTTCGATGTAATCGCAAGGAGTCGCCCTGCCTGCACCTTCATACGGAAACTCGACCGGCGTTGCTTTCGATCTCGCTCACTATCGGCCTGTGCCACGACGATCGCCTGACCTTCCTGCACCTCATGACGCAAACTCTCGATCAAGGAGCCGGCAAATACCCCCTGCACGCCAGACAGAAGACAGAAGCCGCGAACTTCAGCGGCAAGCGCATCCCACGTGCGTGGATCATCCAGCGGAAACTCACGAATCGGCAACCAGCGCACGGGGATCGTCACGCGCGACCCTTTGCCCAAGGCTTGCTTAAGCTGATCCTCCTCCGGCCCAACCAAGACCATCAGCTGTCGAATACCGGCACGCTGTAGCGTCAACACCGTCCGCTGAAATAGACCGATGCCCACCACGCTGGTGAGCGGACCCACTTCATCGGTATACAATCCAGCCGGCTCACCGAACAGGCTTACCGACGGCAAGAGAATCGCCGTGTTCAGTCCCTGGAGGCCTGTCTGTTTTTGAACGATGCTCTCGCTCATGGCCGATCGATCCTTGATCCCGCAGATGGCTACTTCACCTCATCCTGTCATCCTAGCAGGATGCTGAAGCAGTCCGCCAGTTTCTTTCTCCCCTCGCTCAGAAGCTCAACCCGCCGATACGAAAGATTCCTACTTATCCGCCTACTGCAGCTCTGTCCTGTCCAGCGCGTCCCGGCAGGCCGGGAAGGGACAGATAAAACACCTGGCCCTTTTCAGCATTGTATCTCCTGCCCCCATTTTTACAGTCTCGGAAGCACCTCCCGTTCCGCCTTCGCCACATCTTCCACAAAATCGATCTCGGTCCAAGGGAGTCCACCTATCTTCTCATGCCCGACATTTACGGTCCGAAAAAAGTCTACGAGCGCATCCTCGTATTCCATCTGCCAGGCTTCTCGGTCCACATGGGTCCTGAGAGACGCAACCACATGTACCGCATCGGCATGCCGGACCTTGAGAAACCCCACTCCTTCTCCGGCATAATCATAGTGCACGGGCATCTTCTTTGTCAGCGCAATTACACGCCCGCCCTCGACCACAACCATGCACTCTTCCCCGGTCTGTTTGACGGTCTCATCCATGAGCAGCGCATTCTCGTACGGAGACTGCACCAAACGGCGCAAAATCTCTTGATGAAAGAGTACGTCTGCATCCATGACGATCGCGTCGTCATCCAATGCCGTGCGCGCGATCCAGAGCGAGGAAATGCTGCCCCGATGAAACTCTTCATTCACAAGGAAATTCACGCGCATGCCACAAGAATTTGCCGCTACAGCCGCACGAATCATCTCCTGTTTATAGCCTACAACTACGTCAGCGCAATGAATGCCGACGCTCTTGAGCGACGTGAGATAGCGATGCAAGAGCGTTTGCCCGCCGATCTCGATGAGGCACTTCGGGCGATGCTGTGTCACCTGCCATAGGCGCTTCCCGACCCCGGCTGCGAGGATGACGGCTTTCATGCTGTGCCGCAGATCCGTTCAAATGCGTCGAGAAATCCGACCAGCTGCGCCTCGGTGAGGGCGCCCATGTTCGCGACGCGGAAAATCTTGCTCTGGAGTTGTCCCTGACCCGCATAGATCACATAGCCGGCCTCCTTCAAACGATCGTGCAGCGTCTGATACGTCACGCCTTCGGGGAGAAAATATGCCGTGATGGTGCTGGACTGTTTGTCGGGAGTCAGGAGCGGTTTCACGCCGAGCTTCGCCATGCGGTCTCGGATGAGCGTCGCACCTCTTCTATACCGTTGAATTCGCCTGGCAACCCCTTCCTCTATCAGTTCGTTCAAGGCTTCTTCGAACGCGTAATAGACCTGCACAGCCGGCGTAAACGGAATCGTCCCGCGGCCCTGATCATCCACATACTGAGTGAGATGAAGATAGATCGACCGCCTGGGGTAATCGCGCATGCGCTCTAGAAATCCCTTGCGGACAAGCACGAAAGAGACTCCCGGGAATCCCTGAATACACTTACCGGCTGTGCCAGCCACCATATAGATGTGAGACCCGGCGATATCCAGCGGCTCGCCCGCCAAGGCGCTGACTGCGTCAAGAATGAACACCCGGTTTTGGCTGTCGACGACATCCGCGATTTCCTTGACCGGATTTATGAGCCCGGTGGTTGTCTCGTGGTGGACCATACCGACAACATGGGCTTCCGGATGCTGTCGTAGCGCAAGCCGCAACCGTTCAGGGTCCGGCCTTGTCGTCCAATCGTTTTTGAGTTCAGATACGCCCAGGCGGTACAGGCAGACCATCTGGGAAATGCGCTCGCCGTACACACCGTTGTTGAGTACCAGCATCCGTTTGCCGTGCGGAAGCGACGACATGACGGCGGACTCAACCGCCGCGGTTCCCGATCCTGTCAACACCACAGCGGCATAATCCGCTTCTGCTCCCGGCACAAAGAGCTTCAGCAGCTTCGCCTGAATCCTGTGCAAGAGTTCGGTAAATTCGGACTCCCGGTGGCAGACATCCGGACGCAACAGTGCCTGCCGCACCCGTTCCGACACATTCACTGGTCCCGGATTCAATAAGATCATCTCGTCTATCTTTCTTCCCCTCATCCCCCGTTAAGTGATCGAGACGGCTCCGACTGCGCGCGTCCAACGAGGGCTTTCTCAAGCCGCGCGTTGCGCGAGCACGGGAGCGGCTCGATCGCTTATTCTATCGCTTTCATGAACCGTTTCGTAATGTCCGGTGGATCGAGCATCACACGCCCGACATCTTCCACCATCTCGTTAACTTTCACCAGCAACATGCTTGGCCCGTCTTTCTTCAACATGGCTTTGAACTCATACACGAGGTCTTCGCGTTCCCGCACCCGTTCGACGTTCACGTATCCAGCTGCCTTGGCTACCTTCTCAAGGGGGACCACACTGGAGATCGTCGGCTGATTGCCGGTGCTTCCATAGACCTCGTTGTCGAATACCACATGAACGAAGTTCTTCGGCTTGAGTGCGCCGACCGTAGCCAAGGTGCCCATTCCCATTAGCACGTTTCCATCGCCGTCGAATATCACGACTTGCTTCTCCGGTTTGGCCAACGCCACACCCAGACCTATCGCCGACGCCACGCCCATGGAACCGATCATATAGAAATGGGTCGGGCGATCAGCAATCTTGTAGGCTTCGCGCGAGGGAAATCCGTTGCAAATAATCACCGGCTGGTCGGTGAGCAACTCTAACAGCGCCGCCATGGCCATCGCTCGACTTTGCATCGTGCCTTCTTCCGGTCTCATCGAACCCAATCTCTCACCGTCTTCCACTCCTTACCCTTCACGCTTCTTACACCTAGGGGTGCAGCCCTTTCACGACACCTTTCGTGATCAACAGGGCGACGGGGATGCGCTGCTTCCTAAACGTTTCCGCCAGCCATTTCAGATCGTCAATTACCGTCTTTTCCGACAGAGTGCGATGGGGAATCTTCATCGTGTCGAGAAACTGCGGCAGCACCTCGCCCATGACCAGATGCTCCGGCGCATCTTTACCTTGATAGCCGCGCCAGGACACGATCAGGATACAAGGCTGGCAATAGATCACGTTCAACGAAATGAGGGCATTGAGGGACGTCCCCAGTCCCGAATTCTGCATGAGCACGGCGGGAACCTTACCGGACATATAGGCCCCGGCGGCCATGGCCACCGCTTCATCCTCCCGAACCGCCGGAGTGTAAAGACGTCGCTCCATCAACTCGGCAATAATGCCGCCCAGGATCGAATCCGGAACTCCTGTAAAAAAATCTACCCCGATTTCTTGAAGAGCTTGGACAAATGTATCGCTATCAATCATGTGTTGGATCCTTGTCGAATCGCATGGAGAAAAACGGGCGCATTATAAGCTATGCCTTTGGACATTCTCAACAAAATCGCGGGAGTTGCGCCTCATTATCGGCCATGGTAGCGTTCTGCCATGATCGAACGGCGGAGAAATCACCCTGGCCGTTACCTTGCTTTGCTCGGGCTCCTGCTCTGTCTGAACACCCCCATTCTCGCCGATGCGGTCCCGATGGTGAACGATCCGAAAGGCTTTCAGAGCCTAGCCTGGGGTGTTGCCCTGACCACTCAGCCTGGTTTGGAGATCGCCAGGGCAGGGCCGCACGTGAACGAATATCAATTGAAAGACACTCCGCCATCGTATGCGGGAGTTCCGGTCGAGAGTCTCCGTTTCTTATCAGTCGACGACCAATTTGCCCGCGTAACGGTCCGCTATCAGGGCGACGATCGACACAAGCAGATCCTAGCTCACCTGGAACAACAGTTCGGTTCCCTTGAGCGGGTTCCTGGTCAGATGATGCGGGGCCTTAATCAGCAGTATAATTGGCGTGGAACCGATACCGAGATTAACTTGACCTATCACGCAAATACGGAGCGTGGATTTATTTTTATCGATAGCCGTACTCTCGCCCCCCGGTTTAACGACCATATCACCGATTCAGCGGAGTAACATGCTTCGCCGTTTTCCCATAGTCTCGTGGGTCTGTTGCACTTCCTTCACGTATCTTTTCTTCTCGTTCATCCTGCAAGGCACCACGGTGTTCGCCGTACCGATGCAGAACGATCCAAACGGGTTCGAGGGGATCCCATGGGGCTCAACTTTTTCGGAAACTGCCAGTTTCGTGAAAATCGAAGATACCGGGAGATCTCAAATCTATGAATTGAAGACCGCAGCTCCTTCGCTTGGACCAGTCGCAGTCGACTCCTTGCGATTTGTAACCTCGGAGGGCAAATTCGCGCGTGTCACGGTCCGTTATCAAGGCAAAGCAACCCATGATCGGATTCTTGTCTATCTCCAATCTCTCTACGGCCCCCTAGACCACACACCGGGGCAGATTACGGGCGGTTCTGTCAAATTCTTTAGTTGGACCGGGTTCGAAACCGATGTGAACCTCCGATATGAGACCAGTACCGATCGCGGTATCATCTTTTTCGAGAGCCAGGAACTCCGACGAAAAATGACCGACGGCAATTCAGCCAGCGTGTTTTGAGCACAATCCCTTACCTAACCGTTCGAAGGTTATGCCGGCTCACCCTTGTCAATTACGACTCCGCGCCCATCTCCCCTCTTCTGGAGGGGCATAAATCCCCTCCCTTGAGGGATGGTCGAAATTCTTGAATGCGGTATTCTCACGCTGTCGCGGGATGCAGTGGAGCCGCAACGAAACCTCTCAGGAGATGTCGATGAAGCTGGGCAACCCCATTCATAATGTTACCGGTCAGAAAGCTCATTCTCTTCTGGATCGCCGCTATGCCGAACGTGCTCAGATCCGGTACCGAGTCAGCTACTCCGGAGAAGAAGGCGCACGGATCATCAGAGGAGAGGGGGCATTGAAAGACCTCTCCAAGACCGGCTGTAAGATCATAGGCGGCGCTACGGTTTCACTGGGCAGCCGGCTCACTCTGCTCCTAGATCTTGAGGACGGGCAAGCCCCCATGCGCCTTTCCGACGTTCTTGTTTCCTGGATTGCCCAAGACTCATTTGCCGTCAGATTCCCCAAGCTGCCATCAGTAGATAGGAAACGACTCCAGGATGTAATCTTCAAGAATATCAGCGCGGCATCTTTAGACGATCGAAGGACAGCATTTCGTATCATTTAGCCGCGCCGATCAAAGATCGCAGAGTCAATCATGGGTACTCACACCGCCGATCCTGCTGCCATAATACCTAGACCTCTCGGTCAATCCGATCACCAGCATGGCAACCGAACTCCAGTGCGCTTCTCGGTACTCTATTCCGGCATGAACCCCGGTCAGATGCGAATCGGCGGCAGTATTGTCACCGACCTCTCGCAGGGAGGGATCGGCATTCACGGAAATCGATCGGTCGCACCCAGCATGGGACTAGCCCTCTTTATCGACCTTCCTGAGAGGGGAAGCAGTGTGCATTGCCCAAAGCCGGGTCTCCTGGGTTGCGGAACATCGTTTCGGCGTGAAATTAGAGTCTCTGAAACTGGAGGCTAAATAGAGGCTGCAGTTCTTTCTGCGGGATCGCGTCGCCCACTCAGACTGTGACGGTGGCATTTGAAGCTGTGCGAGAACAAGGAGGTGCTCTCATGAAACGAGAACAGATCGCATCTGGAATCAGACCTCAGTCTGTGACGGAAGTGATCAATCGGAGGCAGGATTCCCGTCCTCCGGTAGACTTCGGGTTGATGTACTCAACGCAAGACCCTTCCGGGGAGATCCTCATGGGCGATGGCATGGTCACGGATCTCTCACCCCGAGGACTAGGTATTCGCGGCAATACTTCAGTAACGCCTGGGGTGGAACTCACGATTTTTCTCTACCTCCCAGACGGACAAGATCCGTTGTTCGTAATGGAAGCCAGGGTGGCGTGGGCCTCTGGCCGCCGGTTCGGTGTCGAGATCCTCAAGATGAACCTGCGGGAACGAAACCGGCTCAGGTATTTTTTACACTCGAATCTCGCATGCTCCGATTAGACTGATCGTTGCCTCCATGGAGAAGCCGATGACCGGACGACGAAGGGCCGGCAAACAAGTTGCGACTCGCCGCCCAGTTCAAGCCACTGACCGCAGGGGAGCTCAGCGGGCTCCCGTCCAGATGATGGTTCGGTTTTCAGCGACAGATAACTTCCAACGTGCCGGCCATGGAATAGCTCTTGACCTGTCAGAGAGCGGATGCAGACTCCGCAGCACACCGGTATTGCCGGTAGGAAGTTTCTGGGATCTCTATCTGACAGTCCACGAAACATCACGCCCGGTCCTGATCTCAGAGGTACGGGTAGTCTGGGGAGTGGAAAATCAATATGGAATTGAATTTCTTCGCGTCGTGGCAGGAGAGCGGACCCGGCTACGCCAGTTCATCTGGAAGCACGTCAAGCACTCCTCCCTTAGAAGTGGGCCACCCTTGTTTACTCTCATCGACCATTCGAATCCACCACAGCCACCCCTTAAATCTATTCCCTAAACACCTTTCCTGCATTAGCCCTTATGCAGTGTCGGCGAAACGCCCCCCACCCCTCTCCCGGTTATTCTAGGAATTGCCATACGGCCCTCGAGTGAACCAAGGGAAGAACAGAGCATGGAGCCTCTACGCATCCTGGGCCTCAAGGATTACAGCGTCTCTATGATCAAACCTCAATGCTATTCTGAACTCCTGCCTCCCCGTACACACCAGACTCGCTGATCAAAGGATTTACTGACACCGAGCACGGCCCCATTATTGAAACCCACGCCCAACATGAGTGTAGGATTATCCCCATGGGCAGATGCCGACCAATAGTTAGCAGATTGAACACCCTGAAACGGATGACCCGCCGGGAGGGCCGGGCCAGAGGAAGCGACGGAGGAATCTACTAAACTGGCCAGCTCGGAGATAGACGGTAAACGCCAGCCTTTTCGGCCTCCGACAGCTTTATTGGCACAGCCTAATCGGGCATTCGACAAGGATATTGCCGCCGCCTGCGGAGTCTTTTCCCAAACCAGGCCGGTTTCGTTATCCAACACCCCGTCGCTGTTAAATGACGATAGAACGACGAACCGTTCCGACGCTGGAAGTGCCTTGTCCCAACGCAGCGTGTGATTCTCTTCGGCTTCCCCGCCACTGCTCTTAGCGCTCTCTGCAGCGCCTCCGGCAGGTTTCGAGGCCGCCAGAATTTGATCTAGTTTGTCCATTATCTGTCGAAATTGCTGCTGTTGCGGAGTTGGGCTCTGCGCGTCAGCGGACGTAACCCCTGGTCCAACACTCGCCAGGAGTAGTCCCCCGAGTGCGAGTAATCCCACATTCACAGCTATAAACCGTCGGCTTTTCATCACTCCCTCCTTATTGGTTGTGTTGATATGCCCTGGATGACTGCTGCTTGGTCTATTGCATCTGGAGAAATTTTCTCTTTTTTTTCCATTGAGCTTTCACACACTCCTCGAACCGGCGATCACATCTTTTTGCTCCGCGACAAACGAGGCAGTGGCATAGAACTCACCGCCAGCGCAGAAAAATTGTTGCGTGATAAAGGACCCTGCTCAGGCAGGGCGACCTGCCCACGCTTGTGCACGGCTTAGGTAGACCCATCATACGGCAAAATGATGGCCGCACTGTTCGGTATCGGGTTGTGGATGATTGAATGCGAACAGGAGGCTGGCATCAGGAAGCGTGTCAACCGTTGAACGCCGGCCAAAGCCATGTGGACAATCCTCTAAGGCGAGATGTCCGTATAGAATTCGCTCTAGAGCTCCATGCGAGAACGATGGCTTATACGGCAGGGCCCTTACTCTGTCAAGGAGTTTTTCCGTCAGAAGGTTGTGGAATATTTTCCTGTTCTTCGCTGACTGGCACAACGGCAATTTCCAGCTACAGTGGGTACGCCCGTGATTCAGGAAGCTCTCCAGTTCCCCTCTCGCATGTGGAACTCAACGCTGAAACCATGTCTGAAATCGCTCACGGTCAGTTCCAATCCAATACTTGCCCCCTCGAGACGCTGCATGCTAGCATTTTGGTGAGTGAGGACTTACTTACCATGAAAAAACGAATCATACAGACCGTAAAAGGGCAGCGGGCTACATCGCGCGATCGACAGGCTAGCCTTATCGTGGCCGCCGCTTCGCTCTTCGCTGCAAAAGGGTTCAACGGCACGACTACAAGAGAAATTGCCAAAGCGGCTGGAGTAAGTGAGGCGCTGGTTTTCAAGTATTTTCCGACGAAACGGTCGCTCTACGCCGCAATCCTGGCAGAAAAAGTCAGCGTCAACGAACTGCTCGAAGCGGTGGAGGCGGCAGCCAACAAACAGGATGACCATCGTGTGTTCACGATGATTGCAAGCTATCGCATCCGCCCTGGCGTCGATTCGACGCTCTTGCGGCTCCTCTTGTTCAGCGCACTGGAAGGACACGAATTATCCGAGATGTTCTTCGGCAAACACCACAAAGTGTTTTACGATCAGCTGGCCGCATACATCCGCACGAGGATTGCTGACGGAGCGTTTCGCCCCGTCGATCCCCTTCTGGCAGCCCGCGCGTTCATCGGTATGGTCGTTCATCACCGACTGCTCCATGAGATCTTCGGAGTCCCTATGCATCGATCTCATGAAGACACGGTGGGAACCTACGTCGATCTCTTCCTCGCCGGGCTGATCCAGAAGCAGGTCAACCGCAAAGCGAAGGAAAGACGCTGCTGATGAATCCTCTGAAACAACATCCGATTGTCACATTGGGCGTCATTATCTTCTTTGCCGTCACGGCTCTGGTCGTGTTCCGCCTCAGCAGCGGCGCGAAGAGCGATGCTCGAAAGGCCCGTGTCGTCACCGTCTCCACCGTGACACCGCTGAAACAAGACCTCGACATCCGACTCACCTATACGGCCGACATCACTCCCAACCAAGTCGTGAATCTGTTTTCACGTGTTGACGGCTACATCGCAAAAATCTATGTCGATAAGGGTGACCTGGTGAAAGCCGACCAACTCCTGATCGAGATCGATCACACGGATTATCGGCATGCCGCCAACCAGGCCAAGGCCAACCTGGCCGCAGCCAGAGCAAGAGTTGCGCAGCAGGAGGCCGCTGTGCGCAACGCCACCCTCACGCTCAACCGGATGCAGGCCTTGATCAAAGATCAGTTTGTCTCGCAGCAGGATCTGGACAACGCCCAGGTCGCCTACGATGCGTCAACGGCGGCGCTCAACTCACTCCGCGCCCAGGTCCAGCAAACTGAGGTCGCCCTGGCGCAGGCCGAAACGAACCTGGCCTATTCGTATATCCGCGCGCCCTTCGCGGGCTACGTGGCTGAACGCAATCTCGACGTCGGTTCCTACGTCAGCGGGACAACCGGCGGCACCTCCACCATATCGCGCGGAATTCTCACCCTCCATGACATCCGGACAGTCCGCACCCTGATCGAGGTCGTCGAGAAAGACGTCCCACTGGTCCATGTCGGACAAAAAGCTGAGGTACGTGCCGAAGCCTATCCCGATCGTGTCTTTGAAGGCACGGTCACCCGAGTCGTTCAAGCACTGAACCGGGCCACCCGAACGATGACGGTTGAGGTGGATCTTCCCAACAAGGACCACGTCTTGAAAGGCGGCATGTTCGCCCGCGTTGAGGTCCTGGTGGGCACCCACCGAAACGCGATTCAGATCCCCATCGACGCAGTGAGTCGACTGGAAGACGCTCAGTATGTCTACATCGTACGCGAAGGAAAGGCTCAACGGACGCCGGTGGAAATCGGAGTCCGCGACGAAAACCGGGTGGAGATCACGAGGGGCTTGGACGGGTCGGAGCAAGTGATCGTCTCCGGAAAAGACCTCGTTCACGACGGCGCCCCTGTGCAGACCCAACCACTCGAACCAGTGAACAGTAAGGGGTAAGGGGTTAGGAGTGAAAAAACTGATCCCTTCGTTCTTTGCTTTTACCGCTAACCCCTAACCGACTATGTGGCTGACACTCCTAGCGCTTCGCAATCGTATCGGTATCCTGATGCTGTCCCTGGCCATGGTCATCCTGGGCGGCACCTCCGTGCAGCGGCTTCCGGTCGATCTCTTCCCGCAAATTCAAGTGCCCGTTGCATTCGTCGGTGTCATCTATAAGGGCGCGCCGCCGCTCGACATCGAACAGAGCGTCGTCTATCCCATCGAGAAAGCCGTCAGTTCCGCATCGAACGTCGAACATGTCGAATCATTTGCAAAGCAGGGAATCGGCGCAGTGCAAATCTGGTTCAACTGGGGCGCGGACATTAACGTCGGCCAGATGGAGGTGATGCAGCGTATCACCCAAATTCTCAATAGCCTCCCGCCCGGCATTCTGCAACCTTTTATCGTCAAATTCGACGTCTCGAATATTCCAGTTGCCCTCGTGACGGTCGCGAGTGACGACCTCGACGAACGGGCCCTCTACGATCTGGCCGCTAACACGATTGCGCCACAAATCGAACAGATCGCCAACGTCGCTGCCGCCACAGTAGAAGGCGGGAAGGTCCGCCAGATCAACATCAATCTCGACCCGGCACTGTTGAAGGCCCGGAGCCTCTCAATCCTCGACGTCGTGAGATCAGTAAAAGCCGCCAACCTCATCCTCCCCTCGGGCGACATCAAAGCCGGCAATCTGGATTACAACGTGTTCACCAATAATCAGTTCCGCACGGTCGACCCGATTCAAGACGTGATTGTGAAGGTCGACCCACAAGGCAACCCCGTCCGTGTACGGGATGTCGGGATCGTGACCGATTCGTCGGACATCCAGACCAACATCGTCAGGACGGACGGGGCCAGAGCCGTGTACTTACGAGTAAACAAGCAGCCTGTCGCAAACACCGTGGCTGTGGTGGATGCACTGCGCAAAACTCTGCCGGAGATGATCGGGATTCCATCCAGCGTGAAAGTGGGTATTTCCTTCGACCAATCGACGTATATCCGCCAGTCGATCCGCAGTCTCTTTGAACAGGCTCTGCACGGATCGCTGCTGGCCGCGGCAGTGATCCTGATCTTCCTTCGTAATTTTACGAGCACGATGATCATTTCCGTCGCCATCCCCCTCTCGATCATGGTGACCTTCATCGTGCTGTACTTTTCCGGGCAAACCCTGAACGTGTTCACTCTGGGAGGCCTTGCCCTGGGGATCGGCCGGCTCGTCGACGACTCCATTGTTGAACTTGAAAACATTCAACGCCATCTCAACGCCACGCCCCGCCGCTGGACCGCGATCCTGGAAGCGGCCCGCGAGGTGGCGATGCCTATTCTAGCCTCGACGATCACGACCGTCGTTGTCTTTCTCCCCATTTTCTTCGTCGCCGGCATTGCCCGTTTGCTTTTGATTCCCCTAACCATCACGATCGCGATTTCGTTGTTCACTTCCTTCTTCGTCTCCCGCACAGTCACCCCGGCGCTCTGTTACAGATTCCTCAAGCCGGAGCAAGAGGCTCACAGATCGATGCCGGAATGGTTTGTACGCCTGATGGATTGGAGCCGAAAACGGTATGAGTCATTGGACAAGGGCTACGAGGAATCGCTCCGGTGGGTTTTGGCTCACCGCAGCCGCTTCATTACCGGCGTCTTGGTCATTTTCTCCGCTTCGCTCGCACTAGTGCCCCAAATCGGTACGGAGTTTCTACCGGTGTCGGATGAAAGCCAATTCCGCATTGTCCTGCGTGCACCGGTCGGTCAGCGAGTGGAGAAAACCGAGGAGCAAGTGGCCGAGGTCGAACGGGTGCTGCGGGCGCACATCCCCGCAGAGGAGTTGGAGACCATCGTTTCTAGTACCGGTGTGCTAGCCCAAGGCCGCTCCTCCCTGTTCAATCCGAACACCGGACCCCATACATCGAGCATCTCCGTCCATCTCGTGACTCCGAACAAACGGACACGAACACAAGTTCAAATCATGAACGCCGTGAGGCCCAAAGTCATAAATCTCTTTCCGGGCGTGGCAATGTTTTTCGATCCAGGTGGCCTCATCAAACGCATCACCAGCTTCGGGTCACAGAAGTCGATCGACGTGGAAATCTACGGCTATGATTTCGAGCACGCGCGGGAGGTCATCCGGGAAGTCGAAAGCACGATGCACCAGATACCGGGCCTGGCCGACATCGAAGTCAGCCGCGAGGAAAACTATCCCGAGGTCAATGTGGTGGTGGATCGAGAGAAAGCTGCCCTCCTCGGTATCACCGAAACGGATGTGGCCAACGCCGTCCTCTTTTCGCTCAACGGCAACGGTCCGACCGACCCTATCATCTACACCGACCCGCAAAACGGGAACGAATACTTCATCAGTGCCTGGCTCGCGGAAGAACACCGGAAGGACCTTACAGCCATCGAGAACATCGTGTTAATCGGACGAGCCGGAGAGCCAGTTCTTCTCAAGAACGTCGCCTCACTCAAGCTCAATGCCGGCCCGGTAAAGATCGACCGCAAGTACTTTCAGCGGGTTATTCATCTGACCGCCAATCCTGTAGATCGCGATCTTGGCGACGTCGCCGACGACCTGGAGGAGGGCTTAGCCAAGATCCAGCTCCCCACCGGCTTCAGCATTAGGTTGGCGGGCCAGATTCAACAACAGCGAGAAACTTTCGAGAGCCTGCTGTTCGCAAGCGTTCTGGCACTGGCTCTCGTGTACATGGTGATGGCCGCTCAGTTCAAATCGTTGATCGATCCCTTCGTCATCATGTTTTCGGTTCCGATGGGCTTCCCCGGGGTGATCCTGATCCTCTTTCTTACCGATACTACTCTCTCCACGACATCGATGATGGGGATCATTATGATGCTGGGTATTGTGGTCTCAAACGGCGTCCTGCTGGTGGATTATACGAACGTTCTGCGTCGCCGAGGGCAGGAGTTACATGACGCGGCGATCACCGCTGCGCGGACGCGGCTCCGACCCATTCTGATGACCTCGCTGGCGACCGTTCTCGGTCTGCTTCCCATGGCCATCGGTTGGGGTATAGGCAGCGAAACGAACGCTCCCCTAGCACGCACAGTCGTAGGAGGACTCAGCGTCTCGACGATCCTCACGCTCTTTCTCGTCCCCACGATCTACGTGATGTTGGAAGAGCGGTTCCCCCGCCACGCGGAAAAGTTGCCACAGGATATCGACTGGATACCGGCGGAACCGGGACAGGCACCGGCTGGCCGATAGAGCCGCGGCGCGTGAAAGGCGAGACATGCGCGAAAAGCGCGACGTGAACCGATTGGCTATCCACCCCTTGTTTGACTAGTCTCTCTCCTCCCGCCAGTCTCGCCCGCCATGCGGCGGAGATGTTACCCGACGGTGGGAAAGAGCGCTCTCAGTTGCATTGCCAACCCGATATCTCCGCTGATCTTGAGCCGGCCCGACATAGCGACGGCTGGTCCATTCAACTGACCTCTCAAGATCCTAATGCAATCTTCCCCTGTCATCGAGAGGACGACGTTCGGGTCCTCATGCATCCCTTCTACAACCTGACAGACCCCCTCCCGGATCGTGAGAATGTATTGCCCGCCCTCCGCCCCGCTCAGATCGAATTGGTAAACAGCATTGAGACCCTCTGCAGCATCGGAATTGAGCCGACTCGGCAGGAGCTGAAAAAACTCTTTGACAGTTGTGGGATTCATAGCGCGTGGGAAGGTGAGCGTATCTAGCAGAATGATGAAAAAGTCCGCAAGCTTTCTGCGAGATCAAGACCAAAATCGCACGCGTATGTCCTTCACGCAACCTTGGCCCCAGCCTCGGCCGGTGCAAATCGACACCGGGAGCCGTATCGACGCAGCTCCCGGTCCAGTTTTAGTACCGGAGCGTGACCGTCGCGGTGCTGCGATGCGCGCCGAAAAAATCTTTGGAGAACGCCTCGACCGCGGCAGGGTCGTAGCCCTTGCAGCTGAATATGTCGAGGTAAGCATTGTTCGTATCGTTTGCAAAATGGCCGCTGATCAACGAGGTCGAGATCAGTTGCACCATGGAATAGCCGGCAACGCGGCCTGAGCCGAAGTCGACGACCTGGCATTCGCCAAAACGCTTCATGTCGATAAGCTCGCACAGCTCGACGACATAACGGCGTATATGGTCGGCATTGCGAATCAGGTCGGGATGACAATCTTGAAGATCCAGGGCGGTACAGAGTCCCCATGCCTTTCCTTCACCCACCATTTCTCGAGGGGCGATGGAAGCAGCTACTGGGGACTCGGATGGAAAGATAGTCGACTCGGAATCAGACAAGCTGCTCATAGAGTTTGTACACCTTTCTGTTAAGAGGGTGAGAAGCTGTGACCACGGACCATGATTTTGGACTATATCACGAAACGTTTCATATCAGGAGGGATGAAAACACTTTTTTTCGCAGCGAGCCATTGAGAGGGCTCTCGATCAATTGACAAGATTCTCAACCGTCGGAGAGAATGTCGCGCATGTCTGATGCTCCCCCGTCAACACCCAACCCGACCCCTTCCTCAATCGACCTCCCCGACCGCCTCTGCACCTGGTGCCGGCTTCCCATGAAGAAGCGTCTCGTCGGTGGCAAGCAATTCATCCATTACACCTGCCCGAAGTGCATCTTCCAGCACACAACCAGGCTTGGTCCAAAACCACCCAGTCCCGCGCATTAACCCAGTCTGTCTGGTTGATCTGGTTTCTCTGGTCTATCTGGTTTATTTCGTTCATTTGGTTAGTCTTGTTTAACCAAACAAACGAGACAAACCAGAAGAACCAAATAAACAAGACCGGCTATCCGCGTGAAAAATTGGTCTGTACGTGATCGTCGAAAATATGGGCCAGCCGCGCTCTGTCCTCCGGGCTGATGGAGGTAATCTTCGACCCGAACTTTGGAGAACGCACATAAACGACTTGCAAGCCACAAGTCAGAGTTCTCCCTTGCTCAAGCTCGATCACGAGTTGCAGCGCGTCACCGCTCTTCACAAACAAGCGACTCTCAATCCTAACACCTGTCTCGCTGACATCGAGAACCTTGCACGGCGCCGAGAGAGGCCCCCTTTGCAGACGGCCGACCCGGCTTATCTCGACACGCGACCCTTTTCGTTTGAACCCCATCGGTCCGCCTCCTGTGTTTCGCATCATAGCAAGCGGTCATACAACTCAAAAGGAAATTACCGGAAGTTACAGCTTTCCTCTCACAAGAGCACGCACCTCCTCCATACGCTTGCGATTGACGCCCAGATCGCTGTAGCCGGTGCGGGAGGCGGAGCGGAAGTGTATGGTCTTGATTTCGTCGTCGAACAGAAATTCGACATCATCGACAAAGCGGAACACGAGACTGGTGAACTCGTAATGCAGGTAAGATTCGTCCTCTTCGACAAGCTTAGTACGGGACAGCGATCGAATGACTTCCTTTAACGCTTCCTTCGCCTCGACTCGGGGCTTACGGTATAGAAGCGGCGAAATGGCATGGCCCTCGTCCCGAGCCTGGGTCGAGACGCAGTTTGGACTGGAAGGACAGGGCGCTAGCGTGCGAGGGTTCATGTAATACCTGGGAACGCCTTATTCAGGACGGACACTCACAATGTCGCGCAACCAGATCTCACAAATCAATGTTGCTTCGGAAGGAGTAAGGTCCGGAATATCTTGTGCGAGGGACCGGATGCGGACTCACACGGACGTTTCGAGCAGAACTTGATAACCCTTGTTCAGGAAAAGCCTCATGGGGAAACACGACGCAGTTTGAGTCCGTTCATCCGCTTCATCAATACAAGACGGTCCTGAGCGATGGCTGAACGTCTTCCCGCTCTTCCGCGCGTACCGAGACCCGGCCAATTATCCGGCCGTCTTCCGTTTCTACGTCCACACGCCAATCGCCCGGGTCGAGTCTTTGTTTGAACGTATACGTCCGATAGCCTCCTTCTCGGCCTCCGGAAATCTTGACAGGAATCCGGTCGGCGTGAGTGAACGGTTTGCTGTCGTTCGGGCGGAAATACCAGTGATGATAGATGGTCGTATTCAGATCGACAGGGGCAAAGACCGCCGTGAAGCAGTAGATCGGCTCGTTGGCCGGGAAGGTGTCATTCGACCGTTTCCAGACTTGATACCACTGCTTCTCGAAGGAGAGTTCGAACCGGTCGCCGGTTTTCTTCACCTCATGATAGATCCCGCCGAACTTTAATGAGAGCGGCACAGGAGGAATCCAGTTCAGGAAATAAAACCCGACCAGCAGCCCGATCAATACGAAGGCGGGAGCCGTTACCTTAGTCGCCTCGTGCTTTGAGCGATCCGGATTGTCGTGATAGATCAACTGGACCACTCGAAAGGTCACGGCTGCACTCACTCCGGCTCCGACCAGGAAGATCGCCGCATTCATGACCCCGAGCATGACCGGAAGAAAGAACGTGAAAAAGGCGAAGCAGACGAGCGCGTAGAAGCTCACGAGGAGGTATAGGCTGGAGAACCGATCGCGGAGAAATTCGTTACCGACCAGCAGCAGGACCAAGAGAGCGAAAAAGACCGCTGTGCCGGTAAGTGTGGCGCTACGGGAATAGAAAATCGTATAGGCGCTGAATAACCCGCCCAAGAGAAACTGCACAGCCATGGGATAGAAGGGCCTTGTACGCAGCACCCAGCGCGTGACGGGCGAGAGCGTGGCCAACTGTTCGCGCTCCGGAGCCGGCTCAACCCCCAATCGCCCGGTCAGCACAATCAGCACGCCCAAGAGCAGTAGATAGATCAGGAGCAAGAGATTGTCTTGCAGCCGATCGATACGCGTCAGCGTGACGGTGTCGTACCCTACCCCGGATAAGAAAAACACCGGAGCCATGAAGGGCTTTGCCAAAATGGTCCTAAGTCTAGAGGAGGACATGAACCCTAAACTTCAGGATATTCCAGGGAATGTCAATTGAAGGGGAAAAAACGGACGGCTCATAACCTATTGTGGCGCATGAGACAGGCGGAACGAGCGAGACTGGTTGATACGGTTCGTCTGGTTTGTTCCTTCATCTAACCGCTCTTGTTCAACCAAACAAACCAAATGAACACAATAACGATTTCTAGCGCTGGCGGACTTTTTCACCATCCTGTTACACGAAAGGAGGGAGCGGCGCATACACCACCTCATGCCCGATCACCCGTTCCAACCAGGGAGCCATCAGACCTTCGCTCAGCGGGGCCCGGTTCAGGCGGGCTTCGATGTGAAATCCTGTCTCGTTGCCGACGATCCCGAGTATGGCAGAGGCATCCTCTCCGTCCGGAAGCAGTTCTTTCGTTTGAAACTCACAGAGAGTGCTGTAGAGACGGCCATCTGGACCGATCACAGACCGGATCTCCGGCAAGTCATCGAGCGCACAATGCACCGAACAGCGACAGACGGAACGGGCAGCAGGTTCAATCACTTGAAAGTCGCCGAGTGCGTCCTCTGAGAAGCCCGTCAAATAGGCTCGGACGCCGGCTGGACCCGGGGCAGAAGTCGCGGCCAGCTTACTGGCCGGCACCAGGAGCTCATAGTCGTCTGTCGTATTGTATTCAAACTGACAGGGTCCAAACGCATCGGGCCAGGAGCAGAAGAAGGGTACAGACGGGTCGACCGGACGTAACACCACCTGCTGCTTTTCAACCAGTGTCTCAATTGGAAGCTCCAGCAGTGTGATGGCTTCGAGAAATGCCGTGCGCCGTTCCTCCAGCCATTGCGGCCGCTCGGCATCGCCGCGCGTCTCGCCCGGAGTGATGACCTCCTGGGTCTGAAGACGTATGCGGACGAAGGAATGGGCATGACGGAATCCCAGCCAAAGCATGCTGCGGGAATCGTGTAGTCGTAACGAATCGCGAATACGCCACGGATGGCTGATCGAGCAGTAGGTGCCCACATCCTGATAGCGGTGGTACACAGTGTGGTAGGCCCCTGCCAGGAGAAAAAAGTCGCCCCGCCAACCCTCTCGAACGTGGATCAGAGTCACATCTTCCGTGGACCACGCATCCAGCTGGTCAAAATCCTGAGGAGACTCGACCGTCCATTCTTCGACATAACAGATGACGTCCTTCGCGGGCCCCGCAGGCTTCAAGCCCAACGAAGCCAGGCGTTCGCCCACGGCGAGCGCCTGACCGAAGGTCAGCGGAGTCGTTGTTTCCCAACGGCGTTCACGCACGGTGGGTCATCTCCTCCCCGGCTTACTAACGTGCCGGTCGCAACGCTTTCTGCTCGATCGTTGTATCGGCAATGTACCGATCGATACTATCCTTCAGGGTTGCCGCCAATAACTGTTGCACATCGTCTTCGCTGAACCAGACTACGGTGTCACGTTGTGCCCCTTCGACACCTCTGGTCGTCGAACTCTGATCGCCGATATTCCTCGCAGAGATCACCATCTTGCTGCTCGTGGTCACCACCGTCGAGAAGGGCCGGCTCTTCGCGTTGGCCGAAAATTCGAGCAACTGCCCACTGAGCACGATGTCGGCATCATCCAGATTCGTAGCAGCGCCATCTGAAATCACCTGTACCGCCCAGGCCCGATCCTTCCAACCGCGCGTTTTGAGACGATCTGCGAAGGCCTGGGCAATCACGGTGCCCGGCCTCTCACCCGTCACATTGAAGTAGGTCACACCGCCCCACAAATGGGTCCGCTGGCCGAGCCGGTTCTTCTCTAGTCGCCGGTCCTCAAACGGCTGGATGACAATCCTGACTGATTCAGGATCCGCATATTGTGTTGCCGGTTGTTTCTGCTGAAGATCCAGATAGACCGTTTTCCCTGCGCCCCCGCAGCCCGCTCCCATCAGCAGGCTTGCCGTAAGCACGACACCGATGCCGAGTCGTCCCCTTATCTGTTTCACGATATCATCCTCCTCGCGATTGACCGCCCAAGTGTTGAAGGGGACCCAGTGTACCCAAGTTACGGATCAGAGACAAATACCCAGGCCGGCGGGACTGGCACAGTTTGACTCCATTGACCAATTCCTAGAGTGAAGGCTAATATCGCCCCGCCAAATTAACCCAATTCCATGGAGGACGTATGGCTGATATCCCTGATGTATATGCCGACCAGTTTCAGCTCAACCTCGGGCCGCTTGGGTGCACGCTGAATTTTCAAGTCTCCGGAGCAAATCCGGTGGCTCCGGGTTCCCCTCCGCCGATTGAACGCGTTGCTACTGTTCGGCTCAGCCTTCAGCATTTAAAAGCAATGGCCTTCATTTTGCACAAACAAATAGCGGGTTACGAGGCTCAAGCCCAGATATCCACTAGTCTTCCGGTAGACGTCTTCCGAGCGCTGCAAATTCGACAAGAAGATTGGGAGGCTTTCTGGCGTCCGTAGTCTGTGTGCGGCGATCTTCCTAGCGTGTGACGATCGGTAGGGTGGCCCGAAAGGTTTCGCGGCTGAATTCCGGTATCTGACCCGACGGAATCCGCGGATCGGTGAACGGCAGGAAGCGGACGATCTTCAAGAAGGACCGGTCGGCTGCTACCGCGGCGATTTGTGCCTTGCGATCGTGCGTGATCGGCAACGTATACCCCTCACCCTGTTTCCATTCCCAGAGCGTCGGCGCCAACGAGAGTTCAAGCCCCCGCCCGGCGAGCTGATGAAACCGATCCACGATACGCGCCTTGTGCTGTTTAATCCCCTCCCCCTCCAACAGCAAGGCGCACACGACGTAGTGTCCCCACCAGAACAGCGTCCGAAAGGTAAAGGCGTTTGAGTCGTGGAAGTGTTTCGGAAAGTCGAGATATTGGTAGGGAAAGGCTTCGAGACACTCTCCTTTCACAAACTGGCATTTGGTAGGGTCGAAATCCGGCGGAGTCGCGAGCGATGAAGACCCGACTTCCTCTTTCAGCGCCGCATGCGTGTCGGCGAGCAAGCGGCGCACCTTCACCATAATCTGCGCCTTGGCGAGAAAGAAGTGTTGATCGGCCATCAAGGCTGCTTCCTCGTCTGTGAACTCTGACCGCATGATCCTCGATTGGCCGGATGACCGGCTTAACGGGCGGCTATTTCTGATGCGTTTCGAACTGGGAGACCGTCAGGTCGTACTGTGCCCGACATTCGGCACAGCGAACCCACACCGCATCTTGAAACACATCCATCTCTCGAACCGACAAGGCGGGAGCATGGGTTCCCAAACAGCGCTGGAACGCTTCAAGCCCGTCCGACTGCGCAAGCCCAGGTGCAGGCAATGAGGAATCCCCTGTGGGAAGATGTCTGGTAATCGTATCGGTGATCACCCGATGCACCATGCGGCAGGAACTGCACGTCAGCACGACGATGCACTCTCGTTCAACACGCTTGACCGTCAGACAGAGCGGATGCACCGACCAACATTGTTGGAGAAAAGCTCCGCTGCGAATAATCTCTGCCATCGACGGCTCCCGCACTGGTTCATCTAGTTGGTCTGGTTTATTTTGTTTATTTGGTTCGTTTGATTCATCTGGTTAGTTTCGTTCAACCAAAAAAACCAAACAAACTAGATAAACCAAATGAACGAGACGGGTTACAGCCCCCAAACGGCCAACATCGCCAGCACACCGATCACGTAAGGGAGCGCACACGAATAGAGCAGCGCCGACCAGGCACGGCCCGTCGCCCCGTTGCGCGAGAGTTGTTCCTTGTAGACGAATTCACGGCAAAGAATCAGCACCGTAAGCGTCAGGGCCAACGTTCGACTCGTCCGCGGCCAAGTGTAAAGGCCGCTGATGATGAAGTTCGCCGTGAAAAACCCGCTGGCGAAGAGAATCAAGGGTGCCAGGACAAACCGGACGGAGTCGGCAAAAAAGGCATGCCAGCCCATACGGGCTTCGACTGGGCTCGATTGTGAGTTGGGATTCACAACCCGACGGCTACCGGAATCGTTGCTTTCTGTGAAGTTGACGGAGTCTCCGTTTGAGCGGCGCGGCAGATCTTGCACATACGCGGGCGGGCTTTCAAAAAGGAGATTTTGCCGCTGGCCAGACAGCTGTAATGGACGAACTCCTCGCACAAGGCACAACGCGACCACCCACCAGAGAGCAGCGTCTTGTTGCGGTAGAGCCCTTCCTTGCAGACCTTGCACTGCCGGGGCTCAATCCCCAACAGCATAGGCTCCCAGTCCCCACCGGCTTTCCGAATGCTCATGTCGCAAAGTATAGCGAAGCGTTCTCCGGAAATACAAGGAGCCTGCCACAAACCTACTTTCCCGCGTTCGTGCAACGCGTGGCTTCTTTACAGTGAGGAATCAACGAAAGGCGGTTCATGTGACTGCTCTATCAGAGCCAGGCAGAGTACTCTTGATACTCCTTCCAAGCTGGCTGGCCGCTCCTTAAAGGAGAGGGGGCTAGCGAGCCTCCCACTGTGCGCGTCAAATGAGAAGTTTCCAATTCCCTTTCCCCTCCTTAGGGAGTGGCCAGGTTGCCCTTTACTGCGCGCATCGAGCGACTCTCATCATTCTCAATGCTCCTTCCAAGCTCGCTCGTTTGCGGCACCCGTGGTTGGCTCTACCGCGTCCATTGAGCGAGCACGGCCCTTGATTGCTGCTTCGATCATTCTTGGTGCGCGCTCAGGGAGCGAGGAG
>DATIAT010000035.1:0-4311 GCA_035457905.1 Nitrospiraceae bacterium
TGCGGCAAAAAATCTTTCTTGAATTCCGGGTTCAAGAGTTTGAGTTCCAGGAAGTAGGTGCCGAACTCCTCGGCGATCGAGGTGAGGTGGCGCTGAGGCTCCTTGACGGTGACCGTGATCGTTTCCGTCTCGAGTGGGAGATAGAGATCTTTCTTGCTCAATCCCAGATATTTTTCCGGCTGCGAATAAATCTCTTTGGCGGCGATAATTCGCGGCACATACCGCATGGTTTCCCGTGGCCCATGCATTTTCCAATAATCAGTGATCTTCTGGTCCTTCAATAGTTTTCGGATACGCTCTTCGCCGGCATTGTACGACGCCATGGCCATGAACCAGTCGTTTTGCTGAAAATCCTTGAGATACTTGAGGTACTTCACCGCTGCTTCGGTGGACATTTCCAGATTCCGACGCTCGTCGCGCACGGCATCGCTTTTCAGTCGATATCGCCGACCGGTGGAGGGGATGAACTGCCACGGACCCGAGGCCTTGGCCCTCGAATAGGCGGCGGAGACACATTTGCTTTCCACCAGCAGCATGTACTTAAGGTCGTCGGGCAGACCGGCTTCGGCCAGTTGCCGCTCCGCAGGAGGGAAACAACGGCCCGTCCGCTTGGCCAGAACAATACTTTCACCCTGATCTTCGAGGAATTGATAAAACTCGTACTCAATCCGTTCGCGGACCTGCCAGTTGTCGAGTGGGACCGGCTGCCCTGCAAATGTCAGCTTGTCGGGGAGCTTGAAAGAACTGAGGTAGAACCGTTCACCGTCGCGCTTGATCTCGGGAAGAATAACCAGACGATCCTCCTCGTTGGAGCTGTCGAGCGAATCCGGGAGGGTCGTTTCGCGTTCCGACTCGCCGTTGCCAACAGCCGCGGCAGCCGTTTCTTTCGAAAGCGAATCTATCTGAGGTTGAGCCCTCGTGAACGCCGGGAGCATGACGACCAACACTGCCGAGAGCATCACGCGCGGCCACCGCGTTACCATGAACACCTGCCCTTCCTCTCAACGCAGAGTTCCATCCTCACGGTCGTCATGCTAACAGCAAGCACCAACTCCGGCAAGCAGGATCGCGCTTTCGGAAACGTGTTACACTCCTCCGCGATGCAATCGCTCACAGTCCTCAATCAACGCATCGCCTCGTGCACGGCCTGTCCCCGCCTCGTGACCTATCGGGAGGCGGTCGCCAAGGAAAAACGGCGGCAATATCGCGACTGGATTTACTGGGGTCGGCCGGTCCCCGGTTTCGGCGATCCCGCGGCACGCCTCTATATACTCGGTTTGGCTCCCGCCGCTCATGGCGGCAACCGAACCGGGCGCATTTTCACGGGTGACAGGAGCGGTGACTGGCTGTATGACGCCCTCTACGAGTTTGGGTTCGCCAATCAACCGACCTCCCGGCATAAGGACGATGGTCTGGTTCTGTCGGATTGCTACATCGGCGCGACGGTGCGCTGCGCTCCGCCGGACAACAAGCCGGCGCCCGAGGAGTTTGAGCGATGCCGTCCCTATGTGAGGGAAGAATTGCGGCTCTTGAAAGATCTGCGGGTTGTCGTAGCCTTGGGAAAGATCGCGTTTGACCACTATCTGAAGGCCTGCCGAGAAGAAGGATGCCAGCTTCCATCACCGTTACCACGCTTCGGTCATGGACAATGGTACCGACTGCCCTGGGGCGTGATTCTCATCGGCTCCTATCATCCGAGCCAGCAAAACACGTTCACCGGCAAGTTGACGAAACCGATGTTTCATGCCGTGTTCGCACGAGCCAGAAATATGATTGGCAAAGGCTCAGCCGCAGCCAGACCGGCACCGCAGGCCGTAGTTCGGCCTGCGCGCCAGCGCCCGTGATCGAAGAGCTATTTCTTGTTTTGCGTGTCCCAATCCGCGAGAAATTTTTTGAGACCGATATCCGTCAACGGATGCTTCACCATCGCCTGGAAGATGGCAAAGGGCATCGTGCAAATGTGTCCGCCAGCCAGGGCGGCTTCAACCACATGTTGCGGGTGTCGAACGCTCGCCACAAGCACGTATGTCTTGAAATCGTAATTTTTGTAAATGGTGACAATCTGCCGGATCAGCTCCATACCATTTGAGCTGATGTCATCCAACCGTCCGATGAACGGGGAGACGCACCACGCCCCGGCTTTCGCGGCCAGCAGGGCTTGGGTGGGCGAGAAGCACAGCGTGACATTGACCTTGATGCCTTCGGCGGACAGGCGTTTGGTGGCCTTGAGTCCTTCGGCGATCAACGGCACCTTGACCACGATGTTCTTGTGGATTTTGGCCAACTCCCGCCCTTCTTTCACCATCGCATCGGCCTCAATGCTGACCACTTCCGCACTGATCGGCCCATCAACGATATTGCAGATCTCGACGAGCACTTCGCGGAACACCCTTCCTTCCTTCGCAACCAGGGATGGATTGGTCGTGACGCCGTCCAGCAAGCCCAGGCTCGCGGCCTCCTGAATCTCCTTCACACTGGCTGTATCAAGATAAAATTTCATGATCGTGTCCTTTCATGGTTTCAGACTCCTGGCAGCAGATCTCATCCGTCATTGTAGAAAGAACCGATCGATCATGCAAACGCTCGGATGTTTGACTCCTCTAGGACCCGAGGTTAGAATTCACCCCGCGAACGGTCGCCGTCCCAAAGCATAATCCCCACGAACTCAGGAGAAATTGGCATGATGCGACGCTCGGTGTGGATGCTGGCCGGATACCTGTTTCTCGCTGGCTGCGGCGGAGGCAATCCGTACCTCGAACAATCATTGAAGCCGGCAGAATTGCAGGGGAAGGACAAGGCCTGGTTCGCCAAGAATTGGGGAGAACCGAGCGGCAAGGCGCCTCGCTTTTTCGGTGGCGAAACCTGGACGTACTACCGGATTGCCGGCGGCGAGTCCGGCCCACCTCTCTTCAACTTCAAACCCAATCAATGCGAGATCACGCTCAAGTTCGACAAAGAAGACAAACTTTCCGACTATAACTACTCGGGCTGCTGACCATCTCGCATTTCAATAATGCTCCCTTCCAGATTTTGCTCCTCTTGTTTGTTCTTGGGTTAGCACCTCCAGCGGGCTCGCTGGTTTCCTTTCAACATATTCGGTGATGAGTGAACAGTGCTTAGTGATCAGCAATCTCACTCGTTCTCTTGTTGCTCTTGTCCTAGTTTTACCTCTGTATGGAGGTGGATGGTCAGCTATTGCGACTTGCGATGGGTGCATGGTTCTGCCGCTGCGGTCGCGTAAGCGATGGCGAGACGCAATGTTTGAAGGTCCATCCAGACGTGTCTCGGATGGACCAAGTTTGCGGAGCCAAGCAGCGACAGAGCCACGCGGTTTAGCCATCGCCGGAGCTCCAGCTGACCATCCACCTTCATCGCTATCCCGTCATCTGCTTTTGGAACGTCGCGGCACAGCCTTGGCTGCAGAAACAATACGTTTGCCCGCCGATCACTTCGGTCACGGCAGCACCTCGCGGCACGAAGACCCGGCACACAGGGTCCTGCACCATCTGATCCCTGCTCTGCGGAAGACGGGTAGGCTGCCGGCTGCCGAATTCCCGGAAGGCGCTGCGCAGAAGATAATAGAGGATGATGAGGAGGATGAGAATGATGATAATTCTATACATAGTAGGACCACGAGCGTTTCGCCACAATCCTATGGGACGGTTCCGGTCCTGTCAACATTCCCCCCAGCTGATTGGGTCAGAAAAAACCAACGGATTGAGAAGATCGCCGTAGCTCAAACGGCCTAGTTCTTTGCCTTTCTTCCGGGCCTAAATCCCGTCCGTCCCCCGTACTTCCGATGGATAGGCACTCTTTAGCGTGAGTGTTACAGTCACCGCTATGAAAACCTGTGATAAGTGTCGCGGGACAATGTTACCGGAACGGGCAGTGGATTTGGATGCCGGACTGGCGATCACTGTGTTTGCATGTTTGAACTGTGGTCGTCGCAAGGCAGCGGATCAGGAACCTCGTCCGCTTACGGCCAGACATTGACACGATGACCAATCTCCCCGATCGTTGCTGACGAGCACGAAGCCGCCGGGGCGGAGCTGCAGCTTCCTCGTTTTCTCGTTTCTCCTCTACTCTGATTTCAATACAATCCGACAGGGATGACTGTCGCTGTTGGAGAACAACTGAGCTAACCCTGCTTTATTTGAGATTCAGAACATCCATCATGTCGTATAGGCCAGGCGGCTGTCTGGTGATCCAACGCGCGGCTCGCAATGCGCCACGCGCGAAGGTATCACGGCTACTGGCCCGATGCGTGACTTCGATTCGTTCGCCCATTCCTCCGAAGAGGACCGTGTGATC
>DATIAT010000036.1:0-21579 GCA_035457905.1 Nitrospiraceae bacterium
CGCGAGACGAGCGAGAAAAGTGAGACAAGCGCGAAAGGCGAAGGTCCTAGATCTTCGAATCGGGCATTTTGCGCTTGTCGCGCCAGTCCCGCGCGGTACCGCTAATCCACTAGTGGCGCGATTTCGATCGCTTTTTTAATCAAACAATCACCAGCGAACGACTGCAAGGACATCGGGAGCATGCCGGCGTCGATCACGTGCACCGTGACAATCTGAAATCCTTCAGCCACTTTGAATCCTTCCATCCTGATGGCATGGCAGATTTCGAGTTTTTTCCAGATTAGATTGTTCAGGATCGTCTCCGACGCGAGCAATTTCATATCTGACACTGCGTCGTTGATCGAAACCTTCGCCGCAACCCGCGCCCTATCTTTCGGCGGCTCGCTCACAACGGCAAAACCTAGAACCTCGCCCTCTGCCCGGACTGAGAACACAGTCACGAATGCGATAAAACCGAACAGCGACAGGAGAAGAAAGAGGCGCGAGGTCATCGCGTCCATCCTCTATTAGTCCGACTTCCTACTTGAATCGCAGCACAGCAAGGGCCGTATGAGACCTTGCAAGGCAGGCAGAAGAGTTTTTTCCTGTCGCTCATAACGCTCATACCGATCCACTTGACCGACCTCAGCCGCGATGCTGCCGCAGGCGCATAGACCCTTCTTCGGTCTTGAGCGGTCCGGCAAATTCAGTATGCCAACCGATCTTCGCCATTTCAAGATCCTGCGCATCCGGACATGATAAACTGGCACGATCAATCATCCATTCTGTCATTACAGATGAAGGAGTAGGACCATGCCACATGATTTCATGCCCGGCCTTGCAGGCGTCCCCGCAGCTAGATCAGCCATTAGTGATGTGGACGGGCAGCGCGGCGCGCTGGAATATCGCGGCATCCGTATCGAGGAGCTTTGCCTCCGATCATCCTATCTCGAAACCGCCTATCTATTGCTGTTCGGGCATCTCCCGACTCAATCGGAACTCACGCGATGGACCGAAGACATCACCCATCACCGTCGCATCAAATTCAAGATTATCGATTTGATGAAATGTCTCCCGGAGCAGGGCCACCCCATGGATGCCCTGCAGGCGGCTGTTGCAGCTCTGGGCATGTTTTATCCAGGCAGAAATGTCCAGGACACCGAGAACAATTATTGGTCTGCAGTCCGTCTCGTTGCAAAACTGCCCACAATCGTCGCAGTCTGGGCGCGCATGCGGTATGGGGATGAATATATACCGCCACGCGACGATCTGGGGTTTTCAGAAAACTTTCTTTACATGCTGAGTGAGAAGGAGCCGCCACCTCTGTGGGGTGAAATTCTCGATGACTGCCTGATTCTGCATGCCGAGCACACAATGAATGCCTCAACCTTCACCGGTATGGTCACCGCATCGACGTTGGCCGATCCTTATACGGTTGTCGCATCCTCGATTGGAGCGCTGAAAGGTCCGCTCCATGGCGGAGCCAATGAAGAGGTCGTACAGATGTTAAAGGAGATCGGTGAGCCAAAGTCTGCTCGAACCTACCTTGAAAGCAAGATCCGTGCGAAACAGAGACTGATGGGCTTCGGCCACAGGGTCTACAAGGTGAAAGATCCCCGTGCGACAATCCTACAAAGTCTGTGCGAGCGACTGTTTAAGGAATGCGGTAGTTCACCGTTGTACGAGGTGGCCTTAGAGGTCGAGCGGGTTGCAGAAGAACTGCTGAAAGGAAAACGGATTTATCCCAACGTCGACTTCTACTCCGGGATCATCTACGACAAGATGGGTATCGAGACCGACCTGTTCACACCATTGTTCGCGATGGCTAGGGTGTCGGGGTGGCTAGCACACTGGCTTGAACAGCTTCGTGAGAACAAGCTGTTCCGCCCGGACCAGATTTATTCCGGTGAGCATGGGCGGCCTTATGTGCCCATCGAGCAACGGTGACGAATTTGGCGCGTGACACGCGAGACTGGCAAGAAAAGCGCGACTCGCTAAGCAGTTTTGAGTTATGAGTTTTGAGTTCTGCGATTTTGGAGGAGGGACACTCAGAACCCAGAACCCAGAACCCAGAACTCATAATTCAGAACTGGGTTTATTTCACCCATCTCGCCAGTCCCGACAATTCAACATTTATCATTCAATATTCCCAATGCGTCGCGCCTTTCCCGCCCCCCCCTCGCACCGCTCGCATCGTACATTTTGTGGGCGGCCCCCTTGACTCCGCAGCAGCGCGAGTTATCTGCCCATTCATACAGAGCAGTCGGCGCGCCACGCATATACATTCTGAAACAGTGCATTAGAACAAGAAGGAGGTCTAACATGACACTCGTACGGTGGGATCCATTTCGTGAACTTGAAGATATGTCGGATCGGTTGAATCGGATGTTCAGCCGTCCGGCTTTGCCTCGGACCAATGGCAAGGAGACCATGGTCGTTGCCGATTGGGTCCCGTCTGTAGATGTTAGCGAGACGGAAGAAGGCTACCAGATCAAGGCGGAGATTCCTGACGTCAAGAAGGAAGATGTGAAGGTAACACTAGAAGATGGCGTCCTCACCATTCAGGGTGAGCGCAGGCAGGAAAAGGAAGAAAAGGGCAAAAAGTACCATCGGATAGAACGGTCCTATGGCAACTTTGTCCGGAGCTTCACCTTGCCGGATATGGTCGAGGAAGCGAATGTAAAGGCGGAATTCAAGGACGGAGTTCTGAATCTCCAGCTCCCTAAATCTGAGAAGGCAAAACCGAAGGCGATCGAAGTCAAGGTCGCCTAATCGACAGACACAGCATCCGGTGTGAACAGGGGCCCGCTCCGGCGGGCCCTTTTTTATGAACCGCGATATCAGTATTCCAGAGTGCGACCACTTCGATCGTTCAACGCCCTTGTGCAAGCAGGCGGCCTGAGTTTATCATGGCGCCCGCAACCTTACACCGGAGAGGGAGCATGAAAAGAGAGCACAAGCCGCAGCCGAAAGCTTCGACCATCTTCTCACCGGATACCAGAGTTGAACGCGATACGATGGGCGAACTCGCTGTGCCAGCCACGGCCTATTACGGTGTGCAAACCGCTCGCGCGATCGAAAACTTTCCGATCAGCTCATTGCGATTCCCCCGCGCGATGATCCGGGCAATGGGGTTGATCAAACAGGCTGCCGCGACGGTCAACCAGTCGTTAGGACTTCTCGACAAGAAACCGGCGAATGCGATCAAACAGGCGGCAACCGAAGTCGTCGAAGGCAAGCTCGATGCCGAGTTTCCCGTGGATATTTTCCAAACCGGCTCAGGCACCTCGACAAATATGAATACCAACGAGGTGATCTCTAATCGCGCTACTGAATTATTAGGCGGAGCGCGAGGCAGCAAGCTGGTACATCCAAACGACCACGTCAATCTGGGGCAGTCCAGTAACGATGTCATTCCCACAGCTATTCACATCGCCGCTGTAGAGATGATGAAGCAGCAGCTCGTTCCGGCACTCACGTATTTGCAGAACGCGCTCGCTCGCAAAGCCAGAGAGTTCGACAAAATCGTCAAGATCGGTCGAACCCATTTGCAGGATGCAACGCCGGTCCGGCTGGGCCAGGAATTCGGCGGCTATGCGCGTCAGATTGAACTCGGCATTCAACGCGTCAAGAGGGCACAAGGAGCGCTCAGTGAAGTCGCACTCGGCGGCACGGCAGTCGGTACGGGGCTCAATCGCCACCCGAAGTTCCCCGCCAAGGTAATGGCGCTCATCTCAAAGGAGACAGGCTGCACGTTCAGAGAAGCGAAGAACCATTTCGAAGCGCAATCCTCTCAGGATTCTTTGGTCGAAGCGAGCGGAGCGCTCAAGACCGTTGCCGTAAGCCTCATGAAGATCGCCAACGATATCCGCTGGCTCGGTTCGGGCCCTCGCTGCGGGCTTGGGGAGATCAATTTACCCGAGACACAGCCCGGCTCGTCCATCATGCCGGGGAAAGTCAACCCGGTGATTGCAGAATCCGTCACGATGGTCTGTGCGCAGGTGATCGGCAATGACGTGACTGTCACAGTTGGAGGGCAGGCAGCCAACTTCGAACTGATCGTCATGCTGCCGGTCATGGCACATAACCTCTTACAATCCATCGAACTCCTCTCCACCGCATCGCAGAACTTTGCCGTGAAATGCATCAACGGGATCAAAGCCAACGAGGAACGATGCAGAAGCTTAATCGAGGAAAGTTTGGCGATGTGCACAGCCCTGGTTCCTGAAATCGGATACGAGGCTGCGGCAAAGCTCGCCAAGGAGGCCTACAAGTCCGGCAAGACTGTACGCCAAATCGCCAAAGAGCAAAAGGTTCGACCGGAAAAACGCCTTAACGATCTGCTCGACCCATGGCGTATGACTGAGCCCGGTGGGCCGGTGGGGAGTGCAGGAGGTTAGAGGATCCGGGGCGGGGTAATCCTCCTTACTCGTAGGGACGCACAAAAACTTCACTAGGAAACTTACTCACCAGGCTTCCAGCAGTTGTGCCGGCGGGATAGGGAGAATTCTTGAATACCTCTTCCGTAGGGGGTTGACAGGCCTGTGTAGATGTCTGTACCTTCACGCCCGCAAAGCCGTACCCAGAGCGATATCTACACCGGTATGGCATCACAAATCGAGGCGCGATGCGGCTTGGCACCTGGTTGGCACATCACCTTTTTGTGCATGGATCTCTCCTTACACACACTGGCTCACAGGTCTCTCGGCCACTCACCGGGCATTCGTTACAGCACTACCCGGCGCTGTTCCTGAGGTTGCTGCTCCTCGCGGGGCTCGCCGGCTGTGGGCCGGCCTCGTCCGACAACGCCCCGAACCTTAAACAACGTGTGAGCACGGATGGATCAGTAGCAGGAAGTAGTTCTGCACCAGCAAGGGTATCACCCTCGCCAGGGGATAGCGTCTCCCAAGGGGACGGGCAAGCTGACAAGTCTGACGGTACGACTAATGTTAAGAGTGATGAAACAGATAAGTCACTTGTCCCTGGCATACCCACCGCAATCGCGAAAGACCTCGACTCCCCCGACGCCCGCCTGCGCCTTCGTGCCCTAGATCACTGGGAAACGAAGGGAGCCAAGGCGCCGCTCGATCCTGTGTTCGAGGCGCTTGAGGATGAGGACGATGCCGTGCGAGCCAAAGCAACGGCGATCATCGAACAACGCTGGGCCGCAGACGAGGAGAGGGAGAAGAGTTAAAGGGAACAAAAAGGAGGTGCCGTATCACATATATTGATCGATTCCGCTCAGAAGAGCTTCGTCGCAACAATTTTACATTCAACAGTGGGCCTCTGTTTTATAAGGAGGTACGTATGAAATGTTTTCGCGTGCTGCCGCTGATCGCGGGGCTGATTCTTGGCGCAGGGAATCTTGCCTTCGCTGATGTCACCTTCAAGATCACCGATATTCCAGGACATTGGTACGATACCGGCACAGATATCGCCGGAACACGCTCCCTGGCCATCATTAGACCTGGCGAAACCGTGCATTTTAATCAAACGTTGCCAGGGGATCCGCACAATGTTGAAAGCCGCCACACGGTGACCAGTCTGATTTGGCCGAGCAACGCTGCGGGTAGCGAAATGATCGATCAACCCATGGCGAACACGGCAAACCACTCTGTGACATTAAATACGGAGGGGCTGTTTGTCTTCGTGTGCAAACTCCATCCGTATATGCTTGGGGCGGTGATCGTTGACAACAACGGTTTGAATGGCGGGCTTTACCTAGGCGATGCACTGACCTTGTTGGGGGTCGGGTCTGTTCCTACCACTTTCAATGCGGCTGCCCCAGCCGATCCGCCCAGCTACCAGCCAACGAATGTCTGGCTTCGGGCGCTGCGAGCCTTCTTTATCGTGACCAATCCGTCCAATTGGAAGGATTACACCAAGGTGGGTCAGCCGTACAAACCGGCCTATCCTCCGGTTCCCGTCGTCCTTGGGAGTGGACCAGCGCAGGTGAATGTTGCTGATCTCAATGCGGCACTTCAAGGTGCGTTTGACGGGGAGGTAATCGAGAATCAGCAGAAGCCAAGAAAGAAAGGGATCGGCGAAATTTGGGTCGATGCCCAGTTTGAATTGACGGCCGGCAAGGAGCCATGGTTCCCGGGCACGATGACGGTGGTGTCAGCCACAGCCTGGAACGTCAAGCGCAAGATCGCGCTGCCGGAGCAGAAGATGAACAATGGCCACAACATGTGGGCGAGTCATGACCAGAAGCAGATCTATCAAACCGAATGGCATGGCAACAGCACCTATGTCCTCAATCGTCATACCGGGAAGCTCCTCCAAGAGATCAAGGAAGGGCAATTTGGGGATGGAGGAACCTGTCATGATCCGGCCCACGTGATGACGCGGGTGGATACGCAGCAAGTCCATGTGACGTGCAACGGCGATGATTATGTAGCCGAGTTTAACCGGCTTCCGTCTGGACAACTCCAGTTCAATGGGTTCCTTGACATGTCGAATGCGGGCGGCCAGACACAACCCCACGCCCATTGGATGGGACGCGATGGGAAGTCAATGGTGACGCCCAACTCCAATACGAACGACTCGACATTGTTTGATTTTAATACATACACGATTAAGAACCAGCAGCCGACGGGCGCGCTGCCTATTGCATCAGGCATGATGCCCGATGGAAGCAAGTACTATGTGTCCAATTACCTGGGCCACAGCACTTCAGTGATGTGTGGACCGACGGGCTTGCCTCTTACGTGCAATGGAAAGAATCCCGGGGAAAAGATCACGGATATCCCCCTTTTGCTGAACGGTAACTACAATCCGCTCACGGGCGAAATCACCGGCCCAATCGGTGGGTTTCCGATCCAGACGCCGGTGAGCCCCGATGGCAAGTTCGTGATCACGGGAAATACTCTGACGGGAACGATCACGATCATTGATGCCCAAACCAATACGCTGGTGAAAATGGTGGCCTGTGATCCGGGCTGTCATGGCGTCAATTTCGGCGCCAAGAAGGGCGGCGGATACTATGCCTATGTTACCAGCAAGTTTGCCAACCGTTTGATCGTGTTGGACTATGATCCCAACAACGACGGCAACGTGGATGACGCCGAGATCGTCGGTGCAGTGGTGCTGGCGAAGGACAACGTTCCGAAGGACGATCGGATCATCGGAAACAGAGGCCAGGGCGGTCAGGGAGTGCTGCCGGTGCCCAACGTGTATGACGGCTGGGTCCAGGAACTCCCAATCGGGTATAAGGCTCAGCTCACAAGAGCACAGAGGAATCCGACAGGGCCTCTCCATGGCCATAATCCTCACTAATAAGGATCGATAGAGTCAGCAGTCGTTCATAGCTGCACAGCCAAGGACCCGGTGAAGATGGATCAATACCATCGTACCGGGTCCTCCTGTGTTCTGATTATTTGGTTCCAGCGAAGGTGTGAAACGCCGCGGGAGCTATCCGCGTGTCCACCTCAGGTTTCTTATTACCCTTCAACCGTGCCGCTGTCGCCAAGGAGCGCAACTCGCTCTCCTCTGATCGTCCTGAGCTCAGATATTCCGTTTTGACAGTTCAAAAGGCCCTGTGTTAAGGTCCGCGAAACCGTTGATGTTCTGGACATTTTTCATTCGTACCATTCAGGAAACACTCTATGAGTACACAGGGCAAACACGTGATTATTGTCGCTGGAGCCGGGCCGGCCGGCATGGCTGTGGCGAGTTCACTCTCTAAGGCGGGACACGAGATCATTATTTTGAATCGTGACATCAAGTACGGCGGATTGGCTGAGTACGGGATATTTCCCTCAAAACTTAAGCTCCGCGGCGGCCTAAAGAAACAGTACTGGGAGTTGCTCAATCAACCGAACGTCCATTATTTCGGCAATGTCTCAATCGGCCACGGCAAAGATCTCACCGTTGAAGAGGTTCGCAGCCTTGGCGCCAGCGCGGTCGTGTTTTCTATTGGCGCCCAAGGAACTAAAGCCATCGGCGTAGAAGGGGACTCGGCGAAGGGGGTCTTTCACGCGAAGGACGTGGTGTACCATTTCAATCGATTGCCCGGTTTCGGTGACCGGCCTTTCGATATGGGGAAGCACGTTGCTGTCATCGGCGCAGGCGATGTAATGGTCGATATCGCCCATTGGCTGGTCCGCTACAAGAAGGTCGAGCGGGTCACAGCAATCGTGCGGCGAGGACCTGTTGAGCGAAAGTACAATCCAAAAGAGATTCGCGCAGTATGCGCCAACATGGATCTGGAAGGGATAACCAACGAGGTTGCCCGGATCAAGGATCGTCTCGCCGCCGTCGGCCAGAATGCGGACGAGGTCTTAAAGGGCCTGACAAAGGAATTTACAAAATGCGAACCGAAAGTCAGCGAGACCAAGATGGGTTTCAAGTTTCTTGCATCTCCTAAGCGTATTCTCGTCGATGAAAACAATCGTGTACGCGGCCTGGAGATGGAGGACAACAAGCTTGACCCGAAAGGCGAAGATACAGTCGCAGTGGGACTGAAACAGTATTACGAGTTCCCCTGCGACGCTGTAGTCTTTGCCGTCGGCGACAAAGTTGATGAGACCGTCGGCCTGCCTTACAAGAGCGGCATGTTCATTACCAATCCCAACAAAACGGGAAACGACCCGGACGACGCACTCTTTCAGGCCTACGATGAAACAGCCGGCAAGGTCATCGACGGGGTGTTTCTCGCTGGATGGGCGAGGAAAGCGAGCGAGGGCTTAGTTGGAATCGCCAAACGTGACGGGGACTGGTGCGCCGAAGTCGTGAACAGATACCTTGCGACGAAACCCGCAGGTAGCGGATCGAACATCAAAGTCGTGCTGGACAACCTCACTTCGATTCTCACTGCGCGCAAGAGCCACCCGGTCGATGTAGAAGGGCTCCGCATACTTGAAGCAGGAGAAAAGAGTCACTGGAGTGAAATCGAGTGCATCGGAGAGTTCAAATTCACGAACAACCGGGAAATGATTGATTTGATTGAGCGCGGAAAGACCTAGCCGATATGGTCCAGGCATTTCTACTGCCCTAACGGATCCAGTTTCTCTCTATCCTCCCCATTTAAGTTTCTCTCTGAGCACGTCGTAATAATTACTCTCCGGGAATCGGATCAATCGGGTCCGGTGCTCGGAAGTCTGGATGACAACGGTATCTCCCTGTGTGATCGCCACCCCCACCTGACCGTCTAAGGTCGACATTGCGCCGTCGTCTTTGCTGGTGAGTGTTACGTCGATCGCTGCGCCACCCGGCACAATCAACGGCCGATGCGTCAACGTATGAGGGCACACCGGCGTCAGAATCAAGGACTGAACTGCCGGATCGATAATGGGACCTCCTGCTGAAAGAGAGTAGGCGGTTGAGCCCGTCGGACTGCTGACGATCAATCCGTCGCCTCGCAAATTTGTCACGAACCGTCCTTGAATCGCGATCTTCAGTTCGATCATGCGGGCGAGCGTCCCCTTGCTGATCACGACATCGTTCAACACCACCCCTTGTGCGACCGTTTCTCCATGCCGATGAATATGGGTCCGTAGCATAAGTCTCTCATCGAGAACAAAGTCATTTGCGAACACCCGCTCGAGGGAGGGATATAGATTCTCCAACCTGACCTCGGTCAAAAAACCGAGTCCTCCCATGTTGACGCCAAGGATAGGAATGCCTCGTTCCCCGGCAAGTCGAGCGGCATTGAGCATGGTTCCGTCTCCGCCCAAGACCAGAAGTACGTCCGCTTTGCTCGCCAGCTGGGTTTTCTGAAAGCCTCCCCGTTCACCGAGAAGAGCTGCCGACGTTGTATCCAAAATTACATCGATGTTTCGAGTCCGAAGCCAGTTGACAACATCACGCAGCATGCCTGTATGCTCAGGAAGTTTCGGTTTTGTCAGAATTCCGACACTTTTGCTCATCATGTAATGAAACCGGGACGCGATGTTACTGAAGGAACAGAAAAATGTGCGCGATTGTATCGAGAGGGTCATTTTGAAGTCAATGAACCGGAGCGCATCAGGTCTTCACGACCACTACCGTACCACTCCAATGTCCCGGCTTGCGCGATTGGCTCCTAGTCTTGACACTTAAAATCCTTCTAGTTAGAATTAGGCCAGTTTTTTCGAGAGCTTTGCGCGCAGAGAACCGGTCGAATGCTCCACCTTATTGGCTCCACCTAAAAGGAGGCAGGATGTTTGAACGATTCACGGATAAGGGCCGGAAGATCATCATCCTTGCAAGGGAAGAGGCTGAGCGCCATCAAAACGACTACCTCGGAACCGAGCATCTCGTCTTGGCCATTCTCCGTGAATCCGATGGAATCGCCCTGATGATCTTGAAAAAGATGGGACTTTCGACCGAACAAGTCCGTTTGGAGATTGAACGGAATTTGCCGGGCGGAGGAACCACGATGACCTTCGGTGAGATCCCTTTCAGCCCCAGGGTCAAAAAGGTCATCGAGTACGGAGTCGAAGAAGCCCGTCTCCTCGGACACAATCATATAGGCAGTGAACATCTCTTGTTGGGACTCCTTCGAGAAGAGGAAGGGATCGGCGGAAAAATCCTCCGCAGTTTAGGTGCCAATCTTCTGACCGCCCGTCAATTAACTGTGACATTCCTGCGGAAATCCGCTCCGCGCGAGCGTGACAGGAAGAGCAACACCCCTGCGCTCGATGAGTTCGGTCGTGATTTGACCCAGCTTGCCCAAGCAGGACAATTGGACCCCGTCATCGGTCGAGCCGATGAAATCGAACGCGTCCTTCAGATCCTGAGTCGCCGCTCGAAAAACAATCCCGTGCTGATTGGGGAAGCCGGCGTCGGAAAGACAGCCATCGTCGAAGGTCTCGCCCAACGAATTGTTCAGTCTGAAGTGCCGGACAATCTTCTTTCACGTCGCGTCATTGCGCTCGACCTTGGCTCGCTGGTTGCCGGGACGAAGTATCGCGGTCAGTTCGAGGAACGGCTGAAAGTCGTCATGAAGGAAATCGTCCAGGCGGGCAATATCATCATCTTCATCGACGAACTTCATACTTTGGTGGGTGCAGGAGCCGCGGAGGGATCAATCGACGCCTCTAACATGCTCAAGCCCGCATTGTCCCGCGGAGAAATTCAATGTATCGGCGCCACGACTCTCGATGAATACCGGAAACATATCGAAAAGGATGGCGCTCTCAAGCGACGGTTCCAACCGATTCACGTCCAACCACCGAGCATCGATGAAACGGTGCTGATCATCCAAGGGCTTCGTGATCGCTACGAAGAACACCATGGCGTCGAAATTTCTGAGGAAGCCATCCTTGAAGCGGTCAAGCTGTCCGATCGATACATCAGCGACCGCTTTCTACCGGACAAGGCTATCGATTTGATCGATGAGACAGGATCACGAGCCAAACTGCAGACCTATGCATTGCCATCGGATTTAAAGGCCATGGAGCAAGAGCTGAAAAAGGTTTCTCGTGAAAAAGAACTATCTATTTCGATGCAGAACTTCGAGGAAGCCGTCCGCCACCGTGAGGAAGAAGAACGGCTGCGCAAACTCCTCGATGAATCCAAACGAGAGTGGAAGAAGAATCAGGAAAAGAACAAGCCGACGATCGGAAAAGAGGAGGTCGCGTACGTTGTTTCTAAGATGACGGGGATACCCCTCTTCAAACTGGAAGAAGAAGAATCGAACAAACTTTTACGCATGGAGGAATTCCTCCATAAACGCGTGGTCGGACAAAACGAAGCGATCTCCGCTGTGGCGCGAGCCATTCGGCGGTCCCGCGCCGGTCTGAAAGAGGCGAAGAAACCTATCGGGTCATTTATTTTTCTGGGTCCCACCGGGGTAGGAAAAACCGAGTTGGCAAGGACCTTGGCGGAATTCCTCTTCAACAGCGAGGATTCGCTCGTTCGGATCGACATGTCGGAATATCAAGAAAAGTTCACGAGTTCCCGACTCTTCGGCGCCCCTCCAGGGTACGTGGGATATGAAGAAGGCGGTCAATTGACTGAACGGGTCCGCCGCCGGCCGTATTCGGTGGTCTTGTTCGACGAAATCGAAAAAGCCCATCCCGATGTTTTCAATATCCTGCTACAGGTCTTGGATGATGGAGTACTGACCGACAGCCTCGGGCGCAAAGTCGACTTCAAGAATTGCGTCATCATCATGACATCCAATATCGGAACTAAGCTGATCCAGAAAGGGGTTTCCCTCGGATTTCAAAGCACGGAAGGCGATCAGGAGCGTCATAAGAAGGAAGAAGTGTTGGGAGAATTGCGCCGCTCGTTCAGCCCGGAGTTTCTGAACCGGATCGACGAGGTCGTGGTCTTTCATCAATTGGACAAAACGCACCTTTACAGCATTCTCGACATTCTCTTGGGTGAACTCAACCTGCGCCTCCTCGATAAGGGGGTGGAGATTGAGATCGAAGACGACGTCAAGCAGTGGTTGATCAAGGAAGGCTTCGAGCCTCTCTACGGAGCCAGGCCGATGCGCCGGACGATTCAGCGCGCGATCGGCGACCCACTCTCCGAAGAGATGATTCGAGGACGATTCAAGGAATGCAGAAAGATCCGGGTAGTGCTTCGTGACGGCGCTCCGGCATTTATCGAGCAGGAGGCCATGGCTGGCGTATAATGCTCCGGCCTTCTATCTACACATCGCCATTGCAGCAAGTACGATACGGCCCTTGTGGCACCGTAGGCCACAAGGGCCGTACACTTTTGTTTCTCCAGAAATTCTCTTTATTTCAACCACCGTTCGCTTACAGGTAACAATTTCGTGACGTTGATCGTTGACCTACAGGCCTCAAACTGGCTCCTGGGCCCCATTCTTGGCATCGAGACCTCGTGTGATGAAACAGCGGCATCGGTGCTTGGCGCAGACGGCACCGTTCTCTCGAACATTATTGCATCACAGCATGCCGTTCATCGGCGATTCGGCGGAGTCGTTCCTGAGCTCGCTTCCCGTGCGCATATTGAATCGATCGAAGAGGTCTCCTCGGAGGCACTGCAGCAAGCTGGTCTCGCATGGGCAAATCTCACAGGAGTCGCCGTCACTCAAGGACCCGGCTTAGCCGGTGCCCTTCTTGTAGGAGTAAACTATGCCAAAGCACTGGCCTATGCCTTAAAAATTCCGGCGGTCGGTGTAAGCCATCTCGAAGGCCATATTGCCTCCGCCTGGCTGCAGGACACGACGTTTCCACTCCCCTGTGTGGTCCTGGTTGTATCCGGTGGACATACGCATCTTTATTTCAAGGAAATAACCGGGCACTGCCGACTCCTTGGTGCTACCAGAGACGATGCAGCAGGGGAGGCCTTCGACAAAGGCGCACAGTTGCTCGGACTGGAATATCCTGGCGGACCAGCCATCGATCGTTTGGCCCGTCAGGGAAACCGGGAAGCTATCGCTTTTCCCAGGTCCCATGTCAAGAAGGGGAGTCTGGATTTTAGCTTCAGCGGCTTGAAAACGTCTTTGCTCTATAGACTTCAAGCAATGAATGAGCAAGGTCGCCTGGCACAAGCGGCTGATCTAGCAGCCGGCTATCAAGAAGCCATCGTAGCCGTCCTGGTCGAAAAATCTTTCGCCGCGGTTCGGTCAACCGGCGCTCACGCATTGGCTGTTGTCGGAGGGGTATCTGCCAATTCCCGATTGCGGACGTTGCTCCAGCAGCATGCGGCAGTGGAGAATATTCGCCTGGGTCTCCCTCCACTCGCCTATTGTACGGACAATGCGGCAATGATCGCAGCGGCGGGAAGGCAGGCTCTTCGCACAGGGCGCTGTGCGCTTCTCGATATGGATGCTCAAGCCTCGTTGGCGACCCCAGTCATATAGACAACTTAACCATCAACTAAAAGGATACGACGTCATTCCAGAAATTCACGGACAGGTCCTCGGTCTCCGTGCCAGCCAGCTCGCCATGCTTGAGCGGCTCTATCGAAAGCGTATGCCCATAGATGAAGTCCTCTCATCGGAAGCGGCAAAAACTCTCGCACAGTTCACTCACGAAATTCGCCGCCCCATCGGACTGGTTATTACCAGGCGGGGAGCTGTGCAAGACGTCCTGATCGGCGCTGGCACCGAGCCCTCCCGAACGACTTTGGCTACTTTTCGTGCGAGTCCGCGATCACTGCGTGGACTTCGGTTGATACGCTCAAGCTTGAAGGGGGAACCCCTAACCCAAGAAGATCTCACCATGCTGGGCCTGCTCCGACTCGACATGATGGGAACAGTGGCCGTTACCTCCAAAGGTGAGCCAGGATTGCTTTCCCTGGCACATCTGAATCCACCCAGCCCCCAAGGGCAGTTATATACGATTCTGAAGCCCACTCCGGTGCATCAATGCCCTGTGAGCTTCGAGACGTTCATTCGTGAACTGGAGTCGGACTTCCAGCGGCAAAACGGGTCGCATGCAATCGCTCCAAATCAAACCGCTATCGTTTTGAGCGCTTCGCCCGAGAGTAGAGTCGAGCAAGAGGAGCGCCTTGCCGAACTGGCAGAGCTGGCGTCTTCAGCAGGTATTACCGTAATCGACCGTTTAGCGCAACGCACACAGAGTGGCCACCATCGGTTTCAATTGGGAAGTGGCAAACTCAAGGATGTGCTGCTGCATGCCATGCAAAAAGGAGCGGATTTGCTTATCTTCGATCAAGATTTGACTTCAGCGCAACTGCGTGCGATGGAAGAGATCAGTGACCTTACGGTTATCGATCGAACCCAACTGATTCTCGACATTTTTGCACAACGTGCGCATAGCCGGGAAGGCAAAGTACAAGTCGAATTGGCACAGCTTCGCTATCTGCTCCCCCGTCTCTCCGGTCATGGAACCAGTCTCTCGCGCTTAGGCGGTGGCATCGGCAGCAGGGGTCCCGGCGAAACAAAGCTCGAAACGGATCGGCGTCGGATCAGAGAACGTATCGACCATCTGGAGCGGGAGATCGAGGGCTTTGCCCGTCACCAAAGCCAACGGCGCTCGCGCCGAGTCCAACAAGCGTTCCCGGTTCTGTCCATAGTCGGCTACACAAACGCCGGCAAATCGACATTGCTCAACGTTTTAACCAAGAGTCATGTGAGTACAGCACCTCGCGTATTTGAAACACTTGATACCACGAGCCGCAGGCTCATTTTCCCTCATGGCCGTGAAGCCATCATTACCGATACGGTGGGATTTATCCGAGACCTTCCTAAAGACCTCCTCGCAGCCTTCAGAACGACATTGAGCGAAATGCGCAACGCCGATCTTCTCCTGCATGTCGTCGACGCAGGAACGAAAGACCCGACCGCCCACATTGCATCGGTAAACACTGTACTTCAAAGCCTCAACCTCGATCAGATTCCGCAGGTCCTGGTGCTTAACAAGTGCGACCAGCTTCCGGCCGGGCAAGCCGAGGCGCTATGCCGACGCTACAACGCGATAGGGATTTCGTCTCTGCATTCGGAAACCTTGCCCCCGCTGATCCGGCACCTCGAAGAACAGCTTGCTAGACTCGTCCCGGCGAACCGTTCTTTTCAGAAAGCTCCTATCCAGGCAGACACGCTTGCATCTCGCCCTTAACGCACTGCACAATCTGTTTTTCCGATACCAGCCATGACCACGAAATCTCCGCCATCGCCGGACCATCGAAAGCGTCTTCGGGAGATCGCAAAGACGCTGGAACGCGTGATGCCGGAGCCAAGGATGGAACTCGACCATCGTTCTCCGTGGGAGTTACTTGTTGCCACGGTCCTCTCTGCTCAATGTACCGATCAGAGAGTCAATCAGGTCACTCCATCGCTCTTTCGGCGGTATAAGCAACCGTCGGAAATGGCCGCGGCCGATGTTCGTGAACTCGAGCGTTTCATTCGTTCCACCGGCTTCTTCAAAAACAAAGCAAAAAATCTCATTGCCTGCAGCACCGCCGTGACAGAACGCTTCTCCGGACAAGTCCCGCACACCATGGATGAGTTAGTCACACTGCCGGGCGTCGGCAGAAAGACGGCCAACGTCATTCTCGGAAATGCGTTCGGCCAGCCCAGCATCGTCGTCGATACCCACGTGAAGCGCGTAGCAAAGCGACTCGGCCTGACCAAATCCAACAATCCAGATCGTATCGAACAAGACCTGCAGCAACTCATTCAAAAATCCCAATGGACGGATATCTCCCAGCGGTTGTTGTTGCACGGCCGTTATGTCTGCCTCGCCAGAAAACCCCAGTGCCGCACCTGTCCGATCTACCGGCACTGCCCTTGGAATGAGAAGGAGCCTCGGTGATTCGTAGTATGACCGGTTTCGGCCGGCGACAAACTCCCTGGCAGGATGGGTCCGTAACGGTGGAAATACGCTCGGTCAACCATCGCTTTCTTGAAATCGCCTGCCGCCTACCTCGGCAGTTGAGCCACCTGGAAGACTCTCTCAAGAAAGGCATTCAGCAGAGCTGCACCCGTGGGCGCATCGACGTGACAGTGACCGTTCAGGCGGGGAAAGGCCACTCCGGAAGCGTCAAACTTGACCAGCCCCTCGCGAAGCAGTACCATCAAACTCTTCGTACCCTCAAAAAATCCCTGAAGCTGAGCGGCTCCATCGATCTTGCACTCATGGCCGGGCTCCGTGATGTCCTGTCGGTATCGGATCAACCCTCTGAAGACCCTAAACTGGTCAAGATAGTTCAACAACTGACGACCAAGGCATTGACAGATCTCGATGGTATGCGAAGACGCGAAGGAAAAGCCCTGGCAGAGGATATCAGCTCACGGCTCCAGAAGATCCACAGATACAAGACCCTCGTCGCTGCGCGAGCCTCTTCACTGGCCCAGGAGAACTTCGACAAAATGAAGGTTCGTGTAGAGAAGCTGTTGGGATCCGAAGTACCAGACCTTCCCCGGCTCCACCAGGAATTAGCGGTATACGCGGATCGCGGCGACATTACGGAAGAAATAGTCAGATTGGACTCACATATGATACAGTTTGACCAGGCGCTCAAGCGTACGGATGCGGTAGGCAAAACCCTCGATTTTCTCCTTCAGGAGATCGGGAGAGAAGTCAACACGATCGGCTCGAAAGCGAATGATGCAGAAATCGCCGGTCATGTGGTCCAAATGAAGGCCGAACTGGAACGCATTCGCGAACAGGTTCAGAACGTCGAATGAAGTCAGCCGCTACGACCAGCTCTACGTCGCCGGCATCCGGCCAACCGCGGTCCTCGATGGATCGGCGTGGAATTCTGTTCATTATCTCTGCACCATCCGGAACAGGGAAAACCACACTGTGCAAGCAACTCATCGCAAATCTCCCAGGACTGTGGCATTCGATCTCCTATACAACGAGAAAGCCGAGGGTAGGGGAAAAGCACGGGCACGATTATTACTTCATCGGGGAACAGACATTCCGGGAGATGATTGAACGGAATGAATTCGTCGAGTGGGCTCACGTGTACGGACATCTTTACGGAACGCCGTGGAAGGCGCTGTCTGAAAAGATCGAACAAGGGACCGACGTGTTGCTGGAAATCGATGTGCAGGGAGCGATACAGGTCAAGAAGCGGTTCGAGGATGCGGTATCGATCTTTATACTTCCTCCTTCGATGACCGAGCTTCGGGCCCGGCTCCAGACCAGGGCTTCTGACTCACCAGACGAAATTCAACGACGACTGCAAAAAGTAAAGGAAGAGGTGTGGAGCTACAGGGAATACGGGTACATAGTGCGGAACGAAGACCTCGACCGGTCTCTTCGCGATCTGGAGAGCATCTTCTGGTCAGAACGATTGAAGACTAAACGTTTGAACATGACGTGGCTGGAGAATAATTTCATTCTTGGCGACGAGCAGAAAATTGAAGATCGCACGGATCTTCCCCAACCCAAAGGAGTACCGCTTCCATGATCGACATGTTGAGACTCTTGCCCCAATATACAGCAAGCGAATTCGATTCACGTCACCGGCTGACGATTATTGCCGCTCAACGGGCAAAGCACATCCTCCAGGGATCGCCTCATGCTCCCTCGCGTTTTACCAAAGAAACAACCATCGCTCTTGATGAAGTCCTCCGGGGACAGGTTACCTACCTCGTCGGCCAAGAAGCGCGCGAGGCCATGAAAGAAGCGAAACGCGGCAAGGAAGGTGAGATGGAGCGCATCGCAGTGATGACCGGTGACGATGCCAAGGAGATCAAGAAAGAGCTGAGCGTCTATGTCGACGACACCTCGAAGCCCGCGGCGAACGAGAACGAGGAATAATCGGTGAAGCCATCCGACCCCATCGGGCCGACGTTGATCGGGAAACGGATCGTGCTCGGCGTGACCGGCAGCATCGCAGCCTACAAGGCTGTCGCATTGCTCCGTACCTTGCTCCACGAAGGGGCGGATGTGCACGTGGTAATGACGCAATCGGCAACGAAGTTTGTCGCCCCTCTTACGTTCGAAGTGCTCTCCGGCCATCCCGTTTCGACGGACCTATTCGAGGCGCATCAGGAGATGAAACATTTGTCATTGCCCGAACAGGCTGATGTCATCGTAATTGCTCCGGCCACGGCCAATTGCCTTGCAAAAGTTGCCCTTGGGCTGGCCGACGATCTGCTTTCGACCATGGTGCTCACGGCGCAGTGCCCATTGATTGTCGCTCCCGCCATGGACGGAGATATGTGGGCCCATCCTACCGTCAGAGAACATGTAGCGGCGTTGCAGGCGAGAGGAACAACCATGGTAAATCCGGAAATCGGTCCGCTCGCTTCAGGGCGGATCGGCCAAGGCCGATTGGCGGAAGAAGCCACGATCCTGGAGGCAATTCAGGGGGCGCTTGTTCCACAGCGCGATTGGCAAGGACACCATGTCCTGGTTTCCGCAGGCCCGACACAAGAGCCGATCGATCCGGTTCGCTTCATCTCAAACCGTTCCTCCGGCAAAATGGGTTATGCCGTCGCCGAAGCTGCACGGGCTAGGGGAGCCCGAGTAGTCCTTGTGACCGGTCCCACGGCTTTACCAACTCCGAGAGGCATCGAGGTCACTCCGGTAGCGACGGCCGAAGAAATGTTACAAGCGTTATCCGTACGTCTCCCCTGGTCTACCACCGTCATTATGGCTGCTGCCGTGGCAGACTTTCGCCCCACGCACCCTGCCTTACAAAAAATAAAGAAACAGGGGCAAACCGGCAGGACGCTTGATCTCGAACGAACCACGGACATTCTAGCCGCCTTATCCGCACAACGAACCACACAATTCATGGTCGGATTCGCCGCTGAGACCGGCGATCCGATTGCCAATGCGAAAAACAAACTGGCAGCGAAAGGCCTCGATCTTATCGTGGCAAACGATGTCACGAAGGAAGGAGCAGGATTCGGCAGCGATCAGAATGCGGCCACGTTGATCGACCGGCAGGGGACAATCACAGAACTGCCTTTGATGCCCAAGCGGGCCCTTGCCGATGCAATCCTGGATCGGGCACAAGAACTGTTGCGCACCAGGCAGTCCAGCCGGGCCTCCAAGCCAACGGCGGGAGGATGCTAGCAGCCATGTCTCAAAATCAGAATGCCACCGAGCATGTTATGGAAATCGATCGATTGGCGGTCCAGTTGGCTAAAGATCCGCACTCCAAGGCTTTCATGCCGCTTGCGGAAGAGTACGGAAAGGTTGGCATGTGGCAGGAGGCCGCTGCTGTCCTCGAAGACGGCCTGAAAGTCTATCCCGGTTTTATTACTGCCATGGTCGCGCTTGGACGTGCATACGATCATATGGGGCAAGCGACGAAGGCCAAGGCTATTCTGGAAGAATCCGTCAAGTTGAGCCCCGAGAACCTGCGGGCCCACCGCACGTTGATCAAGATCTACCAAAATCAGGGGCTCAATGAATTGGCGCTACAATCCTGCGCGGCTATTCTGACGGTCAACCCGCGCGATGAAGAAGCCCTTTCAATCCAATCCGCTTTGGGCGGACCGCTGAAACATAAAAAGACACCGGAACGGCCCACACCGCCGGCTTCGGCTGCAAATCATCCCTCGGTACCCGTGACTACACCATCTGTCCTATCCACAAATCCAGCCCTGAAAACGCCTGCTGTAACAGACACGCCCGCTCTAACGACGGAGGTCAGGCGGACCTCTTCTACCGATCAGCTGCCGCCGACGGGAAGCCTAGATACTACTAGGTCCGCACAAGATCCATCGGAGGAACAGGTTGCGACACCTGTCCCGAAACCGGAATCCCAGGCCGACGAGTCCGTGGTAATGCCTCCCCCCTCGCCTCACGCTGATGTCGTGGCACAGTTGGAGTCCTGGCTTCGCAGTATCGAATCACGCCGGCACGATCGCGACGCGATGAACGAACCACCCTCTAGTCTTTCTTAGGACTTCTCACACGTTTGACCGGTCTCAGGCAGACTGCTACAATGCTGCCCTGCTGACCCTGTCATTGGGAACTGTCCTCGCATATCCTGTACGTGAACAAAAAACATGCTCCGCATACGAGTCTTACACGGCCCAAATCTCAATCTACTCGGGACCAGGGAGCAGTCGATATACGGCAGCTTGTCCCTCGATGCTATGGATTCAGCCATTGCAAAACTGGCGGATGAACTGGGCGTAAAAGTGGATTTGCGCCAGTCGAATAGCGAGGGAGAACTGGTGAACTGGATTCAAGAAGCACGGAAGGATTGCGATGGGATCATCATCAACCCCGCCGCCTATACTCATACCAGCATCGCAATCCGAGACGCCATTGCCGCGGTGGGGCTACCAACGGTTGAAGTGCATTTGTCAAACATCCATCAGCGCGAGGAATTTCGTCACCGATCGTATATTGCGGGAGTCTCGATCGGGCAAATTTCCGGCCTGGGCCCGATCGGCTACCTCCTTGCGCTCCGTGGGTTGCACGATCTTCTGACCACATCAAGTCGCCAGAAGAAAACAGCCGCACCCGCGACATCTCGGCGGGCGGCAAAAGGAACGAAATAACGACGAAGCCGGTTACAAGGCCTCTTACAGTCTGAAGGGAGTATCGAGTGATTTCTACGACGGATTTTCGCGGTGGCGTACGGCTGATGGTCGATAATCAACCGTTCTATATCATCGAGTTTCAACATGTGAAACCGGGCAAGGGCGGAGCCTTCGTGCGCACCAAGCTCAAAAGTTATTTGTCCGGCAATGTCCTGGATCGCACCTTCCGGTCCGGAGAACGGTTCGAGGAGCCGAATCTCGAAGAACGAACCATGCAATTTCTCTACGCGACGGACGACGCCTATACCTTTATGGATACGGAGACCTTCGAGCAACTGACCTTCGAAAAAAGCAACCTTGGCCCGAATGCGGACCTCTTGAAAGAAGACATGATCGTGAAGATCCTTGTGTACGAGCACCGCCCGATCGACGTCGAGCTACCTAACTTTATCGAACTCAGAGTGAGCGATACCGAGCCGGGTTTCCGCGGCGATACCGCGACTGGCGGCACCAAGCTCGCCACCCTCGAAACCGGCGCCACCATCAAAGTCCCGCTCTATCTGGAAACCGGGACCGTGATCAAGATCGATACTCGTACACGTGAGTATGTGGAGCGCGTTCGGTGAGTAAACGGAAGTCGGGCAAGTCGAAGAAAAGCGGACCGCCGATCATTCTGCCTCAGGCTTTTGCCGACGCCCAGAGAGGACAGAGTGCGCGTTCACTGTCAGGCCAACAGACCAAGCAAATCCAAGAACTGATCGATCTGCTCA
>DATIAT010000037.1:0-137940 GCA_035457905.1 Nitrospiraceae bacterium
CGCCTGGCATCCTGTGGAAACGCCTGAAGGTCACTGCGCGACGATCCAAGCCATACAATCGGCTTTTGACTCACGACGCATAATATGCGAGTTTTAGTATATCTCTGTCAAGCTGTCGGTGAATGTGTCGGCGAGGGCGTGTGCCTTAACTTGGTGTCCATGAAATCGGGGGTAGCTCAGGCTACTTTTTGAGACCCATCTGGCCCGAGTGGGAAGTGCCGTTTCTCGTGGTCTCTCAGCGTCAGAATTCAGAACTCCGTTTGAGTTTCAAGCCGCCGCGTCTACAATTCTGGATATGGAGAAGTCCAAGGTCTCTGACCCGATGCGACTGTTCACGTTCGTCGTGTCGGTCGTTTTCGTTACTATCTGTGTGTCCGCGATTGCCTCCGGCAATTCAGACGGCTGGCTCATCGCAGGGTTCCTCGGTCTGTACAATTTGGTCGCCATCCTTGAACCGTGGTTGCCAAGCCCTTGGCTATCTGACACCAGTCCACTTCGATGATCCTCCCTTCAGACGACAATTACCAGGAGACGAAGCGCCTCAAGAGAAGCGGCGCTCCGCTGAAATCACCGTTCAAGGAGATCGCCGAATGGATTGCTGCAGAGTATCGTGTGCGCATTCTTAACGTTGTTTACGATACCGTCACCTACGATCGACCACGATTGATCGTTATTCTTGAGACACAAAAGGATGCTTTGAAGCTTCAGGACGGCGCATCCGGCGACTTCAACAAAATCGACCAGAGGCGAGTTCATGAGCGCTTCGAAACGATTCTCGCGGAACAAGACGATCATCGCTTCAACGTCGAAGGGCTATTTGTGATCTTTGCCGCGTTTGAACCGGTTGCGAGGATGGAAGCCAACGAAAGCGTCACCAAAGAAGAACTCGATCGACTTAAACTCAAGCTGAACAACAAAGACCTCTGGGAGATCTCCAGATTGTTCGAGAGCGTAACTTTCTTTTTCTATACGGACGCCCAGGTGAGGAAGTACGAGGCAGCGGGATTGAGAGATTTGTATGCCGATGAGTACGCTCGCCTTCTTCAGGCGTACGACGAGTTTGGGTATTTCCAGAAGCGCGGAGTGTCCGCGAACTTCGACTCCAAAGAGAATTTCGACACCAATTACCAGAGTAACTGGTATTACTATTACAAGTAGACCGAGTGCGAGCTACCGGCACGCGCGCAGAACAGCGCGCGCCCATATTGTGAACGTTAGGCCGCTAGGGAACTGAGCATGGATAGAGATTACTCCTCCTTACTTTCCCAAGTATTGAGCAAGCTCTTCCCTGATGCCTCAACGCGCGAGCACGCTGCAAGAATTCTGAGTTCCTATGGGCGCAAGAGCTTCCATCTAGAGGTAGAACGGGTCCATCTTGGAATTCTCAAGTTGTCCGGAGCCGACCTGTCGACAATCGAAGGATGGACACAGTTCGCCTGTAATGATTTTCGTGATCTGCTCATCGAGGCCGAGTATCGCCTGAGCTTCGGGAAGGACCGGTTGCGAGCGGCGAATCCGCAAAAGTACGAGGCGCTCAAGAAGAAGGAACGCGAGCAGTACGACGCTTGGATCGCCAAGGTGCTAGGACCTTAACATGACGCTGCATCAGCCGAGCAGGAAGGATTCACAAAACGCGGTCGGGCACTCCAACCTCTCAGTCAGTCCCAGCCTTCCTCCTCGTCTGAGTCTCGGCGGGTCCCTGCGCTCCGGCGGTCACGGGCTCATGAGATGTGCAACTGTTGGACATTGGTAACTATTTTCAGCAGGGATATGAGAAACTGCACCCGGATAAACCGCCCGTTCACCGCGAGACCTAACCGGCAGACTGAAATAGGTAGACCTCCAGGACATGCCTAGTTTGGCTCAGTGGAAACGGTTGTGGGCGCGGCTGGGTGTAGCGCTGCCGGACCCCACGGTCTTTGAACGGCTCATCGCCTGCTATTCTGAACCGTACAGGAAATACCATACTGTCCGCCACCTCGATGAGTGCTTCGTCAAGCTCGAAGAACTTCGAACCGAAGCGTGCCATCCTGAAGAGGTCGAGCTCGCGCTCTGGTTCCACGACGCCGTTTACGATACCAAGCGGCAAGACAACGAAGCGAGAAGTGCGGAGTGGGCGCGTGCAACGGCCCGCGTAGCGAACCTACCCACCGCCATAGCGGATCGAATCTACAGTCTGGTCATGGCCACGTGCCACGACGCTGTGCCAAATGAACCTGATGAGAAGGTGTTAGTCGATGTAGATTTGTCTATTCTCGGAGAAACCACGGACCGATTCGATGAGTACGAAGATCAAGTGAGGGAAGAATACTCTTGGGTGCCGGCCGTCGTGTTTTGGGCGAAGCGCCGCGAGATCCTAAGGGGGTTCCTGGCGCGCGCTTCGATATTCAATACCCGGCAGTTTATTGAGGCGTATGAGGCTCGAGCGAGAGCAAACCTGGAGCGGTCCATCAAGCGGCTGAGGACCTAACCCGCAGGGAAAAAAGAAGGGGTCAGTTTGAGGTGGCCCGGATTTGACAGACACGCTTGAACGAAAGAGGGGTGAGCTGGTGCCGGATGGAGGCCAGGGGTTTCCTTCTGATACGCCATCGCGCAATCGCTTAGGCTTCCGCAGCCGCGGGTGAGATCGCAGTTGTGCTTCGCAGTCTCTCGATGTCGCGCATGGGGGTGCGCCGAATGAGCGGCTGCACTCTCAGCGGAATTGGGAGGGGCTTTCTTGCCGAGCTGAAAGGCCGGTGGAGAGGTCCCGTCCCACCATCATCGGGTCCAGCAAGTCGGTAGGAAATCACATCGCGCTGCTCGGCTGACGGTCAGTCCGATGCGAGGGGGATTGGAGGAGTTGGGCGACAAGTTTCAGCAGTGGGTATTCCCATTCGAAGGACTGCCGCGTGCCCTCTGGCATTGTGAATTCGACTACGAACAATGCGCCGTCCGGACTGCGCATCCCCGTGGCATATACTGGGTCAGCCAGGGGTTCCTCTTCCGGATGCACAAGCACCAGGATTGCCTCGCCCGGCTGGACATGCTGAATCCTTGAACAGTTCGCGCGATCTCGAAAATTGATCACGTAGGTGAGAGAGTTGGAGGCAGTCATGCGGTACCTTCCGTGAAGGTTCCGTGATGCTCGACCGACGGTAAGAAGGTACGTTTTCATGCTAGCTCATATCTTGGTGACACCCATATCCCGTCCCCGTGGGCCAGCCCGCCGTCGAACTCGGGAGCGATCCAAAGCGACGGCCGCTTCTGTGAAAGCCTATGGCGCGCATCTGGTTGCTGGCGGTCGGCTTGGGACCCGCGTGGAGAGCGGGGAGTCGTCTTGCACCCGTCGTGGATCATGCTTCTTCGCGAGCGTTGTCGGTCGTCGGGTAGGTGCTTCATCATAAAATTCGGTTCTTCGACACTGTTGTTATAGCCGAGCCGGAGGTGATGCCCTATCGACACACGTGGGATTTTTCTGTCAAATTGATGACAGCAACAATGTCGTGGTTCGTACGGTGGAGGCGGGGGAACTTGCGGCGAACATCTGTGCGCTCACCGAACTTGAGACACTATCGACCGGGCAAGTAATAGCGGAGGCGTCAGCGACGGTAAAGCCTCAACTATCCTATGACTTACGACGCTGATTTAGATTAAGGCCACGACCCCGTCTGGGTGTCTCGTAGAATTGCTGGCGATGGTCACCCGGCAACGATTACGCGAACAGGACAGGACACCCCTTTCCGATATTTCCGATTTCCTGTCACTCGCACGTTACGGCTTGTCTCCGTATCGTAATACAGCTATCGATCTCGCTTTAAGATCATAACATTCCCCACCCTTATACTGTTTCCTATGGGTCTGGCGATTGGTTGAGAAGGTTGAATCGAGCACCTGCTGCCAGCGGACCCCCCGCTTGTGGGCCGGAAGGATAAACGGAGTGGTTTCGCAATGTGCGTTGAACAAGACCAGGAAGGTGTCGTCTTCGATAGGGTTACCCCTCGCATCGGTTTCATTGATGGCATTGCCGGCTAATCGCATGCCGAGGCAACGCTCATAGCCTTGGAGCCAGTCCTGTTCAGTCATTTCCTTACCATCGGGGCGCAACCAAGAAATATCTTTCACTTCCGCTCCATGGATGCGGCGTCCCTGAAAGAATTGCCGTCGCCGAAATACTGGATGAGCTTGCCTCAGAGCAATGAGCATCTTCGTATAATCCAAGAGGGCCCGATCCGCTTTCGTCCATTTCCAGTTGAACCAACTGATTTCATTGTCCTGGCAGTAGGCATTATTGTTCCCCTGCTGTGTGCGGCCGACTTCGTCGCCACCGCAGAGCATCGGCACACCCTGCGACAGAAGTAAGGTTGTGAGGATGTTGCGTTTCTGCTGTTGGCGCAACTCATTGATCGCTGGGTCGTCGGTCGGCCCTTCTACGCCGCAGTTCCAGCTGAGGTTCTCATTGGTGCCGTCGCGGTTCTCTTCTCCGTTGGCCTCGTTGTGCTTATCGTTGTAAGAGACGAGATCGTGCAGGGTGAACCCGTCGTGGGACACCACAAAATTAATACTGGCGTGGGGCCTCCGGCCTCCCGGCTCGTACAGATCGCTGCTGCCGGAGAGTCGATAGCCAAATTCCGCGACCTGCCCCCCGTCGCCTTTCCAGTAACGCCGGATGGTGTCACGATATTTGCCATTCCATTCCGCCCACCCGACTGGAAAGTTCCCTACCTGATAGCCTCCTTCACCGAGGTCCCATGGCTCGGCAATCAACTTGACTTGGGACAGTATCGGGTCCTGATGAATGATGTCAAAAAAGGCACTGAGGCGATCCACATCGTGCAGTTCTCGCGCAAGCGTAGAAGCCAAGTCGAACCGAAACCCATCCACGTGCATCTCGCACACCCAGTAGCGTAGGCTGTCCATAATAAGCTGCAGCGTGCGCGGATGTCTGACGTTTAAACTGTTGCCGCAACCGGTATAGTCCATGTAGTACCGAGGCTGGTCCTGCACGAGACGATAGTACACGGAGTTGTCGATTCCGCGGAAAGAGAGCGTCGGTCCCAGATGGTTGCCTTCACCTGTGTGGTTATAGACCACGTCGAGAATGACCTCGATCCCGGCGCTGTGCAGAGCCTTGACCATCGTCTTGAATTCATTGACCTGATTCCGCCGGTCGTGCGAGGAGGAATAGCGAATGTCAGGCGCAAAGAATCCTATCGTGTTGTATCCCCAATAATTGGATAGCTCGCGATCGGTTAGGCCTTTTTCCGAGACGAAGTGCTGGACCGGTAACAGTTCGACAGCCGTGATTCCCAGCTGTTGGAGATACTCAATCACCACAGGGGTGGCCAACCCGGAGTAGGTACCACGCAGGTGTTGGGGAACATCGGGATGCTGCATCGTGAAGCCTTTCACATGCAGTTCATAGATCAGTGTCTTGTCCCATGGAGTGCGGAGCAGACTGTCGCTTCCCCAACTAAACGCTTGTTCGATCACGACAGACTTTGGGATATCGGCAGCGTTATCCTGTTCATCGGGAACGAGATCCTCGTCGGGATGCCCGATCGCATAGGCAAACATGGAAGCCGATCGTTTCACTGTCCCGGACAAGGCCTTGGCGTATGGGTCAATCAGCAACTTTGCCGGGTTGAAACGATGTCCCGACTTGGGGTCGTAGGGGCCGTGAACCCGGTATCCATACCATTGTCCGGGCCTGACTCCCGGGAGGTAGGTATGCCACACTTGATCGGTCTTCTCTTCGATGCGGATGCGGTGTGATTCTGACATCCCGCTTCGCACACCGAATAAGCATAACTCGACTGCCGTCGCATTTTCTGAGAACAGGGAAAAGTTCACTCCTTCTCCGTCCCAGGTCGCTCCCAGCGGGTAGGGATGTCCAGGCCACACTTTCATCTGGCACCTCCTTCTAGGAGGCTTGCCTCAATCATCGATTCCTCGAACTTCATTGTGACCGCGTTGATTGCTCCTCTTAGAATAAAATCGGTCTGGGGCTTATGCAAGAACTGAAACGGCTCATCGAAATCCTGCTGGAATACGATTTGGCGCTGTGACAGCCTGTCCTGACGGCAGCCGGGTTGCGTCAAAGAATCGAGTAGAGTTCACCGGTGCGCCAGCGGATGAGACGGGGGATCGAGCTGAGTGGAATTACCCTTACGGTTGTGTCCGGCTCGTGACAGCACAGGGAACCAATGTGATCGAAAATCGGGGCCGGTAGTTGGCAACACGCACGGCCCGACCTGAATGAGAGGAGGTGTGATATGCCGACATCTTATCTGAGCCGATTCTTTGATCGGTCGTTCGAATGGGCCACCACTTCAGGCTTACGCGTGCTACTGATCGCAGTGGGCGTGCTCGTCCTATTGAGTTTGCTGAAGCGCGGCGTGGCGAAACTCAACAGTCTCTATGAGGGTACGCTTCCCGTGCGTGGCCAAATCAAGAGAGCGTATACGCTGACAAACATCGTCAGAGATGTTGCGCGAATGGTGATTCTCTTTGTCGGGATGACAATGATCCTCTCCGAGGGTGGCATTGACATGAAGCCCCTGTTGGCGGCGGCAGGCCTTGGTGGATTGGCCATTGGATTCGGAGCACAAAGTCTCGTGAAAGATCTCATATCAGGATTCTTTATCCTCTGGGAAAACTCGGTTCGGGTAGGGGATGTGGTTGAGGTCGCAGGGGTGGCAGGACTTGTCGAAGAAGTTGAACTGCGGGCCATTAGGCTGCGTGATTTGTCCGGCAATCTCCATGTGGTCCCTAACGGGGCCATCGATAAGGTGAAGAACTTTACAAAAGATTACTCCTACTATCTGTTCGATGTTGGAGTTGCGTACCGAGAGAACGTCGATGAGGTGATGGCAGTCCTGCAAGAGATTGCCGAAGACTTGCGTCGAGATTCTCGGTTTGCGGATGAAATTCTCGAGCCGCTGGAGATGTTGGGAGTAGACCAACTTACGGACTCTGCCGTGATTATCAAGTGTCGCATCAAGACCGAGCCACTCAAACAGTGGCGGGTCGGTCGGGAGATGAATCGCCGGATAAAGAACACGTTCGATGCCAAAGGGATCGAGATCCCATTCCCACACCATACAATCTACTGGGGTGAGCCCAAGAAGGGGATGCCGCAACCCACATAGGTTTTTGAAGCGCGGCAAGGGTCACACCCGGGGTCGGCGAGGCTCGCGGGGACTGTGAGGAGCGTTGCGCGAGCGAACCAGGTTCGTCCAAACAAGGAACCTGTGATCCATTAGCTGGAGGCGAGGTCATATTGCACTTTCCCCTCTCTCTCCGGTCCTGATCCGCACCACGGTACCCACATCAGCTACGAAGATCTTCCCGTCCCCGACATGGCCGGTCTTCGCACTGTTCCTAATCCGTTCGACCACCCGCGACGCCTGGTTATCTGCGACGCACACTTCGATCTTCAGCTTGGGCAAGAACTCGGTCGTATACTCGGCCCCGCGGTAGACTTCTCGATACCCTTTCTGGCGTCCGAATCTGCTCACGTCCGTGACGGTCATGTCCTGCACACCTGTCATCACTAACGCCTCTTTGACATCGTCCAACTTGAATGGCTGAATGAATGCTTCAATCATCTTCATGGCGATGCCTCCGTTTCAGGCTCACCCGAGGACGCGATGCGTCCACGGGGTCGACCGCCTGATGGTTGATCGATGGTGTTCTGGTCCGTGTGTCTGCCTTCCTGCTGGAAGAATCATCTCCGCAACACCATTTCCATACTCAGGCCCAAAATCCCAATCACACCGAAGATGAAGAGGGCTCCATAATACATGGCATTAATCAAGGCGACGCCCATCATGAAATTCCTCCTTTCGCAAAGCTCCCTCAGCCGATCGGCCAAGGGAATAGTTGAGCGCTGTGGCGCCAAGGCGCGCTCAGATCATCTTCTACAGCCGCTCTTAGTCTTGAGCAAAGTGTACAGCGCGAGCATGAGATGAGGATGAAGGCACCATGAAGAAACTTTCATTAGTGGCGAGACAAGTTGTCCCCGGACCGTCAATCGGTAGGAATCGCGACAGGCTCAAGAGCCTGCTAGCAATTGAATCGATGCCGATCGTCTTTGTCGCACTCTTTGGAGGAGAGCAGAGAAAAGGAGACCAGCTACTTGTCTAGCTCTTGGCGGCAGGATAAGAGGGAATTTACCTTCGCTTTTGTGGCCGCAAACACTTCCGTTCGAACATACTCTCCGCCGCGCGTCTGACACCCAACCAGTTCTGAACCAAACAATGGCTTGACTGGTTAGGGTTGCGCCCTAGAATGACATTCAGGCCATGTTGAACATTGACGAACTGGCAGCAGCTATCCGGTCAGTTTCACCTGAAGAACCTGCCCAACGCCTGGGGGAGCAGATCATCGCGTGGAAGCGTGATGACACCACGGCGGAGGATCTCAAATCACACATTGAGCGCACGATCGGATACATCTGGTTTTCGACCGATGCTGTGCACAGCGAGGTGTATCGCTTGTGGTCTGAGTTTCGCAGCCACGCCATTGATGGCATCGGTGGAATGACCATGAATGAAAGGCTGTACTGGTTCGGGCTCTTTCAGCGCTACGATGAAGCCAAGACAGAAGAAACTCGATTGAGAATTTATGCAAAACTGCATGCGCGCCCCTGAATATGCACCGTCTTGCAGGATGAACGTATGGCGCCTGTAGGGTATGGAATGTTGGCGGCGGTTGCTGGGACTATCGTCTTTGCGGCCTTCGTTGGAGCAATTGGGGGCGTGATCATAGGGAGACTCAAAGCCGATCTGACTTTGGGAGTGGTCTCTACTATGGGGGTATATCTCCTGGTTTCAATGCTTGACCATCTTTCACCACTCGCCCTTCTTGGAATGCTCCCGTTGATTTTGACCTTCTTGGTTGGTTCTCTCACAACCCAATACCTAGAAGATCACGTCGGCCTACGTCCGTTGCTTGCCACCTCAGCGGCGCTGGGCAGCGCATTCATCGTAGGCTACTTGTATGCCCTACCGATGAAATTCGGCTTGTGGGGATTGGCGGATGTCCAGACCGTTTGGATCGCAGCAGCCATTCTTTCGTTCATCATTATTGTGTCAATCCGAAAAAGGATGCCTACGACACGTTAGCCACTTTATACATGTGCCTATGAGACTCTTTACGTTATCGGTGTCGGCCCTTTTCGTTGCTATCGGCGTGATGGCGATTGCCTCCGGCAATTCAGATGGCTGGCTCATCGCAGGGTTCTTCGGGCTGTGTCTCTTGGTCGCCATATTTGAACCGTGGTTTGCAAAGCCGTGGGTGACCTGCGACTATCGGCTGGTGATGACCAAAGACGAGGTTGTCTGTGAACATCCGAATCGACAGCGAGAGTCGATCCGATGGGAAGATGTGAACAGAATTTGGTACGTGACGACCTCCGATGGCCCACGGCTTCCCGACGAGTGGCTTCTACTAGAAGGAGAGCACGGAGGTTGTTCGTTCCCAACAGAGGCCAGAGGCTTCGACGGCATCTGGGATGAGTTAAAACAGCGGTTTGCCGGTTTCGACTACAACCCTCTTATTCAGGGTGGAACCCACGAGGCCAAGCATCTCTGCTGGGAACGGCAGCAATAACTAGTGGATCAGTTTACTCCTCAGGTTACTTGAGAAGACATTGAACGGATCCTGCAACGGGATTCTCCCGTTGAGCATTGGAAGGAGTTTCGCAAGATGATCTATCTGGTTCAGAGAAGTACAAAGTGTCGGAACCATTTTGCGGCAGCGTGAAAGTTTCTGGTGAGGAATCTGGCCGTCGGTGAGGGGATAGCGAGGGCATAGCAGAGGAAGATACTGATACCGCCAAAGGTGCCCAGCTAGAAAAGGGATCTCACCCGAGCCATCTCCTTCATTATCTGTAATGCGCCTTGACTAGGCGTCTATTTAAGGAACATAATCATGGCGTCAAGAAGGCTCTTCTTGCGGAAGGAGGAGGCATGGCGAAGCTGAATGTGTCCATCGATGATCAACTCAGAGAAGAGCTTTTCAAGCTCGTTCCTCCTCGTCGGCGGAGTCAGGTTGTGAACGAAGCGCTCCGGAATGAACTGCTGAGGCGCAAACGCCGGCATGCAACGGAAGTCTTGCGCCAGTTGAGGAAACGGAGTGCGACGCTTAGCGGGAAAGAGATTGTGGCAGCCGTACGTCGGGGACGGACAAGGACTGAGCGATGATTGTGGTGCCTGATGCTTCAGTCCTTTTGAAGTGGGTGTTGGAGAGAGACAGCGAGCCTGATCATCGGCAGGCCATCCAGTTACAACAGGCCTTGCTCGATGAAGTGGTCGAAATTCGGCTTCCGACGCTCTGGCGGTATGAGGTGGGGAATGTCTTAGGGCTCAAAAAGCCCGCTGCGGCCACAGAGTTGATGAGCGCATTATTGGCATATGAATTTGAAGAAGTTCCATTGAGGACTGAGTATAATCTGGCCGTGCTTGAACACATGCATGAGGTGAGGCACGTTACCTTCTATGATTCTGCCTACCATGTGCTCGCCTTGCGTACGAAGGGCCTCTATCTTACAGCCGACACTGCGTATGTCAAACGAGCTAAACGGAAAGGACATTTGGCACTGTTAAGTGAATGGAAAGGGCCATAGGTCGAAACCGGCAGTCTCATATCTGGTCAGGAAGTCTGCTGATGGCGGATGAATCCGTCTGTTAGAACAGAGGCGATGACCTAGCCGATAAAACTGTTCACTCCGAAGACGATCTCTTACCCATCATTTGTCTCGGTCCTTGATTTTTCAGCGACCTTTTCGCCTCTGTCAGATCCTCATTGGCCAGGTATGTTTTTGAGTGGAGAGTCTACCATGACCGAGAAAACAAGCATTGGGCTTCTCGTGTTACTCGTCGTAACAGGGCTTTACGCCTGCCAGCAGGAAGCTTCTACTGAAAAATCCAGCCTGCCGCAGCCGGCTTCAGCCGTCGATCAAGCAGCGCAGCAGGCAGTCGATGCCATCAAAACACCGATGGATAAGGCCCGCTCTGTTGAGGGCACATTAGAGCAACCTGCAGGTCGGGCAGCGCAACAGATGCAAGGAGCGACTCAATAGAAAAGAACAAACGGGATACCCATCTCAAAGACTACAGCTAACTTGAGAAGGGTCAGGTTGTGGTGACTCCTCTCTTTTCCCGATCAGTGGCGTCGATGAGCGGTGCTGTTCACTCGTTGTTATGGGGTGCAGGGTTTTTGTTCCTCCTCCATCAGATTCATGATCGAACTCACTTCAAGTTCGACAAAGGTACCACACCGAGCGGTCCAGAATTTTGGCCGTGCAGGGGTGATTGACGGTCGCACCGGCTGCTGATCGATCTCGGGAATGTAGATCTGGACGTTCACGATCGTCATGGATGGAGCGGGGGGATAGGCTATGTAGGGCCAGAAGGATAGTCCAAAGAGCCCGGGGAAGGGCATTATGGGGGACGCCATCATCCGGCTGTCATGACGTTGCATGGCATCGCCGCTAAACTCGCGAAGCATTCGGCCGGCGTGGGCTTCTGTGCCAAGCAGAGCAAGCAGAACGATTGTTGAGGTCCGGATCCACCAGCCAGCTTTCATGCTGACCTCCTGACTCAAGGGATCATTGAGTCATGCTCGGAGAATCGCTGGCGACCAGTGACGCGACTTGCTCGCCGTGATCACCATCATCTTACTCCCCGTAACCCTGTCGCTCAAGTTGGGGAAACGGTGCCTGCCGCTATTGGGTGACTGTGAAGAAGATTGCCAAGCTATTCTCTTCACCATCGAGAAGAACATGAGCAATGACAAATTACAAAGGTGTCCGGGCTGTATTGGAATGCTCATGGCGCGGACTCTTATTTCTGCTGGAAATCAGCCATCGATGAGGCCGTAGGCGATGGTGTAGCAGGGAAGATAGTCATATCCTGAGCAGTTTGGTGGGTGGTTACTCGGTCTTAGGAACCCTCTCCAGCATCTCACTGCGGGTTTTTTCCTTCCCGGCCCGCTGTTCCTCGACCAGTTTATACGCAACATAGTACTTGTAAATGTTGGCCACGTAGGTGACCGTTTCTTCACCGATCCGTCGCGCGGCGATGATCTCGACGTTGTTAAACCAGACGTTGGGATCGAGCCCTCGTTGCTCCGCTTCCTTCCTGAGTTTCTGCACACGGACCGGCCCTGCATTGTATGAGGCGAACGAAAAGAGAATCTTGTTGCGGGTGTCCATCGGTTCATTTTCGAAATATTCATCCCGGAGAAACCGCATGTACTTGATGCCGGCATGGATGTTGGGCTCAAGCTGGGTCACGTCGCCGGTCTTCATCTCCTTTCCGGTGTCGGGCATGAGCTGCATGACTCCGATTGCGCCGACACTGCTTCGGGCATTCTGATCGAGCAGGGACTCCTGGTACCCCTGGGCGATCATCAAGAGATAGTCCATGTCGTATTGGTCGCCGTATTTACGAAAGAACTCGACCGTCTTCTGGAATTTCTTGATCTCGCCGATCGATGTGGCCTGTTTCACGATCCGTGGATTGCCATCGCCGCCGTATTTCTTGATCAACGCATTTCCGAAATCGGATTTCCGACCATAGTTTTTGGCGAACTCGGCGATCTCCGCTTTCAACTTGGGGCTCTCCTTACGGATCATCCATGCCAAGTCGCCACCCTCGTTGACGACGATCCCTTTGTGCGGTTTGAGATTCTTGAACACCTTCGCCCAAAGAAGAGCTTGGTAGCGATCCACCACGATGATTTCTAGGAGTCCAGCATTGACCATTTCCAGCAGGTCGTCGTCCTGCAGATCCTCTGGAGCCGCCTTGAGCACCACCGGCGGTTTCTGCTCTTGAGCGAATCGCTCGTTGAGATGCTCCAGGTGGGTCCAGTAGCTCGACGACTTACGGACGAACACTTCTTTGCCAGACAGATCGTTGATGGAGGTCAGTTGGGGCGATGCAGGTCCCGTCACGGCGATCTCCTTGACCCCTCGGAAAAAGGGCTCGCCGAAATCGACTTTTTCAAGACGTTCCGGTGTAACGGTCAGGATTCCAGCTGCAATGTCGCCACGGCCTTCAATCAGTCCCGGGATCAGCTGGTCACGCGACGTTGGGATGAAGACCACATGAATAAGAATGTGCTTGCGCTTTGCCTTGTAACGATTGTTGATTTCCTCCTGGAAGCCCTTGAGTAGTTCGTACTCTGCGCCGGTCTGCCTCGCTCCGTTGAGCCAGTACGATGTGCGGGACGGCGCCACAAGTGCACGAATGACGCGGCGCTCGATCATTCCGTCAAGATCGCCCGTCCATGGCCTGAGGATAGCGGACGAGGTCAGTTGGTGGTCGTTCTGCAGTTGTTGACTATATACAAGGGGCGAAATCGATAATGAGGCGCAGATGCATGTGATGCTCAGAGGGACAAGCCTCATGGAGTATGTCCGCTTGAAAATTGGTCTCGGACACCCTTACGCGATTACGCTGGGCGAGGCTAACATTCGTGGGTTGATGAGGTCAAGAACGTGCCCGGCTCACAGAGCATCCAAACACTGGCACATGCCGGTGGAGATCCAGAGGTCCGAGCGTCGTTGGCACCGGGAAGACGAATATGATGTGCGAGGAGCGGGGTAAAACATGAAGGGGCGCCCCAGCTGAAGCGCCCCTTCCGTGTTTGCAGCTCGTTGGCGTTTAGTTAGAAGCGCCCGCGCCCACCGCGATCACCACCACCGCCGAAACGACCACCGCCTCCGGTGCGGGGTTCTTGTGGCTTGGCTTCATTCACAGTCAAAGAACGTCCGTCCATCTGTGAACCATTCAACGCGGTAATCGCAGCCTTGGCTTCTTCCTGTGTCGCCATTTCGACGAAGCCGAAGCCTCGCGATTGTCCGGTGAACTTGTCCGTAATCACACGCGCAGACTCGACGGTACCGTGCGCGGCGAAGAGGGTGGTGAGCTGTGATTCGGTTGCCGCATAGGGCAACCCGCCGACATAAAGTTTTGAACCCATGGGGGTTCCTCCTTCTGAAATTGATATTGTTTGAGACTCGAGAACGAACACACGAGGGGAAGGAACGGGCCGAAGACGCGAACAGTGCGGCGGCTTGGGTCGAGCTTCCGATCAGCTTCTCGGTAAAAACAACATCGGTGATGGGCCGTTCTAATTCACTATTTCATGCGAGACCCGCCGCATGAAACAAAACTATCCTAACAGAGGCATATGTGAAAAGCTATAGTCTTGAGTTTCCTGTAGTGTTCGGCGCTGGCGCATCGAAGGATAGATGGTGTGGGTGGCTCAAAGATATATATACGGTCATTTGGTAGGCAAGGGTTACCGTTGCACTATACGTCTGTATTGCCACTGGGGCCAGGGCCTGGCCAGATGAGATAGGGCGGCTTTTTCATTGTCTCTGCTGAATGGGGGTAGAGGCGTCGAGCATAACTGTAAGCGTCTTCTTGCGCACTTAAGCAGGTGGCTCCGGCTAGATGGTTGGAAATGATGCGGAAGACTCCTTGATCATCAGCGGCGATGGTCGCCATATAGAGTGTGCAGGAAAAGGTCCTTTCTCCTGAAGGGGCCGTGCTAATCAAGAGGTGCGATCCGTCTGGAAAGGTAATGATCGGGTCCAAGTTGGTCCGGCCCATGCCTACTCCTTTTCCGTAACGTGAGTAATTTTATACGGCCTGGTGTGCATAGGGAGTCACATAGATTCTGAGAGGGTGCCCGTCCCATTCGGTTCCTTCAAGGGCTACCACTGCGTTCAAGGCTTGCTCGGCGGACCCCATTTCGACGAATCCGTACCCGGCAGACTTCCCCGTATGTTTGAATCGGACCACGTAGGCTCTGGCGACGAGGCCATAGGAGGTAAAGATGCCGCGTAGCGCACAATCCGAAAGTTCGTCGGGCAGTCCTCCCACATACAGAACCCGCTTCTTCATCGGGAATCCTTCCTGTCATACTAATCCGTCGCGGCGAACGAGTCTTCGCCATCCGCATCTGTCGGCTTCGACACAGACTGATACTGTTCTGCGCTTCTCCGAAGAAACCTGTAGCACAGCAGGGCGGAAACTAGAGCATCGATCGCGCAGAACCTAGCGAGAGGGAGTGAAGGCGCGAGGGATAGAGTAGTGACCGGACATGCACATGCAGCTACCATAGCACAGTCTGGCGACGATAGCGAACACGTCGGTCCTGTATGACGCGAGAACCTCGCCAGACCACGATATTTTGAACGTAGAAGTTGGCATTTTCCCTTGTCCCATCCAGCCCGTCTTTTCTTGTGGGAGTTGACGCAAGAGAGCGGGTACTATATGATGACCATCACATCGTTGTCGCAATAGTCCGACGGCACGGCTGTATACACCATAACGGACTTCGCGATCGCACCGCGACCAGGTCCTGTCGGAGTGGATGCCTCCCTGGTTTCTCTCCCCTCGGTTCACTGATCCCGTCAACATGCGATCACACTGAAAGGATAGTGCAGTGCATACCTTCGTTCCTACGAGTTTTTCCGATCTCGGTCTCTCTGAACCGCTCTTGCGGGATTTAACGGCAGCGGGACTGCTGGTTCCCACCCCCATCCAGGCTCAAGCCATTCCACCTGCCCTTCAGGGGCAGGACGTGATCGGCTGCGCGCAAACCGGTACCGGGAAGACGGCAGCATTTGTCGTTCCTCTGATCGAGCGGCTCGCGGTCCTGCCGAAAGGTCAGCCGCAAGCATTGATCCTTGCGCCGACGCGTGAATTAGCGTTCCAGATTTTCGGTTCAATCGAACAGCTCGGTCGAAGTCACCGTCTCTCCGCCACGGTCGTCGTCGGAGGGAGCGATATGCAGGCCCAGGTCAGAGGATTACGTCAACGGCCCGATGTTCTGATTGCCACACCGGGGCGACTGCTGGATCATATGTGGAACGGTACGATCAATTTGTCTCCGATTAAGATCCTGGTGCTCGATGAGGCGGACCGAATGCTCGATATGGGCTTTGCTGCCCAGATCAATCAGATTCTCGATGCATTGCCGGTAGAGCGACAGACCTTGCTCTTTTCCGCCACGATTCAGACGGATGTCACCCGCCTGGCTCGAACGAGCCTGAAGGGCGCCGTTCGTGTGATGGTGACGCCTGCCTCGACAACTGCTGACGGTGTGACTCAGGCCTTGCATCATACGACATCTCAAGAGAAGACGAAGTTACTGGTGTCGTTACTCGCGGTGGAACGAGGAACCGTCCTCGTATTTGCCCGGACAAAGCATCGGGTTGATCGCCTCGGCCAGACACTTGCGCAGGCCGGTCACCGCGTTTCTGTTATCCACGGGAACAGAAGCCTGCCGCAGCGCCTCCGTGCTCTGGATGGATTTAAACGAGGACAGGTCAGAATTCTCGTCGCAACGGATATTGCGGCCCGCGGGATCGACGTGGCGAATATTGGCCACGTGGTGAATTACGATTTGCCGAATTGTCCGGAAGACTACATTCATCGCATTGGACGGACGGCTCGGATGAAGATGACCGGACGAGCCACTAGTTTCGCGACCTTTGAAGAGCGCGATCAACTGCGTGCGATCGAGACGTATCTAGGGCATCCCGTCCCGTTGGCGGAGGGAAGCCCTCGCCCCAATGATCGTCCGCATTTGCGGATACATGAGCGCCCCAGAGGCGGTCATCAGGATTGGGGGCGTCCAGGCGAGGAGCGACACCGGTATCAGCCAGGATCCTCATCATACAAAAGGAATCCTCGGTTACGCAGGACGGAGTTCAACGGCCAGGGAGATCCAGCAACGCACATCGACCGGCAGGTCAAGAGGCATGAGCGATCGGAGGAGTATGGTCATGACAAACCCAAAAACTGACGGGCTGCATACGGGAAAAAGGTGGGTGAGAATTCCTGACGGTACAAAGGTCAGGTTTCGTGGGGATGGACGCGAGGGAATCATCGACGGGCTAACTGAATTGGTAGTCGGTCCTGGCCGAAACCCGGATAGCCGGACTCAGTATCGGATCAATGTCGGAGATCCTGACCGGACACTTGCGATTGAAGACGATTTGCTGGTTCTGACTGATGCGGATGGTGTCGTGCTAATGGTGAAGCAGAAAAGCGACTATCGCCGTGCAGTGACCCAACAACTGCAAGCAGTGTTAAGCAACGACCGTTTCGTGAAGGCCGCTTAGGCTGGAGTGATGCGCGGGGATCACGGTCACGCCATCTTTAGTACAGCGGTTCCTGCGGGCCCCACCGGAGGCCGGCCAAATCCGGATCCTCTCCCTCTGTATTCAGTGGGCGAGCGGGCTTCTCGGCCTTGCGCTGTTGTCGACGGGCGTCTTTCTCACGCCGCTGCAGCTGCTTCGCTTTCTCACGGTCTCGTTTTGCGAGAGTCGTTTTTCCTGCTCGTCCGATGGCGCCCTCCTTGCGTACCGACTCGTAATCAGTCACTCATGCATTGAAGTTTGTAATAAAATCCCTCTATAGGCATGGAGACCTACGACTCCTTCGCTGCACCTCGACGTGTCTTGCCTCTTGAATTAGGCGCATGGTCGATGGTGTTGGATTCTCGATCAGCCATCCGGGAATGAGTGCCATGCACGAACCCACGGCTTGCCATGTTCGACACTTGCTGACGGATATCTTCCAGAGAGGCCGTCGTACGGGTATCAAGAGGATTCGGCAGACCAAGCGCTTCCCATCTGATTTTTGGTTTCCGCGTCGCTCGTACTCGGTTCTTCCTGGTTTTATCGATTCGCCACCCAGTGGATAGCTTCATGCGCGCTCCTTTATTCTCCTTCGCCGAATACCCCGTAGCTTGCTACAAGGATGAAAGCGAGGGGAACCCTCCCTAGCCTTGGCGAAGAAGGGTAGTGGCTTCGGAGAATTTCGCAAGATACCCTGCAGCTTCCGGCCTTCGTAGCGGAAGTGGCTACTTCGGCGGAGTAGGCTGTTGCAGGGAGCTTCATTAAGTTCTGTATCTCCGGTCGGGAAATCATTCCGTTTATAGTCCTGCAGGGTGCCAAAATGCAGAACGCAACGGGCGTTGGCGCACTCTTGCGCTGAGAGTAATTGCACTGAAACAATCGAAAGAAATTCGAAACGTCGAATGGCGCGCCGGCCCGCAAAATGATTCAGGCTACCATGCGCAGGAATCTGAGTCAAATCGGGTAGATAGCGAGGAATACAATATATTGGAAGCGGTGCCGCCGGTTGTCCTTGACAAGGAGACGTAAGCTCGACCATCGGCACTAGTGACATGGTGTATACAGGTTTCACTGCGGGTACGATTCAGGTTGCGCGATTGAGAAAATATATTTGTGAAACGGAAGTCCTAATGTACGGTAGAAACATGGTAGGGACGTTCTATGGAACAGGTTTCGCATCGACCCTCTGCCTTGAATAGGTTTCGCCATTACCCTCGGGTTCGCATCTCCGCCCCGTTTGTCTGCGCCCTGTCTCATTGCCAATCGCGTCGTTGGATGAAAAACCCTGGTGTCGACTTAGGAGTAGTCTATGATCTTTCGGTACGTGGTGCCCGAGTCAGCACGCAGGCTGAGATCAGGCCGGGAGATGAAGTCATGTTGAGCCTGCGTCTTCCCAAGCAAATCAAAACGGCGGATATTGCCATCGCTACTGTGAAATGGGGCAAAGATCACTTCTTCGGTCTGGCGTTCAAGAAACTCTCTCCTGCTGCAGCGAATCGCCTTGCCAAATACGTGGCTGTCGCATCGATGACCGCCGCGTAATGTATCCTTTCTTACATTCTGTCGGGATTGCGGGGGGGCTGCGGCGCGCAATTTCGTGTAATTGCCGACTTCTGAGTGTGGCTCGACTGGTTCAATTCACCCCGCCTACGCAGGAAGCCATGGCTGACCGTCCTCCGCAGTGGACTGCTACGGAGGATCGATATATCCGTGGGGCTCTATAGAGTCCCCGTTGCAGTGTTCCGTTATTGAGTATGCAAAGAAGGGTGTGAGCCGATAAGGCGTGATCCGGGCTCTAGAGAGTGATTACTTGATAGCCACCGCCTTGACTTCCTTGAATGTCGTCTGGCCGAGCAGGACTTTCTGAACCCCGTCCTGCATGAGGGTCGTCATACCTTCTTCAATGGCAGCCTTGAGCATCTCTTCTGTTCTCGCCTTCATCTGGATCATACGTTTGAGTCTGTCCGACCCCAGAAGCAATTCATGTAGGGCCACGCGACCTTTAAAACCGGTGCGATTGCAAGTTTCACATCCCTTCCCACGAGACAGGCGGAATGTGTTGTCTTGTGGAATGCCGAGCTTGTCCCAATATTCGGGCCCGTAACCCTGGCGAATTTCTTCATATTCGATCGCTGTCCCGACGTACTGTTCCTTGCAGTCCTTGCAAATTCGACGGGTAAGGCGTTGGGCGAGGACTCCCAACATCGCATCGGCAAAACTAAATGAGTCGCAACCCATATCGAGAAGCCGAGTGACAGTCTCCACTGAACTGTTTGTGTGGAGAGTGCTCAAGACGAGGTGTCCGGTTAATGAAGCTTCGATGCCGATCTCAGCCGTTTCTTTGTCGCGCATTTCCCCGACCATGATCACGTCCGGATCGGCACGAAGAAACGCGCGCATGGCAGCGGCAAATGTGAAATCTATCTTCGGCAGGACTTGAACCTGTCGGAGTCCGTATTGCGTGATTTCAACGGGGTCCTCCGCAGTCCAGATCTTCAGGTCGGGAGTATTGATAAAGCCGAGGACGGAGTGGAGGGTCGTGGTTTTTCCTGAACCGGTTGGGCCGACGCAGAGAATGATGCCATAGGGCTTTGCGGCAATGTTCTTAATCGCAGCGAGATTTCTGTCCGAGAATCCCATCTTGTCGAGGGGCAAGGGTTCGCTGGTTGCGAGCAGACGCATGACAACGTCTTCGTTATACCCGGCAGTGGGAATCGTCGCGACGCGCAGCTCGATTTCCTTGCTGTCGGACAGTTTAAATTTGATCTTACCGTCCTGAGGCTTGCGCCGCTCCGCGATGTCGAGGCTGGCCATGATCTTCAATCGCGATACGATGGCGCGCCGATAGCTCTGAGGGATCTTCATGTATTCGAAACAGTCGCCGTCGACTCGAAACCGGACAAGCGTTTCACGTTTGTCGCCGTAAGGCTCGACGTGAATATCGGAGGCGCCTTGTCGATAGGCATCGGCGATGATTTGATTGGCGAGCCGCACGATGGCGTTATCGTTTTCGTCGAGCCCGCCTCCGGTGTCCTCCGCCGCTGCTTCCTGAGCTTCGTTGACGAGTTCGCCGAGAATGTCTGAGACGTTTTCATCTAATTTTCGGAGACCGCCGGAATCTCCCTGTCCTGTGGCAGAATTCAGAAACTGGGCGATGTCACGACGAAGGCTGATCGCAAAGCGAATGTTAAGGCCGGGGAACGTTCGCTTGATATCCGCCACCCGGTCAAGATCGCCTGGGTCGTCCGTTAAAATCTCGATGGCGGTTCGGTCCCGTTTCAGGGGCATCCAGTGGTTCTTTTTGAGGTAGTCGACGTTCAGGTTCTTCAAGAGCTCGACATCGACAATCGTTCGTTCGCTGTACTCTATGTAGGGACATTTGTGGAACTGGGCGAGCGACTTACCGATTTCGACTTTCGGCACTTTGTATTTCTCAATCAGGATACTCTCGAGATCCGATACTCCTTTCCGCGACTCGGCGATCGCATTGTCTAATTCGTTTTGGGTAATGCGGTTGTTTGCGACCAGCCGGTCGAACTTGGTCGGGTTTTTCTTCGCGACTTTTCGGAGATTGTAGAAGGCGATGCCCAGCGCCTTTGCAATCTCCGCGACGGATTCTTCGTCTTTTCGCGTAAAGCGCGCGCCGCTCTTCTTGTTGAAGAGTTGAAGAACACCCATCAGATACTTGTTGTCCGCCACGATCGGGTAGGTCAGGACCTGTTTCGTCTTGAATCCGGTCCGTTTGTCATAGGAAGTGTCGTGGACGAGTGAGGGATGGATGCCTTGCAGTTCGGCGATGTTATAGGCGTCGGCGATGCTCACAGGGCGGAGGTACTTCGCGCAAAAGCCGGCTAGACTCTGCTCGGTGATGGGAATACGGAACTCCTCGATGTTGTCGATATGAGGAACTTTGCAGAAGATCTCTTTCTTTTCCTGATCGAATGCGAAGATGGTGAGATCTTCTGCATCGAAAATACTGAGAATTTCCTTCCGCAGGTCGAGGAGAATATGGTCGAGATCGCTGGCCGCATGGATCTGGTTCGTGATGCGTTTGACGTTTTCGGCGAATGCCACTTTCTGTTGAAGTTCCTGCAGATTTTGCGGGATAGGATTTGCTTGCATTACATGAGCTCCCGATCGCAGACTACGTAAGCCACCGCAGGATCCATATGCTCTATGAGGAGTAGGCCAGATCCGCGGTGCCGCATGTGCCGTGAGGTAGTGACTGAAGCTCAGTCTAGCGGATCACGGATGGAAGGCAAGGAAAAGGCGGTTTCAGACTGGGATGGTTACGTGAACGACAATGCGAAGGATGCCACTTGCGTGTGGCAGAGCGTTCAAGGTGCTTGTATGCGGATCAGGTGAGCGGCGACTCGAGCCGGGGGCAGCTTGAGTTTTACCCCGTCCTTTCGAGTTTTGACCTCAACCGTTCCTTCTGCCAGGCCCTTGTCCCCGATGACGACTTGAAAGGGGCCCCCCATCAGGTCGGCATCGTTGAATTTCACGCCGGCGCGTTCATCACGATCATCCCAGAGCACTTCGAACCCTGCCGCACGCAGTTCGTCATAGAGCTGCAAGGTAACCTGGGATGTCTGTGCCGATTGGGTCAGCGGGAGGAGATGCACATGAAACGGAGCGATTGGGAAGGGCCAAATAATCCCTTTTGCATCGTGGTTCTGCTCTATCGCAGCAGCAGCAGTGCGCCCAACCCCGATGCCGTAGCAACCCATGACGGCGAGGCGTTCTTTGCCACGAAGATCCAGAAATGAGGCTTTCATGGCTTCGCTGTATTTGGTGCCGAGCATAAAGACATGCCCCACCTCGATGCCTTTCGTCGTCTTCAATATCCCATCTTTCCTCGGAGACGGATCTCCCGCGCAGGCGTTGCGGAGATCGGCAAACTGTTCGACCTGAAAATCACTGTCCCAATTTGCATCGATATAATGCGTATCGCTCCGATTACCGCCGACCACGACGTTGCGCATGGCTTTGACCGCATGATCGGCGATAATCCGAACGTGCTTTAAGCCAACGGGGCCGGCAAACCCGACCGGTGCACCGGTAATTTGTTCGACGACGGTGGGAGTAGCAAGCTCAAGATCCGCTACTCCAAGGAATCGTCGGATCTTAACTTCATTCGCATCATGGTCGCCTCGTATCAACACGGCGACCGTGTCTTTTTCTGCTGAGTAGAGGAGTGTTTTTACGAGCTGAGTGGGGGAAAGGTTCAAGAATCTCGTCACCTCTTCGACTGTACGGCAGTTAGGGGTTGAAACTGCACGTAGAGGCCGAGTGGCTTCGGTGTTTGTCTCAACAGGAGGAAGCACTTCGGCCTGTTCGATGTTGGCGGCATAGCTGCCCGTATCGCTGTATAAGATAGTATTCTCACCCGTTTCGGCGAGTACCATGAACTCGTGCGATGAACTTCCGCCGATCAAACCGGTATCGGCTTCTACGGCGCGGAATATGAGGCCGCAACGTGTGAAGATACGATCATAGGCGTCGTACATCTTCTGATAGCTGATCCTGGCGCTCGTTTCGTCTTGATCGAAACTGTAGGCGTCCTTCATGATGAACTCGCGCCCCCTCATGAGGCCGAAGCGAGGGCGGATTTCGTCTCGAAACTTCGTTTGGATCTGATAGAAGTTCAGCGGCATCTGTCGATAGGAGCGGACTTCGCGTCTGAAGAGGTCGGTGATCACTTCCTCATGGGTCGGTCCCAGGCAGAATTCGCGCTCATGGCGATCCTTGAAGCGGATCAATTCCTTGCCGTAGAAGCTCCATCGGCCGGTTTCACGCCACAACTCGGCCGGAGAAGCAATAGGCATAAGAAGTTCTTGCGCGCCGGCACGGTTCATCTCCTCACGGATGATCTGTTCGACCTTCCGAATGACACGGAGACCGAGCGGGAGGTATGTATAGATGCCGGCTGCGACCTTCCGGATCAGGCCGGCTCGGAGCATGAGGGTATGGCTGACGGTTTCCGATTCGCCCGGGTCTTCTCGCAATGTAGGGACTAAGATTTGGGAGGTCCGCATGATTCTGTGAGAAAAGTCACAAAGTCATCAAATCTTCACATCGTCAAGTTTGAAATTGTGATGTGGGAGGAAATGGTTTGGGGACATGAAGACGTTCGACATTCAAATTTTCGGATTGGTTCCCTAGCGAAGGAAGATCCGTTCAAGGTCGTTCCAAAACGCAAAGATCATGACGCCCACCAAAAGCACGAGCCCGGCCTGTTGCGCGAGTTCTCTCTGGCGTTCGCCGAGGGGTTTCCGGAGGATGCCCTCAATCAGAAAAAACAACAGATGGCCGCCGTCCAGAATGGGAATGGGGAGCAAATTGAGGACGCCCAGATTAATGCTCAAAATGGCGATGAGAAAGACCACACTCGAAGCCCCCTGAGCAGCGGCCTCTCCGGAAATATTGGCGATCGTCAAGGGGCCGCCAATATTTTTACTGGAGATGTCTCCCACGACCATTTTGTAGAGGCCGACCACGGTCAGCTCAGTCCAACCCCACGTGGCTCCCAACCCGTCATAGAGCGACAACAGTGGAGTGCTGGAGCGCATGATTGAACGGCCCGGTCCTGAAATACCGATCTTGCCGACTTCGACGGATTGACCGTTGGCAGTCGTCTTCTCAGCAGAGGGCGTCACTGTCAGCGAAACACGACGCCCCTCCCGCAAGACCTCTACATGCAATTCGCGGTTTGGGTTCTCTTTCACGATGCCGGTCATCTGAGACCATGTATGGATCGTCTGACCCTCGATAGTGGCCACGTGATCCCCTGCTTGGAGCCCGGCTTTTGCTGCCGGAGAACCTTGCATAACGGAGGTGACGAGGGGAGGCGTTTCTTCAACGCCCAGATAGTAACCGGGCTGTTCAGCGGAGGTCTGTGCTCCGGGGGCGATTGTGGGTGTAACTGTCAGTGTCTTGACCTGTTCGCCACGTTTAACCTCGAGGGTCAACGCCTGTCCTTTGCTCTTTGCTACTGCATCGAAGAGTTCGGTTCTGGTAGCAATGTCCTGTCCATTGACCCGGCTGATATGATCTCCGATCCGGATGCCTGCGTTATCGGCCGGGGAACCGGGAACTATCGCCTCGACATCGGGAGTCAGGTCCTGGAAGGTTGGGACGAAAAGCGGGGCCCCGGTCGCGAGCCATCCGGCAAAAATGAAATATGCCAGAATGAAGTTAAACCCGGGTCCCGCGGCGACAATGAGGACTTTGCTCCCTAATCGTTGGTGCGAAAACGACCGTGCACGATCTTCCTGTGTGGTCGCTTCAGTTTCATCTTCGCCGAACAGCTTCACATATCCGCCGAGCGGAACAGCCGAGATGAGATATTCTGTCTCGCCCATTTTCCGACCGACGAGCTTCGGTCCGAATCCGAGAGAAAACTTGAGGACCTTGACACCAACCCAACGCGCTGCCAGGAAATGCCCGAGTTCATGGAATGCGACCAAGACGCCCAGAACGACCAGGAACCACCACGCCTTCTGCAGTAGCAGCCAGACGGAATCGGGGGACCAGCTTAATGCTGTGAACACAGTGTATGCTCCTCCATGTAGACCCAGCAGGATGCTGAAAAAGTCGCTTTTCTCACCCGCCCAACCTTGGTGCGCAAGACGCACCTTTCACCGGGCTTCTTCTCACTTCGTTCAGAGGGTCAAGGTACAAGAGAGCCCCCGGAAGTCGGAATCACTTGAGGAACTTCTCCGTTCGCCAAGACCCAGGTAAATGGCGAACGGCCCACACGAAGTGCGGTCTGTACCTCCTCGCCTCTTCGCTCGCTGTGGCCTTGCTGGACGGCCTTTTTGAGCATCCTGTTCAGTATTCAGCCTCTATCACCGCATCGCACCAAAAAGCAAGCTTGTCAGTATCCAGTTAACGTGCTAACGCGACAACCAACGATTCGGCTTTCTCTCTCGCCCAGCGATCCGCCTCCAGCGCATCTTCTACGGTTTCGACTTCTTTTGTGACGTGAACGTCCATTGTGTTGCGAATAATCTCTGCGATGTCAGTGAACCGGATCCCTCCGTTCAGGAATGTCTCGACGGCGATTTCATTTGCAGCGTTCATCGTGGCGGGCATGGTACCGCCGATCCGGAGGGATTCGTATCCCAGGCTTAAGCAGGGAAATCGTTCATGGTCCGGTTTACAAAACGTCAACTTCCCGATTTCCGCCAGATCCAACGAGGGCAGATCCAGCGGCATGCGCCCCGGATATCTCATGGCGTAGGAAATGGGTGTTCGCATATCCGGTAATCCTAATTGCGCGATGACCGAACGATCCGTATATTCTACCAGAGAGTGAATAATGCTTTCCCGATGGATCATCACTTCGATCTGGGATTCCGGGATATCGAAGAGCCACCGGGCTTCAACGACTTCGAGACCTTTGTTCATGAGAGTGGCAGAGTCAATCGTAATTTTTGCTCCCATCTTCCAGTTAGGATGTTGGAGCGCACGTTCAGGTGTCACGTCATGCAGTTCCTCCCTGCCAAGGGTCCACAGGGCCCCTCCGGAGGCCGTCAAGATAAGCCGGCGGACATCTTCTTTCCGATGACCCTCTAATGACTGGAAGATCGCGCTGTGCTCGCTATCGACCGGGAAAACCTGCACGCCATGCCTTCGAGCCTCATCCTGCATGAGTTTCCCTGCCATGACCATCGGCTCCTTGTTGGCCAGGGCGATTTGCTTACCGCTTCGAATTGCCGCAAGGGTCGGGATGAGACCGGCCCCACCGACAATGGCGGAAATGACGAGTTCCGCTTCGGGCGCAGAAGCCACATGAGCCAAGCCGTCTTGTCCGGCCAAGACTTCGACCGGCAGTCCCGCACAGCGCTGCCTGAGTCTGGCCGCAGCCGAGGCGTCCGATAGCGCGACTATGCGCGGTTTGAAGCGCCGAATCTGCTCTTCGAGTTTTCCATCATTGCTGCTGGCAGTGAGTCCCGCTACGCGAAATTCGTCCGGAAACCGATCCACGATATCCAAGGTGCTGGTGCCGATCGAACCGGTCGATCCAAGGATGACAATCGCTTTCATAGGAGACTCCTTCACTCGATGACTCGTAACCGGCTCGCCATCGTCACATAGTAGTAGAAGGCTGGGGCGGTGAACAAGAGACTATCCAGACGGTCAAGCATGCCCCCGTGGCCCGGCAGTATCCCGCCGGAGTCTTTCATGCCGACGCTACGTTTCATGGCCGATTCGGCAAGGTCACCCCAGAGACCTATGATCGTCAGGAGAACTGCCAGGACCAGGCAATCGAAACCAGACAATTCAGAGAGAAACCACCAATGAGCGGCATACGCGATGATGATAGCGCCTACCAAACCACCCACCAAGCCTTCCACAGTTTTCTTGGGGCTGATCCTGGGAGCCAGAAGATGCCGTCCGAACAGAGTGCCGGCATAATAGGCGCCGGTATCGGAGGCCCAGGTTACCAGCAGGAGAAAGAAAATCAGCCATTCACCTTGAGGCAGGAGTCTCGTCATCGAGAGTGTGGCGAGTGTGAGGCCCAGATAGAGCACGCCAAAGACAGTCAGCGCGCCGTCCTTCAAACTCTGTTCGACGGAAGTGCGGGTAAAGAGCGGGACGGAGACGATGCCGAGCAGCGTGACAAGAAGGACTGGAACGATGATGCTCGGCCAGTGTGTTCCGATAATCAGCGCCACGAATCCTGTCAGGCCGAGTCCTATCAGCCAGGAGTGGCGGATGGAATCGCCGAAACACAATCGGTAGAACTCGAAAAGGGCGAGTCCTCCCGCCAGCGACACGACGACAGAAAATGCGAGAGGCGGAAGGTAACGAATGACAGCATATAAGAGCGGGGCGAGGACCAGAACAGTATAGATCCGACGGAGATCGAATCGAGGCGTCGCTGTGGGTGAGGGTTCAGCCTGCTGTTGGCCGGCGGCTTTGTATTGCTGCATGGGGAGATTGAGATCGACCACTATGACGAAATGGTGCTGAGGACGCGACCGAATCGCCGCTCGCGTCGCTGGTATTCCAGTAGTGCGAGCAAAAGGTCACGGCGACGGAAGTCGGGCCACAATGTCTGAGTGAAATAGAGCTCGGTGTAGGCGAGCTGCCAGAGCAGAAAATTGCTGATTCGCGATTCTCCGCTGGTGCGAATTAATAAGTCAGGATCGGGAAGGTCATGGGTATACAGATATTGTTGAAAAAGGGATTCATCCACATTGTCCGGTTGCAGTTTTCCGTCTTGTGCGTCGTGAAGAAGTTCGCGCACCGCGTCCACGATCTCCGTGCGGCCGCCGTAGCTGAGGGCGACGGTGAGATGCAGTTTGTCGAGATGGGCGGTTTCCTGTTCGGCAGCCCGAACCCATTGGAGGGCAGATGCCGGAAGAGAGTCGAGCCGTCCGATCGTGCGCAATCGGACCCCCTGCTCGATAAGTTTTGATCGTTCAGTCGACAGATAGTATTCGAGTAAGCCCATAAGGGAGGAAATTTCCTGAATGGGACGGTTCCAATTCTCTTGTGAAAACGCATATATTGTCAGGGCGTGAATGTCCAGTTCCAGGCAGACCGTGATCATTTCCCGGACAGATTTGATTCCCTCCCGATGACCGGCAATGCGAGGGAGGTTTCTCAGTTCTGCCCACCGGCCATTGCCATCCATGATGATGGCAACATGTTTGGGTAAGAGATCCGGTTCAAGCTTGGCGGCCAGCTCTTCTACGGAGAGCTGACCAACGGCTGATAGGTCTTTCATGTCCATAAAAGTGCTTCAGGTAAAAATCTCTTTTCACAAGGATCTTGCGATAGGCGAGCAAAGTCTACTGGTGAGGGTGAGGAATGTCAAACGATTTTTAGTAAAAGTCCTGTAAAAGCGATAAGTTGGAAGAATTGTCGTTGCGTCAACGGAAAATGATCGGCTATACTTCCGCTCTATATTATTCGCGCGCCAACCGCTGTGAGGATTCGCAAATCATGAGTGAACTTGTTCAGTTGACGTCCTTTGGTCTGACTGAAGGCGAAGTGATCGGGGCGCTCGGGCGGGTCAAAGTTCGAGATGTCGACTATGCAGATCTCTACTTTGAGTCCTGTGTGTCAGAATCTGTTTCGATGGAGGAATCTCTCGTCAAACGCGCGACGAAGAGCGTGTCCCAGGGCGTAGGGGTACGCGCGACAGCGGGGGAAAAGACCGGTTTTGCCTATTCCGACGAGTTGACCAAGAAGGATCTCGAATTGGCCGCGGATACGGCCCGTTATATTGCCAATTCGCCGGGTGGGGCTGAGGCGGTTCCGGTGCCGGTTTGCCGGCGTCCGACACGAGATCTCTACCCGATTGAACGGGCACAGGCCGACGTCGCCACAGCGGATCGGGTCTCTCTATTAAATGCCATCGATGCCGAGGCTCGCCGGTACGATCCACGCATCAAGAACGTCATGGCTTCGTTCAATACCGAATATAAGGTGGTGATGGTCGCCACCTCCGACGGGACGATGATCGGTGATGTGCAACCGCTTTCGAGATTACAAGTGACCTGTATCGCTGAAGAGAACGGTCAACGTCAAGCCGGTTCGTTCGGCGGGGGTGGCCGGGTAGGGTTCGAGTTCTATCACGATGGCGACCGGTATCTGCGGTTCGCGCGTGAAGCGGCGCGAGAGGCAATTCTCAACCTGTCGGCCATCGAAGCGCCAGCCGGCGTCATGCCGGTTGTACTGGGTGGAGGCTGGCCGGGGATTTTACTGCACGAAGCCATCGGCCATGGCTTGGAAGCGGACTTCAATCGCAAGAAAACGTCTGCATTTTCGTACCTTCTGGGTAAACGGGTCGCCTCCGATGTCTGTACGATTGTCGATGACGGGACCTTGCCGGGCCGGCGAGGCTCGCTCAACATGGATGATGAAGGGACTCCGACCAGTCGTACGATGCTCATCGAGCGCGGTATTCTGCGCGGATACATCACCGATAAGCTCAATGCGCGTCTCATGGGCATTCCCGTGACCGGCAACGGGCGGCGGGAAAGCTACCAGAGTGTGGTGTTGCCTCGTATGACCAATACGTTCATGTTGGCCGGGACATCGGACCCTGAAGAGATCATCCGCTCGGTCGATCGCGGGCTCTATGCCGTGTCGTTCGGCGGCGGGCAGGTGGATATCACCAACGGCAAGTTCGTATTTTCCGCCAGCGAAGCCTACTTGATCGAAGGAGGAAAGGTCACGAGGCCGGTCAAGGGCGCGACATTGATCGGCAGCGGACCGGAGATTCTCACCAAGGTCTCGATGGTCGGACACGACCTCAAGCTCGACGAGGGGATCGGTACCTGTGGCAAGGAAGGGCAATCCGTGCCGGTAGGCGTCGGTCTCCCGACCCTTCGCATCGACGAAATCACAGTGGGCGGGACGAAAAGCTGATAGTACTGAGTGCTGAGTTATGAGTGCTGAGTTGGAAAAAACAAGGAATTGGTCTGGGAGTGAGGAGCGGCGGAGCTTCGCGGATCTGGCGTCCGACCTCTTAGCTAAAGCGAAGCGCAGCGGGGCGACAGAGGCGGACATCATTATCGCCGACGGGGAAACCTTTTCGGTGCAAGTCAGGTTGGGCGCTGTCGATCGCCTCACAAAGGCGCGGGAGAAACATCTCGGCCTGCGTGTCTTTGTGGGAAAACGGTCTGCCAGCACCTCCACCTCCGATTTTTCAGGGGACTCTCTGAATCAACTCGTTGCCGAGACCTGCACCTTGGCCAAGGCTGTCGTGGAAGATCAGGTATCCGGCTTGCCTGAAGCGGACCAGATGGCAGGTGAAAAGCCGGATTTGGATCTCTACGATCCCACCAGGCTGAACACAGAACAGCAGATCGCGCTTGCCAAGCGGGTCGAGGCCGCCGCCATGTCATCAGACGAGCGGGTGACGAATTCCGAAGGCGGTGATTTCGATTCTTCATCGGGACGCGTGGTCCTGGCAAACAGTTACGGATTTCTCGGGGAGTATCAGAGCTCGAGCTTCTCAATGTCGGTGTCGCCCGTGGCCACCGATCCGGAGACCGGATCTATGCAGCGGGATTCCTGGTACGACGTGCAGCGCAAATTCGCCAAGCTGGAATCTCCGGAGGCGGTGGGATTGGAAGCGGCACGCCGGACGGTTCGAAAGCTTGGAGCGAGAAAAGTGGATACCCAACGGGCCCCTGTCGTCTTCGACTCTGAAACAGCCGGAAGTCTTATGGGAAACCTTTGCACAGCGGTGTCCGGATATTCCCTCTATAAAGGGGCTTCGTTCCTGGTAGGTCAATTGTATAAACCGCTGGCCCCTGAGTACGTCACGGTGTACGACGACGGGCGAATGGTCGGAGGCCTGGGCTCTCGACCATTTGATGGTGAAGGCCTTCCGACCAGAAAAACGACAGTCGTGGAGCGTGGGGTGTTGAAAAGCTATCTGCTCGATACCTACTCAGGAAGGAAACTCGGCTTGGCGTCAACAGGCAACGCGTCGCGTAGTGTCGGCGAGAATCCATCGGTCGGTCCTACGAATTTCTACCTCGCGCCTGGGACAAAGACACCACAAGACATCATAAAGACGGTAAAGCAAGGTCTGTATGTTACAGACCTCATCGGCTTCGGCATTAACATGGTGACCGGCGATTACTCGCGGGGGGCCTCTGGATTTTGGATCGAAGGGGGCGAATTGGCCTATCCCGTGGAAGAGATAACCATTGCGGGTAATTTGAAAGACATGTTTGCCGGAATCGAGATGATCGGTAACGACCTCGTATTTCGCGGGCGTATTGCCAGTCCGACCGTGAAGATTGCAGAGATGATGGTGGCCGGCAACTAGCCGCGAAGCGCGACAAGTTGCCAATTCTGAGTTTTGAGTGTTGAGTTCTGAGTTGAGGCTTGAGAAACGAGAAAACTTCTTAACTCGGAGTTATAACTCAGCACTCGCACTTTGTGCGCGGAGGTGACGTATGGCCGAGTCAATCAGAGAAACGATGGTTCAGTATCCGAGCGGAAACATAACCGTTCGCGCCTATGTTGCTGCGCCACAAACCAAGGAGCGACGGCCCGCGATTATCGTGGTTCAGGAATGGTGGGGATTAACCGATCACATCAAGGACGTAGCCTGTCGCTATGCCGCTGAGGGATATGTGGCGATCGCACCGGATCTGTACTCCCGATTGGGTAATGCGCTCACTACCGACCCAGGTGAGGCAGGCAAGCTGATGAATACGCTGCAGCAGGAGGATGGGCTCAAGGACCTCAACGCCACCGTTGCTTATCTGAAGTCTGTCCCTGAAGTCGATGCGACCAGAATCGGTGTGACCGGGTTCTGCATGGGAGGGTCCTACGCGCTTATGCTGCCTTGTGTGAACAAAGATATTAAAGCGGCAGTGCCGTTCTACGGTCAAGTTCCGAATCCGGATGCCCCGCTGCAGCAGTTGTCAGGTCCTGTGTTGTATTTCTATGGAGAGGACGATGGCTGGATCACTAAAGCGGATGTTCAACGGCTTGCGGCGGCACTGAAGAAATACAATAAGCCTGGAGAGATTAAGACCTATGCCGGTGCGCCCCATGCCTTTTTCCGGGATACGGATAAGACCGTCTATCGGCCGGAGGCGGCGAAAGACGCATGGGCGCGGGCGTTGTCGTTCTTCGGTCAACATTTAAGATCATAAAGAGCATACACGTCTATCAAGTCATAAAGTCATCAAGTCGAAATCTCCGGAAAGGCTGACAATGACTTGATGACTATTGAACTTTTAGACTTTCTGACCACAAGGATCATTCATGCCGCTTGATGCCGAGCTCGGAAAGAGAATGCTTCAGCTGATCACGTCGCGCTATGACGACCGGCATTGGCGCAAGAAAATCGAAAAAACATTGAGTCTGCCGCAATCCGGCATCGCTGATCCCGTGCAGCAGCAGATCTTTATGTATCTCAAGATTGGGCTCAAGGGCTATAAGTCTCGCCGTGCCGATCCGGATTCCTGGATTGTCGGTGGCTATGCGACGAAAGAGGTCGTCGATCGAGCCAAGTTTCAGCCAAACGAAGTTGGCCCCGATCTCTCCAAGGACGATGTGGCGTTTCTCGGGAACGATCCAGGCCCCGAAGTCGATGAACTCTGGTGGGATGAGATGTTAGTGCAGTGGTTCGACGTGCCGGTAGAAGAGAAGCCTGCCAAAGAAGAAGCTGGCGAGACTGCAGATACAGATCCTTCCTCGACGATCACATCCAAGGCGTAACTCCCATCGCCGTTTAAGACTCGGTTGTGGTGCGATGCCGAGGCTCAACCGCTCCCACACCTCCCGGATCGACCCGTTCGGGCTCCGCTGAGCGGAAACCTTCGGAAACTCGGGAAAGAGACGCTCGGGAGGATGCGCGCCGCCGCAAGACCTCCTGAATCACCCAACTACGCCTGACGTGCTCTCAGCCTGTAAACTCGCCGAGCCTCGAACAGTACAGGATGGGACGCCCGCTGCTGCTTCCGCTCTTGCCAGCGCCCTGCTGGCTTCTCTAACGTCCAGCCACGCTTGGCTCAGAAACTAGCTCCATTCAGACCTATGGTCGAACGGAGCGTCGAACATCTGTGCACCCTCCATGAGCGACCCGCGTGGCTGCATTATGGTGAGACTCAGCAAAGCGCTGATGCACGCGTCAGCAGCAGCGGGTGTCATAGGGGAGAAGAGGTCAGTAAACTTGTTAGGTGTGCTGCAGACTACCTGAGCAGCATAGTGGGGCAGCCTGGCAATATATTCAGGGGGAACTCTACTACGATGTCACGCATTTATCAATCACTTTACCTAGTGCCTTTCCGAGATAGACTGCGAATCCGAAAGTCTATCCAGGGATCAGCCCGCAGAATATTTGGCCAGGGAGTCACAGTCAAAGACGGCCCGCTGGGCTGTCTACGCCACGTCCGCCTCGGTTTCAGAACAATAAACGGAGACATTCTACTTCTTCAAGCTTAACGGGTCTATCCTTAGATGAAGATCTCGACCGAGCCTCGGATGGAAGAGATGGGCACGGAGGCTTTCGCCATGGCGTCACATGTCAGTGAGTTGCCAAACCCGGTGCCGAGGCGGCGTTCTTCTGGTCCGACAAGGCGCACGGCCAATATTGAAGGGCTCATTTGTCGTCCTGCCCATCGCATTATGGCGAAGCCGGAGCTGCCCGCCCTTCGTCAGCCGAGGCTCTTTGATGGGCATCGGGTGAGGGGTTCGATGAGGAGTATGGAGCTACAGTAAGTAACGGTCGATATTGAGCGCGCCATGGAAAACGCCGAGAATATCGATCGCACCTGAATCTTTGATTACATAAGCGATTCGATAATGCCCATGTAGAAGAATACGGATGTGTCGGTCTGGTCGCTGCAAGTAGCGGTAACCTGATTCGGGGAACTCTCTGAGGACTTCTGCTTTCTGGTAGAGCTTTTATACAGTGCGATGAGCAGCGGCAGGGTTATCTTGCGCAATGTAATCGTAGATGTCGCGCAACCATCGTTCGGCTTCGACTGTCCAAGTCAGCTCCCCCACGTCTTAATGCGGTGCCCCATCTCTTCATGGCTGATCGTTTTTCGGGCAGCGGAGTCCGCAAGCCCCTGTTCAATCATTCGCGCAAAGGCCAACTCCCGAAGAATTTCGTCGTAGGAACTATCGTCTGGCTGGTCTTGAAGGATTTTTGCGATCTGTTCTTTTGCGGAAGGCATAATCACCTCGTTGCGCAGGGTGTCGATCTGTAAATCATTCGCCTCGTAAGAATTGCGGTAAGGCCGTTAATTTACAAGCGACCTGCGGTTTCAGCTTTCGATGCAGGGGAAATTTTAGCCCTCTGCGTCAAGTGAGGATAGTTGGGCTGACTGCGACTTGCGAGGGGTTGCATGGCATGTTGCTGCGGTCGCCGAAGGCGATGGCGAGCACTGTTCGAAGTTCCGTTCGGATGCAATCCAGAATGGAACGAGTTGCACAGCCAAGCGGCGGCAAGGCTATGCGGCCTAACCCCTCGCAGGAGCAAGTGGCCCAACTATCCGAACAAATCCATCTGGGCTGGCTGCAGAGGTTCAATTTGAAGTGTGGGTGCTGGGGTGGGGGAGGCGGTTGCGGGTTCAGGGGGCTTTGTATTCCTGTCGAGGAAGTCCTTGAGCTTCTTAAAGTCTTCCTTTAGCGTGTCGAGTAAGTTGCCTTGATGGAGTGCTGCGGCCGGGTGGAGCAGGGGAAAGATCACAAAGTCTTTCATGTAGAAAGCCTGTCCCTTCACTTTGGTAATCCCGACCTTTCTCTCCAAAAGGGTTTGTGTGGCCCAGTTTCCGAGCGTGCAGACCAGCTTGGGTCTGATCATCTGAATCTGCTGCATCAGAAAGGGTTTGCAGGTCTCGACTTCATCCGGTTCCGGGTCGCGGTTGTTCGGGGGGCGGCATTTGATGACGTTCGCGATATAGATATCATTGCGCGATAGTCCTGCAGATGCCAGCAAGTCGTTCAAGAGCTTTCCCGCAGCCCCGACAAACGGTTCTCCCTGTTTGTCTTCATAGAAGCCTGGCGCTTCCCCAACGAACATGATGCTAGCGTGAGGATTCCCTACGCCGAATACCACCTGGGTTCGGCCCATTTTTGCGAGCTTGCAACGCTGGCAGTTGGTCAGAGACTTGCTGAGTTCGAGGAGAGACATAGCAGTGGAATGCAGCTGTTCAAAATTTCGAAAGATTTTAGGCGGACCGACTTTTCTTGTCAACGAGAGAGAAACGTGGGAGAAACGAATGCGTGCACAACATACCTGATCGAAGTCTTAAGAGGACGTCATGCGGTTCATGAAACAGGTCTTGTTCGGTATTCTCGCCTGCATGACCGGCATAGGTGTGGTCTGGGCAGGTGACCGAGGGTATCAGCTTGTCGCAGGCAAAGACAGCAAGTTCTGTGCAAAAGTGCTGGAAGCTTTCCGTGAGGATGTAGACGATCGGGGACGGCTGCGATACCAGCACGAGATCTTTCGTCAGATTACATGGAAGCCGGTCGAGCTAAAGGGGCAAGGACCGAAGGCCAGCCGTTGCTCGAGTCTCAATAAAACGATGGTTGATTTGAATAACGATGGGGAGCCGGATTTAGTGGTCAAGACGACCTTCTGTATGAAGGGAAGTCCGAGCGACAGTTTCTACATGTTTCCTGTCGATAGCGCTGTCCTGGAGCGGGCCAATTGGCAGGATCTGTCTCCTCTGCTGGCGACGCCCGATAAGTTCGAGCGGACGGGCTGGACCTATCCCTTGACGCAACTTGCTGTTGAGGAAACAGACGCGAGCCGGGCTCCATTGACAGGGGTCTTTACTCTCGAGCCTTTCATGTTGGACGGGAGCCTATATGTCAGTTTGACGGATGGACGTGCCGAGTGGGCAGTCATCGCGCAGTATCGCGGCGGTGACCGCTTCGAGGACATGTGTTACCTTCGTGCACAGGCAAAGTAAAACATCATCTATTCAGCTCTAAAGTATTTGTAACCCGATAAAACCCAACTATCTAGTCGCGATTGCATCGGCGCAGAGCTTGCCGCTGACAATGGCGCTTTCGAGGTTGGGAGGCCAGCCTGTATCGGTCCAGGCTCCTCCTACGAGCAGGTTTGCGATCGGACTGCGCTGGATGGGTCGATGCAATTTGGCTCCCGGTTTGAGCGAAAGGATGGAGTTCGACATCGCTCGAAGACTGATCGATCCGATCCCAGGTTCTACGGTGAGAAGACTCCACGATCTGAGTAGGCCGGTGACGGCGACATCAAGATTCGAATCAGGCCGTGCCTGCGTGAACCGATTATCCGTCGTGACGAGAGAGAAACGGGTGTGCTGAGGCGTTGCCGCCGTCAGGAGCACCGAGTGGAAAGGTGTTTCACCCAACAGGACGAGGCGAGGACCGGTACAGGGCTGTTCAGCCTGGAGGTGAAGAGTTGCACCATCGAACGATCGCAGTTCCGTGAGTTGTTGAAAATAGGCGTAGCGGGTGAGCCATTGCTCAGGAAGTAGAGACGTGAGTTGCTCATGGGGTAAAGCCGCTACATACCAATCGGCTTGTAACAGAGACCCATTACGTAACAGTACACCCGAGACGCACTCCCGTTCGTAACGGAGCTGTGCAGCTTCAGTGTTGTGCAACATTGTTGCGCCCCCCTGCCTCAATGCGTCGCTGATCGGTTGGACGAGACTGTTGTGAAGCGAACCCTGTATGACTGAGATGCGGCTATCGGGGCGAGTACCGAGAAAGACGGGTTTGATCGATCGCACGAAGGCATCGGCGGACATCGTGGAGAGATCGTTGCCGGTTAGCCAAAGGGCCAGAGGACTCCAGACGACGCGGCGCGTCTGCATGCTTTGTCCGATCGAAGCCAACCAGTCGTCGGCGGTGCGTTGCTCCAGGTCGGGAGGCATCTGCGCGTCGCCTTCCCATAGCTGTTCCACCCACGATGCGAGGCGCCATCGTTCCTTCCAGGGAATACCGGCGAATCTCAAGAGATTCACCCACGTATGAAGGGGAGTGGGGAAGCTGGTGCGGGGGTAGTGAACGAAGGAGCCGTCGGGGAGACGAAACTCCAGTGAAATTGCCAATTCTTCCGGCTGCTGCAGGTCTGGATGTAGCGAATGCAGCAAAGCCTGGGTCGCGCGGTGGCAGCCCAGGATGGTGAAGGGCTCCGGGTTGTTGTCAACGTCTTCGTCTATGAGGGAGCTTGCAAAAGAAGGCCGGTGATCGACGATCGTCACTCGATAGCCATGGTGTGTGAGATAGTAGGCGGCAGTCAGACCGGCCGGGTCCCCTCCGAGAATCACGACCGATTGATTGTGGTTGGACGTCACGAGGATCGGGAGCGGAACCAGACACCGGCAGCTACGGCCAGTCGATGGCTCGTCCCGAGCCTGGCTCGAGGGCCAAATATCCGATGCCTCGGTTCCTCAATCTTTTTCAAAATTCGGAAGTACACCGCACGCATGATTTCAGAGACGGTTAATGCCTTCTGGTCGGATTCCGACAAGGATTCGAAGGCTGCCTGCGCTTTCGCGTAGTATTCATGGGCTCTCGCGGCTTCGAAACGGAAAAGCTCGTGCATGGCCTCATTTTCTTGCCGCTGTAAGATCGTCTCATCGGTGCAGCCGAACTTATGGAGGTCATCCTGCGGTAGATAGATGCGGTCCTGGTCTGCATCCGTACCGATATCCCGTAGAATGTTCGTCAGTTGAAATGCCATCCCAAGAGCCACGGCATAGTCCTGTGCTCTGGGCGATGTGGGGCCGAAGATATGGAGACAGATCAATCCCACGACGGACGCGACACGATAGCAGTAGAGCGAGAGGTCTTGAAACGACGTATACCGTGACGAAGTGAGATCCATCTCGACTCCTTTGATTACTTCTTCGAAATAGGCCTGTGGAATAGCAAGTTGTCTGACATGTTCGGCCAAGCTGATGGTCGCCGGGAAGGTCGGCGTGCCACGGTAGGCCGCTTCGAGTTCGGTCCGCCACCGGCGCAATTCCTCCTGGGGGTTGCTTCCTGCCGGAGGCTCATCGACCGCATTGTCGACTTCTTTGCAGAATGCGTAGACCGTGTACATTGCGGCGCGTCGGTTTCTCGGAAGAAAGAGGAAGGAGTAATAGAAGTTGCTTCCGCTCTTCTTGGTGAGAGCCGTACAGTAGGCTTGCGCGTCGGCGACAGAACGTGAAGTCATGGATGATGGTGAATCGGCAGCGGTTCAAGACGACAGGCCATGGATCTCTGAATGCGGTCGTGGTCTGACGGGTGCAGAATGGCTGCCAGGAGTTCGATCCCATCGATCAGGCGAGGACCGGGCCTGCTGAAATACGAAGAGGCATCGACCAGGACTGTCTGTTGCGCCAGGTCGGAGGATACGGGCCATTGGCCAGGCTGCTGCATCAGTCGGAGCAGTTCTGTTTGGGTTCGGTCGATGGAAAAACCGCAAGGCATCACAATGAGGACATCCGGAGCTGCCGCCATGATCTCATTCCAGGTGACAACCCGAGAAGGATCCCCGGGCTCTTCCAGGACGTCCTGCCCTCCGGCAAGCCGGACCATGTCAGGAACCCAATGGCCTGCGACATAGAGGGGCGAGAGCCATTCGATACAGACGACGCGAGGGCGATGCGATATACCTTCGCTGCGCTTCCGGACGATGTTCAGACGATCGCGCAGTCCGTCGGCGAGGCGCCGGCCTTCTGCCGGCCGACCGGCGGCGTCGCCGATACGAATGACATCGTCGATCACATCCTGGATCGTACCGGGGTTCAACGTGAGGACCGCCGGTTGGCGAGGCATGGAGCGAACGGCTTCGTGCAGTTGGTCCGGCGTGATAGCGCAGACATGACAGAGGTCTTGAGACAAGATCAGGTCAGGTTGCGCTTCCTGTAATTGACGGTCTTTCAGCCGATAGAGACGTTGTCCTGATTCTACAAGCCGGCTTACTCGCCTGTCGATGTCGGCACTGGCCAGTCCATGAGAAGGTATCATCGGCTCAACCATGATGGGTACGCTCTTGACCGAAGGCGGGTAGTCGCACTCATGGCTGATCCCGACTAACTTATCGCTCAGGCCAAGTAAGGCAATCACTTCAGTTGCACCAGGAAGCAGAGAGCAGATTCTCATGTTATTCAATTGTTATGTGCCGACCACAGGCGCTTGCGGAGATCGTTGAGGCGAACCTGTGCCAGACTCGTGGCGACTTCATGGGCTTCATGCAGATCCTGGATCGTGTGTGTGTTCGCAATGGCAAGGACTTTCATCCCGGCGGCTTTTGCGCCGTGGATTCCCGGAAGGGAGTCTTCAATCACCAAACAGGATTCCGGGGCGACCGCCTGCTTCCCGTGCTGTCGATTCAGTGCGTCGAGTGCATGGAGAAAGGGCTGCGGATCGGGTTTTCCTCTGACTCCGTCTTCCGCGCTTGTAATATGAAGAAATTCCTTCCGGAGCCCCGCCCGCTCAAGGATCACTTCTATTTCATGACGGAGGGCGCCGGACGCGATTGCCAATGGATATGAGGCGGAGGCCTCGCACACAAACTCGCGAACTCCGGGAAAGATAACCAGATGATCCTCCACAGATTCCAAATAGGCACGGGCTTTTCGTTGCATCAGGCGCACGATGTCGGCGGAATCAGTGGAATACTGGTGTGCGGCGAGTGCGGCAATAAAGCAGCCTCGATCATCATATCCCAAGTAGTTGGCGTAGTAGTCGGTCTCGGTCAGGTTGATGCCGATTTCAGCCAGCGTCTGACGAAAGCCGGCGAAATGGAGAGGCTCCGTGTCCGCGATCACGCCATCAAAGTCAAAGATAATCGCCGAAAGTGTGTTCATTGAGACCGCATCGATAGTTTTGGTATGGCCACGAGACGGAAAGCGGGCGAATTATAGCACAGGAAGATAGCCTGAGCAGCGGAATGTCTCGCTCGGGAAGGCCGCTCGCGTATGGTATGAGGGGAGCGAGAGGATCAGAACTTCAAGCGAAGACGTTTCTCCGATACCCAGCCCGTCAACCCTTCGTCGGTGCGTACCAGATACATCCAGCCGCCGGATTGAAGTTCGCCGTCCATGATGGTGAGCGAAACTCCTGCGTGAACGGTCGGCCCAGGCTTGCTTCCCGATGAGTCCGTGAATAATAGAAGGTTCCCGCCGGGCGCGGTATTGTCGGCCGTGACGGTCACTTTTTGCCCTTCACTGAACATCGGATCAAGAGAGGATGCGACTGGTGCAGCAGGACTCGTCGTTGCTTGAGGAGGTTGAACAACTGCCGGGGCAGTAGGGGCGACGGCTGTAGTGGGAGGGGCTGCTGGAGCCGAGGGAGCTGGGGTAGCAGGGATCGGACTGGGGGCAGCTTGAGGTGGAGCTACCGGTGGTGCGGGGGGAGCCGAAGCCTTCGGGATTGGCTTAGGGGTGATCGGAGGCGGCGGAGTACTTTCACCCAGATAGGGGCTCAGCAGTTCCGTCATCAGTTCCGGCTCCATCGAGATATAGGCAATGCCGCCCACAAGGACCAGGATCAGTATCCAGAGGACCGGACTTCCTCCGCCGCTGGGTTTTTTGCGGGGACTCACCGGACCTCTCGCTTTCGTGGTGATCGTTTGATCGAGTTCTTCTTCGGTGAACTCCAAATCCGGTTCCGGCTGGCGGGCGAAATGGAGAGTCCAACTCAATGGACTCCAGGCTGATGTCAGGTTTCCAACGAGCGCAGCCATCGAGCACCTCCCTACTGACCGATTCGATCCCACGTAGGCTAATCTGTGAAAATACCTATCACCATCATACGGTGGTGTCAATTTTGTTTCGGAATTTCGCGGGGGAGCGACAAGATTCAACAAGGATGAGCGGGGTTGCAGGAAAAGACTTGTCCCTCCCGGCTGCCGGTACGAAAGACCGTAAGACCTTTGCATCCGAGTTGGTAGGCAAGAAGAAAGGCCGTGGCTACTTCGTCTTTGGTTGCCGAAGCCGGCAAATTGATGGTTTTCGATACTCCGCTGTCGCTATAGCGTTGAAACACGGCTTGCATACGCACATGATGTTCTGCCGACACATCGTGCGCGGTGATGAATAGCCGTCGTAACTCTTCAGGTATTTGAGTCGCATGTTGAATCGAGGGGTGCGCCGCCAGTTCGTGCCGGAGTGAATCCATATCGAGACCGAATCCGCGTGCCCGTTGGATGAAGGCAGGATGAAGCGAGGTGAGCACGACTCCGTCCATGACGCGGCGGACTTCCTGCACGCCGTATATCGGTTCAATGCCCGGAGAACAGTCTGCGATGAGGCTGATGCTTCCAGTCGGTGCGATGGTGGTTACCGTTGCGTTTCGGTACCGTTGGTGGTGCAATTGGAGCCGGCTGCCTTGATAGGCAGGAAAGACTCCGCGTTCAGCAGCAAGCTCTGCTGAAGCGCGATGGGCACAAGATTGAAAATGCTTCATCAAAGTCGTCGCCGTGTGGAGTGCGGCTTCGGAATCGTAAGGGATATTGAGACCGATGAGTAGGTCGGCGAAGCCCATGACGCCCAGTCCGATTTTTCTGGTTTGCTTTGTTGTGCGGTCGATCTGAATTAACGGGAAGCGGTTGCGATCGATCACGTTGTCGAGGAAACGTACGGCAAGAGAAATAGTATCCGCTAGTCGGGCGAAATCGATGGTCGGGCATCCATCCTGTTGTACGACGAAGTTGGCGACGTTGATGGAGCCGAGGGTGCAGGACTCATAGACGAGCAGCGGTTGCTCGCCGCAGGGGTTGGTTGACTCGATGACGCCAAGCCGAGGGGTGGGGTTGGTGCGATTGATCGTGTCGAGAAAAACCAGGCCCGGCTCGCCGCTGGCCCAAGCCGCTTCAACGAGTCGATCGAATATCAGTTGCGCAGGGAGCCGCCGTGTCGGTTTGTTGGTGCGAGGATTGATCAAGGTGTAGGTGCGACGACGTGCGAGGGCACGCATGAATGAATCGGTGATGCCGACCGACAGATTGAAATTTGTCATCTCGGTCGGCGTGTGTTTGAGCGCAATAAAGTCGAGGATATCGGGATGGTCGATACGAAGGACGCCCATATTCGCGCCGCGTCTGGTCCCGCCTTGTTTGATGACATCCGTCGAGAGATTGAAGAGGCGCATGAAGGAAATGGGTCCTGAGGCCACGCCGCTTGAGGAGGCGACCCGGTCGTTATGAGGGCGTATGTGACTGAACGAGAATCCCGTACCGCCGCCCGATTGGTGTATGAGGGCCTGATATTTCAGGCTGTCGTACACCGAGACCAGGGAGTCTTCGACCGGGAGAACAAAACAGGCTGAGAGTTGCTGGAGGCGTCGTCCGGCATTCATCAGCGTGGGCGAGTTGGGAAGAAAATCGAGACGGGCCATGCAGTCGTACCAGCGTTGAGCGGCATGGGGCAGCCGTCCGGCCGCAGGGTAGAGTTGTTCGGCCTGCGCGATGTCAGTCGCAATCCGCCAGAACAATTGCCCCGGCGTCTCGACAACTTTTCCGGCTTCATTCTTGGCCAGATAGCGTCCATGGAGAACGATTTTGGCATTGTCTGACAGCCGGAGTCGGGGAGATCGCGGTGGATGTGAGGACATGGTCGTCTTTCCTTTGACGGACATGTAGTCATTATATACTGGCAGTGGCCCGATTGATCGACGATGCGGAAAGTTGTCCAGCTTGCATCTTGCATGTCCGGTTCGGCAAAATGATCGCCCACTGATCGGCAATCATGAAATCCTATCGCGAAGAGCTCTGGTTCGAGACAAAAACGCGGCGAGCTTACCTCAACATCACGGAGCAGGTTGAGGCGGCGGTCAGGAAGAGCGGCGTCCAGGAGGGGCTGGTGCTGGTCAATGCCATGCATATCACGGCCAGCGTTTACATCAACGACGACGAGCCGGGCTTACTGAAGGACTATGACCGGTTCTTAGAGACGCTTGCTCCTCAGGATGGGACCTACCAACACAACGAGACGGGAGAGGATAACGGCGATGCCCACATCAAGCGCCAACTGATGGGACGAGAAGTCGTCGTCGCGATTACAGGAGGCCGGCTGGACTTCGGCCCGTGGGAACAAATTTTCTACGGGGAGTTCGACGGGCGGAGACGAAAACGTGTGTTGGTGAAAGTGATTGGATCGTGAATGTGATGTCATTCGATCGCTCGCCGAAAATTTCCAGAAGTAAACTGCCGGAGCGCTTGCTACCGCAGAGAAAGTTTGGCAACATGGAGACCAGTGACACACGGCTATGCCGTAGGAGCCTGTCCAGATGTTGAGTTGGTCTCGCCCTGACCCCCTCACACGAGATCTCGTTCATCTGATCAATGCCCGGCGCCACGATCATGGCGATACCGAGGCGGCGATCGATACACTGCAAGCTTTCTTGGAGCAGGGACGGGAATACGATCTCTTAACCGTGTTGGCGGCACTGGATGAGGATATGGCGGAATGGCTCTTCGATCTTCTCGCGGAAGCATCCTGTTCCGTATTGATTGATGGGCCTGCCGATGAAAAATTGTCCTATGCCGTTATGGCGGCCTTGGAACTTCCTCTCCAAGCCAATCTAGCACACCCGCTCAAGTTGAAGATCGATTCTGTTGTGACGGCGGATCTCTTGCATCGACACCTTCGGCTCTCTGCCGGGACGGTGGTGCGCGTGGAGTCACGTCTATTGACGGACTCGACTCTGGAACCGCTCAGCCTGCAAGGCTTGAACGATCATTTGAGCACGGTGGCTGATTCACAGCGAGCGACGTCGATCGCCGCGCGGCTGTATCCGCCCGTCGAAAGCACCGCCTTTCTCTTCTTTGAGTTGATCGGAGTGCCGGATTCGGTCCTGCCCGATTCGCTGGAAGATCCACACCGTCGGGCGCTTCTAGAAGGTCTGGTGGCGCAATGTCCCGAGTTGGCGCTGGCTCCCGATATGATCGAGGCCCCGGTCTATGCCGCCTATGCCATTTTCGACGCGCAAAATGCCGTACGGCTCCATCGATTGGCGGATGAGACTGCGGCGGTCTGGCGCGATCTCGACCCGCTCGTCCGTGCACGCACGATTGTTCATCTCCATACGCAATGCGGGAACGGTGTGTACATGCCGGTCTGGACCGATCTGTTCGATCCCGAACTTCCCGAAGACCACGGCCCTGTGTGGACATCTCCCGATGTATGGATCTTCACCGCCGATTTGCCCATCGAATGGCCTGGAGAAATGTTGACCAATCGGCTGCTGGCCGAGGGGTGCACCAGGTTCGAAAACCACATCGTCGAAACTCCCGACAACTAGTCCTCAACTCAGGCGAGACGGGCGAGACTAGCGGGAAAAGCGCGACTGGCGCAACCCAAAGTTCGAAGTTCAGGGTTCGAAGTTCCGAAAACTTCGAACCTAGAACTCTCCTCCGTCTCGCTTTTCCCGCGCGTCTCGCTCCTCGCGCGCTTCTAGTAGAAACTGGACAATTCATCGATTTTTGCGATGCCATATCCTATGCTGAGGCTGGTTAGAACTCAGGAGTAGCCATGGCTCAGCAACAATCTTCGAGCGGTATCCTTGCCGGCATCATGACTATCCTTGGCCTTGGAATAGTGTGGGTGACGGTTGCCGCGAATTTTCCGTCGCAGGAAGAGCTATCTGTTGCTCCGCCTGCTCAGACTCGTCAGGTTGCAAGTCCTTTGTCCTCCCAGTCTGCGCCACCTCCGTTGGATCTCACCATTCCTGTCTCTCCTCCGCTCCCTTCAGAGATGGCCATGGTGAGGCCGGACGACGATGGATTACGTGATTCCGGTGCGGAAGCTCCGGTTGTAACGCGACCGGATTCTCATGCGTTCCAGGCTACCAGACTGAAGTGCGAAGCGGATATCGAACAATTGTGTCCCGACTCTCTGGACGGACCCGGTCGCATGCGGTGTTTAAAACAGCGCGCCAAACAACTTCCGCCTCCATGCCAGAGTCAGCTGCAGGAGCGGTTTGTAAAGTGGAAAGAAAATCGAAATCGTTTGATTGCCGCGTGTGCCGATGACGTCAAGCGGTTTTGCAGAGCAGTCAGACCTGGAAGCGGTGAACTCCTCCAGTGTCTCCAATCACATGACCAAGAGGTTTCCGATCAATGCCACCAAACCCTTCCCAAGGGAACGTTCTTTTTTAAGTAGTCGGGTGTTATCCACGCGACACGTCCTTGTTTCCTGAACGCACACAGAACGTCAACTTCACACCTGCCACTTCGATCTGATCTCCATCTTTCAGGTTCTGTTGTCCCACAACCTTGGTGTCGTTGACGAGGAGTGCCTTGGTATTATTAGAGGGGCTGATGTAGTAGTTAGAGCCTCGTCGAGCGATCGTTGCCGCAGATTTTGGGGCGAACCAACCGGTCAACCGAATGACCGCTCCTTCTTGTGACCCAATGACACTCACCTGCTTGGTGAGTGGATATTCCATCCGATCGGTTTTCCCGGCCGTAACGAGGACCTTGGCGGCGAGTGTCGGTGTGTCGGGTGTACGGTCCGATCTTCGGATCACCGTGGTTCGATCCAGAACGGCAAATGAGGCCGGCGCCTCCGTACAGGCGGTCGTATTCTCCTGGAAGACGAGCCGGTGTTGGCCGATGGCAATCACATCCGCGTCACGAAGCTGGTGTCGCGAGGTCGGCTGCCCATTAATGGCGGTGCCATTGGTGCTATTCAGATCTTCGAGAAAAAAGACAGCCTGAATCTTTACGATCCGCGCATGGTGACCTGAGACGGCAGGATCTTCGATCACGAGTGTATTGTCGGCCTTCCGGCCGATCGTGAATGTGTCAAGAGTCAGTTCGACATGCCGCGAGCTTTTCCCGTGAAGTTTGACGAGCAATGTAGCTGGTTGCGACAGTGTCTCCGGCATGGTCCTTCCTCCTTTGCGAGTCCTCGTGACTCGTTATGCGGCGAATCGTTTTTTCAGTCGCTCCCACAGTCCGGTTTGGAGTTCGTCCCGCAGGGCCACGATGATCACGGTCGTGTTGTCGTCGCCGCTGGCTGTATTGGCCATAGCGATAAGGCGATCGGACTTGGCGGGAAGGTCTTCCGTTCCGCTGAGGACATGAAGAATGTCGATTGAGCGGACGCCACGGGTGAGTCCGTCCGAGCATAACAACAGCAGATCCCCCATCTTGACTGGAACTTCCGTCAGTTCAACGTCGATGGTGCTCCCGACGCCGAGGGCTTTCGTGAGGATGTTTCTCTGCGGTGAACGCTCGGCCTCTTCTTCCGTAATGAGGCCTTTGAGGACCTGTTCGGCAACCCAGGAATGGTCTGTGGTGAGGGCTTGGATCGTGCCATCACGAACGAGGTAAAGGCGACTGTCTCCAGCATGGGCGACGGCGAGCACTTCATCATGCAGTAACGCGGCAATCACGGTGGTGCCCATCCCGACACAGTCGGGCCTGCTCCAGGACTCACGGTGAATGGCATCATTAGCCGCACGAATTGCGCTGGCCAGTCGATTAGCGGACGCAGACACCGTGGCATCGCAGGGGCCGATCAGCGGTAGGTCTGCGTGCCGAGATGCCTCGACCAGATGCGCGCGGATCGTCTCAACCGCGAGGGCACTGGCAATTTCGCCCGCATTGCCACCGCCCATGCCGTCACAAACGACATAGAGCCCGAGGGAAGCGTCGGCCACATAGCGATCCTCGTTATGGAGCCGTTTAAGACCAGTATCAGACTTGGCGCTATGCAATCGTTCGAGGGCCAGAAGACACCTCCCTTACGCCGCGAGACTCTGCAGGCACGCTCGGAGCTCGCCGGCGAATTCGTCCGCACGCCGATAGCGGTGGGCCACCTCTTTTTGCAACGCGCGATCCACGATCTCCTGCGCTATGGAGGGGAGATCTGGCCTCAAGGTTTGAACGGGAGGATGGGGATTATGGGCGATGCTGAACAACACGGCCGAGAGATTGTCGGCTGTGAACGGGAGCTGTCCTGTGAGCAGTTCGAAGAGGACCACACCGAGTGAAAAAATATCTGATCGACCGTCTACTTTCTTGCCTGCGATTTGTTCCGGCGACATATACGTCGGCGTGCCCAACACGATATTCGTTTGCGTCTTGCTGCTCGATGCCATCTTGGCGATGCCGAAATCCATGACTTTCACGACACGATCCTTCGTGAGCATGATATTCGCCGGTTTGATGTCGCGATGCACGACGCCTTGCTGATGGGCATAGTCCAGGGCATCCGCGACGGTGGCCAGAATGGAAAAGACCTCGTTAACCGGCATCAAGTTCGGTTTTCGCGACCACTGTTTCAGCGGGGTACCTTCAATGAGTTCCATCGCGATGTATCCAAGATCGTTTTCTTCTCCCGCATCGTAGATGGTTACAATATTGGGGTGGGAGAGCCGCCCGGTGGATTCCGCTTCGCGGAAAAATCGCGCCTTGACCTCCTGCAGCTTGTCGTCGTGGTAGATCTCATCAAGTCGCATGGTCTTGATGGCGACAAAACGCTGGATCGTTGGATCCTTTCCCAGGTAGACAAGTCCCATCGCGCCGCGTCCCAGCTCCTTCAATACTCTGTAACGCCCGAGCGTGCCCGGTGTGGAGCTATTGGTCGTCGAACCGGCGGCTGTGTTTTTCGGTTCTGCTGGAAACTCTGACTCTTTCTCTTGTTCCGTGTCTTCCCCCTCCGGGAGCGCCGGAGTTTCTCTGCGTAGTGTCTGGTTTGGCGGAGCGAAGGCCAGGCGCAGCGAACTCCGGTTAAGGACCCAGGCTGCCGTGAGCCAAAGGCTGGCTCCGAGGAGCGCGATTGCATAGCCCCAAGCGAATCGGGCAGAGCCCACCTGTTCGATTAACGGAAGGCCGGCAGTCCTGAACGCTTTGTTGGCGAAAAGGACGACGAGGAGGCTGGCGAGTGGAAGGACGATGCTGCGGAGAAAGCCTGACCCATAACCGTTGCCCGGGATTTTATGAGAAGCAGCGAAGGCGAAGGCCCATAGAACGGAAAGCACGAGGAGGACGGCACACAATCGAATGGCTTGAGGTCCGCTGAGCTGGAGATATGAGACGGACGCGGATTGGATCAATGACAGGCTGCTCAGCGGGGGACCGGCCAGAAGCACAGCCACGATGGCAATCGTATAAGGGGTGATCCAATTCCAGGATTTCGACATAGGAATCTTTGAGGCTGTCCGCAAACAGCTCAAAGTGTAGCGGATGGAAGGGGAGAGTCAATGTGAATCGTCAAACGTGAAAGGTCTCAACGGAAGAGCGCCCGGCAGCCGTACGTTACATCTTTCACGTCTTACCTTTCACGGTTCAAGGCGTCAGATATGTGCGGCAGCGTTCTTCAGCGGCTCAAGCAATTTCTCGGGAACTTTCAAATCGCCCAGACCCGTGCCGACCTCGATATCCGGCTTGGTGATGCCGTGGAAATCGCTTCCACCGGTCACCAACAAGTTCAGCCGCTTGGCCAGATCCAGGTACTCCATCGTCTGTCGTTTCGTGTGTGTACTATAGTGGACTTCGATGCCGCCAAGGCCTTCGTCTTTCAATGTTGTCAAAAGGGTGCTCAGTTGCTCTCCAGACACCTTGGCCCAGGTTGGATGCGCCAGTACAGCCACGCCGCCGGCAGCTCTGATCCAGGCAATGGCATCGGCCGGTGGAGGCAGCTCACGTGCCACGTAGGCAGGGCGCCCTTCTGCCAGATAGCGGTCAAAGGCGTCCTTGGCGGATGTCACATACTGCTTTTCCATCAGAAGTCGCGCAATATGCGGCCGTCCGATCGAATCTGTGCCGGCCAGAGCCTGTACCTCTTCATAGGTCACATCCAGCCCCGACGAGCGCAGTCGCTCAATGATCTGCGGGTTACGGTTGTGCCGACTTTCGCGCAGGGAGGTCAATCGATGATTCAGTTCTCGGTCTTGCCAGTGTAGGCAGTAGCCGAGGATATGGAGTTCGCTATTGCCGAAGCAGGAGCTGATTTCCACGCCGGGGATAATTTCAATTCCCAGCTCAGCTCCGACTGTAATGGCTTCTGGAATACCGGACACAATGTCGTGGTCCGTGATGGCTAACGCTTTCACCTTGGCCTTGTGCGCAAGCTGTAGCACCTCTGCGGGCGAGAGGCTTCCATCGGAATGGGTCGTATGGAGATGGAGATCGATACGACTCATGTCGACTCATGGGGCAGGCTGCCTGGGCCTGCCTGCTGGGCGACGAGTCGTGCGGTGAAGACAGCGCCGGGTCCGTGGCTGCCGTCATGCTCGCCTTCGTCGTACGACAGCACGCGGAGTGTCGAGGTGAGGCGCAGCAACTCGTTGTGCGCGAGGCAGAATTCCCACCGGCGTGGGTGATGATGGCGCAAATAGTTGTCGATAGTGAAGGTTTCGTAGACCAACATCCCGTTCGGTTTTAGTGAGTCAATGAGGGCCGGGAACAGTGCGCGATGGAGATAGAAGAACACGATGATCACATCATATTCCCGCTTCGGAAATTCCGGTCGCTCGTCTGTCTTTCGTTCGAGGTCAACCGTCCGAACCGTAAGATTCGGGAGGTTCCGTTGCTTCGCCGTAACTGCGAGCTGTGTCATGGCCTGATCATCGCGGTCCATCGCATCGACCTGAAAGCCGTGCGAGGCCAGGTAGAGTGCGTTACGTCCTGCCCCAGCTGCGATGTCAAGGGCGCGGCCTTTGGGCAAACGATGGAGTTGTTGAGCCAGAAAGCGGGCAGGAGTCGGCCCCGCAGCCTGAATCTGATGAGCAAGGCGAGATCGTTCCAGTTGTACGCCCACAGAGCCGGTCGCATGCTCCAGCGGCGGCGCAAGTTTCCGAAGCCAGATTCTGGCCCGCTCAATGGGAAATTCCGCAAAGAGCATGGTGAGGAGCTGCTCTGCCAAGGTTTCGAGCAGTGCACAATCCTGTGTTGCGCCGATACCGACAACCCGATCTGCCACTTGGGCATAGTCGACTGTTTGGCTGACATCATCAGAAGTGATCGTTGCTTCAGCCTGGCAATCCAGCTCCAGGTCAACCGCCAACGGCTGAGGTCGCCGGCGCTCCTCCGGTGTCACGCCGCAACGGCCCTGAAACTCCAGCCGCTCGATCACAATCTTCCCTGCCATGAAAGCATTGTCAAGGATTGGATTTCAGACTGTCAACCTGTCGTTGGAGGGGGTCGGCCCGAGAGAAACCGGCCTCACTCCGGTGCCTTCGAAGCGCCCGTCTGGCTCAGGCGAGCGGAAACCTTCTGATATTCCCGTCGCCGCGGTCTCCGACCGCGGGCAGTGGTCAGTACCAGTTTTCCTTCTCGCCTGAACAGAGCCTGGCCATTGCTTCTATGGTACAAGTCGCGTTGCCGCTTTTTCTCGGGCCTCAGGGTTGATGAGGAGAAAGACACGTGCGTCCAGGTGGCCTTCTTGCTCGCAGAGCAGAGGATGGGATGGAGCCTGATGATCTTCCGTGTTCGCGCAACGCGGGGTCGCAGACTCCCCTCGTTGGACGGGCGCAGTGAAAGCCAACCTGGGCACACCCTTAAAAGAGGAGGAGGCGTCAGGGCTCCCCGTGGTAAGTGCTTGATGTTTTTCTATTTCCCAAAGGCTGCCGTTCAGGAGGCAAATCACCTCTGCGAATCTCTCAATTACCGCGTCCGCTTGTCGGGACCTGTCCGCAAACGCGAGACTTGATGCATTAATTTCATTGATCGGCTCTATTTGCGAGCTTGGCCTCAAGAGCGCGAACAGGATCAACGTCCTTGGCTAATCCTGAAACAGACTCAACGAGCAGCAGAGTGGAACCGTGAAGATGAAAGGCGTCTGCAGAAAGATAGCCCCCCGTCGCTACCGAACGAATGAGCACCACGATTTCTGGAGATCCGTCGTGGTTCAGATCGGAGAACAAAACTTGATCCACCATTCCGTCTCGGGACCGAACGGTGCCTGCGATAAAGTCGTCGTAGGGGAAACGGGGATTGGCCCCGCCGTATGCTCTTATGCTGTAGCTTCCAAGACTTCTCGGTTCATAGTCTCCTTCAGCCACAATTACCATCGTAGATGTCGCTGGAATGACTTTGCTGATGATCCGAGGAGTTTCGGCAAAGGATACTGTTGGAATCGTCGCGAGCACGAGCCCAACGCAGAACCGGTGTATTCCACTCATGAGCAAACCACGTCCATCCGAATCAATACTGTGTCGGAACTACGAAGTATGCTGCACCTGGCGTGCGGAATAGCACAGTGGCCTGGGCAATCTGACGGGAGGCAAGTCTACTTGGAGATCCGTCACTTGTTCAATAGGCCCGTTTGATACGTACGCGACCGGTAGCTGTATCTCCTGTCGGTCGCTGGTCTCGGTAGGAAGCACCAAGCAGCCATTCATTGCACGCATCGAACAAGCACCGTTTCACCGTGCGCGTTCTGGAGCGAGAGGGACCATCCAGGCTACCCTGCCCCTCCCTTGACTGCCCTTTCCGCCGGCTCCTATAATCACTTGACGTTTCATCCTGCAACCGGCTGATTCAACTCGCCAAATGGCAGAATTTACTCACTTCAACCAATCGGGACGAGCGCGGATGGTCGATGTCAGTGCCAAAAATTCGACTGAACGGATTGCGACCGCGCAGGCTATCGTCTCTCTTCAGCCTGAAACCCTTGAGAAAATTCAACGGGGGAAGGTTGCCAAGGGCGATGTCTTGTCTGTTGCGCAGGTCGCCGGTGTAATGGGAGCCAAAAAGACTCCGGACCTCATTCCCATGTGCCATCCGATCATTCTCACCAGTATTGACATCTCGTTCAAGGAAGAAACTCAGCCGGATCACGAAGGCCGCTGTTCGATCACCATTACTGCTACGGCTAAGACGACCGGCCCGACCGGGGTCGAGATGGAAGCGATGACCGCGGCTTCAGTGGCGGCGCTCACGATCTATGACATGTGCAAAGCGGTCGATCGCAGGATGAGTTTCAGCGAGGTCTGTTTACTCTCAAAGTCTGGCGGAAAGTCAGGCGTATTTACAAGGCGTTAGGACTATTAACTGAAAGTCATCGATCAGGAGCACTTTGTGGTCACTGTTCGTCTTTTTGGGATGACGAAAACCTTGGCCGGGAATCAGGGAGCATTGTCTCTGAACCTCGTTAATGGAACCCGGGTGAAAGACCTTGTTGGGGTGTTAGAGACTGGATACCCTGCCATCGGGGAGCTGATTCAGAAAAAAAAAGTCCTTGTTTCAGTCAACCATGAGATCGCTCACGAGGATATGACGATTCAGGATGGCGACGAAGTCGCTCTACTGCCCCCGTTCGCCGGTGGAACATCCGCAATGAATGACATCTCTGACGATGCTCAGCTTGTCCGCGTACAACGGGATGATTTTTCCGTTGATGCTGAGATCAATCGGGTGCGGGGACGGTCGAAGCGCATCGGCGGCATTTCGATTTTTCTCGGCACGGCGCGCGATCGGTCCAAAGGGCGGGATGTCGATAGCATTACGTTCGAACATTACGAGGGGATGGCGCAGAAAACGCTTTGCGATATCCGCGAGCGCGCGTTGAAGGATTTTGACATCATCGAGATCGCGATCCTCCACCGGTATGGTGATATCGGCATTGGTGAAAACATTGTGTTGATTGTCGTCGGCGCTGAGCATCGGGCCGAGGCATTTCGTGCTTGTAAGTGGGCGATTGATGAATTGAAACGAATCACACCGATTTGGAAACTCGAACACACGCCGGAAGGCGAAGTCTGGGTGGAGGAGCACCCATAGAGACCTGAGGGGTCGGCTCCAATGTTGAATGTTCAATGATGAATGTTGAATGACTGAGAGGCTCGAATTGCAGGAGATTAAACATTTAACATTGAGCACGCAACATTGTGGGCGCCGAAAGGTAAGCCACGAGTGATTTGTATTTCTCCAAAAGATGAGAAGCCTGTTAGCGTGGTCGATACCTTTGAGCGCCCACTCAAGAGTTTGCGTTTGTCTGTGACGGATCGATGCAACATCCGCTGCACATACTGTATGCCGGAGCAGAACTATGTCTGGCTGCCGCGCGAGGATATGCTGACCCACGAGGAAATGGCGGGCTTGACGGGGTATTTCACCGACCTTGGCGTCGATCGTGTACGGTTGACCGGCGGGGAGCCGTTGCTTCGACGCAACCTGCCTCAATTGATCCGTTTGTTGCTCCGAAACCGGCGTGTGATGGATATTGCGCTGACGACGAACGGCATTCTGCTGGCCGACCAGGCCGAAGCGCTGAATGAAGCAGGGCTACATCGCATCACGGTCAGCCTCGATACGCTGAGACCGGAACGATTTCTTCAACTGACCCGTCACGATGAGTTCGCGCGCGTCATTGAGGGGATCGAGTCGGTGGCTCGCGCGGGATTTACCGGATTAAAACTCGATGCAGTGGTCATTCGGGGGTTCAATGACGATGAGTTGGTCGATCTGATCGAATTCGGTAAGCAGGTGCAGGCGGAGGTTCGGTTTGTCGAATATATGGACGTTGCCGGTGCGAACGAATGGTCTCATGAAAAAGTGTTTTCTCAAGCTGCGATGCTTACCCTGTTGAGTAATCATTACGGGGCGATCGAACCGATAGCTGATCGGGGATCTGCGCCGGCACAGCGATTTCTGCTGCCGGATGGAACAAGCTTCGGCATTATTCCTTCGACGACCATGCCGTTCTGTGCGGCCTGCGACCGCAGTCGGGTGACTGCCGATGGCATGTGGTACCGATGTCTGTACGCCACAACGGGAACGGATCTCCGCAAGGCCCTTCGGGCCGGCGCCTCGGATGATGAGATGCGGGCCTTGATCCGTGCCGGATGGGAAGACCGCCGCGATCGAGGTGCAGAAGAGCGCAAGGCGCTTGAACGGGAAGGATTGCGTGTCGGTGGGTTTATCGGCATTGAGAAACTTCGCGAGAATCCACATCTCGAGATGCATGCTCGAGGCGGCTGATGTTTTACCGCACCGCCGACAGATGTGCTGCAGGATCAATCCCTGTTGATCGGACATGCTGGATACTGAGTTCCTGACCATTCTTGGACTCGGTTTGGTGCTGGGGCTTCGCCACGCTCTGGACACGGACCATTTGGCCGCCGTATCCACGGTGCTGGCGCAACGGCCTTCAATCCGGGCCTCCGGCATGATCGGATTCAGCTGGGGGCTCGGGCATACTGTGGTGTTATTACTGGTCGGGGCCGTGGTGTTGATGCTCCGGGTCTCGATTCCTGAACCGTTCGCGTTGGCGGCCGAGTTCGGCGTCGGGATCATGCTCGTATTCCTCGGCGGGATACTCGGAGCGCGATTAGTCCGGGAACGCTGGCATATGCATGCGCACGATCATGACGGTGAACAGCATGTGCATCTGCACAGTCACGCGTTGGTTGAAGATCATGGGCATATACACTGGTGGCGTGATTCCTTCCGGCCGTTCTGTATCGGTATGGCCCATGGTCTGGCCGGGTCGGCGGCGCTGTTGTTGATCGTACTGTCGTCTGCTCGATCGGTGACGGAAGGGCTGACATATATCCTTGTCTTCGGGGTCGGTTCGATCATGGGCATGGTACTGGTTGGGATCGCCATCAGCCTTCCACTGTTGTGGTCGTTGAACTTCGGCCGTCCCGTCTTTTTGGCGGTCCAGGGGCTGGCGAGTCTCGGGAGCATTGCCGTGGGACTGATCATGATGTTCCAGATCGCCCTCGGCGGCCAGCTCTTCTGATCTCTCCTGTCTCTCGTTACTCGAGGGGAAATCTACGTGCGTCATGAGGACGGCTATGATATTCTGCCTCCCTCTGGGTGTGTGGGCGAGACAAGCAAGACGTGCGCGACAGGCGCGCACTCGAAGTTGAAGTTCTCAGTGCCGAGTTACGAACTCTTCAGCCTTCAGACCGTTTCACCTGTCGCGCTTTTCGCGCAGGTCTCACGAGTCCCGCTCGCGACGAAAAGGAGCGCATTATGGCCTGGTTTAAAAAACAGAAGACGGCAGAGCCTGAACCTGCGAAGCGGTCCAAGGTTTCGGAAGGGATGTGGCTGAAGTGCAACCATTGCCGCGAAATCGTCTATCGCAAAGAAGTCGAGCGTAACAACAAGGTATGTCCGAAGTGTGACTACCATTTCCCGATTTCTGTGATTGAACGGATTGCCCTCTTGGTCGATCTTGGGACTTTCAAAGAGTGGGATGCAGACATCGCCCCGCAGGATCCGCTGAACTTTCAGGACACGAAATCGTACAAGGATCGTGTGAAGGCGCACCAGGGAAAGACCGGCCGTAAAGATGCCATGATGATCGGCGAAGGAATGATGAACGGTCGCCGGGTGATGCTCTGCGTGTTCGATTTCAGTTTTATGGGCGGAAGCATGGGATCGGTCGTCGGCGAAAAGATCTGCCGGGCGATCGATCGCGCACTGGAGGCCCGCTTACCGGTGATTCTGGTCACGACTTCTGGAGGGGCTCGTATGCAAGAGGGGATTCTTTCCCTGATGCAGATGGCGAAAACTTCCGCTGCTGTCGCGAAGCTGGGCGAGGCCAAGCTGCCGTTTATCTGTCTGCTGGCCGATCCGACATTCGGGGGCGTCACTGCCAGCGTCGCCATGTTGGGCGATGTCATTCTGGCAGAGCCGAAAGCGTTGATCGGATTTGCCGGTCCACGCGTGATTGAACAGACGATCAAACAGCAGTTGCCGGACCAGTTCCAGCGGGCGGAATTTCTATTGGAGCACGGTATGATCGATATGATCGTGGAACGCAAGCAGCTGAAAGAAACGTTGAGCACCCTCGTTACGCATTTTTAGTCCGGACCCTTCATGAAGAATCCTGGCTAGCTGTCCCCCCTGCCTGGTTACACCATGACCTACTCCTCTGCCGTGGCCTATTTGTATCATCTGCAAAAGCATGGCATTAAACTAGGTCTTGAGACGATGACGGCGCTGATCACGCTCCTTGGCATGCCGCAGGCCAGGTACCGCACGCTGCACATCGCCGGTACAAATGGAAAGGGCTCGACTGCAGCCATGGCCGCCGCCGTGCTGCAGGCTGCAGGGTATCGAGTCGGGCTCTATACCTCCCCCCATCTCGTAGAGTTCCGAGAGCGGATCCGCGTAAACGGCGAGATGATTGGCGAATCGCAAGTGGCACAGCTGACCGAGCAACTTCAGGCTCTCTGCCAACCGGGTCTATCACCGACCTTCTTTGAATATACGACAGCGATGGCCTTTCAGCACTTTGCCGATTCAGGAGTGGACATAGCCGTATTGGAAGTCGGATTGGGAGGAAGATTCGATGCCACCAACGTGGTTATGCCTATGGCCTGCGCCGTCACGACCATTTCACTTGATCATCAAGAGTATCTGGGGAATACCAGGTCATCGATCGCCTTCGAGAAGGCCGGCATTATCAAGCCGGGAACGCCGGTCGTGTTGGGGCGGCTCGAAGATGACGCACGCCTGACGATTGAGCAAGTGGCAAGGGAGCGGCAGGCCCCCGTGTTTCGTTTGAATGAGGATTTTTGTACAGAGGGAGCGGGCTCGCGGCAATTTTCTTACCGCGGCCTCGGCGTGAAATTTGAGGGACTGACTTGTGCCCTGGAGGGTAGGCACCAACTGGATAATGCCGCTTGCGCGTTGGCGCTGGTAGAAGCGGCAGCTCCTCAGGGGGTTAGTGTCACGGCTGAGGCAGTACACGAGGGACTGCGCAGGGTCAATTGGGCCGGCCGATTGGAAATAGCCGATAGCCATCCGACAATTCTGCTGGATGGCGCTCACAATCCTGCTGCCGCAACGGCTTTGGCAAACTTTCTTATGCATTCTGAGCAGTCTCATTTGTCTCGTCCTGTAGTTCTGGTCCTCGGGATGATGCGCGACAAGGATCACCGAGGCTTCGTCGCACCGCTCAAGGGCCTGGTTGACGAGATTGTATTGACCCAGGCGGACCTCCCACGTTCTGCCACCGCACATGAACTCCGAGCCTCGCTCGGTGATCTGATCCTTCACCCGCATGTCGCACCTTTGCTCAGTGATGCGATGACACTGGCAAGACGGCTGGCAACGCCGGGCGGCCTGGTCTGCGTGACGGGATCACTTATACTCGTGGGAGAGTGCATGGCATGGCTCCGTGGCTGCAGGCTTTCCCCGCTTCGGGGCTGACATGGCGGGGATTGCGACGCGTCTATGGACATGCCGGATTGGTTGGTTGGTGCTGGGGATGCAGCTTCTGTACATTGGAGGCGTGGGAGGGGCGGCAGCGTCTTCTGAAGGCCCCCCGATCGACATCACGGCGGAACGAATTGAGTATTTGCAGGAATCCGAAACCTACGAAGCGGATGGCTCGGTGGTGGTGAATCAAGGGACCCTGCGTCTGACGGCCGATCATATGACCATCCAGACGCTGTCCGGAGTCGTGATTGCCACGGGCCATGTTCGGCTCACCGATCCCAAAGCCGATCTTGTGACCGAACGGTTGGAACTGAATGTGAATACCGAGGCCGGGGTAATCACACATGGGCAGGTGCACATCAAATCCACGAATACCTGGGTAGACGGGCGCGTCCTGCAGCGGTTTTCAGAGGACCACTATCGAGTGAAAGAGGGCCGTTTTACCAACTGTGATGCGCAGGAAGGTGAGACCCCGGCCTGGCGGTTTAAGTTCAAAGATCTCGATCTGCATGTCGGGGACACAGCGAAGCTTAAAGGTGGATGGCTCTGCGTGAGCGATGTCCCGATGGTTCCGATTCCTGCGTTCGCATACCCGCTTTCAAAGCGTCATACTGGGTTCCTAGTTCCGATTGTCGGGTATGACACTCGTTTTGGCTTGCACCTCAAAGAAAGCTTTTTTTGGGCCATCAACCCCAGCCAGGACCTGACGATCGCCCCCAACTATTACAGCGACCTGGGTTATGGAAGCGATTTCAGATACCGTTATATACTGGATCGGAAGTCCAGGGGCCAGTGGTTTGTGAGTGCCATACACCAGACAGAAGATCCAAGTACGTCCGGCACAACTCAGACGGGACAAGACGAAGAGCGGACGAGGGCGCTGATTACCGGAACCCACACACAGCATTTCACACCGAACTTGTTGCTTCGTACAAAAGCCAACTTGGTGACCGACAGGAGCTATTTGCAACAACTGAGCAACTCGGGTACCCTGCGTGCCCTTCCCAGCAGCGAGTCGAATTTTTTCTTGGGGCAACGTCTGCCGTACGGACATACCTATCTTCTTGGTCAATATCTGCAGCCGCTGTTAGCGGGAGGATCGGATACGTTCCAGCGTCTCCCGGAAATTGGCTACAGTCTGCCGAATGTCTCATTGTTGAGTTTGCCGTTCCTGCTGGGTATGGACACGAATTTCGTCAATTTTTCTCGCGAAGAGGGATTTTCCCAGAATCGAATCGACATCATGCCTGGATTGTCGACCGATGTCTTACATTTCGGTCACATCGTAGGGCTCACCCCACAGGTGAAAGTGCGCGAGGTCTACTACACGCGAGGAGTGCAAACCTCAGAGAGCCAGCATCGAGAGACTTTTTGGGTCGGGCTAGATGCGAGATCGAAATTGAGTCGTCGCTTCAGGACGAGCGAGAGCAATGCCTTGCTACACACCATCGAGCCGAATATCGTGTATGAGTATGTCCCGTCGACGGATCAGTCCCAATTGACTCAAATCGATCAAGTGGACGATCTACCGAAGAAAAACTTGCTGACCTATGCGATTCGTAGCCGGCTCTTGGAGCAGGAGGGCAGCAGCAGTTTCAATTGGCTGGATTTTACAATGGCCCAGAGTTATCACGTGGGCGCAGTACAAACGAGAGCGCGGGATTTCACGCCCGGCGTCATTCCACCGTTCGGGTCGACGACGCAACCGCTGCAGCCTGCGACGGTAGCCGTAGAGGGGAAGAAATTTTCCGATCTCTGGATGCGGGTCGTCATCGGCAATACCACTCCGCAGTACACGCCGACTCAGGTGGCAGACGCCGCGTTTGGTCAAGGGACTTGGGGTCTTCCCGGTCAGCGGCCTGCCACGAACCAGTACCTGACCATCGACGCGTTTTTCGACCCCTACCAGTCATCGTTGAGTCAATTCAACACCAACCTGCGGGTTCAGCAGGCCAACTACTGGTATCTCGAAGTGGGGCAGCGATTCACACACGAAGGCAACCGTGTTCGTCGCGGAGATGTGTGGAATCCCATATCGTTCAATGAGGTCTATGCTCCGACCGCTGAAATTCAATTTCTCACTGCGGGAGGAGCGTTCCGCACGCCCTGGGGGTGGACGGTCGGCGCAAAGGGTTATTACGATGTGAAGACGGGCAAGAGTCCGGAGTATGATATCGTCGCCCTCTATCAGAATCCCTGCAAGTGTTGGTCGCTGGGGCTCTATTATTTACAGTTTCCCGATCGCGAGCAGTTTAACTTTATGTTGAGCCTGACCGGGATTGGCTGGACGGAGAATTTTGGCGCGGCGGTTATTCGGAATATCCTCAGCCCTCTGCTGATCGGAGAGAGAGGGCTGCCCTGGCCCACGCCTGGAGGGCCGTATGGCACACCACAATCGACTATGCCACAGCCTGAGATGGGAGGGTATGGGCGGTGAACAACTTGCCGTGCGAGACACGCGAGAGTTACGGGAAAGGCGAGAGGGGTCAGCTGGGTGGCAGTTCGATGTCCGAAGTTCCGAAAACTTCAAACTTCGCGTCTCGCATGTCTCGCCAGTTATGCCTGTCTTGCCGGCGATGGTCGTACCGTGCCCGCACCGCTGATTTGACTCCTCGAAGAGGGCTGGTATACGATGCCGTCCTGGTTCCGGGTGTTATCGTGTGTTTAGCGAAGGAGGAATGCGACGTGGCAGGAGATGCATTGAAAGTCGATGATGCAACGTGGGATGCAGAGGTTATGAAAGCCTCTGAACTCGTGATGGTAGATTTCTGGGCCGTGTGGTGCGGTCCTTGTCAAATGGTCGCTCCGATCATCGAGGAGTTGAGCAAAGAGTATGCGGGGAAGATGAAGGTACGAAAACTCAATACCGATGAAAATCCCGAAGTCGCAGGCCGCTATCAGGTCATGAGCATTCCGACCATCCTGTTTTTCAAGAAGGGACAGGTTGTAGAGAAACTCGTTGGGGCTCGGCCGAAGCGGCAATTCAAGGACATGATCGATTCGTTGCTGGCACAACCAGCCGGTTCTGCCTAAGGACTGTAGGCACTTGCCGTAATGCTCGCCGAGTTGCGCATTGTCAATTTCGCGCTCATTGAGCAGCTTAGTCTTCAGTTCGAGTCCGGATTTACGGTTCTAACCGGGGAGACCGGAGCCGGTAAATCGCTCCTTATCGATGCCATCGCTTTGCTGGTCGGCGGGCGGGCTTCGGTCGACCAGATCCGTTCTGGAGAGGAAGAGGCCCAACTGGAAGCAGCCTTCCACCTCCCGGATACTCATCCACTCCTTCAACATCTTCGGCGACACGAGGTCATCGATTCGAACGAGTCTGAGCTGATTCTTCGACGCGTGCTCTCCCGATCAGGTCGCCACAGAGTGTATGTCAACGGCAGCCTATGCCCTCTGCGTGTGCTCGAAGAACTTGGAGGAACCCTCGTTGATATTCATGGTCAGCATGAGCAGCAATCGCTGCTGGTCCCCGCCAGGCAATTGGACGCCCTCGATGCGTTCGGGCGTCTCTACGAGCTACGGGGGAAATACGAGCAGTCTTACGGGAGATGGAGGGAGCTACGTGCACAGCTGGATACCCTCCAACATGATGTTGTTGATCGCGCAAGGCATGAAGATCTGTTGCGGTTCCAGGTTCAGGAGATCAACCAGGCCGGTCTGCTGCCTGATGAAGAGGAGCGGCTACATAGCGAGCGTCAGCGATTGATCCATGCGCATCGGCTCAGGGAGTTGGCTCATGAAGCATACGCGGGGTTGCAGGCGGACGATCAAGCCGTGCTCACCAGGCTTGGGCGTGTCGGGCGAACTCTTGCAGAGTTGGCCCAGACAGACACGGAAATGGACGATTGTGTGCAGGGCGCTACCGAGGCGGCTATCCAACTCAAAGAACTTGCCAGACGTCTGCGAGACTACTCACAACAAATAGAGGCCGATCCTGAACGAGAGGCTGTCGTAGAGGATCGGCTTGACCTGATCCAACGATTGAAAAAGAAGTATGGCGGGTCTGTCGAGGCGGCAATCGCGACCGGTAGACGGATACAGGAAGAGCTTGGGTTATTGGGCAATCGTCAAGTGAAAACTGCTGAGGTAACTGCGCGACTGGGCGAAGAGGCTTATCGCCTTCATGGGCTGGCGCAGCAGCTGTCGAAGAAGCGGGTTGATGCTGCCAAGCGGATGGAAATGCTGGTGGGATCGGAACTGGCGGCTTTGAAGATGGGGCAGGCGATTTTCAGGGTCATGGTCTCGATCGATGAGTCGGACGAAGGGCCCGGACCGGCGGGGCGTGATCGAGTGGAGTTCCTTCTCTCAAGCAATCGAGGTGAACCGCCGCGACCGTTAGGTAGGGTGGCGTCCGGAGGGGAGCTCTCCCGTATCATGTTGGCCCTCAAGACCGTCTTGGCAGAGATGGACCAGGTTCCGGTTCTGGTATTCGACGAAATCGATACGGGAGTTGGTGGGGCGGTTGCTGCAGCCATGGGAACGAGATTGCGCAAGCTCGGATCGTTCCACCAAGTGTTCTGCATTACCCATCTGCCTCAGGTCGCATCCCAGGCGGAACACCATCTGCTCGTGGAGAAAGGGCTGGATAGTCAGCGGACATCCACATCGGCCAGAGTGCTCAAGGGGATGGGACGAGAAGAAGAAATAGCCCGGATGTTGAGCGGATCGGTCATAACGAAAAAAGTGCGTGAAACGGCAGCGGAACTCATTGCGGGAACATTGGGGAAGCGGTCCGAATGAGCTGGCTTGTTTTGTTTATCTGGTTCATTTAGGTTAGGTGATTAGCCTGGTTTAACCAAAGAAACGAAACAAACCAAACAAACCAGTCAACCTTAGGAGTCGAGTCGGTCTGTGGGATTAGTTGCGATTGCCATGGCAGGAAGGGAAGCCTTGTATTCTTTGACTACGCGCGCAAAAATCTCGATTAACTTCGGATCGAAGTGGGTACCGGCATACGCAAGCATCTGCTGACAGGCGTCATCGATCGAGAGAGGAGTCCGGCCGGGAAGTTCGGCAGTCATATGATCGAACGTTTGAGCGAGACAGACAATGCGAGCGAGCTGGGGGATTCCTTCTCCCTGAAGCCCGAAGGGATAGCCGGTACCGTCCCATCGTTCATGGTGATAGGCGATAATCTGTCCTACCTCAGCCGGAAGTCCCAACGGTAATACGAGCTTAGCACCTTTCTCCGGATGATGTGGATTGACCACACCCTTTCGGGTGGCAATAATTTCGTCGTCGGCAAAGCGGTAGGGCTCAGGTCCGATCTTACCGATGTCATGGAGAAATGCCCCCAGCGCCAATGATTTCTGTTCGGCGAGTGTCAGATTGACGCGGTTGGCCAACAGTGTGGCGTAGAAACTGACCCGGCTGCAGTGGTTGAGTAATTGGCGATCCTTCGCTTCAAGCAGGTCGGAGAGCAATGGAAGAAGGTCCGGCATGGCATCAGAGGCGGACGTTTGGTCGGCCGCCGGTTTTCCGATTGCCCGATATCCCGCAATCAATTCCTTCCATGCCTGGCCGCTTTCTGTTTCTGAGCCCCAGAGAACGGTCGCTGTTCCCATAAAATGCCTGAGAAAATCGAGCCGTTGTTTCTTTTCGAGTGTTTGGTTTACGAGGGAGAGCAATTCTGTGACATTGAACGGCTTGAGCAGGTAGCCGGCGGCCCCATGGCGTATGCCTTCCATGGCGGACTTCAAGCTGCCGTATCCGGTGATGATGATGACTTCCACGTTGGCGTGGTGGTGCTTGATGTCCTGAAGGAGATCCATGCCTTGGCGATCCGGAAGTTTCTGATCGAGTGTGATGAGGTCGATCGCTTGGGAGTTCAGCACGTCAATCGCTGCGCTGGCAGACTCCGCCGTCTGGATATTGAAAAAGGGGCGCAGAATTACTTTCAGAGCGTCGCGAGGCCCTGCCTCGTCGTCGATCACGAGCAAAGTCGGTCTATTTTTCGCAGGCTCTGAAATTACAGAAGCGGTCATAGAGTCTTCTCTACTACGAACTACTTAAAAGCGAAGCAATTCTCATTCCATTTCACAGGGTTAGCATTTAAATCTCAACCGAGTGTGGTTCACAGGCGATTGAGACCCATATGTAGTTCTCTTGAACGAAACACTACGTACATCAACGTGAAATTCCATACGCGACGGTGCAAAAAGGACGCAGTAGGGAAATAGATGTGCTATTCCTGCACTACGGTCGGAGGGTCGAGGCTGATTTCCTGATCGGGCCGACCGATTCCGAGTGTGTCCATGCGGTATTTGAGCATCCTGCGGCTGATCCCCAGCAGGTTTGCGGCATGAGTTTGGATGTAGTTCGTTCGTTTGAGAGCATCCAGGATAATTTCTCGCTCGAACTCCATTACCGCCTTTTCAAGCGACAGCCGTCCGGCCAGGGTATCATCGCGGAGTGAGGAAGACCTTGTGTCGTTCTTGAGGATATTCGGGAAATGTTCGGGGGTAATGGTGTCCGAGCCCTTGGACCAAATAAACGCCTGTTCGATGATGTTCTCCATCTCCCGCACGTTGCCCGGCCAGGGATAGCGGGACAGAAGATCAACGGCGTCTTTTGAAAACTCTTGAGGAGGCCGGTTGTCTTCTTCGATTCGTTTGGCCAGAAAATGTTTGGCGAGGAGGGGAACGTCTTCACCACGTTCCCGCAGGGGGGGCAAGTAAAGCGCAATGACGTTGATGCGGTAGTAGAGGTCTTCACGGAATTGTCCTTTGCGGACGAGTTCCTCAAGATTCTTGTTCGTCGCCGCCACGATGCGTACATCCACCTTGATGGGTTGCACCCCCCCGACTCTGGTGAATTCCCGTTCTTGTAATACGCGCAGCAGTTTGGCTTGAGTCATCGCGCTGAGGTCGCCGATCTCGTCCAGGAAGAGTGTGCCGTTATTGGCGAGTTCGAATTGTCCGACGCGGCGAGCGGTGGCATCCGTGAATGACCCTTTTTCATGGCCGAACAACTCACTCTCTATGAGTGTGTCAGGAAGGGCCGCGCAGTTCAGCGCGATAAAGGGGCGTTCCCGCCTGCTGCTGTTGTTATAGTGGAGCGCCTTGGCAACCAGTTCTTTCCCCGTACCGCTCTCGCCGGTAATCAAGACGGTCGTGCGGCTGTCCGCGACTTGTTCGATCTTGTTGTAGATGTCCTGCATCGACGGACTCTTGCCGATCAGGTTGTGAAAGGCGTAGCGCCGAACGACTTGAGCGCGGAGTTGTTTTACTTCACGCTGGAGATCCTGGTCCGCGAGTGCGCGCTCGACGATAATGCGGAGTTCATCCACATCGAAGGGTTTCGAGAGATAGTCGGCGGCGCCGAATTTCATCGCATCGACGGCGGTTTTGACTGATTTTGTTCCTGTCAGCATGATGACAGGCGCCGTACGGTCCTCGGCGCGTAAGGTTTGGAGCACCGAAAGCCCGTCAGTACCGGGCAGGATCACGTCAAGGAGGACTAAATGCGGAGCTTCCTTGCGAAAGAGTTCGAGGCCCTCTTGGGCATCAGCGGCCTGGATCGTTTCGTAGGTGGGTTCCAGTACCGCCTTTAATGAGGCCCGCACCCGGGCCTCATCGTCGATCAACAGTATTCGTTTCTTCATGCCGTTGTCCATCTGGTGTTGGTGGTTATACGGGTAACGCGGGCAAGCTCACGGAAAACGTGGTGCCGACACCGACTGAGCTTTTTACCCGGATCTCGCCGTGATGTTCTTGAATAATCTGGTGGACGATCGTCAAGCCTAATCCCGTTCCTTCATGCTCTCCGCTCTCGTGTTTCGTTGTGAAAAACGGGTCAAAAATGTGTTCGAGATTCGCCTCATGGATTCCTTCACCGGTATCTTCGATTTCGATATGGGCCCAGATTTTCCCTCCCGGCGTCTCCAACTTGCGGGTCTGAACGCGCAAGCGTCCACCTGCTCCTGCCATTGAGTCCATGGCATTGAGGAGGAGATTGAGCAGGACCTGCTTGATTTGCTGCCGATCCAGCATGACACGAGGGAGGTCGGGTGCCAACTCTTTTTCAATCTTGATTCCATAACTGTCCGCCTTGACATCGATGAAATACAAGCATGATGCGACAATGTCATTGAAGTCCTCGTCCGTCAACTTGGGTTCCATGTATCGGGCATAGTCGAGAATTTCCTGAATCAACCGCTCGATCCGATACACATCGTCGAGCACGACTTTGCTGAACTCTTGGATAAATTGGGGGTCGTCTTTTCGTTGAGGGGCCAATTGGATAAAGGTTTTAATCGAAGTAAGCGGGTTTCTGATTTCGTGGGCGAAGCCGCCTGCAATCGTCTCAAGGGATTTGAGCCGATCCGTACGCTTGATGAGGGTGTGTGAGCGATGAAGGTCCTCGTACAATACAATGTTGTCCAGTGCATTCGTAGCGGTTTGTGCCAGCGCGGCGAGCATGGATCTGGACAGAGCATTTTCTTCAGTCGAAGGTTGGGGAGCGCCGAGGAGCGAAAAGGCGATGAGATGGCCTTTAATATGATGCGGCACGAGGTGTGTAATCTGCATGGCCTCCATGGCTGCACGTGCGCCGGTTCCTGACTCGGTTTCCGGGATGTCTTCAGCAGATTCGGCTTGCGTCATGATTCTGTTGGTCGCGCGTAGGTGATGGGGCAGAAAATGGTTCACGGCTATCGTGGGAGGAATGCATGAGGGGACAGTGGGGCCAACCATGCAGATTCGGCGGTAACATTCATGGTCGCGATCCAACAGGAATAGCGTTCCATGGGTTGTAGCGCTCGCACGACAGAGCTCTTGGATAATACGATTTCCAATTGTTGTCAGGTCAGTCATCGTCCCCAGGTTTGCCGAAAACCGTGTCACGATGTCCAACAGTTCGCTTGAAGAAGGCGCCAAGATGTCGGTGTTCGGTGGGTGTGATGTCATAACACACAGGGAGCACAGGGGGACACCATGTCACCCACCGGTGGAAATATGGACTGCACGAGGAAAGCTTATGTGTTCAAAGGTGTACGGGTGAGAGTATACACAGCCAGAAGACGTTCAGCCAGTAGATTTATTTTTTTCGATGACGACAAAAAGGATTTGCCCCTCAAGCCCAGGAAAGATACGGGGCATCTGGATGCCAGCCCGCCTGAAGAACGAGGATATTGACGGTCGGTCGAATGTGTGCAGCAGGCCATGCCGGATAGCTTCTCGGAGCCGCCCCAGGTGATGCAAGACAATGTGGGCTTGTTGAGCAAATTCATCCTGATTCGTTCTGCGCAGGTAGCGGCGATAGAGGGAGGAAAGATCGGTGTCGGGGTGGAAGACTGTAAGAACCAAGCGTCCTTGCGGATGGAGTACGCGGTACAGCTCCCGAATTGTGACCAGTGGAGAGGGAACAAATGGAAGCGACAGATTGCAGACGATTCGGTGGATCGATTGTTCCTTGAAAGGAAGTCTCTGTGCCCGATCAGCATGTACCCATTCAGTGATCAGGGGAGGATGTGTGGTAAGGGTGCCTCCGAAGTCGCTGTTGAGTTCCCGATGCAAGGCATCAAGACTCTGTCGGGCCTGTGTCAGTGAGTCCTGAGAATGTCCTACCCCGATCACATGGACAGGAGGGGCCTGGTTCCATCCACGCTGCCGTGAGCGATAGGCCTGATTGACCATCGTCGCTCGGATTAAATCACCATGGCCGACTCCCACGTCTAGGAGCATGGAATTCGGCTCGAGCGGACTGAGCAGCCTGTAGAGATCGTCCATGAACTTCCAGTATTCATGGAGATTTCCGAGTTGGGAGAGCTGTTGCAGATGAGCGGCCCCCAAAGCCTCACGCGTAAATTGCGAGAGATTGTGGCGAAGACGGGTGCGCTCCATTTCGATGAGCTCTTGACGAGCAAGTGTACGACGGGTCTGTGGGGTGAATTCGAAGGGAGTGACGGGTAGGGAAACGGTCGCGGCGATCTGTCCCAGGATCTGTCTGAAAGCCTGTGGGTGTGGTTCATTGAGCGGGAGATCTTGACCGATCAGCGGTGCAGGGACTGTTGCCAGACTCGTATGGGCTCCCAGTGCCGTGAGAAATGCCTGCGGGAGATCGGCCGGCGGCCATGGTCCGAGCGGACTGTTGGGGATCATAAGAAGGGATGTCGGAGAACGAAGGAGGCGCAGGTCTGAAATAGTGGATGCCAGATCGACAAAGTGGCCCGCGACGATATCGCCGATAAAACGATCGACATTGACGATCAATCCGAGCAGATTGGCGATGCCGTGTCGGAGTCCGTATCGGTGGTCGGTCACAAGGTCATGACCATGGACGGTCATGAGCATAGCCTGAACATCCACGACAGGATTAATGAGGAGAAGCAGATTCAGGGGGCCGAATTGCGCCGCCATCTTGAGAGCAACGCGCGCCGTCAGATCGCTCGCTATCACGATGACGGGAGCGGTCGGCCACGTATGTTGCACAAACTCCACAACTTTAAGAAGGTCGGCTTGCATGCTCCGCAAAGTCATCAGTTCCGGCTCGCCATCGCTCAACCCCACATGGTTGGTGTGGTCGTATCGCAAAATGCGGAGCCGGTGGTGTGCGAGGTAATACGACAAAGGGGCGGCATCCAACGCAGTCTGGCCATAGCCGGGAGCAATGATGACGACTGGCGTGTTCGGTGTGAGCGATTGGCGGAGATGGTCGTCGGTGATCGCGATCGTCTGATCGCGCGGATTCCGACACTCCCGTGAAATGCTGGCGATCGACGTCTGCTGTGAAATGGATTCCGATTCACTCGCAGACGTCAAGTGTTGTTTGACGATACGGTTTACCTCGCGCTCAGCGTAAGGTGCGAGGTTCTGAAAACGGAGGCCGATTCGAAGTGCAGAGTCGGAGCGTTGATCGCGAAACTCCCCGGACACGGTAGGATCAGGGGCTGACCAGACGATCCAGGCGGGGAGTGCGGAATCCGGCGGAGCTGGTTCATGAGTCCCAGGATGTTTCTGGGTTTGTGAGACGGTGAAGTGAAGAGTAACAATACCGGTTAACAGTTCAGGGCGAGCATTCAAGTAAAGACAAGCGCCACCGCGGCTGAGATTAGTGACAAGCGCTTCGAAGCGGTAGGTTGTTCCGGTAGGATCTGCAATATCAAGTCGAACGGGGAGCTGCAAGGCTACCCGTACAGCTTCTCGAGGGTCGTAATCTTTCTGCTCGGACGATACGACAGAGGCGATGGCAGTCGGCTCTATCTGCGGTTCTGCCGCAAGGAGTACTTCAAGAGAGAAGGATAATGCTTCTTCCTGTGCGGCTTGGACCATCGAAGCCAGAACGTCGGATTCTCCCCGCTTGGGCGGGTCAAATACGATGATAAGATGAGAGATTGGTGTCCCGGAAGGGAGCGAGATGGGTCTCACCTGAGCCTGACCTTGCAATTCGATGATCCCTACTACAGTTTTGAATACCACGTAGGCATCTTGTGACGCTATCACGGGAAAATCGTGGGGGAGTGTAATGCAGGTCCCGCCGACACTGAGGTTGGAAATCGTGCCGTTCCAGGTAGTGGATCCGACAGTGATCGTGGCCGGTAAGGTGGTTGGAGTTCGAGGAAAACGACGCCGGTCTTGCGGTCGGCTGCCTGAGACAGTCGTCGCAGGAGAAGTTGTCGTGTCGCGCTCCGTTGCAAGATCAACTGCCGGCGGGTGTGCCGAGGTAGTGATCGGCCCCGGGATCACATCGAGAGAGGTGCGAAAGATGGCCGGCAGATGAAGGATGATACGAAGGGGGCCCTCCACAGGGGCCGATATGTCCAAGGCGCCGCCCAATTGGCGGGCGAGCTGGTAGGATTCGAGAAGATTGACAGACGGGGGCGAAGTGACAGGAGATTGCGCAGACCATACTATATCTGACTCGAGCAGCTCGACCTCGATCTCCCTGGGTGAGTCGAGGGGAAAGAGCGTGGGAGTATCTACTGAAATAGAGGAAGGTCCGCCTGCGCGCGTGCTCAGAATCAGTCGATGCGCACGCCCCACCGCCCGTAAGTGAGCCTGGGCGTAATTGAGGAGTGAGCGGGTGAGCGTTGTAATCCGCTCGCGATCGCCGACGAGGTGGGGGAGGCTTGGCGAAAAGTTCTGTATGATGCCAGCACTATCCACAATCGGCGGCGTCGTAGATGTGAGTATGGCATCAAGGATTTCGTTGATCGTATCTCCCAGGGCCCCTTCCCCTTTTTCGTGCAGCGCTTGCTCCAGCTGTGCCCCGAGTTTCGTCACTTCTGCAGCGTGGCTGGCGAGAGTTTCTGCTTGGTCACCCAATCGTGCGTCGCGAATTGTGGCGAGTAGCTGTTGGGATTGTGCCAGCAGTGAGGCCAGTGGATCATGAAGCTGTTGGGACAACAGTGTGACTCTCTGAGCCAGTGAAAGTAGGGCGTCCGTGCGCTGGAGTTGTCGTCGAAGTTGATGGATCGTCGTGCTGTGTTGTTTGGACTGAGAAATGTCTCGGATCAGCCCAACTGTGCCGAGGAATCGGCGAAGGATGTCATAGAGTCCTCTGGCGTTTACCTCAGCCGTAAGAGTGAGGGCCTGGTTGTCTTGAGAAGGTTTTCTTCGCAAGATCAATTCAACCCGGCTGGTGCCCCGCGCTCCGGAACGGCGTTCGTTCAGACGAAACCGAGCCGATGCCTCCTGCTCGGGAGGAATGAGAGCAGTGTACGGTGATCCGATGAGTTCATCAGGCGAGTAGCCGAGGAGCATGGTAATGCTCGGACTGATCGTCACGAAATGACCGCTGGCATCCAGTTCGTAGACGATGTCATCGAGTGAGTCGATGAGCCGTTGATAGCGTTCGTGCTCGTGGTCCCTGGCCGCTCTCATACGACCTGCTTCAATGGCGTCCTTGGCGCAGAACAGGATCTCCGTCAAGAAGGCGGGAGATTTCTTCGAGAAGAAAAAATCAACGTCGGCTTGGAGAGCTTGAAGCGCCGAGGCCGAATCGGAGCGATCGCCGTACAAAATAATTCTTGCATACGGGGCGTGACGTTTGAGTTGGCCGATCAGAGCGGCGTAGCCTCCGTCGAGACACTGCTCGTCGATGAGAATGAGCGCCCATTCCTGTGATGACGTCCATGCACGGGCTTCGTCGGCGGAATAGGCGACATCCACTCGGCAACCGGGAAAGAAACCGCGCAGACTGATGGTGATGAGTTTAACGGATTCAGCTTCTTCGCTGATGATCAGTATCGCGACCGACTCACTCTGCGACATCTAGATATCCCTGTAACTTCCTGGGAATCCGAGCAAGTCCAGTTTCAGAGCGACAGGACGACATTCGCTCGTTACGTCGTGTGAGACACACCTGCCCCCACTTTTTGCCGCAAGCGACCTGGAACACGCATCTGAGAATGACGATGTGAATAACACAGGGGAAGGTGAGAAACCCAGTCTACATCGGGTGAAATGCACTCCTTCTTTGGTAGGGGGGTGCCGCAAGGGCTTCGACGCCGAACAAAATTGAACGGAGTCGGAGGGAGTCAAGGTGCGGCGTTGAAGTAAACGAAGTGATCGCGCGAAGAGTATGCGGCGAGGTCGTGGGGTCGGCCTTACCTGATGGCGAGTGGCGAAGGGGTTATCGTCGGACAGGCGCCGGGTGTCATGTACAGCAGGTAGTTTCCCATTCCATGGTGGGGTTCTTTTTTCTGCAAGGGGTGGTGATGGACCATGACCATCTCGTAGTCGTCAGCCTTCGTCACAGGAAACCCGTGACTGTCCTTGTAGACCTGATGTGGTTGAAATTCAATGAAGGTCCCGTCCTGGGCGACGTCAGGAACTGTGCGGAGCAGTGTTTGCTTCTTCGTCTTGTTATCCAGCCCAATCATTAAGAGTTCGTCATGCCCGTGGGGGTAGGCGAATTTCACGCAACCATCCATCGAAAACTTGAGCGGCGCAGTGTGGATCTTCACTCCGGATGTAATCTCAATCCCTTCGTCCGTCTGATCCGGGCCTCGCTGGGAGAACTTACTGAAACAGACGATATTAACCCCGACCTGATACACTTCCATTTCTTTAATGGGGACGCCCTCGGGTGCCATATACATGGTGAAGGTGGCCATCACGTCTTTCGTAGGTGGCGCTTTGTGATAAAATGCGACGATCGACATAAGGTGATCGTCTTTGGCGAGCTTCACCCCGTAGCCATCCGGGAAACGCGTCTCGGTCATCTCCAGCCCTGCTCCCGCAAAGAACAACGGCTCGCCTTCGCATGAAACGCTCGGTTTACTGTTGTTGAGCATCAGGATGTGATGGAGATAGTTTTTGGGGAGAGGTTTCCCTTCTTTGGTGAAGACGGCTGTCTTATACCCCACCAGATACATATCTTTAGGAAGCTGAAAATTATATTTGGGCATCGATGCTGCCAGATCTCCGTCATGAGCGGCGGGAAGGTCGATCGGGCCGAACGTGAGCGTTACCACATTATCCTGAAACGAGATGGTCGTCGCGGTTTGATTCTTGAGCGTCGGGACCTGATGGTGATCGTGACCACCAGATGCGAATGCAGGCGATCCGATGCACAGAGCGAGCAGGCACAACAAGCGACGGGGCATAGATCCTCCAACAAATGACCGACTACCAGCGATCAGGTACTGAGTCGGTTTCTTAAGCTGAAAAGTTAGCATGTTCCGCCAAATGTGGAGTGGTCAAAATTGATCACCTTTTTTCAATTAAGTGTATTGATCATGTATCAAGTTTACGAGTGGCAGCATAGCTTGATCAGACTGAACCAATATCAGAGAGTAAGCCGTTACAAGGGGTGACGCTGTTCGGCGCGAATAGTCGGCGAATCGATTCATGGTGACGGTGGTACGGGTGTGAGTCGTTTCCATTGGTATGTCCCGCCGTGTTGACGAGGGGGGATGTTCTTATGGCTCTCGAACCGTGAATACCACCAGATACCTTTGGCTTGAGTCCCATCCTCCGAGAGGAGGAGCTCGAATCCTCCTTCGCGGTCGTTGCCCGGCTGCTGCCAGGTCCCTTGCCAGAGACGGTCGGCGAACTTCGTGGTCACGAATCGTCCGTTGTGCTGGGTATAGGGGCCGTTGCCAGACTTGTCGAGCATGGCTTTGTACCGCTTGTTGTCTTCAACTTCGAGAATTTCCCACTCTCCACTCAAGTCGGGGGTTGACGACTCTTGAATGTTGCTGACCAAACGTTGTGGAGAAGGTGTCATGGGATCTTGGGTTAAGGGGGTGTCGAATTGCAGGTTTCGGAACGACTCGTGCCAGGACAGCAAGACCCATTGATCCTCGCGTCGTTCCAAGACGCCGCTTTCCCTGAGGGGGAGCACCGCTTTTTGTTGGAGGGGCCCCTCTCCTACAAAGCGGATATAGTCCAGTTCCATGGTAAACCAGGCGAGAGACCCTTTTGTCCAGACCTTGAGTTCGTGTATGGGGATTTCAAGTTTTGCCACGGAGGAAAATTCTTCTCGCATCTCACGTTCTAACTCTGACCACCCGACATATTTCCGTCCGCCTATGGTGTAGCTGACGATATCGGCATCATGCGCTATGAAGCGGGCGAGCGTCTGCATGTCCTTCTCGGCGTTGGCGCGAACCAGAGTGCGGATGGTGGCCTCCGGACTGGTCGGTTCAGAGGCAAGGCTGACGGTCACAGGCTCGGTCACTATGAGGAAGGCAATAGCAAACAGCGCGCTTCGAAGAACGCAGGGCATGGCCACCTCTTTGTTATTGATAGAGTGGCAGGCTACACAGGCGGTTTGAGCTTGTCAATGACAAAGGAAGGGATTGCCTAACCTGTCGTTCTCATGTTTGGATTTGTCGCGACCAGAGATTTCTGGCTCGACCGAGACAGGCATGAATGGGGGGAAAAGCGCGATGGGCAGGAACAGTGTACACGTCTCATGCAGGTGAATCATGCTGATACGCCACGACGATCACCGTCACGTTATCTTCTCCTCCACTGCGCAGCGCCAGTTCGATCAGGTCATGGCAGGCGCGATGGGGATTGCCGTTCGCGCGAGAAAGAAGTGATGCGATAGCCGCGTCGTCCAACATTTTCGTGAGCCCGTCGCTGCAGATCATGATGAGATCGTCAGGGGCCACCGGTGTCGAGGTGAGTTCCGGTTTCATGTCGATGCCCATGCCGAGGCCTTTCGTCAGAATGTGACGCTCCGGATGTGTCAGTGCCGTGGCCGCGTCGATCTGCCCACGCTGCACCCATTTCTCGACGAGTGTGTGATCGCGCGTCAATTGTGTGAGTTGGCCTGTTCGATAGAGGTACGCGCGGCTATCTCCCAGATGGGCGATGTGGGCGACCGATGTCGTTCCTGGCGGTATCGCCACGGCGACAAAGGTCGTACCCATTCCTTTCAAGGACGGATTCGCCAGCATGAGGTCATGGATTCTTCGGTTAGCGCTCGTCACGAGGTCCGCCACGAACTCAGGGGCAGACTTCGGGTGCTCGCGGAGTGAAGCCGCCCGTTCCCGCGCACGCTGTGCTGCCACAGTTACGGCGGTCTGGGCAGCCAAACCGCCTGCCGGATGACCACCCATTCCGTCTGCCACAATCCAGACGCCGCAGTCGTTCAAGAGGGCCAGCGCATCCTGGTTCGACGTGCGAACATGGCCCGTTTCGGTTTGCCCGACGCCAGTCCACTGCTGGGCTTGAGTCACGAAGCGACCTCGATTGGATGTTGACGACGGGCAGGTGGAAATCCGACAGAAGCCGGGCCAAATCGTGCGACCATTCTGTCGTAGAGCAGTGCCGCGAGCAGCTCAAGATTTCGGGTATCGGCTGCGTTGTATCTCACCAACAGATCGCGTGCGGCCTGGTCCCCCTCACCCCATCGGCGCCAGAGACGAACGGCTTCCCATCCGTCAAGCCCTGCTAGATCGGCTTCGCGCGAAATCTGGACTTCGTGTTCAATAAGTTTTAACCCGCCGCGCATACCGAGTCTGCGGGCCGCGAAGCACAGATCGAAGTGCGGTTTTTTGAAATTCAACCGCGGGAACTTCGCCTGCAAGTATGGGATGTCGAACCCGCTGCCGAAAAATGATACGAAAAGGTCTGTCTGTTCCAATTCTGCTTGCAATCGTTCCTCGGTTAATGTTTCCCCTCGAACCAGGCTTGTCATGTGCCCGTTGCGATACAGTCCGACCACCGTCACGTCCCCCTCGCGCGCGGATAGTCCTGTCGTTTCGATGTCCAAATAGAGGGTGCGGCGGCGAAACGTTTCAAAGAGGCGCCAATGGTCCCGACTTTTCAGGCAGGCGCCGAAGAAGAGTGCGTCTCCTTGTTTCATGCGCGATTGAGCAGTGGTGAGTTCACGATCATACCACTCTTTTCTGGTCGAAGAGATTCCAGGAAGTGTCGGAGACTGGAGGAATGCAGTCCAATCGAGGATGCCTTCCTGCCAGAGGCGGCGCTCGGAGCTTTGACCGATACCGTTGAGAAGAACGAAGGATGATGCGAGCATGAGATCACAGGATTGTAGCCTTGATTTCACGGAATAAACAAGCTAAAGTCCGCTGCCTGAGCGGGTTTTCATCTGCGGTTGCCGAGAGGAACCGATGGATACGCGATGGCAGATCCTCCTAACAGAATTCGCATCACCGTCGGCTCCGTACAGCTCGAAGCGGAACTTAAATCGACAAGAACGGCGCAAGAAGTGTACGCCTCATTACCGGTAGAAAGCCCGGTCAACACGTGGGGGGAAGAGTTCTATTTTAAGCTAGCAGGGGTGAAAGACTATCGAGAAACCGCGACGAATCAAGTCAAAGTCGGCGACGTCGCTTTCTGGGGAGCGGGACAGATCTTGGCTATTTTTTTCGGACGCACGCCGATGAGTTTAGGACAGGACCCTGTCCCTGCCGATCGTGTCAATGTCATCGGCCGAATTCTCGGTGATGCCTCGGTGCTACGGCGGGTTAGGGATGTTCCGACCATTCGGATCGAACGGATATAGTATGATGCTGAAACAGTCCGCCAGCGTCGTTCTCCCCTCGAAAGCATCCTCAACGTAGCCCAGAGGCTACGCCTCCGGTGCTTTCATCGGCTGCGGCCTTGCTGGCCGGACTGTTTGAGCATCATACGAGAACATGCTCTCGTTGTGGTGCGTGTGCGGATAACCAAAGTTCGCGTGCAGCGTAGTGTTTCCATGGCCTGCTAGCCATGCGGTTATCGAAAGAACGAATTCGCCATATCGCAGAATCGCTTGCTGCGAGGTTGCAGGTGGAGGGACATGTGGTGATCGTCGGAGATCGCAAGGCGTTCATCGATCAGATCGATCATGCGATTATCGAGGAACTGTCGGTCGAGGATCGCCTGAACGCCGAAGTGCGGAACCTGTTGAAAGCGTATGAGCAAGATATCGAGCAAGGCCATGTGGACTATCAGCGGATGTTCACGATGGTGAAAAAGAAACTGGTGCAGGAACGAGGCATCATCTTATAACGCGTGAAACGCGAAGCGTATCTCGTGAAGCGCTCGCGGACGACGGGATACGAACGACGAACGACAAGCGATCTCTTATGCTAAGCGAGGACAAAACCAGTCATCTCTCCCACGTCATTCTCCAAGCGGTGAAGAAGAGCCCGCTTGTAACCGTACAGGCCGACGAAGGGAAGGTCCTGAGAGAGATCAAGAGAGTGCTGGCATCCGAGTTGGCGCAAGAGGAAGACATCGATCGAAAGGTTAAGGCGAAGCTGGCATCATACTCACGCGGCATTGTGGAGGGGAGCGCGGAGTGGGAAGTGCTGTATCGGAAAACGTTTGAGGAAGAGACGCGAAAGCATGCGAAGCCGTGAACTGCTGAAAAGTCGTGTTAGTGCGAAGAATTCCCGGTCGATGCTCGGCATGGTTCTCTTGCTGGTGGGAGCGGTTGCTTGTTCCTCTGGTAAAGGGAAACCGTTGGTTCCGCTGGCGCTTGAGTCCGGAGTGAAGCCGCAAGCGGTGACTCTGACGGAAGAAGGGACGCAGGCCTATCAAGCCAAGCAGTTCGACGACGCGAAGAAATATTTTTCTCAAGCGGTCGCAACGGCTCCTCAATCGGGCCCTGCACACTATAACTATGCCTTGGCCTTGCATGCCATCGGCGACACGGAGCAGGCGCGCCATGAATTCATGGAAGCGGCTAACCTGGCGCCGGGCGACAAAGTCATCTGGGATTCGCCTCCGCTCCGCCCTTATGGCAACGTGGAGGCTCCAAAGAAAAATAAACTAATTCCACCGACGCCCGGTAGACCAGGCATTCCCGGTGGGCCTCGATAATCAGAAGAGGAATGAGCTAATGGTAAAGGAACTAAAAGTCGGTGATAAGGCTCCCGTTTTGTCCCTTCCCGATCAATCGGGCGAACCGGTCAGCCTGAAGGACTTTGCGGGCAAGCAAGTGATCCTGTATTTTTATCCTAAAGACGATACCCCAGGCTGTACCAAGGAATCGTGCGACTTTCGCGATGCCGTCACGCCGATCAAGAAGGCGGGGGCCGTTATTCTCGGTGTAAGCCTGGACGGCAAAGAATCTCACCAGAAATTCATCAAAAAGTTCGGCCTGCCCTTCACGCTGTTGTGTGATGAGGAAGCCGTTGTCTCAAAGGCCTACGGTTGTTACAAACAAAAAAATATGTACGGCAGGAAGTATTGGGGAATCGAACGCAGTACCTTTGTGATCGACGAGGCCGGCAAGTTGAAGGCGATCTTCCGTAAGGTAAAGGTCGACGGGCATGTAGCAGAAGTGCAAGCGGTTTTGAAAGGTTAAGGTTGCGGCCAAGGCTGAGATTGCAGAATGTGATTTTACCTCAACCTTGACCTCAGCCTGCTAGGTGGCTGTGCGGCTTATGGGTGTTTCTTTCCGCAGAGCCGGTCTCTTCATCGTTCTCTTCTTCTCGACTGCCACCACCATCCTCTCCGCAGAAGAGAAAATTTCAGGAACCTTGACCGTTCGCGATAGTCTTACTTCCCCTAACCAGCCGGCCACCATTCAGGCGACGCTTACAAAGAAGTATCTCTTGTCGGAGACCGGCCTGGGAGGCGAGCCTATCGAGCTGCTCGTCGACGGCAATGTCGTCGCAACTGCAATGACCGGTGGCGACGGGCGAGCCATCTTGTCATACAGTCCGAAGGCCAAAGGGGCAATTCCGTTCACTGTGCGCGTCGGAACCACTCCGAGAGTCGCCGCGGCAGAAGCCGGTGCGAATCTGGCCGTGTGGGAGCGTCGCAGCCCGATCTTGGCGGTAGAAATGGCGGCGCTCATGGAAGATCCTGCAGGACAGAACCCGATCATGATCTGGCCGGGGAAAGAGGCGGAAGGCAGACGTCCATTACCCGATGCTGCTGAAGAACTCGGTAAGCTGACGCAGTTCTACTATAACGTGCTTTACGTGGCGACAGTGGACAAGACCGTAGGTTCCAACGATCAGGTAAATGCACAAGTCAGACAATGGCTGAAGGATCAAAAGTTTCCGGTTGGACATATTCTTGTATTGCCGCCCGGTTCTGAGGCGCTTGGCGCAAAGCTCGACGAATTACACGATGGCGGATGGAAGATGATCAAGATAGGTGTGGGGCGCACGAAGGCCTTTGCCGAAGCGTTTCTGCAGCGGCGCCTCGACGCGATATTGGTGTCGGAACAGGCCAAAGGGGAGGTGCCGCGCAAAGCGAAGGTGGCGAAGAGGTGGAAGGATGTGCGGAAGGTGATGTAGCGGGCGGCCGGTTGCCCTTCGTGCTCGCGCAACGCGCGGCCTCAGAAGGATAGGAAGGGGAGCAGCCGGACCATTCTTCTAGCTCGCTGAGGCCCCACGATGAAACGGTGGTCCCTCAATGCGCGCAGTGAAGAACAGTCAGGCTGCTCCCCTTGAGAAGTGACAGTTGAAGTTCTTTTCAGACGCGCGCAGTAAAGGGCAATCCGGCCACCCGCTGTCGGCATACCGTCGGCTCACGCTGGAGGAAGAAAGTAGAAGACGAAAGATAAAAAGGATTGAGAGGGCACCCACGTTGGTCCAGTGCTCCCGGAACGCGCGCCCTGGGAAGAGGCTCGTTCGACGGCCGCACATAGACCCACGTCGGTGCCCTTCCAACAGAGGGAGAGTAAGCGAGTTTGAAGAGACCATTTAGATAGATGACAGTCCTTCGCCTCGCAGTAAAGAGCAGTCCGTCATCCATTTGTTCGAGAACAATTGGATGGGCAGTAAACAATTTAGTGCAAAGGGGCTAACGTTCTTCGACACTAAATATCAAGAGTGTCACATGGACAGAAAACCAGCGCTCCGCATCTTATGCAGATCAGTCTAACCGTTAGGCAGAGACATGATCCGGGATAACGTTGTCAGCAGCATTCGCCTCTCGACGTGTGCGGTTTATCGGATGGCCGTTAAGCACGAACACGCCATTCCAGAAGGTGCTCAAAAGGGAGACAGAATAACCGTGCCCTCGATGGACGTAAAGGCAACAGCCTTCCTTGTAGAGGAAGGCCTACTGCTTACCAATCGACATGTTGTGCAGATGATCGCTGAAGAGCATCAACAAGAGTGGGAATCACGATCACTGGTACGTTCAGTTCACCTATCCAAATGACGAAAGAGGAGGTTGGTCACAGTCGATCAAGAGGATTAGCAACCTCTTTGCCTTCCTTGATCCAGCTGACGGCGGAACATTGGACGTAGGGTTTCTTGCCTTTTCTCACAAACCCGGTGAGATCGGTCCGTGCAGGCCTGTCGCGTTCGGCGACCTATCAAGTGTCGCTGTTGGCAATGACATTGGAGTGTGTGGGTTTCCGTTCGGGAACGTCCTACTTTCGAATCCACAGCAGGGCATTCACCGCTTTGGGCCACTCATTCACAGAGGCATGATCTCGGCGGTTTCGCCGTATGACACAGTGGATCAGCGATCAATCGTCACGTTTCTGACCGACCTAAACACAGCGGGAGGAATGAGTGGTTCCCCGGTCTTCCTGCCAGACAACGGACAAGTAATCGGACTTCACTTTGCGGGTACTGTTGGAACGCTGGGCTGTGCGTTGCCTATAGATGGGGCTAGAGTGCGTTCGTGGATCGATCTCTACAAACGTGTGCTCGCGAACCCACAGGCGATGAATGAGATCATAGTCAAGCCCGGAGGGGACCTTGAGGAGAAGAAGTCGGACGAGCCCGTCTAACAAGCCGATGCAACGAGCTGAATTAACAGGGACGTTTTGTATTTGTTGACTAAGTGAGGCGTCCTGCTGTTAACCGAAATTCAGGTCGGTTTCATTGGTTGGCCGCGGAATGAGAAATCGACCAGGCCGCGCTGCATGACGAATCTGCACCCAAAATGCAGAAAATTCCCGTTTTGACTTCCCGACTCACCCCTGAACAACGGTTGCTGATTGCACTACTACTTTCTGACGCTGCCGCCGCCTTCAACCGCGCTGGTTCCGAGAAGCGTTAGTAGAAACTCCCCGGGCTCAAGATCTTTGCGTGACACCTGTACCTTCCATTCATCTCTTCTATCCTTTAGTATAGGCTTCAGGTTTCCTTCTTATTGAGGCTCCTCTGAATGCGGGCGAAGATTAGTTTTTCCTGTCAGGCTTGCGGCCACCAGTCGCCCCGATGGCTTGGTCGTTGCCCTGATTGCAGCGGCTGGAACACGATGAAAGAAGAGCGGCAGGCCGCGACCGGCAAGGGGCGGCCTGCTTCAATGAAGACGGCTCAAGCTAAGGCGACGCCGATTGCCGAGATTGAAGTGGTCGGTGAGGATCGTCGACTGACACAGATCGGTGAATTCGACCGGGTATTGGGCGGGGGAGTGATTCCTGGCTCGGTTATCCTGATCGGCGGGGATCCGGGTATCGGCAAGACAACTCTGTTACTACAGGCGCTTCCGCGCCTGTCTTCCAAGGAGGAACCGGCGCTGTATGTTTCAGGGGAGGAATCCCCAAGGCAGATCAAGATGCGGGGGCAGCGACTCGGCATCGAGAATCCTAATCTATTAATTCTTGCGGAAACGTCCCTCGAACAAATCCTCAAGGCAATACAGGAAATTCAGCCGGCTGCAGTAGTAGTGGACTCGATCCAAACGGTCTACACCGAACAGATCACCTCCGCGCCCGGCAGCATCAGCCAGGTGCAGGAGGTGGCAGGCCAATTAATGTGGTACGCGAAGCGCAGCAGTGTTCCGGTCTTCATTATCGGGCATGTCACCAAAGAAGGAGCGATTGCCGGACCTCGGCTGCTGGAACATATCGTCGACACGGTGCTCTATTTCGAAGGGGACAAAGGGCATAGTTTTCGGATTCTCCGCGCGGTGAAAAATCGCTTCGGCTCGACCAACGAGATCGGCGTCTTCGAAATGAAGGATTCCGGGTTGGAGGAAGTGAGTAATCCCTCCGAGCTGTTCTTGGCGGAACGGTCCCAGCGCACCACTGGATCAGTGGTGGTTGCCAGTCTCGAAGGGTCGCGGCCGATTCTGGTCGAGCTACAAGCATTGGTGTCATCGACGAGTTATGCGATGCCGAAACGTATGGCGAACGGCGTGGAGCAAAATCGGGTTTCATTATTGCTGGCAGTGATGGAGAAGCGGCTGGGTATGCACCTGTCCGGACAAGACGTCTACGTGAATGTCGTCGGGGGGATGCATATCGATGAGCCGGCCATCGATTTGGGCATTGTGGCGGCAATCACATCGAGTTTGCGCGAAATGCCGATTGAGCCGGGACTGTTGGTGTTGGGCGAGGTGGGGCTTGGCGGTGAAGTCCGCGCGATCAGTCAGGCTGAGATGAGGATTCGTGAAGCAGCGAAAATGGGATTCAAGCGGTGCCTGTTACCTGAACGGAATCTGGCCAAGCTGGAGTCCATAGATGGGATCGAATTGGTTGGCATTAGGGAAGTAGGAGAGGCATTGGATGTGGTACTGGCATAGCAGGATGCTGAAAAAGAGGTGGGGTAACTGGGACGATCCCCGTGCTCGCGCAACGCGCGGCCTCAGAAGGCCCTCGTTGGACGCGCGTAGTTGGGATCCTCCCAGCCACCCCTTAAAAAGAGATAGCTCGCTGCGGCCTTGCCCGAGGAACGGCGCGTCTTGGCGCGCCGGGGTTGGGCGGGTGAGAAGTCTGAACTTTTTGAGCATCCTGCGGGAGGGTGTCTTTTTATCTTGGACGCGCCCAGTGGAGGCTCATCCACCTGTCCTTTTTGCTGTGATTGGTGGGGGGGTAAGGGGGAAGGCCAGGATTTCTTCCGTTAGTACTGTCGTTGTGGCTGTGTTGGCTCTTGCTCTCTTGTCCGGTTGCGCGCTGTTTGCACCGCACGGGGGAGTTCGGCTCAAGCAGGCGACGGCAGAGGAATTGACGGCGTTATTGAGTCAGCAGGAGGCGTCGATCCAGACCATGAAAGGTCTCTTCAGTGCGAAAGTGCGGGGCGGGATCATTCCTATTGCGTCACGGGTGGAGGGAACGTTGTACTATCGCCGTCCGAGTGCTATGCGCCTCTGCGGGTTCACAGCGGTCGGCAGCGAGCTCTTTGAGTTTGTGCAGGCTGAAGATCAGTTCCGTTTGCGATTGCCGACGATGGGCCGTGTCTTGTCCGGCAGTCCGTCCGACATGAGCGAGATGGGAAAGCTTGCACGACCGTTTCAATTGAGCGTGTGGGCGATGGGTGGCGTATTGGGGACCGGAACGATTGCGAAAAACGAGACGGTCGCTCTTGTGGAAGACGGGGATCGCTACCGGCTGGAGGTTTTCGGTCCTTCGCCCAATGGGACGCAGATATTGCGCCGGCGCCTGTGGTTCGAACGACAGATGTTCCATGTCGTACAGGAAGATCGCCTTACGGAATCCGGAGCAGTAGAAGCAACCATCCAATACGATGATTTCCGCGCGATCGGTGAAGGACGGCTGCTTCGGCCGTTCAAAATTGAGCTGGAAGACGGGATGGGGAAAGGCAGCGTACAGGTGACATTTCATGAGCTGATTCCCAACCAACCTTTGACGGCCACTGATCTTGCGCAGCTTTAGCAGGATGCTGAAAAAGGGGTCGGGGAGCGGTCATGTGCCCTCCTTGCTCGCAGAACGCGCACGATGAAACTGTGCTCGTTCGATGCGCGCAGTTGAGGGCAGCCTTGGCCGCTCCCCTTAAGAAAGGTGCAAGGAATCGGAAGGCTTCCCGCTGTGCCTTACGTGGGGCAGGCGCCTCCCTGGGAGAATAGGCTGTCTTGGCAGACTCGGGGTGGGAGGGTGAGATAACCGCCGGGGGCGGGTGAGAAAGCTGAACTGATTGAGCATCCTGCCGGACGGTGCCAACATAGATTTTCAGGAGCCTGCAGGTAACGATGAAGGTATTGGCAGTCGAGACGGCGACATCATGGCAGAGTGTGGCGATCCTCGATGATTCGCGGGTGCTTGCACGGCAAGACCAGGACGCGGCAGGGTCGCACGCCAGGCTGCTGTTGCCGACGATCGATCGATTGTTTCGGGAGGCGGGTCTGACACTTAATCAGCTAGATGGCCTCGTTGTTTCGATAGGTCCGGGGTCTTTCACGGGGCTTCGTGTCGGTCTGGCAACACTTCTCGGGTTCCGGACGATCAGTCGACTCCCTTTGGCGCTAGTGCCGACTCTGGAGAGTATGGCCTGGAACTTCAAGGGAACCTCAACTCTCCTCTGTCCCGTTCTCAACAGTCGGCGGGAGGAACTCTACTGGGCCCTGTTTCGCTGGGCCAGCGACGATGTGTTGGAGCGAGTCATGTCAGAGCAGGTTGGTACGGCTGCAATGTTGGGGAAAAGCCTTACAGGATCAGTTCTCGTGTTCGGGGAAGGATGGACGGTTGAAGCACCGGCCATCCGTGCGTCGATTCATTCCTCCACCAATATCATCGAGGCACCGGACCTGGCCATGAAACCCTCGGCTGTATCGATCGGCTTGGCAGGTGTTGCGCGGCTCAAACGAGGTGAGTGTGCCGGAATCGGCATCGGCCCGCTCTATGTGCAACGCACGGCGGCGGAGCTGAAGTACGAGGAGTCCGGCGGCTTGCCACCAGCGACGCTACGACAGAAGCGAGTCATGAGAAAAGCGAGCGCACGTAAAGTTGCGACACGGAATCCGCCTACGAGGATTCCGTAAAGTAGTAGAGCGGGACCCACGACGGCGCATGACATTGCGGCCAGATTTGGTTCGTTTTGTTTATTTGGTTGATTTGGTTTATCTGGGAAGTTCGCGCAACCCAAAAACTAGATAGACCAAATAAACCAAACAACGGTCTTCTTAGGGGGGAGTGGTGATGGGCGAGTGGATCATTGAGCCTGCTACCGTTGAGGCGCTACCGGATATTCTGAAGATCGAAGAAGCTTGCTTCTCGGCCCCCTGGACGCGCAAAATGTTGGAGGCGGAACTGAGCGGCAATCCCTTTGCGCATTTCCTTTTGGCGAAGCGTAGGCCGCCGGGTGAGACGGGTTCCGTTTCGATTGTCGGGTATCTTTGTTTCTGGGTTGTCTTCGAGGAAGTACGGCTGATGAACCTCGCGGTCATCGAGTCGATGCGGCACAAGGGGGTCGCCAGAGCTTTAGTCACGCGGGCCTTAGAGGTGGGGATGGCGCAAGCGGCGATGTGTGCTGTGCTTGAAGTGCGGGCTTCGAATCATGCCGCTCATGCCTTCTACCGAAGTCTTGGGTTTCGCGACGTGACCATCCGGTCAAAGTACTACACCAATCCCATAGAAGATGCATTACTGATGGAGATGGACCCGATTGTGTCGGAAGCCAGTCGATCGACACAGGAAGTCGGTCGCGCGGGAGAACGTATCAGGCCGCTGCAGTAACCACTTAGCCAGGAGGTGCGACATGCTGACAGACAGTATGATTGCGATGATTACGGAACGGCTGCGCCAATCCAGCCACGAATTCCGTGTACTGGAAGAAGCGCACCATCGTCTAGATCTGGAATTGATCCAGTTACAGAAGCGCCATATACTAACACCTGCCGAAGAGATGATCATGAAGGATTTGCATAAAGAGAAGTTGGCGAAGAAAGACAAGATGGCCGAAATGATTCGTGTCTGGCGAGATCAGGAACTGCAGGCCTCTCCACAGTGAGACAAATCGTAGCGAGGCCGGCGTCAATCAGCAACCGGGACCGGAGCCATGGCACAGGTTCTCAATCCTCTTGCCGCGCATATCCGGACCGTCAAGAGGCGTCTGATCGTTATCGGAGCCACGATTCTTGCGGCCATGGCGGCATGCTTTGCTTTTTCCAACGAGATGGTCGCATGGTTGAATCGGCCTTTTCCCAACCAACTGGTGTTCTACGGACCGACGGAAGCCTTATTCGCCTCGATCAAAGTATCTTTTCTTGCGGCGGTTCTGGCGAGTCTGCCGGTCATCTTCTATCAATTCTGGAAGTGTATCGCCCCAGCGCTACTTCCCAAGGAGCAGCGCTGGGGCGTTCCACTGTTTGTGCTGGCGGGAGCGCTCTTTGCCTTCGGGCTGATCTTTTGCAACCTTGTCATTCTTCCTCTGGTCATCGAGTTCTTCGTCAGCTTCGGCATGGACCACGACGTCACTCCTGAATTGAGTGTCGGTACCTACATCGATTTCAACGTCAAATTTCTCCTGATCTTCGGCTGTGCGTTTGAATTGCCGCTGGTACTCACCATCCTGGCAAGGGTCGGAGTGGTCTCGGCTCAGGTGCTGGCGAAGTATCGCAAACATGCAATCCTGGTCGCCTTGATTCTGTCGGCTATCATCACGCCCGATGCGACTCTCTTTACGATGCTGTTGATGGCCGTACCGTTAATGGTGCTGTATGAGATTGGCATTCTAGGCGCCCGAATTTTTGGTCGCGGAAGTCCGAAGGACGTCACCTTGCCGCTCGATCCGGATTTGCCGGTGGGTTCGGCCGGGCAGCGGGTCCGATAGCAGAATGCTGAAAAAGTCTGCCAGCGGCGTTCTCGCATCACTCGGAGGCTCAACGTACCGGGACGGAGCCTCTCGGATCTCGGAATTACTGGAGGGACTTTTCCGTTCGCCAAGATTCGTTCAATGGGCGAACGGCCCACACGAAGTGCGGTATGTACCTCCTCGCCGCTTCGCTCGCTGCTGCCTTGCTGAACGGTCTTTTTGAGTATTCTGCGAAGGACGAAAATAATTTTGGACAGTCTGATAGAAGCTGGTAAGGGGTGAGGGGGTAGGGATTCGATGAAGACGCCGGCTCAGTTTCTATCGATAACCTGTGCGCTGAGTATATGGAGCGCAGGCGGGATATCGGGAGCTGTCATACAGGCTCCTTCGCCGCTTTCGTCATCGACGCAAGACACCACGGGCCATCGAGAAACCTTTCCTCAATACGATCCATCCGGTCAGCAGGCCGCGAGCATCCAAGCGCTTACGTCTGTCGGGAACGATCTGGTCTATGCCGGCTCGTTTGGTTTTGGCCTGTATCGCAGTGAAGACCGAGGTGTCACTTGGGCAAAATCGGGCGAAGGTGTGACCGACCCGTTTATTCTGACGCTCGCCACAGGGAAAGACGGTGCTGTCTATGCCGGAACGTTCCGGGGCGGGGTCTTTCGATCGCGCGATCAAGGAAAGAGCTGGCAGGCAATCAATAGCGGGCTCAAGCGTCTGGAAGTTAAAGCTCTTCTTGCCGTGAAAGAAGGGGTGTATGCGGGCACAAGCGATGGGGTCTATCGGCTTGTCGCCGACCGATGGTCGGTGGTCACCACCGGCCTTGACGATATCCTGGTTCATTCCTTGGCTCTCTCGTCCGACGGGACGCTGTTTGCCGGAACGTCAGGAAAAGGTATCGTGCGTTTTAAAGCTCAATCCACCGGTTGGGTGCGTCAACCTCATGGGCTTAAAAATCATGAGGGGATGACGGAAAATTTTATTCGCGTGCTGACAATCAATCCGGATGGCGGCATTTATGCCGGAACGTTCGATGGAGGGGTCTTTTGCAGTGTCGATGGAGGTGTGACTTGGCGGCCCATCAGCCGAGCGCTTCCGAACGATTCAATTCGCGGGATTCTGTTCAACAGCCAGGGGCTTTTTGTGGCGACGGGGCACGGGATTTTCAAGACAATCGACAATGGGCGCCAGTGGGTGCCGCTTAATAAGGGATTGACGAGCATGGCCATACAAGTCCTGATCGAATCTGGAGCCGGAGTGTTCTATGCCGGGACGAGCGATGGAGTGTTCCGAAGCGATGATAACGGGCAAACCTGGAATGCCATCAATCAAGGTCTCGCGGAAGGGCAGGCTCCACCGCCCTTCCAGTTTCGCTAACCAAAGAAAGGGTAGAGGACGATGTCAGAGCCGACAGAGAAAACGCGCGCCACCATTTCGGTCAGCAGCAAGGGTACGCAGTTAGGCGATATTGTGTTGCGATTCTTTCATGACGTAGCTCCGGAGCATGTCAAGAATTTTACGCAATTAGCACGGGAAGGCTTCTATAACGGCACGACCTTTCATCGGGTCATCCCGGGTTTCATGATTCAGGGCGGCGATCCCAACAGCAGGAATCCCGACCGGGCGTCACACGGGATGGGAGGGCCGGGACATAAAGTCAAAGCTGAGTTCAACAGCAAGCCACACAAGCGAGGGGTACTCTCCATGGCTCGCTCCAACGACCCGGACAGCGCCGGGTCACAGTTTTTTATTTGTGTTGCAGACTCGAACTTTCTCGATTGGCAGTATACGGCATTCGGTGAAGTGGTCAGCGGGATGGACGTGGTGGACAAAGTGGTCGGCATGAAGCGTGACGGTCGGGACAATCCCCTCGAACGAGTTGAGATGACCGTCACGATCACTGATTGAAGTGCTGAGCAATGAGTGCTGAGTGCAAAAAAAGGGATAACAATAGATCGTGGATGCCGAGGCTGATTTACTACTCAGCACTCAGCACTCCGCTCTCAGCACTACTTCTCCTTTCCGCGTGTGCCATTCCCATGGTGCCCTATCGCGCAGTCTACGAGGATCCGGTGAACTATGTTCGACTGGAGGTGGATGATTCAGTCCTGCCGGAGTGGGCGCCCAGCGCGCATGTGCATCCGAAGGCGTTTCGCCCGGAGGATGTTTCTCGCATCCTCAGTGGTATTTCGGTCAAGGAACGTCGGATCTGGTTACAGAGATGGCTGCAGGGCGACGCGCCGCTGGTACCGGCATTTCGTCCCGAAGAACTGGCGCTCTTGTCTCAACAGATCGCAGAAGCCTTTTCAGAAGCCAGACCGGATGAACGGGTCACGTTCTACATCAGTCAACCGCAAACGTCCGTCAAACGCATCATCACCACCGGAGGGCTATACATCCATGGTACTGAATTGCATTTTATTTTAGGGAATTGGCAGGTGCTCTACGGCATTCCGACCTATGGAATGATCTATGATCGACGCTATCCGATGCGACCGACGGTCGCCAAAGCATTCGACGTATACTTCGAGCCGGCTGAGGCGACCATCACGCAACGGCCCAGCCTCTGGGATAGTCTGTTGGCCAATACGCCTGATGAACTCGTAATAGATCTGACGAAAATAGTCTTTGAGCCTGTCCGTCCCTCCGAGAGCACGTGAAACGTTAGACGTGAAACGAAGGTCAGTCGATATCCCCCCTCCTTCTGAGTGCACTGTCGAGTCGATCGCGAGCTGGTTTCATTTCCCCTCTCACTGAGTGCGTGAACGTTGTCCCCGGAGTCTTGAACCGTACAGATGTTTAGCAGTCTGTGGCGCGCAGGGGAAACCGCCGAGGCAGCAGTGCGCCGGCGATGTGAGGAAGGTGTTGCAAGCCACTCGGCATCGAGCCGGTCGTACAAGTGCCGCTCGTCATTCTTGTCGCTCGCGTGCAAACGGGTTCATCGCCTTCAAACGTGGCGCGCGTGAAAGAGAGGATTCGCCATCAAGACACAGGTTTCGTGGATTTCATGCAGGTGATTCGGTAATATGACACAGTCGCAGAAATGCTGCGGTTTACCCACCGGGGATGATCGATCCAGGGAGGAGGAGTGGTCCGAACTCGTGTCGCTGTCGCTCTGATTGCCATCCTGCTGATCGGCGGCGGCGCGTTTCTCGTTTTCTCGACCTACTTGACCGAAGACGATTACGTCAAAGAGTTTTTTCTCAGCCAGTTGGAACAGAGCATCGGACGCAAGATCGACGTTCACCGTATCAAGCTCGTCCTCTTCCCTCGCATCCGCTTGGAACTGACGCAAATCGCAATTCACGATCGAAACTCCGAGGGGGTGTTATTATCGGCCAAAAAGCTGGAATTGGTATTGCGGTTTCTCCCGTTGTTGCGCAAGCAGGTGGTGGGCAAGCGGTTGCTTATCGAAGAGCCGACCGTCACGCTTCGGCGAGATCGCGGTGGACATTGGAATTTCCTCGACCAGGTTGCTCAAGGGGGAGGAGTCGATCAGAATGCGATCCAAACTATCAGCCACATCTTCCGCATTCGTGAAGCAAGCGTAGTGAACGGGAAGTTGGTCGTCATCGACGACGCGCGGCCTGACGGTACACGATCGATCACATTGGAATCGGTGGAAGCAGCGCTTGTTATCAGGGGGGAGAGGGAACAGGCGGACCTACGCATTTCCACAGGTCGTGCAGGCGATAAGGGCCTCTCTGCGATTTCCCTGACTGGGGCCATCAGCATTGCTCAGCGGCAGACGTTGGCGGTCGACGATTCCTCCGGTTTACCGGTCTCCCTCCAATTCGACGGCTTGCTCGAAGCGACCAATCTTAATCTACGTGAGGCTGCAGATTTCTTCGGCCCCCGCCCGGTTCCGGATCAGCTGCAGGGTGCGGTGAATCTGCGGAGTCACGTTCGGGCCTTGCCAGGCATCGCAGGCTATGATGTTGTGTTGTCCGATCTGGCTGCGAATCTCGAACAATTGAGTCTGACCGGCCGAGCGAGCCTCTCAGGGCTGCTGAAGCCGCAACCCACGTTTGAGTTGACCGTGTCGGCTCCTCCGGTTCAGATGAGCCAGTTGTTCAAGACGCTACCAGCCGAGTGGGTGCATCCTCAGTTGCCGGCCTTAATACAAAACCGGGAGATCGACGGAATAGTGGAAATTGTTTCTTCCACCATTACAGGATCTTCAGTGGAGGGAGCGCAATTGTCGTTGACGGGGGAGTTTCGTGTGAAACAGGGGCAGGCCCTGATCGGAAGTAATCGTATTCCCGCCAAGGATTTGGCGGCGATGGTGTCGGTCGAAGCCGGTCGTCTGAGGGTGTCGAATCTGAGCGGACTCTACGGCGCGATTCATATGAGCGGGAGCAAGGCGCTTGTCTCGTTTTTGGAAGCAGGACCCTGGCTGGAAATGGACATTGTCGGAACGATGACTGCTGCAGACCTCTTGCAGTTTCTCGCGAAGACCGTCACGTCGAAGCAGTTGTCTCGTGTGTTAGCCGATTCGCGTGAGGTTGAAGGGCATGCCGCTCCCACGTTCCGTATGGTAGGCCCGCTCAATCAGCCTGGCGGAGTGACCTTTGCCGGAGGGGAAATTGTCGTTCAGCAGGTCAGTCTGATCCATCCGCTGTTGCCCGAGCGACTGACGGCGCTCCAGGGCAGGTTTGTGATGTCGGATGGAGGGACGCAGGTTGATCAGGTGACGGGACGTTTAGGCGACCTGGCTTTGGAGGTCAGCGGAGGAGTCACGGGGGGCAGTGGGAGCGCATTTCATGATTTCCTGATTCGGGTCAAGGGTGACGCGGGGCATATGGCCAAGGCGTTGCCTTCGAAAGTCATTCCAGCCGGGATGATCGAAGGCTTGGTCAACGGAGGGGTCGTATTAACCGGAGCGACTGTTGCGCCGCACTTGAGGGGTGAAGTTAATCTGACCGAAGCAAAAGTGACGGTTCCAGGTCTGGTTGAAAAACCGATCGGCGCCGAGGCGACGGTAGAGTTTGAAGGTATGCTCCCGCAAGCGTCCGGTGTTTTGCTCGACAGAATTGAGTTGATCGTGCCGCCGATCCGACTGCCGGTGAAGGGCAAGATCCAGCTGGGCGAACGGTTCTCAATTGATGCGGCGCTTTCGACCGGCACGCTGTCGTTGTCCCGCGTGCAAGAATGGATTGCGAAGGGAGGCTTTGAGGCGGGAAATATTGAGTTGTCACTCGACATGAAGGGGAAAGGTCTCGATTGGAAAGCCTGGAAGACCACCGGGTGGCTCGCGCTGACCAACGGCCTCATGAATGTTAAAGGGGTTGAGGGCCCGATCCAGGACTTATATCTGCGCGTCCATTTCGTGAAGAACAGCGCAGAGGTCAAACGTTTGTCGTTTCGGCTGCTCGGCAGCGATCTAACCCTGGACGGGGCAATCCGTAACTGGGCAGCGAAACCCACGATTACCGCCAAGATTGAGTCCAATCAGATGGATCTCGATCTTCTCATCCCTAAAGGCCAGCGATCGCCGATCCGGGAATTTCTGGAAACTCTTGCTGCCTCCAGCAAAGTCCAGGCAACCGCATCAATGGCACGCGGCCACTATAAACATCTCAAATTCGGCAACCTTTCGGCTCGCATTACGATTCAAGACGGCGTGTTAGATCTGGATCGGCTGTCCGGTCAATCGACCGATGGAGAGGTCGCCGGCCGTATCGTGGTGCAACTGCCACGCCAAGAGCCGGCCGCTGCTGAGCTTTCTGTTCGAGCGACCGGTTTGTTGGTGGAAGATCTGCTGAAATTTTTGGGCCCAAGAGCGGGAATGGCTACAGGGGAAGCTCGAATAACGGGGACGATCCGCGGTCATGGGAAGAATCCGCACGGATTGTATCCCACTTTGAACGGGAAGGCGGATGTTCTGCTTGAAAACGGGCGCATCTTTAAATCGCAGGAGCGGGCGATCTGGAAAATCATCAGCATTTTGCATCTTCCGGCCGTGCTCATGGGAAAAGTGGATCTGGAGAAAGAGGGGTTGCCCTATGACAAGATTTCGGCCACGTTTCATGCGAGAAACGGGCTCTTCGAAACTGAGAACATGATCATCGACAGCCCGATCGTCAAGATTACCGCTGCCGGAAACTACGATTTGCCGACGGATCAGATGGACATGGTATGGGCCGTCAGCCCATTCGGTCCCTATTCGCAGTTCCTGAAAACCATTCCGCTCTTTGGACAGATTTTTGCCGGTGATCGAAAAGGTCTGGCGACCGCTATGTTTTCCGTCAAAGGATCAATCGCGGATCCGGAGGTGACGTACCTGCCGATGAAATCGTTCGCCACCGGCGTGACAGGTCTGGCGCAACTTGCGTTCGACATCTTAAAGAATACGGTCATGCTGCCGATTGATTTAATGACGCCGGATGAAGAGGATAAAACTTCCAGAAAAGACACCGGACCCACACCCGACCTGGTTCCGTCCGCGCCTTGACCGACCTTCCCCCCCATGCTAGATTCCGATCGGCATCCACTATGGCATCACCCACTGTTCAAACTCAACGAGCCACAGTCTTCATCGCTGCCAGCGAGGCTGACGCCAATCTTTATTATGCGACAAAATTTATCGCGCCGGATCCCTTCATCTATTTAGAAATAAAGGGGGAGCGGATTCTCGTGATGAGCGATCTTGAAATGGATCGTGCAAAGAGCCAGTCGGCTGTTGACAGGGTGTTGTCCTACTCCGAGGTGGAAGCGCGGGTAAAGACACAAGGCATTGCCGAACCGGGCACGGTCGAAGTGGTCCATATGCTTCTAAGAGAAGCCGGTATCACGCAGATCGTGGTTCCTGCGAATTTTCCTTTCGGCCACGCGCTCAGGTTTCAGTCCTTGGGGTATCAGCTATACCCTAAGAAAGAGCCGTTCTACGAAGGGCGTATGGTGAAGACCGCCGAGGAGGTCCGATACATCGAAGCAGCCCAACGCGCAACTGAACGGGCGGTCGCGGCTTCTCACGACCTGTTGCGTCGAGCCTCGATCGACAAGGACCTGTTGTGGCTCGAAGGAATACCGCTGACGTCGGAACGAGTCAAAAAGCTGATCAATGTGACGTTGATGGAGGGTGATTGTGTCGCCCAGCATACCATCGTTGCCGGGGGAGAGCAGGCCTGTGATCCGCACAACGAAGGCAGCGGGGCATTGCCAGCCCACCGCAGCATTATCTTCGATGTGTTTCCCCGCTCAGCCACCAATCGGTATTTCGCGGATATGTCGAGAACAGTGGTCCGTGGAGCACCGAGCGCTGAATTGAAACGGCTTTACCAAACGGTTCTGGACGCCCAAGAAGAAGCCATCACGAAAATCAAAGACGGGGCAGACGGAAAGAGGATTCATCAGGGAATCTTGGCGAGGTTCGAAAAAGCCGGGTACCAGACTGGTTTGGTGAATGGTCGTATGCAGGGCTATTTTCACGGCACCGGCCATGGGGTTGGCCTTGACATCCATGAAATGCCTCGCATTAGTCGTACAGGGTCGCTTCTCCAAGAAGGCCACGTTGTTACGGTCGAGCCAGGCCTGTATTATCCAGGTCTCGGCGCGGTGCGCATCGAGGACATGGTGCTTGTCACGAAGGACGGATGCCGCAACTTGACGAATTTCCCCAAGACATTCGAACTCGACTGATAGAGTTTTTGGTCCTAGTGTTGAGTTTTAAGTTGCCGGAGAATTCCCGGGTTCTAACTCAAAACTCAACATTCAAAACTCAACACTAGTCATTCCGCCTTTCCCATCCCATGCGCCTGACCTTCACCATTCAACGTTTCAATCCCGAAGTTGATTCCGCATCCCATCCGCAAGATGTCCGGATCGACGTTGGGCGCGGGATGACCGTACTCGACGCGCTCATCCGCATCAAGCAGGAGTGCGACGGGAGTTTGGCGCTCCGCTATTCCTGCCGCTCTGCGATTTGCGGTTCGTGTGCGATGACGATCAACGGGAATGAAAAGCTGGCCTGCCGCACTTCCCTTCGAAAAGAACTTGAGCGGCATGGGCACATTACGGTAGCGCCGCTCCGTAACTTGCCGGTGATTAAGGACCTGGTCGTGGATATGGCTTCATTCTGGGAGAAGATCCACGATGTGCACCCCTGGCTGGTATCCGGAGTCCGGTCGGCGGATGGGGGCGTGCGAGGGGAAGCGAAGGCGGGAGAGCGCCCGAATCCACAATTTCACAATGTAGATGCCTGCATCATGTGCGGCGCCTGTGTCGCGGCTTGTACTGTACACGAGGTCTCGAAGGGGTTTGTCGGTCCGGCAGCTTTGGCAAAAGCCGACCGTTTCATTTCCGATCCGCGAGAATCTCGCTCGTCGACACGCGCCAGGCTTTCAGCTCTTCAGCACGAGAACGGAATCTGGGATTGCACGCGGTGTAACTTCTGCGTGGAGGTGTGCCCGAAGGATGTCAAACCAATGGAGGCGATCATGCGGTTGCGACGGGCCTCCCTCGAGCACGGGTTGACGAATACTGGCGGCGCGCGCCACATCCTCGGCTTTACCGAGTTGATCGAACAACAGGGGCGCTTGAACGAAGCGATCATGCCGTTGAAAGTGGTCGGGATGGCGCCGCATAGCATGCGGCATATTCTGCCTCTTGGCCTGAAGATGTTTTTCAAAGGAAAAATTCCCAATCCATTCGGACACCCCCTTCCCGGGCTCGCACAACTTCAGGCTTTTATCAGGCGGATTCGACGCGCCATCCCTCCGGTCTGATTCTTATGACCTGGACCTTTCGATTTCTTGACGATATCGCCGTGGCCGATGTTGCATTCGAAGCAGAAGGGGAGTCGATTGAAGAAGTCTTTCGCGGTGCGACGCAGGCTCTCCTTGAGAGCATGGCGAATCCTGCCACAGTCTCGGTAGGATGGGAGCGTACAGTGGAACGGAGCGATGAGGATGTGTCGTCGCTGTTGTTCGATTGGTTGTCGGAGGTGGTCTATTGGAAGGATGCCGCAGGGGTGGTCTTTCGAGACGCTACGCTCGCTCTGAAGCAGGAAGGAAACGTTTGGCAATTACGGGGGCGTCTGGTCGGGGCGCCGGTTGATCAGCAGACACAAGAACTCCACGACGATGTGAAAGGCGTCACGAAGCATCTCTACGAGCTCAAGCAGACAAACGGTTCCTGGAAGGCACGAGTGGTGCTCGATGTCTGAAGAGATGTGGCAAGTGCTGAGTACTGAGTGCTGAGAAACGCGTCATATACCAGATAGACCAAACAGACCAGATAGACCAAATAGACCGCTCCAACATGAAGCTCAACACCGACATGGCGGTCAATCGAATTAGAGACGAGGTCTGGGAAATCCCTCCGTCCGAAAAGCCGGGCATGCTGGTGCCGGCCAGGATTTATGCCACCAGGGAAATTCTTCAATCTATGGATTCCGGGGTTTTCGACCAGGTTACCAATGTCGCCTGCCTACCGGGGATTCGCCGCTATGCGCTCTGTATGCCGGACGGGCATTGGGGTTATGGATTTCCAATCGGAGGCGTCGCGGCGTTCGCCGCGCGGGACGGGGTCATTTCTCCGGGCGGTGTGGGATACGACATCAACTGCGGTATGCGGTTGATCAGGACTGATCTTACGCTGGCGGACGTGCAGCCCAATCTCGAGAGGCTTATGAGCGAGCTCTTTCGGAAAGTGCCGGCCGGTGTCGGAGCGAGCGGATTCGTCCGACTGTCGGAGGAAGAATTTGATCGCGTGATGACCCATGGTGCCAAGTGGTGTGTGGAGAATGGATACGGGTGGCATCGGGATCTCGTCCGTATGGAAGAAGGCGGTTGCATCCAGGGGGCCGATCCATCGAACGTGAGCGACAAGGCGAGAAAAAGGGGCATCAATCAGCTGGGGACTCTGGGATCGGGCAATCACTATCTTGAAGTTCAGGTGGCTTCGAACGACCGGATATTCGATCCGGTTACAGCAGCGACATTTGGCATCACCGGTCACGACCAGATCGTCGTGATGGTGCATTGCGGCTCGCGGGGATTCGGCCATCAGGTGGCGAGCGACTACCTCAAGGTGTTTGAAAAGGCCATGCGCCGTTACAGCATCACCGTGAAGGATCAACAGTTGGCCTGCGCGCCGTTTCGATCTCCGGAGGGGCAAGAGTATTTTTCAGCCATGAACTGTGCGGCGAATACTGCCTTTGCCAACCGCCAAGTTATCACGCATCAGATTCGCGAAGTCTTCGCGACGGTTTTCGGCCGGCCTGCCGAGGCACTGGGAATGGAGTTGGTATACGATGTCGCGCATAATATTGCCAAGGTGGAGCGATATCCGGAAGGGGAGTTGGTGGTACATCGTAAAGGAGCAACTAGAGCGTTCGGGCCGGGGAGTCCGGAACTTCCGGAGACATTCCGACAAACAGGTCAGCCGGTCATCTGTGGCGGTTCCATGGAAACCGGTTCCTATCTGTTGGCTGGGACGGATCGAGCGGTACGCGATACATTCGGTTCGACGATGCACGGATCCGGGCGGACCATGTCCCGTGCTCAGGCGAAGAGAACTGTTCACGGAGCGCAGCTGCAGCAGCAAATGAGACAGCGCGGTATTTTGGTCAAGGCCGTGTCGATGTCGGGCCTAGCGGAGGAAGCCGGTCTGGCCTACAAGAATATATCCGAAGTTGTAGAGTCGGTTGATCGCGCAGGAATTACGAAAAAGGTGTTGGAATTGCGCCCGATCGGGAATATAAAGGGGTAGTAGTGTCTATCTACGAGACGCATGATGGAGCAACGAAGGAATCCGCGGTTTCACGTCCAGTTTCGCAGTTCATTCTCTTCGATCACCCTGGTCGGCGGCCAGGGTATTCTCGTTGATCTCTCGGTCCGTGGTTGTTGCATCGAAAGTCCTACGGAAGTTCAACCGGGAACCTCTCTGGAGATACGGATTTCGGTGATAGGGCAAGAACACCCGATTTGTATTCAAGGGGCATTAGTTCGATGGAGCCGGGACGGGCAATTCGGTCTGGAGTTCGAGGTGATATCTCCCCTAGAATGGACGAACCTCCAGCAAGTCGTGAAGGAGATTGAGATGGAGCCCTATGAACGGAACAAACAGGCTGCGGAGGGTCATGATCCTTCCTGAGCCGGTGAAGGGCTATTGTAAAGATCAACTTTGTGTCGTTGAGAGGAAAGTTGCAGTGAGAAATTACGCCAGAGTGTTGTGGGGGATTGTAGGAGTAGGGCTGCTCACCATATCCATTGCTGGAGAGGTTGGAGCATTGGAGAAACCGGTATCGGGTGATACAGTTGTCCGCAAAACGCAGGAAGCCGTAACCGCTACCAAGGACTACACGATTCAACAGAAGGATGCGTTTCAGCGAAAGATTCAATCAGAGCTGGCTGAGATGCAAGTGGGCATCTCCCGGCTACATGAGCGGGTCAAGCATATGTCGGGAGAAGCGCGAACAGATATCAAGAAGGCGATCGTAGAATTAGAGGGGAAAAGCGACCTAGCTCAGAAAAAGACGGAAGACATTCATTCCGCAACAGCTTCGTCCTGGGAGCAGGTAAAGTCAAAAACAGCCGCCGCCGTGGACGATCTACGAGAATCTCTCAACCGGGCCATCTCCCATCTTCCCTAACGGTCAACTGATGAAATATGCCCTCTATCCTGGTTGTGCCGCGCAGGGGGCCACGCCGGAACTTTATCAATCGACAATGGCCATCATCGGTCGGTTGGGAATCGAAGTCGTTGAACTCACGGCTGCATCCTGTTGTGGTGCCGGAGTCGTGACTGAAGCAGATCCCGACATGGCCTTGGCGCTCAATGCCAGGACCTTTGCGCAAGCGGAGGCGCTCGGTCTGGACGTCATGACGATCTGTGGTACCTGCCAAGGTGTGATGAGCGCCGCCAATCGACGTTTGAAGAACGAGCCGGGGATTCTGGATCGAATCAACAGCCTCCTGGCGCCGGAGGATCTGGCCTATCACGGTCAGGTCAGAGTCAAACACCTCTTGTGGATCGTGGTGCGTGATATCGGGCTGGCTCGCTTGGGCGATCTGACTTCTCTGCCGATGCAAGATTTCCGCATTGCCCCGTTTTACGGCTGCTACATTCTGCGTCCGTCGTGGGAGTTGGGGTTTGACGATCCCGAGAATCCACAATCTCTCGAGCGGGTCATCAAGACCGTCGGCGGCGAGCCCGTAGCCTATGCAGGGAGAACCAAATGCTGCGGGTTTCCTATCATTCTTGAAAAAGAAGCTATTGCTGTGGCCATGGCAGGAACGCATATGAAAGAAGCAAAAGAACAGGGAGCCGACTTTATGGTGACCCCCTGTCCTCTCTGTCACATGAGTCTGGATATCTATCAGGAACGGGCCGGTCATGCGGTGAACCGGTCCCTTGACCTACCGATCTTGCATCTGCCGCAGTTAGTGGGTTTGGCGATGGGTCTTCCTGCCCAGGACTTGGGACTGTCACGCCATATAATCTCGGTCGATTCTATTTTGGCGACCCTGGAGCGTCGCCGAACGCATCCGCAACCTTCCTGAAGGAGTTGGCAAATGAAAGTGGTGAACCTCTCAGACTATCAGCAGTTTAGCAATGAGAAGATGAAGAAGAACAACATATTTCAGACGCCGCGATTCTTCTGCGACATCTACTGTTTCGAACCGGAGCAGGAACAGAAGGGCCATATCCATGGTGAGCAGGATAAGGTGTATCTCGTGCTTGAAGGGCAGGGCACATTTCAGGTCGGTTCAGAGAAACAGATATTGGGTCCGGGGCAGGGGACGATGGCGCCTGCCGGGGAAGAACATGGCGTAAAGAATCACACAGCACAGCGCCTCAAAGTCCTCGTGTTCGTGGCGCCGAATCCGGCGTGAAAGGAGGGGATGGAGCCTGATGATCTCCCGTGCTCGCGCAACGTGCGCCCTCAGAAGGGCCTCGTTCGACGGCCGCAGTCGAAAACTCCTCACATCCTTGCTTGGTGGGATATGAACGATAAGGGAATAAGTATCTATGGGGGAGTCAGCTTATGATCGGAGTGGGACCGTCCGGCCCTCTTCTAAATCTTGGAGGTCGGCCCAGCTTGTGAGGTCGGTGCGGGAGGGATCAACTGCATCTCTGAGCTTGTTGAAGTATTCCTGTTTCTTCGGCGTGCTCGGCCCGCGATTCAACATCATCCGGTTCCATGCTTCCAACTCGGCTGGAGGATGTTCCTTTGCCGTCTGGGCGAACCACTTCGCGACTGCATCATCCGATGGTATAGATTTGACGGCTGCAGTGAACTGATCGGCGGTGATCCCTGCGAACTCCATGAGCCGTTCATCCATCGGGCAGGGGTAGATATATTCCCCCTCTGTTCCCGCCAGCACGGCGCGGCACTTATCGATCATCCGAGCCAGATGGACATAGCCCTCTACCTTGAATCGCATGCTGCGGGGAAACGAACTTCGAAGGTCCATCAGATTCCAGTTGAAATCTCCTTGTATCGCCGCATCTCTCCACATCGGGAAAGAAGGAAAGGGAAAATCTTAAATCAACTTATGATTCGTGAACGTCAAGTGTTTTACGATCACTTCCCCATTTTCGTACGTAATGATACGGCGGGTGGCCGGCAAATCCGATGATCCGATCCGCACGTGGCTGTCGGTGAAGCTTTCCACATTGTTCAACTTCCCGTCGGTCGGTGAATAGTAGTACACGGAGTACTTCGTCGTCAGATTCTTCTGGTCTTGGGTCTTCGTGCTTTCCTCCACATTTATCGTAAAGGCAAACGGGCTCATTCCGGGGTGCGCCATTTTGCGATTAATCTGGGTAATGCGGTCGTCTTTGACGCGATAAAACGAGTTCGACCCGTGAATGATGAGTTTCGTACCGAACGGATGCCCATCTTCCTCCATAGTTAATGAGTATTTACCGTCCGATTCTTCGAAAGTTCTCGGAGCTCGGTGTACCGCGATCATGCCGAGCTGTTCCTGTGCCCACTTCTGTACATCGGCCTCTCCCAGCTGGACCGATACTTCACGAGGGCTTTTCACCATGACGGGTCCGGTAGTTTCTTTCCCGTTTACATTCACTGTCAGGTCGGCGGTGAATCCTTTAAAGTCACTCTGCCACCGTGCGGTCTTTTCGAAGACGCGGCGAAGGATCTCGCGGGCTTTCGGGTCGTCGGCGACTGTGGGCTGATCGTGTTTCTGATGTTCCATGGAAAGTCTCCTTTCTGATTCAAATCAGCGTGCATTATACGCATGGGATAAAACGTGTCACAAGGCAGGGAAGGGCATAAGCGCTGAGAATAACGCGAGACCAAGTTCGAAAATCGCAACTCGAATTTCTTGAGACCTAAAACTTTTTGTCGAGCAGTCTTCTTTGTCTCGCAAGCCTGTATTGTTGAGTCGATATAGGCGCTAGAAAACATTGAACATTTCGGATATACTGCAGCCCCTTAACGGTGTCATGGCTACACCGAACGAAAGGATGACCATGGAACGACGGGCTGCCTCCCATACAGAAGAAGAGGAGATGAACCATCGCCGTCGGCTGCTGAATGCCGCCAAGAAAGGCGATCAGAAGGCCATTGGTAAGCTCTTAGAACTCTATCAAGTGCGGATCTATAGCGGTGATATGGTGTCGAAGCTGAATAGAACCTCTGCGACGCACAAACTTCAGGCTCAGCTCGCCGAAGGGAAAGCCGTGAAGGCAGGGGCCAGAAGTCACGGAAAGAAAACTGCTCCTGCAAAGCCCACTCCGGCAAAACGCGCTCGTGCGAAAACCCCATCGCGTCATGCCGTTTCGAAAACCAAGAGAAAATCCAAGCCGGCCAAAACAGCTCGCAAGAAACACAAGAAATAGCCGGCCTGTCATTATTGCACAGCCACTCGTAATCCTCCTCCCCCAAGTTTTGCAGCAATCTCTTCAGCTTGTTCCAGTGTCCCTGCAAAGACGATCGCTTCCCCCTCATGGTCGATCTTCCAGGCGAGTTCGAAGGCTTTCGTGGAGTTCATGCCCGGAATGTATTGACAAAAGAGCGCGATAACTTGCTCATAGGAATGACATTCGCAATTGAATACGATTACACGTGCGTCGAATCCACCACTTACGTCAATGCCGGTGACCTCTGTCGGGACCGGAGGTGCGAAGGGAGTTGGAGTTTTGGTGCCGGCCATGGGGAAGAATTCTAACAGACTTAAAAGAATCTTTTAATAGCCTATCCGGATGAGTAAGTGGTTGGTTTTCGGCCAGTTTTCTCTGGCACATGACTGGGTATAGAGCGAAAAATGAGCTGGAGAATCTGTGACCGGCTGGAGACCGTATGACTGCGCGAGCCTATGTGTATAGATGAGTGAAGCGGATGTCTTCACGAGGGCGAGCCCATATTGACAGCGGTAGCCTTCTTCGAGGGTAGAGGTTTCCGTCAAGAGCGCTTTCACCTGGCCGAGATCGAAGGGCTGTTGTCTGAACGAGTCGCTCATGAGGCGTAGGAGTGCGGCAGGGCCCGGCACAAGGCTGTTACCGATACGAATGCTGTGGGACAGCTCGAATAGACCGCGCTGGAAGCGACGGTCCTGGCAAAGCGCAGTGTGAAAGCCGGAGCGCCATGGAGGATCTCGAAGATCGCGATCGATGACAGCTGCAACGGACGACTGAAGCGGTCCGCTCACATCATAACCTTGTACGAGGCGGCCGGACTTGATGAGCTCAGGATAGCTCATGCCCATCCGGTCTTGGAATGCCGTCATCCCGGACATGGGAGTCAATCGCAGTGCCATGAAGTCGCGAAAATGGACGGTTGCAAAGCGACGCAGGAGCCGCGCCAAGGTTTCCGGGTGACAGAGATGAAAGGGATAGAATAATGCGTGGGGCGCTCGTGGTTGATTCATCGACAAAGTTTCACGGTCATGTTAGCCTGCATTACTCATGAACGGTTCTGATGCAATCGCCGATCCGTTGCTGCGACAAGCCTTCGGCCGGTGGGCTCGCCCATCGGACCCTCAACGTACTGCACGAGTACGCATCGGGGCCTCAGGGCTCCGCGCGCCGGTCTCGCGACGCGGCTCAGCGATTTCGCGACGAACCGTCATGAATAATGCAGGCTAGGGTTTGCGCGTGCGATATCTCTTCACGTCCTGGCTGGACTTCCTGCTCATCTTTGTTCCAACGACGATCGCGCTCGAATTCCTTCAAACTGATCCACTGTTGGTGTTTGTGTCGGCCGGACTTGCCATTATTCCCCTGGCAGGTCTGTTGGGACGGGCCACTGAACATTTGACGACTCACGTCGGTGCCGGCATCGGGGCATTGCTCAATGCCTCGCTTGGCAACGCCGCTGAATTGATTATTGCCCTCGTCGCTCTGCGCGAAGGTCTTCACGATGTCGTCAAAGCTTCTCTCACCGGCTCGATTATCGGTAACATCTTGCTCGTACTGGGAATTGCGTTTTTTGCCGGCGGAATGAAGCATGAGCGACAAAAGTTTAATCAAACTGCTGCCGGAATGGGTGCCAGCTTACTGCTCCTGGCTGCCGTGGGGCTCATCATTCCTGCTCTCTTCCATTTCAGTGCTGCTGATCGTGGCGTGTTGATCGAACAAGAGCTTAGCTTAACAATTGCACTTGTATTATTCGCCATTTATATTGCAAGCCTCTTGTTTTCCTTGAAGACACACCACCATTTGTTTGCCGGGGAGGCTCATAACGCCTCGGATCTCGGCGAACAACCCTGGACACGTGGCGCCTCGATTACAATTCTCACCGTCGCGGCTTGTCTCGTGGCCCTGATGAGCGAGATGTTGGTGGGATCTCTGGAACCGTCTGCACGTCAACTCGGGCTCACGCAAGTCTTTGTCGGCGTCATTCTTGTGGCACTTGTGGGTAATGCAGCGGAACATTCTACGGCGGTGCTGGTGGCGGTGAAGAACAAAATGGACTTGGCCTTCGGAATCGCCGTGGGGTCCAGCCTGCAGATTGCTTTGCTCGTTGCGCCACTGCTTGTCTTTGCCAGTTATCTCATCGGGACGCCGTTGGATTTGATCTTCACGCCGTTCGAGGTAGCGGCAGTGACGATCTCGGTTCTGATTGTCGGATTTGTGGCGATGGATGGAGAATCGAACTGGATGGAAGGGGTAATGTTGGTGGGGGTCTATTTGATGTTGGCTATCGCCTTTTTCTTTCTTCCGGCCTGACAGGATGCTGAAAAAGCCTGTCAGCTTCGTTCTCACCTCGAAAGCATCCTCAACGTAGCCCAGAGGCTACGCCTCCGGTGCCTCCATCGGCTGCGGCCTTGCTGGCCAGCTTTTTGAGCATCCTGCGAGATACACCACATAGATAAGATGACCAGACAAATGGACATGGTTCAAGATGCTGTCCTCGTCTCAGAATTTATCCATGTCGATGACCTCCGTGGCGTCCCACAGATTCTTCTGTTCCGCATCTGCTAGTTCTTTTATTCGATCCTCTTCCGTCTCTTCACCGAACCCAGCCGCTTGTGCCGGTGCCGGGGGGTCCTTTTGGAACGAAGACGAAGGTGTTTCTCGCGGAGCCTGTTGCCTCCGTCGCTTCTTGGCTGGATCCATGTTAACGGGCATGACAAGTCCCTTGTGATCGAGCTTCAGTTTCCACCGCACCCAAACAAAAAGTCAATGGAGTAAGGTGGTCGCCAGCGGCCATAGGCCGTGACGCGTGAAGGGCGAGACATGCGAGAAAAGCGCGACGTGGACAGATTGGACGCTCACGTCGTTTGACCCGACTCGCTAGTCCCGCGTGCCTCGCGCGGCGTTTTCCCCGTGCCCTGTTAGTACAGTCGCTCGGCGATGGTGTCGGCATGAAGGAGCCCGCGCGCTGATAGCCGGCTGCGATCGCCGTCTTCTTCGATGAGCTGTTGCGCGAGTAACTGCGCGGTGACTGCCGCATGTCCATAATTTGCAGCATGTTGATGAAGTCGGTGAGAGGGAATTCCTTGAATCAGTCGTAAGCCGAAAATCACGGCATCGCGGAGTTGCTCTGTCTGGGAGAGCTTGATGTGCTCTTCAATCGGCAGGCGGTTGGCCGCGAGCGATGTGTCGTAGGTCGCGAGGTCTCCGACGTTGCCGAATCTTGTTCCGCCCAGATAGGACTGCGCGCTCGGACCCAAACCGAGATATTCGCCATCGGTCCAATAGAGCAGGTTGTGCCGGCAGGCATATCCGGGCTTAGCATAGTTCGATATCTCATACCGACCATAGCTGGCGTCAGCGAGCATCCGTTGCGCGGTTTCGTCCATTTCAATTTGCAATCCTTCGTCAGGCGCGTGACTTCGCTGGCGTCTGATATCGGAGTCGAGCTTCGTGCCCGGTTCGACTGTGAGGGCATATGCAGATAGATGCGAGGGAGTTAATTCGAGGCAGTGAGCCAGCGTCTGTCGCCAGCTCTCCAGATCTTGGCCGGGGAGGCCATACATCACATCGAGATTGATGTTGATGAATCCTGAGGCTTTGGCCTGCGTCACTGCCGTGATGGTCTCACTGGCAATGCCGGGCCGTCCGATTCTGACCAACTCCCTGTCGTCCATTGATTCTGCGCCAAAACTTATGCGGGTGACACCGGCCTGGAGCAGGCGTGAGAGATTCTGTTCGGAGGTGGTACAAGGATGCGCTTCGACTGTAATTTCGCAGTCTGAGGTGAGTGTGAAATGCCGGCGAATCTCCGACAGGATGGCGATTAGCTGAGCGGTGGGAAGCACGGTCGGTGTGCCGCCCCCGAAATAGAGGGATTGAATGGGCCTGCCTGCGGGTACGTGCTGCTGCGCCGACAGTCCTATCTCATGAAGGAGAGATTTGACGAAGTCTAGTGCGAGACCTTCACGGTAGATTTCCAGGTAAAAGGCGCAGAAGTTGCATCGTCGCCGGCAGAAAGGAATATGGATGTATAAACCGAGGGGCAAGGGCGTCATGACGGCAGGCTGAATCCTTGTGGTTTCGAAAAGTCCCGTGCGATGACGATTTCAATTTCGTCGGAGGGGGATTTCCCGCGATTGCGCACGTGCGTGTGCCAGGACCGGTGCTGCCGGAGCGACTCAAAGAGCGCCTTGAGTAGATCCGGTTTGATTCGCGCTTCCCACTCTCCCACCCAGGCCTGATTCTCCTCATCCCCCTCATAGTCGTCGGGAAACGAGGCTTCCAGGTTGAATCGAAGGATAAAGGTTTTTTCTTCTTGATACATACGGCTCCTCAGAGGCCTATCGGACATTGATCGTTCTACTGCGGCGAACGCCCCACGACCAACTGCGTCGCTCTCAACCAGAACAAATCCTCATCATATTCCAGCGAATCCGCCTCCGGCTTCTTTTGGCCTGCGGTCTGGCACCTGTGCACGCCTCGCTCGCCCCGGAACGAAGGCAACGGCGGATAGGCTCCTAACAGATTGCGAAGTGGCCGGTCCGATTTTATAATATTCCTTGAATAAGGAGGAGAGCCGATGCCTATCTTCGAATATGTCTGCGGGGAATGCAATCACCGATTCGAACTGTTGGTGTACGGCTCGACGCAAGCCGCCTGCCCAAAGTGCCGGGCCACGAAGCTGGAGAAACAAATCTCCACGTTCGGAGTTGGGGGTACGGACCCGTGGGCCTTGTCAGGTCGAGGGGGAGGCGCCTGCGGACGTTGCGGTGATCCGCGTGGCCCCGGCTCCTGTTCCATAAAATGACCATGGATTCCCGCGAGCAGGATTTGCGGCGTGCAATTGCCGCCATCTCACAATCTGACCCGCTCACCAAGTTGCTTGAACAAGTGAAGCTCGGCAGGATGCAGCCCACCGATGCCGGATTGCATGCTGTGATCGAGTCGTGGATGAACACGTATCAAAAAATTATTGAGTCCGGCGGATTCAACCGCCAGGCCTTACGTCGCATCGATCCGAATCCTCGGCTGGCTGTCTTGATCGAAAATGGAGTGGTGACGGAAGAACATCGGGGGGTTACCGCTCTTCGCGCCAGCTTCGATCGAGCTGTCGCTGACGCTACGGAGTGACCTCATCCCATGTGGGTTCTCTGGGCCATCGCCGTTCTATTTCTAACCGTCGGTCAGGTTGGAGAAGGACGGGCGGAAGATGCCGTCGGCGTCAGACCACTCCTGGTGATTACAACAAAAGATCTCCACAGCGCCCTGCCGCAGGACTCCCATCTCCTGATCGACTCTCGCTCAATCGAACAGTTTCTTGCCTCACTTGATGAGGCGCCGCCCGACTGGAACCTGGTTTACGGCCATGGCCATCTCGATCCTGACCACGATGAGCGTTTGTTTACCCTGAACCGGCAGCGTGATGCGAAGCGCACAGGCAATCCTGCGCTGAGACAGCGCATCACCTTTGTCTGGTTCGGTGAGTTGTCCCGGTACGATGCGGAGGCTGGGGGGTTTCGTGTCGCACTCGGTCCGAAGCTCACCCCTACCAGGTGGGGTGTCGTACGTTTTAAATATATGTATGACGATCTTCAGGGCGATCTTGTGGCGAAGGTTTCAGCGACGCTTTGCAAGGAACTGGAACAACGACTCGCGCGAGGCGAAGCAGTCGATATTACTGTGGCTATGACTGGACGGCTCATACCTGACGAATCGCTGGTGTACGATTTCTCGCATGACCAAGAAGGCGTCGGTGTGATCATGCCGGTCGTGAAGGTCGAACGCCTCGATTATCTGCTGATGAATAGGTAGTGTCGTCCAATACTGCGGGAGTCAAAATGCATCTTTTGCACATCGAAAACCAGCGCCGCTGGGTCGGCTGTCCATGGTTCCCCAGTCGCGGTCGCTTGTGCGAAGACTAATGGCTGGCTTCAGCCAGGACCCGCCGCGCATCGCTTTAATCGCTCCATGAGGAGGTCCCTGAGGGTCCGAGAGAGAAGCCTCTTTGTAGTAGTTCGGGTTATACCAGTCCTGCACCCATTCAGAGACGTTGCCTGCCATGTCATGCAGTCCGTAGGGGCTCGCGCTTTCCGGAAAACTGCCGACCGGCATAGTGAGCACTTCTCCTTTTATGCCCTTCTCTTTTGAAATCCTCGCTCCCTCGCCCTTGACCCAGAAGGCATCCCAGTCCGCTCCACTCCGAAAATCGATGGTTCGTCCTGCCCAATAGCTGGCGCTATTGGCCTTCGTGAAGTCCCACTCGTTTCCCCAGGGGTACCGCCGGCCATCGGTGCTGCGCGCTGCCTTTTCCCATTCGGCCTCGGTCGGCAGACGCTTGCCAGCCCAGGCGCAGTAGGCTACGGCATCTTCCCAACTGACATTTATTACAGGATGGCTGCCTATGCCGGCGATCGGTGCATTGTTTTCCCATAGTGTGGAAGCAGGGTTTGCATTTGCGGGTGCGCGATGTACGGTCTCCTGGACGAATCGAACATAGGCATCATTTGTGACTTCGTGGCGATCGATCCAGAAGGCTGAAGTGTAGACGAGGCGTTGCGGCTGCTCGTCAGGGAGACCGTCGCTGCCGACCGGATTCCCCATCAGAAACTCTCCGGCAGGAACCAGCGCCATGCCATCGGGAGGAAGAGCGCTTATGGCTAACGATGGGTGGCTGATGGCCAGAATGAGATATAAGAATGGGAGATAGATCACCAATATGGCGGCTAGGCTTTTTTCAAACCGCAGGTTTTGGCGACTGCGTCGCGATATGCTTGCCACAGCGTCAGACATTTGTTGAGGCAGCTCAATACTGCCTGTTGTTGGGTGCGTGTCGTTGCGTAGTTCACCACCATGGTATAGGCATCGTGGCGGTGGCCGGCTTCGACCAGTTGGTGCGCGCGAATCAGATCCATGGAATCGGGAGACAGGCCATGGAATTTCACCAGTGGGTGGCGTTGGACTATCGCTTCAATGTCTTCGGCGGTCTTGGGCTTGGAAGGGCTGACAAGTTCTGCCCGGTCCTTGACGCTGCCTTCCACAAAGACGGTCAGAGCCGCTGCTCCGATGACCCAGTCCCGACTATTCGAGACACGATCCAGCCAGGCACGGTAGCGTCGACTGGCTGGTAACAGACGTACTCTATCAAAGTCTCGCGCCGGGAATCCGAGACCGGCCATCATGGTCAGGAATAATTCCGGGTGTGACTTTCCCAACGAGAGCCCACCGGTGTCTTCTTCATAAATATTATCGGCGAGCATTCGGCGGACTGGAGCCGGAGGATTCTGTCCATGGATGCGCGCGAGGAACACAGGGAAGTCACGTACATACACACCGTACTCCTGTTGGAAGTGGCACTTGAGTTGATCGACGGTGACTGTTCCGTCGGCGAATGCGGGCCAGGCCCAATGATGTTTCCGATCCATGATACGCAAGAGCTCTTCCTGGAACCGGCTTTTCGTCATAAAGCGCGTCATGTCTGTTGCCTTCCCGGTGAGCCGCTCGTTACAATCCGATTGCGCGGAGGTTTCAAATGAATCAGCTGACAATTCAGAATCCAGAAGAAATTCTCTCGATGCTCGCGGAGGTGTCTCTGCGGGGATCGGGTTTTGTGACGGACTGTCTCCTCGATTACGTGTTAGAAGAAGGTTTCACGGAGCCGATCTTTCTCAATGCCACCGGGGAAGACCCTGACGCCTACTTTAAAGGCCGGTCTCCTGCGTGGGCAGTGTATCAGATCCGAGAATGGAAACGCGTGTTGACCGTCACAGGCGGTTCCGGCAAAGAGCGCCGCGTACAAATTAGAGAAACCCCCTAGCTGGAGGATGAGTGTATGAGGGATGATGTCAAAATGCAACGAAACGAGGAGGTTCAACCTCCCATGGCCGGTCTGAAAGAGAGATGTGCTATATGCCGATGATCCGTCTCACCGAGCCGCAGAGCATGGGCGAGTTGGCAATGATCACGAGTCTGTTAGAGGCGAGTGGTATCGCCTATATGGTGCAGAACGAACATGTGAGCAGCCTGTATCCAGGTCTCCCCATTCTCAACTCGAGTGTCATGGTCGATGAGTGTGACGAGGTCAATGCGAAAGTGCTGCTGAGCCGACTTCGGTTGGAGGTGCGTGATGTTTCAACACAGCCGTAAGCGCAGGCTACTTTCTCGACTTTGGGACGTGCGGGCTGGACGGGGACTGAGCGGGGAGTCGTTCGCCCGAACCTTGGAACCATCCGCCGATGAGGTTGCCTTCTTCAAAGTACAGATAGCGGTGTTTTACTGAAGCGGCGCTCTCCCAATCTTCAAATATCCATTCCTCGCGACGGATACCGTCTTTGGTGAATGTCGTATTAATCGTTTGCGGCCCCCCCCACGCTTCCAGGACCTGCTCCTTCGACATACCGACCATGACGCGATGTTCTGCGATATGTTTCTGAAAATCCGGGTCTTTGAGTTGTGCAATGAGCGGCCAGATCACTATGATGAGAATAAATAGCCCAAGCCCGGCGTAGATGATAAGCCGGATCTGACGCCGGCGGATGAATGGGATCGGTTCTTCCACATCGGTTGGAGAGGCATTCATTGATTCATAGGTAGCCATGGTGGTGTGACGCATGATGCGCAGCATCGTAACAATCTGACTTGAAGGGAGTCAAGCGAAGGCAGGAGTTTCCTTATAGTAATCAGCGTGATACAGCCACTGCGCTATACTAAACTAGACAAGCGTGCGGAGGGACAGGAGGAACTGTGAAGATCCCCGGATCCAGACAGAAACCCCATCTGAAGCGATGGATTCATGCAGTAGGGGTCCTGGCCGTAGGGGCAAGTCTCCTTGTGCCACTGGCGTTCATTGAAGCGTCGGCGACCACGATATATTCATATATCGATGAACATGGCACACCCGTGTTCACAAATGATTTCAATAAGATTCCTGAACGGTATCGTGCAAAGGTCAAAACGACTGAAGAGGCATCGAATGCTCCCCAGAAATCCTCAAATACCAATGTCGTGAACGAGCATTTGTCGGACTGGGTAGGACAGTTTAGAACGAAGGTTTCCAGCACGGTTCCCGCCATCCCAGGACTTTCTCCTTCACAGTCGGAGATTCTAACCTTTGCCGGTTTTGCTGCAGTAATTCTGCTTGCTGCCATGACTCTGAGCAAAGGCCAAGGGATCCGCCTTCTGGCCTTGTGGGGTTTGATCATGTTGGGTATTGCCACACCGGTTTTAATGTATGTGTCGAATGACGGTCCGATGGATGTGTTGAAGAATAAAGCTTCTCAGGTCGAAAAACAGCGACAGGACCGCGTCCAGCAGATTCCCTAGCCAGCCGTAAAAACCTCGAGGCCCATCACGAAGATCGGATAGACTACTATTCCGCATATCTGGGGACGGGAATCTTCTTTGCCGCAGGGGACTGAGGAACGAGCGCGTGCTGAGAGAACTCTCGCGAGTAAGGATTGAGAATGGGGTCATGGGTGTGTCGCTGCCGTTGTCTCACAAGTTCGATACTTTGAGCGCTAATTTCGACTCGATCGACAAGTGCCTTGGTTGAGAGCGGGTCCGGCAGCCCTTGCAGAGAAAAAAGCTGGTAGGCCAGAGTCCATTCCAGCTTGTCTTTAGTCGCCTCCTTCACGATAAAGCGAGCCTGCGGTGAGGCGGCGCCTTTAAACAATAAGAGCCAAATGTTTGATCGGAAGGATGGGGAGTTGGGATCCTCCGAAGGGTGAAACTCAGGAACGAGCGAAGGGATGCGTGCGAGATTGACGGCCGGGGAAAATTCAATGTCGACGAGTCGAACGAATAATGTTCGATTCTCGCTTTCATCATTGGGGTCGACGGTATAACTGAACGAGTATCTGATCTCGATGCCATCGCGTGTGAAGGTGTAAACATCTTCGCCATTTTCAGGCGAAACGAGCTTTCGATAATAATTCTCCCAATCGGTTATGGCATAGTAGTTAAAGACGCGCAGTGCGGACTTCCGATCGCGCACTGCCTGCGGCCTTCCCAATTTTAGATGCAATTCAGTCTGCGTAAGTCCTAGGTATCCATCCTCAAAATAGGGCGCCGCGAGGCCTGCAGAAGGCGGAATGCAGACGCAGAGAACCAATAAAATCAGGAGGGAGGAGCGAATGATAGGGGTGGACAAATGCAGAAACAAGGTTTCTCTCCAGCCGGCTCCGGCATCGTATCGGCGGCTTCCCCTTCTGTCAAGGCACGACGATGGGGTTGCTTGCTGGTATAAGAACCTCTCGGTTATGATGGCCGGACTCCGGTCACCATCGAGGGGAATTCGACCACAGAGAGAGATCGTATGAAGGCGTCGTTAGAGACCTTATTGCAGCAACGCATTCTCGTCCTTGACGGGGCCATGGGGACCATGATTCAGCAGCGGAAGCTGGATGAAGCCGCATTTCGTGGTGAGCGGTTCAAAAATTGGAAGACAGACCTCAAGGGCCACAACGACCTGCTCAACGTGACCCAGCCGGCTGTCATCGAGGATATCCATCGGCAGTATCTAGAAGCCGGCGCGGATATCATCGAGACGAACACGTTCAACTCTCAGGCGATTTCGCTGGCCGACTATCAGATGGAGTCGCTGGCCTATGAACTGTCAAAAGCCGGGGCAGAATGCGCTAAGCGGGCTGTCGCACGAGTCTGTGCGGCTCAGCCTGGAAGACCCTGTTTCGTCGCCGGAGCAATCGGGCCAACCACGAAGACCTCGTCGATTTCCACAGATGTGAATAATCCGGGCGCCAGAGGCACCGATTACGACGAACTGGTGAGCGCATACTACGATCAGGCGCGCGGCTTGCTCGACGGCGGCGCCGATATCCTGCTGGTCGAAACGATCTTCGACACGCTGAATGCTAAGGCGGCTTTTTTTGCCATTGAAACGTTGTTTGCCGAACGCCAGGTCCGTGTACCGCTGATGGCGTCGGTCACCTTCATTCAAGCAGGCAGCAATCGCGGGGTAACCGGCCAAACGGTCGAGGCGTTCTGGAATTCCATTTCGCATGTGCCTCTGCTGAGTGTCGGCATGAACTGCGCGTTGGGGCCGAAAGAAATGAGGCCCTTGATCGAAGAACTCGCGCAGATCGCACCGATCTACATCAGTAGCCATCCGAACGCCGGCTTGCCCAATCCACTGCTGCCGACGGGGTTCCCTGAAACGCCGGAGTCGCTCGCGCCGCAACTGCATGAATGGGCCCAGAACGGCTGGCTCAATATCGTTGGCGGTTGCTGCGGCACGACGCCGGCCCATATCAAGTTGATTGCAGAAGCGGTACGAGGTCTGAAGCCGCATATTCCTGCGACTATCGAGCCCTATACCCGGCTGAGCGGGTTGGAGGCGGTGACGATCCGGCCGGAGTCGAACTTCGTCAATATCGGCGAGCGGACTAACGTGACCGGGTCTCCGGCCTTTGCGAAGTTCATTCTGGCCGGCGATTACGATGCAGCACTCTCCATAGCCCGACAACAAGTCGAAGGCGGCGCGCAGATTATCGATGTCAATATGGATGAAGGCATGCTGGACTCTCGGGCGGCGATGGAGAAGTTTCTCCGCCTTGTCGCTTCAGAGCCCGACATCTGTAAAGTCCCGATCATGGTGGATAGCTCGAAGTGGGAGGTCTTAGAGGCCGGCTTGAAAAGCATTCAGGGCAAACCTATCGTCAATAGCATCAGTCTGAAAGAAGGCGAAGCCAAATTTCTTGAGCAGGCCACCTTGGTCCATCGCTATGGGGCTGCCGTGACGGTGATGGCCTTCGATGAGCGCGGTCAGGCCGACACATACGAACGCAAGATCGAGATCTGCGAGCGGGCCTATCGCCTCCTCACGGAGCGCGTCGGCTTCCCAGCTCAGGACATTATCCTCGATCCCAACATCCTCACCGTGGCGACCGGCATCGAGGAACACAATAATTTCGCAGTGAACTTCTTCGATGCCACGCGCTGGATCAAGCAGCATCTTCCGTTTGCGAAAGTCAGCGGCGGTGTCAGCAATATTTCTTTCTCGTTCCGCGGCAACAATCGCGTTCGCGAGGCGATGCACGCGGCGTTTCTGTACCACGCCATCAAGGCCGGTATGGATATGGGAATTGTAAATGCCGGACAGTTGGCGGTGTACGAGGAGATTCCCAAAGATCTCCTGGAACTGGTCGAAGATGTATTGCTGAACCGTCGTCCGGATGCGACGGAACGGCTGGTGGGATTTGCCGAAACCGTCAAGCAGCAGGGGAAAGTAACGATCAAAGACGACGAATGGCGGGCCGGTACGGTCGAGGAGCGTCTCTCCCATGCGTTAGTGAAAGGCGTAACCGACTATATAGAGCAGGATATTGAAGAGGCTCGACAGAAGTATGCCAAACCGCTGCAGGTGATCGAGGGGCCATTAATGGCGGGGATGAATATCGTCGGAGATCTATTCGGATCCGGCAAGATGTTTTTGCCTCAAGTGGTCAAGAGCGCCAGGGTGATGAAAAAAGCCGTGGCGTATCTCATGCCGTTCATGGCGGCCGAGAAACAGAAATTAGGCTCGTCGAGTTCGAACGGGAAAATCCTTCTCGCCACGGTCAAGGGCGATGTGCATGACATCGGAAAGAACATCGTCGGGGTTGTGCTGGGGTGTAACAACTACGAGGTGATCGATCTCGGAGTGATGGTGCCTTGTGAGCAGATTTTGGCGGCTGCGCGCGAACATGGGGTCGCGATCATAGGACTGAGCGGACTTATTACCCCGTCGCTGGACGAAATGGCGCATGTGGCGCGCGAGCTGACGCGTGAGGGTTTTGATCTGCCGTTATTGATCGGAGGAGCTACCACGAGCAAGGCTCATACGGCCGTCAAAATCGCTCCAGGCTACGACCACTCCGTCGTGCATGTACTGGATGCTTCCAGAGCGGTCGGTGTTGTCGGGAATCTCGTGAACGCAGACTTGCGAACTGATTTCGCAAAAAAGATTCGGGCCGACTACGACCAAATACGACAGATCCATCAGGACCGAGGATCGAAGCCTCTCCGGACGTTGGCACAGGCGCGAGCCAATCGATTCCCGACTAATTGGGCAGAGGTCGATATACCCGTACCGTCCTTTACCGGGGTGAAGGTCCTGCCGAAGCAGCCGTTGGATCAGCTGGTTTCTTATATCGATTGGTCACCGTTTTTTCACACGTGGGAATTACGAGGACGCTACCCTGCCATTCTGGACGATCCCGTCGTGGGTTTGAAGGCTAAGGAGTTATACGGCGATGCTTTGACCTTGCTTCGCAAGGTGGTGGAGCAAAGGTTATTCACCGCCAACGGCGTATACGGGTTTTTCCCTGCCAACAGTCTGGACGACGACATAGAAGTCTACACCGATAACAGTCGGAGGACGCTGTTGACGTCATTTCACACCTTGCGTCAGCAATCGGAGAAACCGCAAGGACAGTACAGTCTTGCGCTCGCAGATTTCGTCGCACCGAAAGAGTCCGGCCGCGCGGATTATATCGGAGCGTTTGCCGTGACGACGGGGATCGGCGTGGATATCCTATGCCAGGAGTTCGAGCGCGATCACGATGACTACAACTCCATTATGACGAAAGCCTTGGCCGACCGTTTGGCCGAAGCGTTTGCCGAGTATCTTCATAAGCAAGTGCGAGAGGCATGGGAGTATGGCAAAGGGGAGGTGTTGTCGAGCGAAGATCTCATCCATGAAAAGTATCGCGGGATCCGACCGGCGCCGGGCTATCCAGCCTGCCCGGACCATACGGAAAAACGTTTGCTCTTCGATCTACTGTCCGCAGAACAGCATACAGGAATCACTCTGACTGAGAGCTTTGCAATGTGGCCTGCTGCTTCGGTCAGCGGGTTCTATTTCGCCCATCCGGAAGCCAGATATTTTGCGATTGGGAAGATAGGTAAAGATCAAGTCGAAGATTATGCCCGCCGTAAGGGTATGGATCTGCGCACGATCGAGCGGTGGTTATCGCCGAATCTCAATTACGAGCCAGCCATTTCTTCATAGGAGGGTCTTCATGTGCTCCGTCGATCTCGCCGGTCCCGCAGACAGGGTATGCCACGCGTCATGAGTTGCCGTCGGCATGACGGAATTGACCGGAATAGCAGGAGTTGGTATTCTTCAACACCGCATAACAAGGAGGGATAATCAATGACAACCAAACTGTTTCCCCTGTTGCACGTTGCCGGCATTGCGATGTTCTCCGTTGCTCTTTCAAGCTGCACTGTCACAGAAACCGTGAAGGATGTTCTCTCCTCCACGACGCCGGGCGACTGGTACACCGAGGACGGTCTGCCGAAGGCTGAGTACAAAGTGAAAATGTTCGTAGCGATCAATTTGGAGAATCTCAAAGCGGATCTCGCTAGAGGCCAGGGCGAGTATCTCACGTCACTGAGCACGCTGCTGAATGTTCCTCCACAGCGCACGTCTCAATTCTTTGCATTGGCTCAACGACAGTACCCTGCGCTTGCACACGAGGACAAGACGGTCACCAGCGAGACACTTATTGCGCTCTCACATGAAGTGGGGGGCGGTCTCTCAGTCAAGCAATGAAGCAGGTTCCTGCAAGCCTCCAACGCGCTGTAGGATAGCCGTTTCAGCACGGTGGAACTTTAATGGTCTGCACGCCAGGCTAGGAAACTTCTGCCAAGAGGGTTTGCTGGTGGCGCTTGCCGATTGCTGCAGTCAGGGCCGACTTTATCCTTCGATATCGTTCTTCTGCCCAGCGGTTCACATCTTCTGAATCAGTAAAGACCAATTCCCATGCCCTGGCGGTATCCAGCATCAGCAACTGATGTGGGTGAGTATCGCCGGACACATAGACGACGAGTACGGCGGACTTTCCGGTCAGGCTGATATCCGTAAACACGTGCAGCATGGAGCCGCTTGGCAAGGTGATGTCCCGAGTGGCGGCCTCAACGAGAGGATGATACAGCCTTTGAAGAAATTGAGACGTGACTTCGTAGGCGTTGGTTGTGCTTAACAGGCGGGGATTGGGTTTTTCTCCAAACAGGTTCTCGGTCAGATAGGTTGCGGCTTCCCAGGTTGGCATCACTCCTGAGGCGACTAAGGATTCACAGAGATAGGCGATCCAATTGCGTGTTGCGCCATGTTTTCGGGTTGCGGCTGCCTTCTTTGCCATGAGCGGCAATCCTTTCGGACGCGTGAAGAATTTCGGAAGGAGACGCTGAGAGTCTAGGTCTGGAGCTCTACCTAAGTAATGGAGGCAGTATATCGGCGAGGGTAAACCTGGTCAACGAAATGACAAAAAGAAGACCAGGAGCTTCTCCATCACTGCCATGAGTTATGGAGACAGGGAAGAACGATCGCGTAGAGTAGTCGGTTTCAGTCGTTGCTTAGGGTTTAGGAGTCATTCTGAGCGGCGATTGGTCCGCATACTGATTATATATGACCTTGATGTCATTCAGTGAGGCGAAGAAGACGTCGAGGAGCTCGGGATCGAAGTGCTCTCCCCGGTGTTTGGTCATAAGCTCGACGGCGTGATCGAGGGGGAATGCCGGTTTGTAGACTCGTTGCGTGGTGAGCGCATCGAAGGCATCGGCGATGGCGGCGATCCGTCCTTCCACGGGGATCGCTTCGCCTTTCAACTTGCGCGGATATCCATTGCCATCCCAACGCTCATGGTGGGTCCAGGCTATGGATGCCGCGACCTTGAGAATCTCAGCGTCCGATCCGCTAAGGATACGATAGCCGATCTCTGCATGTTGGGAGATGACGTCGAATTCTTCCGGTGTGAATTTGCCGGGTTTGAGGAGGACATAATCCGGTGTGCCTATTTTTCCGATGTCGTGCATCGGGCTGGCAGTCCGGATGAGATCACATCGTTCGGGGGATAACCCATGCTTCCTGGCAAGCAACTCACAATAGTGGCTCATGCGCTGAATGTGTTGTGCTGTCGCGCTGTCTCTGTATTCCGCGGCAATGGCGAGTCGTTGAATCGTTTCCTCCCGTGAGAGACGCAACTCCCTTTCGCTCGTCTCGAGCCATTCGAGCGCCTGCTGAAGGGCCATCGTCCTGGTTCTGACGACGTCCTCCAGATTTTCCCGGTGCAGGCGATTTTCAAGCTCAAGCTTTCGACGACGGAGTGCATTGGATACATCAATCATGACCTCATTCGACTCGAACGGCTTGACGATGTACCCAAAGGCGCCCATGTCGAGAGCGGCATTTGCCAGTACCGGACTGTCGAGACCAGTCACCATGATGATAGCAGTGTGGGGATACTGACCGAGGACATCGCGGACGAGATCCATACCCGATTCACCAGGCATGTTTACGTCGCACAGTATCAACGCAAAAGCCTGTTCATTCAGCCGTGTCCGCGCCTCGCGCGCGTCAGAAGCGAGGACGGTCTCATATCCATGGGCCTGAAGCATGTATCCCAACAGCCGGCGGATCGGCTCTTCGTCGTCGACGATCAACGTGCGGGTGAGATTGAGGAGGGCTTGCTGGTTCGATCGGTCAAGAAGCAGCGTCATGAATTGCGATCTATCGTGTAGGGAGCAGGTGTAATGTCTAGGTTCAGTGGACCTTCGTGAGAAACATGGTGTTCAACGGTCCCGAATGAACTGTACGGCTAATTGCACCTTTTATGCCAATAATTTATGAAAACATCACACGTTGAGAGGTTTTCACTAGGCACTATCGTTTCAGTATAGAAGCATGGAATGCTCGTGCTGGGACAGCATTTTCAGGAGGGCGGTTCCAACGTCGGATGGGACACCGATCCACAATGCCTCTTGAGTGCGTGTGTGCCTGTACAGATTTAGCCGATTGCGCCGTGTACTTTTGTACAAAGCCGATAGACAGAAACGGTCAAGACCCCAAGTTTTTCTCAAAACCTCGCGAAGTCTGTGGCGATGCCTTACTTCGAAGAGACAGAGTGGATGAACGGGTGGCTATCGTAAATGCTGGTGAAATTCGATTTGATTGACACTCTGTCTGAGCCGAGGAATTTATGCAATTGCTGATTGAGCGACCCAGCCGGTTTCATTGCGCTTTTGGAAGGCCTTTACTATAATGCGCGACATTACAAACAGGAGTAATGAATGGGTAATGTTGCAGGGCTGTTGCGTGCCGATGGGCGACGAAACGATCAACTTCGCCCTGTCAAAGTCACTCGGAACTTCATTAAACATGCCGAAGGGTCTGTCCTGATTGAAATGGGCGATACTAAAGTCATTTGTACAGCGTCGATCGAGGAGAAGGTGCCTCCATTTCTGAAGGGAAAAGGCCAAGGATGGGTGACAGCGGAGTATTCGATGCTTCCCCGTTCGACCCATGAGCGTTCCCCGCGTGAAGCGGTAAAAGGAAAACAGGGCGGCAGGACCTTGGAGATACAACGCCTTGTAGGACGGGCTTTACGCGCGGTGACAGATATGGGTCTCATGGGAGAGCGGTCGATCTGGCTCGATTGTGATGTCATACAGGCCGACGGAGGGACCAGAACGGCGTCTATTACAGGAGCATTTATTGCCCTGGCCGACGCTTTCACAGTGCTCAAGAAACGAGGCCTAATCGTAAAACGCCCTTTGACGGACTATCTTGCCGCCATCAGCGTAGGAAAGGTGGGGGGAGAAATCCTCGTCGACCTAGCCTACACGGAAGACTCAATGGCCGACGTCGACATGAATGTGGTCATGACTGGAGAAGGGCGTTATGTCGAAGTCCAGGGTACTGCAGAACGTATCCCCTTTGCCAAACACGAAATGGATGAATTCATGGCAATGGGATGGAGCGGGATTCAAACGCTCACGGCACTGCAGAGAGATCTGATCGGAGAACTGGCGTAGGGTGGAAACAATGATTCGGGACTTGGTGCTCGCGACGCGCAATCGGCATAAGGCTGCAGAGCTCGTTGCGCTTCTGGGTGATCTGCACATCACGATTCGTACACTTGACGAATTTCCGGATGCTCCGGACGTCGTGGAAGACGGGGACACCTGCGAATCCAACGCAGTAAAGAAAGCGCAGGCCATCGCCGAATTCACGGGCCTACCGGCTGTCGCCGATGATACGGGGCTGGAGGTGGATGCGCTCGGCGGGCGTCCGGGTGTCTTTGCAGCCCGCTATGCTGGCGAGCACGCAACCTATGAAGACAATTGCCGAAAGCTGCTGCAGGAGTTGACGGGCGTACCCCGTGAAAGACGAACCGCGCGGTTTCTGACCGTCGCAGCGATCGCACTGCCCTCAGATGGAATGCAAGTGGCGCGTGGAACACTGGACGGACTGATTGCGGACGAAGCCAGGGGGACGTTAGGATTCGGATACGATCCTGTCTTCTTGATTCCAGAATTAGGAAAGACCTTGGCTCAGATGTCGGCGGATCAAAAGAATATGATCAGCCATCGCGCCAAAGCATTTGCGAAAATACGAGAGATCCTCAGTGCATCAATGGTGAATGTATAATGATGAATGTTCAATTGCCGAGCGATGTAAGAATTGATCCTTCATCTCTATTCATCATTGAAGATTCAACACAACTCATTTGTGTGTGTCATGTCGGGGCGTAGCGCAGCCCGGTAGCGCGCCTGCTTTGGGAGCAGGATGTCGGAGGTTCAAATCCTCTCGCCCCGACCAAAGTGTAGCAATACCAATTGAGAGTCGAGAGGGTTTGAAGCCGGCGAGCGTCGACCGAATAGGGAGGAAGAGGCCATCACAACCCGACAGCGAGCCGGCCGGTCGGAAGGGCAGGCACAGCCTGGACCTGGAGACTAAATCCTCTCGGTCCTACCAGCGCGCCGCAGGCGCGAGTCTTGAGTGCTGAGTGTTGAGTTTCGGAGCAAGAATGCTCCAGATGTGCGCCTCAATGGATGTTCTCCCTGAATCCGTAACTCAGCACTCAGAACTCACAACTCAGCACTTCTAAGAGCGCGCCCGTAGCTCAGTTGGACAGAGCATCAGCCTTCTAAGCTGAGGGTCGCTGGTTCGATTCCAGCCGGGCGCACCACCAACCTGCATTATTCACGAGAGTTCGTGACGAAACTGCCAAGATGCCACGCGAGGCGAGCGCGCGGAGCCGTGAGGGAGGGAGGCCTACTTGAAACAGTATGTTGACCGACCGAGCGGCGAGCCCGCCCGTCGTCAGACTTGTCGTAGCGGCATATTGGCAGTTGCAGTAGAAGTCTTCGTGAATAATGCGGGCTAGAGCCATATACAGCCACCATCATTCTGGAATGGCGGCCGTGTAAAACCTGTGTTGAAGTCTGGTGCAGGGTTTTTGTATTTTTCACCCCCTACGCAGGAAGCCACGGCTGCCCGTCCTCCGCAGTAGTCCGCACGGAGGGTGGATGAAGCCGTGGGGCTCCACCAACGACACACCATATACTTCAGCCTCGATTCCCTCATTTCTTTGTGGGCTTCCACTCCCGCACTCGTTTTTTCGCGTCGGCAATCTGTGCGGCAGTCATGTGGTCAGCAATCTCATCCCGGTTCTCCGCAGCGAGATCTCGCCACTCGTCATCCGTGGGATGGGCTGCCGCAAGGCTATACCACATGTAGGCCAGCACATCATTCTGCGGCACGCCGTGTCCGAATTCATACAACCCTCCGAGATTGTTCTGTGCCCCTGCGTGTCCCTGTGCAGCGGCTTTCTCGTACCACAGCCGGGCCATGGAAAAATCTTGCGCGACACCTTTTTTAAAGTCATACAGTAACCCGATGTAGTACTGTGCGCCGGCGTGTCCTTGCTCCGCGAGCGGACGCCATTCGCGCAAGGCTGTCGCATAGTCTGCGCGGTGAAAGGCGTTGACGCCTGCCTCATAGTCCGCCCATGTGGGGATAGCGAGACCGATGATCGAGAGCAGAAGCGCGGAGGCGACACGGGTACGTGCCATGGAGGCCTCCTGATGGAACCCATTTTATGAGGTTGGAGATCAAACCACAAGGCGAGGCCTCTCAAGCCGCTACGGGGGCGCGTTGGATGTTGATGGGCGCCAGAAAATTTTCGGTTCCGGGCAGCCTGCCAGGTCTTCTTGACAGCCTAGGGAAACGCTATGTTAAGGTGGCTCAGAAAATTTCCCGCAGTCTTTTTCGGCAGTGAATTCTAACCATGGAGGGGAAACAAAGATGATGAGCAAATTTTTCCGTAGTGCCCTCATTCTGGTTGCGCTTGGAACGTTCGTTAGCGTGCCGATGCTGAATGCCCAGCCGTCCCCGGCTGGGAACGTTCAGGACGCCATCGCACACGCGAAGGAAGCGGTGGCCCATGGCAAAGAGGGGCATGCTGACGCGCTCGTGACACATGCGGAAAAGTCGCGGAACCATGCTGAGAGGGGAGGAAAAAACCCGCATTTGGCCGAAGCGATTAAGCATATGAACGAAGCCATTGAGCATGGTAAAGCGGGCCACGCCGACGTCGCTACGGAACATGCCGAAGCTGCCCTCTCGCATCTGAATGAGGTTAAATTCTGATTCAAGTAAGGTATCAACGCCTGCGGTGGAACTGGGTTTGTACGAACGGGCAGGGGAGAATAACCCCCGCCCGTTTCTGTTTGAAGAGGGGTGGATAGTAGGTGGCCGAGAACGAATCGGCTACATTTGCGGATCGGTGTGGTCCACTGTTAAACGAAAGCCTCAAGTCCGAGGCTGATTCCCCCCTAAAGCAGCAAGCAGAAACGCTCGCGCGACTGAACGCTGCTACAATCCTAAATGTCGACCCCGAGCGGGGTCCGTGTTCGACACAGCTGCGTGATCTGCCGCTGCACGCCTGGACGTATCTTGGTAAACGCCAATCCGAATTCCTGAGGACGGCTCCAGCGCACCGTGGCGCCGTCGATCGTGAACGGGTTCCCGGCATCTTCCGAGAAAATACAACACTCCAGCTCTGCTCCCACAGGGACGGCCACGAGACTCATGACGCGACAGCCCCCGAGGGAGAGGTCTCGCAGCTCGCCTTCACCAGATAGCCTTTGACCCTTCGATGAAAAGTGGCTCTGCAATCTGACCGCCACGCGAACATGCCGGCGTGTGTTTTCCTTGCGGTCTCTGGAAGTCGGTGAGCTGCATCGCGCAGAGGTGACCTCTCGTTGGTGGTTCACGTCTTGGAAACCGTGGTTTCCGTCCAATCGATCGGTTCCCAGCCTGTCTGCATATTGGCCGAACGATTTCCAAGCCTGTCCGAGCAGATTCAGCACTTGAGGCGTGAGTTGCTCGCCTAATCTGAGCATTTCTCCGACCACGGACCGGGAGGCGGATTGACGCCGGGGGAGCGAGCCACGTCCCCCAGCGAGCAGGTGCTTAATCCGCCGCGTCACGTCCAGTAATCCTGGCATCTCGTTTCTAGCCCAGCCATAGGCCTCTAGCGCACCCGCATGCCGACCGAGGGACTCCAACGTCTGCCCAAGGGAATACAGAATGTGCGCTCTTTCTTTGGAGGAGAACGTGTCCACCTCCAGAGCTTGTCGGAAGGCCCCGACTGCGTCGTCGTATCGCCCCGTCGCTCGCAAGCACAGAGCGATTTGAACATAGGCGTTCCCGGCATAGTGCGGGTTAGTGGCCGCGAGTTGAAACTCCTCGCGCGCTTGATCGAACATGCGGGCGAGCTTGAGTGCCCGACCGCGCTCATAGTGGTCATGGGCGGATGTCAATGATTCCATGCGGTACTCCTCTTAAGGAGCCTGTCCGACATTACCCTTTCTACTGCGGCGAACGATCTGCAGTCATCTGCATCGTTCTCGACCCGAAAAACTCCTCAAAGTATTCCAGCGAATACATCTCCGGTTTTTCCGGGGCTGCGGCCTCGCAGCTCGCTGCACCTCATTCGCCTCGTCACGAGGGGCAATGCCGGACAGGCTCCTAGGCGTCAATGGGGCGCTAGAGACAAATTCCGGCCTATGGAGAGGAGAGCAAGAATAAAACCCCGCGTCCGATCTAATCCAGACATATAAATCAAGCAGTTACCTGGTCCACTTGCGCCCCAACCAGATGGAAGAGTTGGCAGGCTGGCCAGAAAAGTACAGGACAGGTGGAGGCTGCCGGCTCCGGATCAGAGCAACGCCGAGTCCGTGCGAAGGCGTATTGGTCAAGGGTTTCCAGGTAACGCTCGGTTGATCTGGCATACGGGTCACGGAGTGTGAAAGAATAGCGCGCGGTGGTGCGTGGAGCGGGATGGGGAGGATAGATGTTGCCGTAGCCTGCACACCCAAGGTTCTGAACTGTCGATCTGTCGTTCGGTCGGAGCGACCTTCTAATTCACAGGTCGATGGTTTGATTCCAGCCGGTCGTACCAGAGAGTTATCTAGCATGCGCTGGTTGTTTCGCCCCTTTCATCTTGTGATCTTTGCCCTCGGTCTGTTGTTCCTCTACACGCTCGTCGGGTTTTTTCTCGTTCCTCACCTGATCAAAACCTACGCGATCCCGGCTGTTGCCGAAAAACTCAGGCGCCCGGTACTGGTCAAAGAGGTGGAACTGAACCCCTTTGTCCTTTCGCTTCGGATGACTGGTCTGGAAATTCGAGAACCGGATCAGTCTGCCTTGCTGGGGTTTGAGGAGCTGTTCATCAATCTTCAGGCAAGCTCCCTTGTTCGTCGAGCCGTTGTATTCGAGACGATTCGGCTCGGGATGCCCTATGTATCCGCGCGAGTTTTTAAAGGCGGACGCATGAATTTGGCAGAGCTTATGCCGCCGGACAGCGGATCTCAATCGGCTGCACCTCCTCAAGACGGGAAACCCCGAGCCGCTATGCCCGCCGTCGAAATCGGCGAATTCGAAATCGCGCAAGGGGTTGTCGAGTTTCGCGATGAATCGAAGGCCAGGCCCTACGCGCTCGATATTGTCCCGATCCATATTGTGCTGAAGAATTTCCATACGAAGCCGGGCGGTGATAATTCATACGCCTTCACAGCTGAGTTGGACGAGGGTGAAACTCTCTCGTGGTCAGGGAAAATTTCGCTCGAGCCTTTCCAATCTTCCGGCAAGTTTTCCCTCTCCGGCGTGAAGCTGCCCGATCTGTGGCAATACTTCCATGATCGATTCCGATTCGACATCACCGATGGCACGGTCACGGCCGATGCCAGATACTCGTTTGATGCCGGAGCGACTCCCATCAAATTTCAAGTGTCACAGGCCAACGTCCAAATTGCGAAGTTCGCCGTCAAGGAAGATGGAACTCTCGACCCGGTGATCACGATACCGGCGTTGAATGTAAAGGGTGTCGATGTGGATCTGACGACGCACGAAGTCACGGTTGGGAGCTTGGCAGTTGAGCGTGCCTCATTCACTGCCTGGTTGAATCCAGACGGCACCGTGAACTATCAGCAAATCTTCGCTCCTGTGCACTCTGTCGAGTCTTCCCCTGTTGCCGGCAGCCCTTCGCCGAAACCCAAAGACGAAAAGCCGTGGGCCGTTTTGATCAAGGAGATTACGCTGAAGGACCACTCGATTGATTTTGAAGATCGCTCCTTACAGACTCCAGCCCATGTCGAAGTGAGGGCTTTGACAGCCACGACTCACGATGTGCGGGTTCCGATCAAAGAAGCCCTGCCGCTTGAAATGGAGATGCAGCTGAATGAAACCGGAGTTATCCGTGTGAGCGGTTCGGTGCTGCCCAACCCGCTTCAGGCTGATGCCACCCTCCTATTCAAGGCCATTGCAATCAGACCGTTTCAACCGTACCTGGAGAAATTTGCGCGTATCGATGTGCAGTCCGGTGCCGTCAATCTGGACGGCACGGTGCATTTTGCTGCCGAACATCCGAACGGTCCGCTTATGTCGTACGAAGGGAACATCAGCGTCGAAGCATTGAGCGTTGCCGACCGTGATCAGGGCGACGAGGTTGCTTCGCTGCAAGCACTGTCCCTCAACAAAGTTCGTGTGACCGTCGATCCTACGACGGCTTCGATTCAAGAGGTTGGTCTTCAGCAGCCTACAGTCCATCTTGTGGTGCAGCCGGGCGGCGGATTGAATCTAGCAAAACTTGCCGCTGCATCGCCGGCCTCGGCCTCCGGAGATGAAAAGACCACAGAGACTCAGCGAGCCAAGAGCCCACCTGTGCCGGTGACGGTCGGTGTCGTCAAACTTGCGAAAGCGGCTGCGACGTTTGAGGATTATTCAGTGCAACCGTCCGTCCATACGGGGCTGTCCGATCTGACCGGTACGATTAAGGGACTGTCGTCGAAGGAACTGGCCAGGGCAGACGTTCACCTCACCGGCCGAGTGGGTAAGGTGGCGCAGCTCAAGATCGCCGGGGTGATCAATCCGCTGACCGAAGATGCCTTTACGGACCTTACAATAACTCTTGGAGGCATGGACCTGACCGCGGAAGGGCCTTACAGCGGCAAGTATGTAGGCTATGGATTAGCGAAGGGGAAACTCTCGATCGATTTAAAATACAAAGTATCCAAGAAACAACTTGAAGCAGAAAACAAAATAGCCGTCGACCAGTTGACATTCGGGGACAAGGTCGACAGTCCGGATGCAGTGTCTCTGCCGGTCAAGCTGGCGGTAGCGCTGCTTACAGACCGTAATGGGCGCATTGATATCGATTTGCCCATTCGCGGCGATCTTAAGGACCCGGACTTTAAGTACGGGAGGGTGGTTGTTTCGGCATTGCTCAATCTGCTCACAAAGATTGTGGCATCTCCATTTACGCTGATGAGCAAGCTTATTCCTGGGGGTAGCGAAGGAGAGGATTTGCAGTTCATAGAGTTTTCTCCCGGCAGTGCGACGGTGACCGAGGGAGAGCTGAAGAAGCTCGAAGTTCTGGCAAAAGGGCTCGAAGAACGGCCCGGACTCAGGCTCGATATCACCGGGACATCCGATCCCACGTTGGATCGTGCTGCCATCGGATTACGCAAACTAAAAGTATTGCTGAGCGCCATGCGACAACGCGAACGTCGCCAGGCTTCCTCCAAATCGGAGGAATTGTCGAGTGAAGACGAGGCGCGGTTGGTGGCCGAACTCTATGAGAAGCAACGGGCGCAAATCGAAAAAACTGCGCCGTCAAAAACGACGGAGGCGTCACCGACACCTCTGACAGTCATGGAGATGAAGCAGCGGTTGGCTGAAGCCATTCCTGTCGATGAACCGGAGCTGCGAGCCTTGGCCCGTGAGCGGGCGGAACAGGTGCGCGATCAGTTGATTGAAGGAGGGAGGCTGGCAGGGGAACGAGTATTCCTTCAGGAAACCGACCAAACTGCGTCCGGGAACGAACAGGTGAGGAGCCGCCTCACGATCACGGCCGGGTCATGAAGATTGAGAAAAAGGCGAGAAAAGTGATGCGAGCGAATCGCTCTTGCACTTCGGCCGAGAAAGACAGTATCGTATGCGTGGCAGAGACGTCTAACGATTAGCTTGATCAAAGGGAGGGTACCATGGCACTACGACTAGGCGATGAAGCGCCAAATTTTACGGCAGAAACTACCGAAGGGACCATCAACTTTCACGAGTGGTTGGGCAGCGGGTGGGGGATTCTTTTCTCGCACCCGAAAGACTACACGCCGGTCTGCACGACTGAGTTAGGAACGGTTGCCAAGATTACGACAGAATTCAAGAAGCGGGGAGTGAAAGTCATTGCCGTCAGCGTCGATCCGCTGGATTCCCATAAGGGGTGGATCAACGATATCAATGAAACACAAAAGACGACGATGAACTATCCGATTATCGCCGACCCCGACAAGAAGGTGGCAACCCTGTACGACATGATTCACCCGAACGCGATGGATAATATGACGGTGCGTTCGGTGTTCGTCATCGGTCCGGATAAAAAGGTGAAGTTGACATTGACATATCCTGCTTCATGTGGCAGGAATTTCGACGAATTATTGCGTGTCATCGATTCCCTTCAGTTGACTGCGAAGTTCAAAGTGGCCACACCGGCCAACTGGAAGGAAGGGGAGGATTGCATCATTACACCGGCTGTGACCGATGCTGAAGCAAAGACGCTTTTCCCCAAGGGCTTTAAGACTGTGAAACCCTACCTGCGCTATACCCCGCAACCCAACAAATAACGATAGGTTTGAATAACATTCAGGCGGGAGTGGTATTGGTGCCTCTCCCGCCCTTCTTTTTTGGGAAGCATTCTAACCGCCCCTTTCATTCCTTCACTGTCCAACCAAAGGCGATAATCGCCATGCCAAGCAGAGAGATTCCTGCACCAGCCCAGTCGAAGACCGAGAGTTTCTCGCCATCCACGACCTTTAACCAGACAAGGGCCGTTGCCACGTATACACCGCCATACGCTGCATAAACCCGTCCGCTGGCGGCTGGGTGGAGAGTGAGAAGCCAGACAAAGGCGGCTAGGCTGAGCGCTGCCGGGGCCAGGAGCCAGACAGATCCCGCCTTGCGAATCCAGAGGTACGGCAAAAAGCAACCGACGATTTCGGCGAGAGCCGTGAGAATGAAGAGCCCGGCAGTCTGAATTACCATCATAGCTGCATCCTCCTTTATACAAGCAGCAGGCCGGCCGCACGAACCTTTTTCCAGGAAGGAGAACCGAGAAAGGTCTCGAACTCCCGCGTAGTCCCTGGAAATGAGGCTTTCGTTTCCTTGAGGAGAGGGTAGGGGCACGTTGGGTTAGTGTGAGGTGTTGAGCGTCGAATTAGGCCGTCAAGCCACTGGGCCTGTCGGTTGGGGATTGTGACTGTGTGATCACTGATATGTCCCGGCAGAATGAGTCGCGCGCGCTTTCCCATGGACTCATAAACCGGTCGCCCACCGAGCCAGATGAAGCGCCGTTCTGCCCGTGGATCATCTTGAACGACTCGATCTTTGAGAAGACGACGCACCCATGCGGAGGAGACTCGAGGTTTCGGCATGGAATGGTCGAACCATCGACGAACATCGAGAGCAATCCCTCGCCTTTCGAGGTAATTGAGCATCGACCGTCTCAGCCCTTCACCGACCCATTCCGGTGTCTTGCCATGGTCCTCTTCGTGGAGGAGGTCATTTTCCGCGAAACCCTCAAACTCCGGCCCGAGGATTCGCAGTCCATGGGCGGCCGGTTTGAGCCCGATCGGACTATGGGCCGTAGCTGTGAAGCGATGCCAGAAGGCGGATTGAATCAGATCTGCTGCGAACAATTGTCGAACCCGTTCAAGCGAGTCCACCGTTTCCTGCATGGTTTCTGAAGGACAACCGTACATGAGGTAGGCATGAACAAGAATGCCTGCGTCTTTGAAAGCCGCTGCCACGAGTGCAGTTTGATCGACGGTAATCCCTTTCTTGATTTTTTCCAGCAGGCGGTCCGACGCCGCTTCGAGTCCAGCTGTCACCGCGATGCAACCGGAGGCTGCCAGAAGTCGGCACAGGTCAGGCGAGAATGCTTCTTCAAAGCGGATATTCCCCCACCAGGAAATGGTGATGCCTCGTTCCAGCAGAGTCAAAGCAAGCGATTTTAAGGCAGCGGGAGGAGCAGCCTCATCGACAAAATGAAACCCCCGGCGGCCCGTTTCGGCGATCAGTTGCTCGATGTGCTGGAGAAGCCGATCGGTCGGCGTCATTTCGTAGCGACTGATGTAGTTGAGCCCGACATCGCAAAACGTGCACTGTTTCCAATAACAGCCGTGAGCCACCGTCAATTTATTCCAATGGCCTTCCGACCAGAGACGATGCATCGGATTCGTGCTGTCCAGAATCGTGAGATAGCGCCCCAACGCCAGGCCGCTATAGGTCGGACAGCCGATCTCGGCCATCGTGAAGTCCCGGTCACACACATCATTCGCGAAGACCACCCGATCCTTATCTCGATAAAACGTCCGGCAGAGTTGCTGGTGAGATCTGGTTCCTGCCAGATGTTCGATCAACGAGAGCAGCGGCCGTTCTCCGTCGTCGAGGGTGACATAGTCGACGTAATCGAACACACGAGGGTCCGAAAGGCGGCGAAGCTCCGTGTTGGCATACCCGCCGCCAAGTGCAACGACGATCTCGGGTCGTCGGTCCTTGATTGAGTGAGCGATACGAAATGCTCCATAGAGATTTCCGGGGAAAGGTACGGTCAAACAGACGAGCGAGGGATTGTTCCGATCGAGATATTCCCAGAGGGATTCGAGCATGAACTGATCTGTCAGGGACGGCGGGGCGGCTACCGCTTCGATGACGGCATCGAACGATGAGGCTGCACGGGCGATATGATCGGCATAGCGGCTTAGAGCAAAATGGGGAGACACGGTTGCCTGGACCAGATCCGTCAGATCTTCGAGATAGAGGGTGGCGAACCGTGTCGCACGATCCTGCTCAGACAAGGCATGAAATGATGTATCTCGTCCTCTATATCCGACAAACCGAGGGCCTTGGGGAAGAAAACCTGGACGACTGAAGAGCAAGGCTAATGAGGGATTGCGCCCTTGGAGGAATTCAATGACCGGGTCGATTGCATTCACGTATGCCTGCTCAACTGCAAGCATCTGTTTAGCTTCACCGGGCAAGTTATTTCCGCGCATGCGCACCTGCTCAAAGAGAGTCTGGAGCCCCGATCGACAAAAGAGCCGGAGCACCATCTCGATACCCAGGTCGGCTTGGGTGGCCTCGATCCCACGGCCTCGGAGAAACCCCGTCAGGTACGCGGTGGACGGATACGGAGTATTGAGCTGGGTGAGCGGGGGGATTATGAGCAAAACAGAAACCATCGCCATGCGCTCACATATCACACCTCTTTGAACGAATGCCAGGTTCGCAGGAAAGGGCGAGATTGGTTTGAGGCCATTGGTATTCTTGGTGCTTCATGCGGTATTGTAGGGCATCCATTTGAGAGTTCCTGAAATCATGACGACTCCCTACATCCTTTATAGCGACTTCAACTGTCCATTCTGTTATGCGATGCACGAACGGCTGCATGAGATGAACCTGCTTGTGCTCTGTCAATGGCGGGGTGTGCAGCATGCGTCGCATCTACCTCGCCCGATGAAACCGTGGGAGGGGATGTTAGGCGCTGAATTGCGTCATGAAGTGACGGTCGTGCAGCGGCTGGCTCCAGGGCTTCCCATTGCGCTTCCTCCGGGGAAGCCCAATACGAGGGCTGCGATCGAACAAGCGGTGGCGCTCCTACGACGTGATCCATCGAAGATGATGGCGTTTGTGCGCGAGACGTACCGAGCCTTTTGGTGTGAGGGTAAAGATATCTCCGATCCGGCTTTGCTCAGGCAATTGGCCGAGCAGGCTGGAGGTTCACCGGAAGGCGTAGGGACGGTCAATGGCGAGGATCGCCAGGTGGCTCAAGAGTGGGAGGCGGCCTGGCACAGAACGGGCCAGGCCGGGGTTCCACTCATTGTCTCGCCTGAGGGCAAGCTGCTTGTCGGCTGCGCTCCCTCAGAACATATCCGGCAATTCTTCAGCTGACTGAATTAGGCCACATCCAGAGTTATCAGGTAGTTCTGAAGCTCCCGTCGATGTTCTTCTTCTGAATTCCTGATGCCCTCGATGTCCTTGCGAAGTCTTTCCAATTCGGTTTCCTGCTGGTCTAATTTTTTGACATAGCGATTATAGAGGTCTGAATTCTGCTGGAGTCGCTGCATATTCTCCCTGATGCGAGCATGTTCCCCCGTGATCTCAGCGGTGCGTTGGTCTAGGCGAGTCCTCTGAGCGTGCGCGTCGTCCAATTTGCTGCGCAAGTGCACGACACGCTGGAGGGCTTCTTTGACTTTTGGACTGACTTCTTTCGCGTGCTGATAGTGAACGATCTGGTCGATGGCGCTATCCATCAAGAGGATCGATTCCTGAAGCGGGAGTGTCTCTTTGACCCGGAGCGTCGCGCTTTTCCCTGGATCGACTGAGACGGTGAAACGGTACTGATCGCGCGTCCGCTCCATCGGCTCCTTTGGCTCTATGAGTTTCCAGTCTGCACGATAGGGTTGTTCGATCAGTACGGTCTTGGCCTTGGTGTCGCGGTTCCTCACGAAATAGGTGTGGTCTTCGATCAAACGGCGTGAAATGAGCATGGTGCCTTTCTTAAGCGAAACAGTCGCGAGTTCTTGTGTGCCGCCTTCGAGTTTCGGCTCCACTTCGGTCTTGAGATCGAGGGCATAGCTGATCAACCGATCCTGTCCGGGCGGGAGATCCTCGATGCGGGCATCACCCGCGTAGGTTCCGCTGTCGAATACGGTAATAGGGCCTTGCATCAAATGAAGAGACGACGTGTTTTTCAGTCGATACCCGTTCAAAGGATGTTTCGCATTGACGCTCTGATTATAGAGCGACACCTTCTGCCCCTGGAGGGGTTGACCGATGATGGGTAGCAGCGCGCTCGTATGTTTGGCGAGGGTGACGGGCTGGTCGATACGATATTCGAAGAGTTCTCCCTTGTCTTCCGCCATCGCCATGGAAACCACGCCTTCTTCGAGCCGAGCTGGTTGCGATTCAGGGGCGGAGGCTGCTTCGGCTGCGACGTTGGCGCGACCACTGAAAAGGCCTTGGGCCGCCTTGCCGAGCAAGCGGTCCTTTTTCAACTCGCTGGTGACGGAAGGGGTGGCCGCCATCGGCTTGAGGTCATCAAGGGCATCGCCATATGTCTGGGGCCTAAGGTTGGCATAGAGTTCAGACTGGACGGCGGGACGCGGGTTGTAGAGTGGTTGATACAAATCCATCGTAAAGGAAATAGGCCGTCCCGATACAAGAGAAAGTTTCACGTTGCTCCAGTCCTGCGGAGTTTGATTCTCCACAATGGCCCAGCCTTGCAGATAGGGCGCTTTGTCCTCATCCAAGACAAGGCGATAGGTGGTCTTCCAGACCGGGGTTTCCGTCAAGTAGGCGATCCGAGACTGTCGGCTCCCGGCACCGTCAAAGGTAATCGAAATCGTTTTTTTCTGGGCATCGTGATTCGTTGCGAGTACGGCAAGCGCCTGCTGCAGCTCGGTGTTCAAGGCAGGATTGGTCAATTTGATGCGCTGGACACTTGCCAGTGGAAACGAGCGGAATCCGTCTTCTGTCACGAGCGTGACGTATTCCTGCTCGACGATACGGCGTAGCGAGCCTTCGCCGATGGCCTCCGTTTTCTTTTCCACGCCCAACAATGTACCGTTGACAGGATTGGGCGCGGCGACTTCGACCAGCTCTCCCCGGACTTGTGTCAGAATGTGTCCAAGGGTCGGGTTGCCGTTGAGGTTGATGCCGAAGTTGCCGAGCGTCTTGGTTGCGGGATCGCGAGAGCCATAGGTGACAGTCGAGACTCTGCCGCCGCCGAAATCCTGCACGACCAGACTTTTCAGCATGTCATTAATCTGGCTCGCGTGCATGCGGAGATCCAGGCTCGTACGATTGTTCACCGTGCCGTCATGTTGAAAATACCCCACACCGCTGGAGTAGAGCACGATCTTGGAGAGAGGGAGCGCTGCTCCTTCTTCAGCCAAAGCAGGCCAGGGAAGCAGCAAGGCTGACACGAGAATCAACCGTTTCACGAGGGCACGACCAGAGCGAATCGACTGTGCGCGCATAGAAACCTCCATAGTAGGATGTTGCACCAGGCTGGAACGGCCATGGTGAAAAGACTTACTCTTGCTATGTCGTCAAAGGACAGATCCTTTCAGCATGGTCCGGGATCTCCACAAGTGGCACGAATCTTCAGGAACATGTAGAGCCTGAACAGAATTGTCCAAGTCGCCTGACTCATGGTAGGGTGCTACTCCTGTTTCCCAAAGACCTTGCCGCTTGGTCGAATCGTGCCTAACCCACTCCCACGTCACTCCGCAGAGCCTTCAACCTCCGATCCCCAACGAGAAGCCCTCATCGCGACGGCCGAACTGTTAGCGAAGATTCTTGACACGACCGTCAAAATTCCCGGTACACCATTTTATGTGGGGCTTGACCCATTGCTCGGACTTATACCTGGACTCGGTGACATATTGGCCAATCTCATCGGGACCGTCATGTTGGTACTGGCTGCCAGACTTCACGTGCCGCGGATTGTTATGGCACGGATGAGCCTGAACCTCCTCATCAATGGAACCATCGGCGCGATTCCTGTCTTCGGCGATCTCTTTTCTGTGTGGTTCCGAAGTCATGCAAGAAACGCGGTTTTGTTACGAGAGGCTGCGGCGACACCCTCCAGAAACAACCACCGAGATTGGCTGTACATAGTTGGGATTATTGGCGGGACCATCTTTCTTCTACTGCTCGCGATTGCCGCAGTCATGTGGGTAGTTGTGAAGCTCTGGACGGCAATCGCCCCGTAAACCTGATGTCGCTCCTAATAACAAACTGCAAAAACCGCCGGGCTCTTTCTCGGATATCTCACGCGTAGGCCCCACAGGCTATGACACTGCGCGGTTGCCTTCCAAAGGTGCGAAGCTTTATATTTTCCAGCCATTGGACTATCCGAGAACGGGCGGTTTATGGCTTGTCTTCTCTGGCTGGTTCACCCAGAACAACAGGGCGAACGAAGCAAATTGCTGAAACGACACGAGGCAGACGATCCTTGGCTTTGACGGTTGTTTTTCTGATGTGCAACGCTTTATAGTTTTCGCCCATTGGAGTTTCAGAGGGTATCGGCCATGGTTTCGAGAGTAGAAAGCGGAGGCTGTTCATGCGAACGATGCTTGTACTAATCGCGTTGCTTGGGTTTGCTGTTCACCCAGCGACAGCGGGGGCGCCCATTGAGAATGGAACGAAGGAATCGGGGTTGGGGCAGAGGCCGACTCAGGAAAAGACCGGACCGGTTCAACCGCAAGAGGGATCGATGGTATTGGTGCCTGCAGGGGAGTTTACGATGGGGAGTCCGGCGGGAGATTCGGATGAACAACCGCCCCACAAGGTCCATGTGGATGCCTTTTTTATGGATAAGTATGAAGTGACCGTGCGGCAGTACGCGGCCTTTTTGCAAGCAACGGGGGTTAGCTCGCCTTCCGACTGGCTGATGATGAACCAACCTGCAAACCAGACGCACCCGGTTGCCAATGTGGATTGGACAGACGCCGCTGCGTATTGTAAGTGGGCAGGCAAGCGATTACCGACGGAAGCTGAGTGGGAGAAGGCAGCGCGGGGAACGGATGGACGCCTTTATCCGTGGGGAAACAACCCTCCGACACCGCTCCACGCGAACTTTGGGAAAAACGGGTCGAACAATCATGGGGCGCTGACACCGATTGGGTCATTTGAAGAAGGAAAGAGCCCCTATGGCATTTATGACATGGCCGGTAATGTCTGGGAATGGGTCAGCGATTGGTATGATCATGAGTACTACAAGAACAGTCCCTCGCAAAATCCGCCGGGACCGGCAAAGGGCGGGTTCAAAGTCATCCGTGGCGGTGCTTGGAACACCAGTGCGCGAAACTTACGCTCCGCGGATCGGTACTGGGATCCCCCATCGTTCCGGAGCATGTACTTCCCCGGCTTCCGGTGTGCGAAGACTCCCTAGATCGCAGGGGTTTCTTCCGTCTTTTTGGTTTGTTTCGTTTATCTGGTTAATGAAAACCGCGTCAATTTTCTTACTGTTCGGCTCGTCAATGGTCGCTGCGGCCGAGCCGCCAAGTACCTCGTCACTCGACCGAAAATCTTTTAAAACGGTACCGTTCGTTCCAGCGCCTTCAGAAACGCAAAAACGCGAACTCGAACGTACGGTTGATCTCTGTATGAAAAGGGTTGAGAGGGAGGTGCGGGGCAGCCATTTCCAAGCCTCTGTGGACGGAGGTATGGTCACCGTGGTCGGCATAGATCAGGAGAGATTTAAGTTTTGGAAGTGTATGCTGGAGAACGGACACCCGCTCGCGCCAATCGATCAATGAGTGACGAAGATTCTTTCTGGGACGCAACGCTAGACCAGATCTCCCGCCGTCTCTATTAGTCCTTCCACCGTCAATGGGGCATTGCCCTCCGACCGATTGTTGACCAGTACATAGGCTTGCCGATTTTCGGACACGGCTTTTTTGACGAGCTCAACCGTATCCCGTCGCATTGCCGGTATCTCCTGGACAATCTTGGTGTAAGGCTCTGCTCGCTTCTTGGCGTTTTCATATGACATCATAAGCGGAGTCAACAATCGTACTACGGTGAAGGGGGCGGTAAAGTATTCCATCCGTCTGTGCTGCTCTGCGATCGGCGGCATATAGGACCAGTGGTTGTAGACGTGTGCCACCCCGTGGTCTTTAAGAACCTTCCGGTAATCGGAACCTAGCAAACCAGGGTTGCGCAATTCGACTGCGTAGCGGAAGTCCTTGGGAAGCTGGGCGAAGAAACTGTCCAGTCTGGAACAGAACTCCTCAGAAGCTATGTTATGTCGCTGAAACTCGAAGAGGAATGGTCCTGCATGCGGCTCGAACTTTGTTTCGCGATAGGGCGTGAGCACCAGCTCATTGAAGAGCCTTGCATCGAGAAACCGAGGATTCGGCTGCCCGGCCCTCGTTCCATACCTCGGTTGCTTTGCGTAACTGGGGATGGTGATCTCTTCCCACACTTTGAAGCACATCTCGAAGTCTTCAGGAATTTGATTGAGGTATCGTCTGAGTTGATTTGCAGTCGGTGGTCGATAGAAGGTTGAGTCGTTTCCCACAGTTCTGAATAACGGCTGACCCCGGTATTGGTACTGGCAATACTCTCCCAGACACTCCTGAGCGAATTTGCTCTTGGCATATTGCCGTTTATAGACTTGGCCCTGCCAACCTTCGTAGGTCCAAGTTGAAGTGCCGAATCGAACAAGTGACGAACTGGGCATCACCGTCAGTCTAAAGGTCCCCAACGACTTCTACAACCGATGAGCTTCAAGAAAATATCGGGGTATCAAACGTGGCTCCTCACGGAAATCCGGGCAGCGAGCAGCGAATATGCTGAACAAAAGGGTCCACGGCTTAACCTGAAAGGCCGTGCCCTAGGCCCCTTGCTGCTCTTCGCGATCGCATTGTTACCTCGCTCATAAGCTGTGTTTCGGGTTCAATCGACAGGCGATCACAAAGTCATGGTCATCAGGGTAGGCTTTGGCCATCTCAAAGCCAACGCGGTCTCGTTCCTTTTGGCATTCCTCGGCTGTAGTAAACGTATTCAGTACGACGGTCGGTCCGATCCCCGGCACGATGTTTAGCAGGACGATGATTAACAACCACATAGGGCCTCCTTTCAGCCGCTATCGCGGCGCTGGGCCTGACCTGGTGCAAATCAATCACCCCTTTCATCGTTTCTCCGTGCCGTACTTTTTCCTCCGCCACGCGGGTGTTCCTTAACTCCTACGAGTCCCGCCGTCAGGGTTTCTCGCTATTAATTATAGGTAACATCCCGCATATGTAAGTCAATTCCGGGTTACGGATTACATTGTTATTTCAAGCGATTCCTATCTCAGTTCTCTTGGGCCGGCTTTCGTTTCCTCCCTACAATTCGCAGCCTTGCGATGAAGAATGTCCTGGTCCAGAGTCGTATCCAGGGTGCCGCTTTATCGTATATGACATGAATCAATTGATGCATGTACCGAAGGAGACTGTTTTATGATTGACAACCGGCTCAAAGCATTCCGGTTCTCTTTCATTCTTATATTGTCGATCATCTGTCTGGCTCCGTCTGCGCAGGCGGACTTCAAAACAGGGGAGAAGGCCTTTGGCCGGGGTGACTACGCAACGGTCTCGCGTGAATGGGAACCGATGGCTAACAAGGACATGCGGAAGCCCAGGTCAACCTGGGAGCTTGTATGATTACGGGCGGGGTGTTTTGCAGGATTTCAAGATGGCGGCGAAATGGTATCGTCGATCCGCAGATCAGGGGAATGATTTGGCCCAGCGAAGACTTGGCCTCCTCTATGAGCGTGGAGACGGGGTGCCGCAGGACCACGTCCAGGCCTATATGTGGTACAAGCTGGGGGCCATGAAAATCCTGCCTTAGTATTCGTCTATTTCCTCAGTTTCGTCGATCAACTCAGCCGTGATCTCGGTGCTCTCGGTCTCCCACTTGGTGAGCGGGATGCCGCCAGCCTTCAATATCGCTTCCTGTTCCGTGCCCGCGGCTATCGTCAGATCGTAATGAACAGTTTGTCGTACTTGAAACGTTCTCATACGGTCACCATTTGTAGCCAATCCTTATTTCCATCTACGCCGTCTGAACATGATCTAATGTGGTTTGGTGGCGGTGCCCCGGATTGAACGGGGGACCCGCGGCTTATGAGTCCGCTGCTCTACCAACTGAGCTACACCGCCAGAAAGAACGGAACATAACCGGGCTTAGCCCGCATTATTCATGAAGCTTCTGCTGCAAGGGCGAATACGCGACTCCGACGGGCAGTCTCGCCCTTCAGCCCATCGATATACTACACGAGTATGCCTCAGGACTTCACGGCTCCGAGTGCCCGTCTCGCTTCGCGTCTGCACGCTTTCGCGACGAACCTTCATGAATAATGCGCGCTAGGATACAGGAATGATTCGCAGAGTGTCTAGTTCGCGTTACTCCCATGTTGGTTCCGCTTCTTCGTTCCGGTAGACTCGGCGCATGACTCAGCCGCTTCCTGCTTCCTGCGAACGGGCGATCCTGAAGCAATTTTTGAAAGCTGAAGCTATGGCCTTGTGGGCAGTACGCTCAGCGCAAGCGCAGGATGTTCCGCACCCTGTGTTGCAGTTCTTGCGCCGTCATGAGGAAGAAGAGGAGCAGCACCTCAAACGGTTCGAGCTGCTCCTGGGAGTAGATTCGCACGGAAAGAGAGCGCTCCCTCGTGTGCCGAGTCAATGGAAGGTTCTCGCAGTGCATCTCTATGGGTACGAAGCGTTGGGATTAGAGTTCGCGAAGCTGCTCGTCTGCTTGCGGCCTGATCTCACCGCGATTTTGGAAGATGAGCAAATGCACGTGAGTTTTTTCGAACATGAGGTCCGTACCATTCTGGTCCATGGAGGAACAGTGGCAGAGGATACACGGCAGGCCGCAAAGGCTTGGAGACGACGGCTGCCTCGCACGGTGAATCGGTACCTTCATGACGAGAGTCTCACACCTTTTCGGGATGAACTGCGGCGCCATATGCTCAACGCGATCGACGCGCGCTTCTTTGCCGTCGGATTGGCGGGGCAGGCAGAGGATGAGGATATTTCCTGAATCATACTGACTAGCACGGCGGAGAACGTTTGTGCTAGGGTCCTGCCTTTTGATTTCGGCGAGAGAAGGACGGCGGGGGACTGCCCCGGTTGTGGATCGCGGATTCTTGGTGGCGATTCCATCAATTCTTTGGAGTGTTGCGGCTGTGAAAATGCAGATCGCATCTCATGATCCGATTATGCGTCGGGCTGGAAAGTTCATCCCGGCGCTGCATCCGGTCATCCTCGTTATTGCCTGTTTCTTCCTGCCGTTCGCTACGCCGGCTGCCCGGGCGGAGGTGGCGGATGATTTCCGGATATGGGGAAACGTAACAGCACGAGGTAATTTTGGGTTCGTCGATCCCGACCTCAAACGATGGCGTTGGTGGATGGAGGTTCAACCTCGGGCCCGAGAATCGGGGAGTGAAATGGATCAATTGTTGATCCGCCCTGGGATCGGCTATGCGCTGACAGACCGCTCGATTCTGTGGATAGGGTATGCACATGTCACGAACTATCCGGTGGTCGGCGAAACGATCCAAGAAAACAGGATATGGCAGCAATATACGTGGTCAGGGCCAACGCCACTCGGCGCCTTTTCCAGTCGAACACGATTTGAGCAACGTTGGCAGGATAACGGAGACGATACCGGCGGGCGGTTTCGTCAAATGTTCAGATTTAGCTGGCCGTTCTCTTTCCATCCGGCGGCAAGTTTCGTCGTGGTTGACGAGGTGTTCGTTCATTTGAACACGACGGATTGGGGGGCGAGGCAAGGGTTTGATCAAAATCGCGGCTTCGCCGGCCTCGGATATCGCTGGCACCCGAGCATCCTGACAGAAATCGGATACCTCAACCAATACATCAACACGACCAACACCGATCTCATGAATCACATTCTGTCGATCAATGTGTTCCTCGATTTATAGAAGAACCGGGGAAAGAGTTCTGGGTTTTGAGTTCTTAGTTCTGAGTTATCCGGAATCGACTCAGCACTCAGAACTGGAATCTAGTTATCCGGGCGCAACTCAAAACTCATAACTCACTCAGAACTGGGTTCTTTGGGTGATCTGCCAGGGATGTCTTTCTGTCGAAGCAATTTGGTGAGGTAGGTCCGCTGAAGGCCGAGCTCTTCGGCTGCTCTGGTTTGGTTCCAGCTATTTCTGCGCAACGCCTCTTCGATGACTTTCCGACTGTGTGCTTCCATGCTCTCATGATAGCGAAGAGAGGGAGATGCTGTCTCTGGCTCGGTTGCCGAAGGAAGCGTTGAATCAGCCAGATGAATGTACGAGGGCTCAATAATGTCATCGGGGCACAAGATGAGCGTACGGGTCAGCACATTTTCCAGTTCCCGAATGTTGCCCGGCCATTGATACTGTTGCAACACCTGTAAACTGCGGTCACTCAGCGTGCAGGGACGATGAATCCCCATTTTGACCGCGCGATTGAGAAAATGCTTGGCGAGTGCAGGAACATCGTCTAAACGTTCGCGCAAAGGGGGAAGCGTCACGCTGATCACTGCGAGCCGGTAATACAAATCCTCACGAAACGTGCCTTCTTGGATCGCGCGCCGGAGGTCTTTGTTTGTGGCCGCGATGAAACGCACATTGGTGCGAACCGGCTGAGTTCCCCCCACACGGTAGAAGGTCTGGTCTTGAAGGACCCGCAGGAGGC
>DATIAT010000038.1:0-6734 GCA_035457905.1 Nitrospiraceae bacterium
CCTGATCTTGCCGCTCAGACAGGTAAAGAGCGGATAATCCTGAGAAGAGCCGCCATCGGACTCCTGCCTAGAAGCTTTCTTTACGGCATCGTCGAGGTCGACCGTGTGTTTCGTGTCATGGGCAACGACGAGGCTTCAAATCCGTATTTCTGCAGGAGTTTTATAATACGAGGCGTCGTCAGGAAATCGGAAAACTGTTCCGCCACTGTGCGCAACGAAGGTCGACAGGTCGAGACGACAGCTTGGGCGAACTGAATCTCCAGCTCTGCTCCAAATGGGGTTTCATCACTGATGCGCACATCCCCATGGTTGATCACGTTAGCGCGATAGACCAACCCCACATCAGCCTTGCCCGTGCGAATCATATGCAAGATGTCCTCGGTGTGTGGCGCGTAGAGCATGTGGCTACGACTTCTATACGTCGGAGAGAACTTTGACAGCGCACGGGCCGTGACCTCTCCCAAATAGGACATCTCAGGGTCTCCAAGGGCAATGCGTGTGGTGCGAGCGGCCAGCGCATCAGGGAAGGACACCAAGGTGGCCTGGGAATCCGCCGACATGACGAGGACGAGGGACGTCTGTGCGAAGATGCGAGGGGCGCCACTGAGGGTGAGTTTGTTTCTGTGCAAATGCGCGACCTCTTCAACCCCAGCCGACACGAACACATCGATCGAGGCCCCCTGTTCGATTTGCCGAAGGAGTGTTTTCGATGGTGTATACACGACACTGACCGCCGCACGATATTCTTCCTGAAAGATCGGAACAATTTCGTCGAAGGCCGCTCGTAAGCTAGGAGGCGCGCCAACGGTCAGTGGTTCAGCCTGGACCGGTTCACCCATCCCGAGGAGGGATGCCCACCCAACGAGAGCGGCGACTGCGAGTCTGATCATCGAAGGGTCCAGTCTCAACGTTCGAGTATTCGAATGCCGTCGTGTCATCATACGAGTATTCACCGCCAGGAGCAGTAACAAAATTGGCACAATGCTATAATCTTGGCGATCCATTCGGCAAAGGAGGCATCAATGACGCGTACGCTCACTCATGGTGTCATCCTCGCTGTGATGATTGTTCTTCTTGGATGTCAATCAACGCCCACCCCAGATTGGGCGAGCCAGAGAATCGGTTTTACACGGGCTCTTCAGCCGGGCGGGAAGGAAACTCTTTGGATCATGAACGGCGATGGGTCTGGCCAGTCGCCACTTCAACTCGGGGCTGAGGGCAACAACTCTCTGACGTGGTCTCCCGACGGCTACGACGTTGCGTTCGAATCGATTCGGGATGGCAACCTGGAGATCTACACCGCACGGATCATCGACAACGGCGACCAGACATATTCAACTGAGAACATTCAACGAAGAACGACCTCGCCTGCGGAAGATTCATCTCCATCATGGTCACACGATTGCGCGTGGCTTGCGTTTTCGTCCAACAGAGCCAACCAGAACTATTACAATCTCTACCAACTCGATGTAAGCACCAACATCGTGACGCCCATTACCAGCGGCAGTTACGAAGATCGGTCCCCTTCCTGGTCTCCGGATGGATCTAAAGTTGCATTCACGCGCAGCCTTGATGACGGGTCACGAGAGATCTACATTCATGTCATGAGATCTGGACAGGATATTCGACTGACGACTAACGCCGTGAATGACACCGATCCCTCTTGGTCGCCGGCCGGTCGTATTATTTTTGCGAGGCAATCGGAGGACGGCAACCGTGCCGCGCTCTTTGAAATGGACCCTGTCGACGCCGATGGTGACGGAGACGGCGACCACTTAGATCCAATAACACTTCCCAACGAAAACGAATATGACCAGAAACCGGAGTATTTCCGCGATGGAAGTGCGATCGTCTTCATCCGAAGTCAGCTGGCTGGCGGCGGAGGACCAGGAGATGTTTGGAAACTCCTCGTCCAGAACGGCACCATCATGGATCCCCTTCGGAACCTCACCCAGACGAATGTGCAACACGAACATGGCGCAAGGTGGAAGCGCAACGGCGTCTGCGTGAGAAACGGAACATACTCTGCACCAACCGGACGAACCGCTGTCATGCGCTAGGCGACGCGAACGCGGATTAACCCGTCTCCGATAGCCGTCTTAAGAAGCTGCGCGGTGTTGGAGACTCTTAGCTTTTTCATCATATTGGCTCGGTGAGCTTCCACCGTCTTGACGCTGATCTTGAGCTTTTGCCCGATCTCCTTGTTCTTGAAACCGGCCCAGATCAGCTCGAGTATTTCCTGCTCCCGCGATGTGAGCGACTCTGGGCGTTTCGCCCTTGGCGGGGGCTCGATGTCCGCAAGGGACATGCGGCGTGTGGGCTTCCGTTTCGTTCGTACCATCTTTACTCCCTCCTATAAGCCCGTAAAGAGTCCTGCATACGATCTAGGTCCTAGGAGTCTAGTGATCCCCTTGGCCTTTGCGTACTAGGTATCTCCCTAAGCATCTTTTTCTGTGAAGGATCGCATCGGCCTTGTAGGACTCTGCTGTAAGCCACGCCTCCCGAGCTTTGCACGCGACATCTGTATGGTTCTGCCTTCTCATGAACCGAAATTTGTTCAGATTGGCTGCACACCCCGCGTGTCTCTGGTTCCATTCACCCAGAATCACCGCTCGATAGAGCCCTGCCGGCTTCGGTATACAGTTTGCTCGCGGTAGCACGGGTGGCTCGGCCTCTTTCCACGGAGGTGCATCAATGAGAGCTGTCACTGCTGATCTCTATGAGAAGCGATGGATTCCCCGCCATCACATGATTGTGCCGCTACATTGTCTGCTGTCACGGAATGAAGAATCCGGCTCCGGATGGGTGAGAGACTTCTCGAGCATAGGAGCCAGCGTGATCAGCAACCTCCCTCTGACAGCTGGCGACGAGCTCACCTTAACATTACCTAAAGACGGGCAGCCGGAATTGAAAATTGCGGCGAGGGTCCGGTGGAACCAGGGTCAGTTGGTGGGGGTTGAATTTAAACACACTCCGAGAGACTAGCCGTCCCCGCTTTCACGGCCGCGGCACTTCCTGCACGCCGCATACATCCACCTGAATCAACAGATCTGCTCGCGAATCGCCGACGGTATTTCGGCGGGCTGGCGCCCGTATGATTCTGGCGGTGATGAATGCCCCATCGGTTTTGCTGTACACTGCCCACCGTTCGCATGAGCCGGTCCATTTTCTCTTTCTGATGTCATTGTAGTATGCTGCTGACTCTCATGCCAGGACTGTTCACGGCAGAGCGGATCATCGAACTGCTCGAGCGACCTACCCTGCCCTCCGCAACGAGATCGAAGCATTCACGAGCGTTCGATAATAGGCGGCGGCGCCTTCTTTGCTCGGGTTCACTTGCTCGCCGTACAGCGTGCCACGAATCCTGACGCCACGAGGAGCGATGATGGGTCGTTTCAAAATCGTTCCGCTGATCAAAACAGTAGGGAAAGTGATCAGTTCCCTCCTTGGCGCGAATCGCGAGCACGACGTTGCGGTCTTTCACAAACTGGACGGCATACTTGATGAATCTCGCATGCAGAGGATTATGAACTATAGCTTTTTTACTGAATGCCTTCACTGTGAAGAGCGAGAACTTCTGTGCAAGTTCGTCGATGCTCTTCAAGCTGCCGACCACCAGTACCAAAATCCCGTCATCGAGTTACGAGCACGAAAACTGGGTGGGCAAATGGCAGAGCTGCTGCGAACCGTTGAGTCGACGTTTTGGTCGGACGACCGAGAGACCCTTCGCTTTCGCTCGGATCCCGTGAATCCTACTGCCTATGATCGAGAATTAGACCAATTGCACGACGCCATTGACAAGGCCTGGAAGGCCTACAAGGCATACAGACAAGTGGTGAAGGATCGACTCAAGGTGTAGGTGTAGGCAAGAGGCATTCACTTTTTCCCATGACTAACGACTTTCTTCCCTCCGCAAGGTGCCCCGCCGCTGCCCGTCGTCGAGCTCCATGAGCTGATGGATTCTTCGCCTTCTATACGGCCACCCTCCATCGATCGCCACCCGCTCCAAGCACTGCATGCGGATCCGCCGCCGCCTTTCAGGGTGGTGGGTAAGCCGGAGGACACCGGCGCTTGACCACCCGCATTCCGTGCGACTGCCCAGACTTCTGCATCCGAGTTCTGTTCACCGAGTGGCATGGCTAAGGCCATATAGCTCCACCCTTGTGGATCTTGGCGCACCTGTACGAACACCTGTGTGTACTTTAGAGGCGAGTACGTGTTGAACCCTAACTCCTGGAGATTCGAGGTGTAACTGCCCTTATTGGCGTAATGCAGCTGTTCAAGACGAACGACCTCCGACAGCGCCACTTGTCCTTCGACGGCTTTGGCTTTCTCGACGGATTTCAAATGGATAGGGACAGCAATGATAGCCAGAATCGTGAGAATAGCGATACACACCATAAGGTCGATTAGCGTAAACCCATTCATGCTTGAGCTACCTGTTGTTGTTTCCATCTTTCGTGCTCTCTGGTTTTCAGGTCTCTAATACGGGTTTGAATCTGCTCGACCACTTAAACTTATCGGTGACGGTCTGTATGCACATTCCCAAGAAGGGGGGGCAAAGGACCCAGCCGAAGGGGGGGACTGCACATCAACCGTTGGCCAGGAGAGCAAACGCTCCCTACCAATGTACAGTGCTCAAGTACCTCTTCCGGGCGTAGCGCTCGCCTGCCGCGGCGCTATCCTATTTCTCAGAAGAGTGGTCGTGGCATTTCAGAGTGGGACGCCATCCGCCTTCCTGTGCCTCGAGCGACTGCATCAGAGACCATGCACTTCTCCGCGTCTCGCATGACCAAGAAAAAGGTTCTACGTAAGGTGTGAAAAGAAGCGCCGGCAACTGCGGCTGATTGCCCGCGGTACTCCAGTAGGATTGTGTGTCACGGCCGACAGCACGAAGATACAAGTTCAGGGGACGTTGAGGAGTCGTGCCTATCAGAGAATCGAAACTGCTTGGTACCGCACAATGAAGCACCACTTCACGCTGTTTGATCGTTTGATCCTCCTTGCCCCCTTCCTGGTCCCATTTATTGTGTGTGTGGGAGTGGTCGTCGGCCTGATTGCGCCAAGCGGACTCCTGGACCCCAGATTCGCCTTTATCCTTTCTATCATCTTCGCAGTGTATATGCTGATTATGCTTTGGCGCACCTCCACGTTAGGGTCCCCACTGGCTCAGGATGAAACCGGCGCTACGTCAACCACACGAAAAATCTTGCTTCTGATCATCCTGTCCCTCATAGGCGCTGCTGTCGCCTACCTCCTGCTGGGAATACAACGGTAATGCTTGAAGCGGGGATAGATTCCCCTTGCGGTCAAAACCGATACTCTCCTCCCAGCGAAAAGATGTTATCAAAGAAGCCTCGCGTGGCCTGCGTGGACGTGCGCTGTGTGCGCTGATAGCCCAGCGTGGCTGCGGCGTTCGCGGCAAAATCATATCGCAACTCGGCTCGGCCTTGATGGGTATCATCCTGCCGGCCCTGATGCGTGTCTCCCATGATGCCGCTCGTGAAGTTCTTTTGGACGTAAACATACCGCAACGACAGTGAGAGCTTGGGCATCAGGCGGAGCTCTGTATCAAACGACAGGAAATGCAGGTAGTATGAGACGTCATCCATAAACTGCGGCTCCTGCCGGCCGTCTGCGAGCCCCCGCTCATAGAGATAGCCCAGCTCGAACTCGATCCATGAGGCAGGCAGATAATTGACTCGCGGACCGACCGAGTAAAATGTGGTATCCCTCTCCGCGAAGGGTTCATTGTAGAAGCGCAGACCATAGCGGGTGACGAGCGTCCCCGTCAGCTGCTCGTTCATCCGGCGCTCGAATTCCGCCCTCCAATTATGAGACGTGACCCGTTCTTCCTGAACCGTCCGGTTTCCGCTTTGGCGTTCAAAATTGGGCCCGAGAAACAGGTTCGGGATGTAGCGATATCGAAGGAGAATCGATGTGTCTTTGTTCAGCCATTGGCGATCCTGAATGCGATAGTCTCCGTGATTGAAGATCGGTTTGTCGGTATAGATGAATCCGTGCGCTTTGACCGACAGCTCATTGCGGCCCATGCCGACGGTGCCCGAACGGATGACTTCGAGTGATGGCTCCCAAATCACATCCTCCGGGTCGCCCAAGCCAACGGCGCTGGGCAAAGACGGATCCTCGCTTATCGCCAGCCGGCGGGCGGATGAGAACTGGAATGCATCGGTCGTGTAACTGACCGCTTGCTGCGCAATCGCCGACCATTCGGCTCTGGCAAGGCGACCGATGTCCAGGCTGGCCGTGGAGATTCCGACGGCAAAACAGACGATGAGTCCCCTGTTAAGCAGGCACCAGCTCAGCCATCGCGGCATCGCTCATTTGCCTAACGACCGCACAAACAGTAACACCTGCCACGCCTCTTCTTCAGTCAGCACTAATGGAATAAACGGCGCCATGTCGGTTCCCGGACTTCCATTCTTGAGGATCCAGAAGAGCTCACCGTCCGTTCTGGCTGCTTGCCATACCTGATCGGTGAAATTCCGTGGCAATTTTCCCCGCAGCCCCTGAATATCGCCCAAGCCTCTGCCGTCCCGTCCATGGCAGGTCGCGCAGAATGCCTTACCCAAAAAGATCGCCTTTCCCTTTTCGATGTTCTCCTCCGTGGCCGGCACGGGGTTGGTCCATCCTCGAGCCTCTTCCATGACATGAGAGGGCACCCTCGGTCGCAAGACTTCCGCATCGCTCCCGAGGGTTGGATCCGGCCACAG
>DATIAT010000039.1:0-3945 GCA_035457905.1 Nitrospiraceae bacterium
AACCGATCCCTCGGGGAACGTGCCATGCTCCTTCTTGACGACCCCCTGCCATTCTCCCACCACCATGCCGACATCGGTGATCGCCACAGGCTTCCACGTCGGGTCTTGTGCGGATGGTCCGGTGGTGCAGGCCATCAGCAGACGCAGGAAAAGCAGCCCCGCAAGAAGCGAGGCATAGCCCGGTCCCTCAACGCGAGAGGTCATATCGCGCATCCTTTCGATGGGCAGAGGCCGCCCAGTGTAGGCACGCTACAGGCGCAGAGGGAACTGTCAAAAATGACAGTGGGGGAGCTGAGCGTTCGGCGTTTGTATGGTGGACGAGTCCCATGAACCGGGGTCCAGACCCCGCCGCGGTCCATTGCAGCATTTGAAGGTCGCCATCGGAGTGAACGGCTGCATGGCTCCCCATTCGGGATGTTTGGGCGCCAATGCCTTCACCCGATCAAGTGCGAATTGCATTTGAAAATACATCGACTGCTCCGCCCAGAGTGTGCCGTCGTTATCGAAGACTGCGATCCGCTCTGCCGGCGGGACGAACTGCGGTCCGCCTTCGCGGGTGATCTCGGCCACAAACTTGACGATCGCCTCCTTCGGAGCACCGTCATTCCACGTGTCCAGCGGTTCTGTCTGGCCGAACACCGGAACCCCGACTACGGCGCAGCAGAAGAACCATCCGGTCAGGCGGCCTTCAGCAATTAAGAAGCGTGTGTCATCCTGCGATGATCCGGTAGCGTCATGTTTCGAAGTCCTTCACACTTTTGTCGGATGCAAGCGCTGCCAATATTTAACGCCGATGGCGGATTGGTGGACAGGTTACCCATACATCGGACGCCCATCGCTAAGAGCGACCCACCCGCGAATAATCCTATAGACGAACCATAGCCCGACCAGACCCATTGGCAGCCAGGCGATCAGGATGCCGATCCCGAAGGTCGCCACGATGAATGCGAGGCAAAGCAAAATCCAGAGCAGTCCGAACCAGAACGTCCGAATCTGCCATCGAAAGTGCGATTCGAGCCAGGTGCCGCGTACTTCGCTCCTTTTGACATAGTTCAGAGTGACCGCGATGATCGACGGCCAACCGGTCAGGAACGCCCCGACGATGGTGGCAGTGCCGAGGATGCCGGTGACGAGGCTGAAGGTGTGAAGCGCGTAAATGACCTTTGTCCAGGTGACGCGTCCGTCTGCCGACCGCTCCACGGATCCTCCACTCACTTGGCCTCGTCATGCCTCAGCGTGCCCAACCGCGCACCTTTACTACTCTCGAAAGGCCCCGAACTGTTAAAAGTTACAGCGGGTATGCCCGAAGAACGACTTTCTCTCACGCCTTCAACGCCAGTCCACGGCTCCGAATCCCGATTCGCCGAGAAATACGTACATGAGGCTCAGCGTTCCGACCGTTTGATCCTTGTACTCGATGCCAGGATAGCTGGCGTTGCGATAGGAGTGGGAATATCCTAACGCCACCCCGTGACGCTCATAGACCCGAACCGTGAGCGACGAATCGGCACGAAGGATATTTTCACGGCCACTTTCAGAGGATAAGGTATTGCTCACGTAGTATTCCCGTCCCGTGAGGTCGAACATCACTCGCTCACCGAAGATGAAACGAAGTGCGAGCAAACCTGTTGGGGTGACGCCATAGTGATAGTCTCGTTCTCCCTCGCGTTCGGTGTTGCCAGCGGCTGCGTAGCCGACGCCGCCAAGAGCGGTTCCCTGGAGCGCGACAGTGGGCCACAACCACGTCTGCCATGTGGTTCCGAGCGACAGCGCGGGACCTGATACGCGAAAGACCTGAGGGGAGATATAGTCGTAGGTCCCATAGAGGCCCCAGATCCCCCGCGTGGAATCACTTGTGGCATAGGTGCTTCCCAAGAGAAGCCCGCGGCTATTCAAGCTTTCCAAAAAGTTCGCTGTGACGGCTCTGATATGAAAGTCGAAGTAGTCAAACGGGCGCTTATAGGTGTAGCCCGGTCGACCAGGAAGACCGTAAGAGAATGTGAAGTCCGCCACGGCCCCCCCTTCTTCGACGTCGGCTGAGACGTTGCGGCTGCTCGACGAGATGGTTCCTCCCGCCTGTAGACGCATGAAGGTGGCTGGCTTGTGGCTCGGAAACACGGCGTCGAACTTGTTGCCGAATACCAAGCGATTGAATCCTAACGGCGGTGCGATGACCGCTGCGCCCAATTCTCGCCAGAAGCCCGGTGTACCTTCGCTGTCCTCCAGCAACAGACTGGCCATGCGGAAAAACGGCTCGCCAATGAACGTCCCGCCAATCGGTGTGGCAATCATGTCGTTAATGGACGGGTTTGTCGTCTCGCCGGCAATCTCCCAGACATAACTGCCGCCAACGCTGTACAAAAATGATTCCCAGAAATTCAATCCCGATGACCGCGCGAGCCCGTAATAGATGCTTCCCCCGTAGGGATGGAGGAACTGGTTGACCTTGAACTGGTCATTGTCGACGACCCATTGCGGATCTGTAATGTGATTCCAGATCGTGTCCCAGCTCGTCTTGTAATCGGATGTCGGCTCGACAAAATTCCGGTCGTAAAGATTGAGTAGGAATTCATACAGCAGAATTTCACCGGCCGGGAGGACATAACTTCGGCCTGCGCCGGTCTCCCAAGACAACTTGTCGTTCCACCACTCGCGAATAGGTTGGAAGGCCGTATTGGACTCGTTCGTGCTTGAAGATGGTCTATCGGGAGACGACCGCTCGTAGGGTGATGGAGGCCCCTGCACGGGAGCGGCAGGCTCCTCGGCAAAGCTCATGCTGCTAAGGACAAGAAAAATAACGAAGGCGAACTGGAAAAGACAACACATCGAAGTTCAAAGAACATCAGTCCGTCACAACCACGACCCAGCCTGTCGCGAGTCGCTGATCAGACACGTTCAAAACCGATTCGAAGCCGGGCAGATCCTAGTGTTGATCAGTAACAGTTGCCAAATCGGTCTTCCATCGACTCGGTACACTGGGCAAGCCCTGGCTGCAAGACGTAATTGGCCGCGAGCGCTTTGTAAGTCCGGTCTTCTGTGGCTTTCAATGAGGATGAATTTAGACATGAAGCCTCTACCGGAGAAACTGTCAAAACTTATAGCAGTGAGCCCCTTCATGAGAGGAACGCGAGAACGGACAACTTGTTGAAACGTCCGTCAAGGATTCGAGGAACGAGGTCCCAAGACTTGGCGACAGGCGGGAGTAAGACTGGATTCGTGACCGTGCAAACACTGGAGGATGCGTCCGCCACCGGGCCTGATGTCCGGACAGAGCTTCTTGGCATCTTCATCGCATGCTTTCCGTATGCGCTGCAAGTTTTGTTTTCCGCCAGCGGCCTCCTCTGGAGATGGCTCTGCTTGGCTTGAGCTGTCTTTTGGCGCTTCCTTTGCCGAATCGGCAGGATATGCGCTATCAGGAACCCTAGGACTCGCATAGATCAACAGAGTGGCGACGATCACCATCCACAAAAGCGCCGTTGTATTCAATGGTGTCGGCATGCGTCACCCGCGTTGATTATGAGTGCGCACAACATACCACAGCTCCACTCGTCCTGCACGTTGCAGCAGGGATGAGGCATGTACGATAATGAACCATGCGCTTCTCTCGTCGAACTATCTTGAGAGCGACCGGGCTGGGCGCTCTCGTAGGCCTGACCGGCGGCTGTGACGCCGTCGGCGGGATCTTCGGCCGGATGTTCGCGGTCCCGCCACGCGAAACCACCTACTTCACCAACACTTCAAAGTTTTACGTCGTGAACTATGCCGACAGCGTGGTGTCGGTGTCCCGTGAGGTCAACATCGAACAATGGATGCTGACGGTCAAAGGTGAAGTCAAAACGCCGATGTCTCTCGGCTGGCGGGATCTCCTGAATCGGGACTCCTACGACCAAGTGTCCACGCTCATGTGCATCGACACCTTGCCTGGAGGGGACAGCCTCGGCAATG
>DATIAT010000040.1:0-8709 GCA_035457905.1 Nitrospiraceae bacterium
CTACCGCATCACATCCTGTACGACACCTTGCGCGTCGTAACGGATTCGAATCTCTTTTTGAGGACGTGGAGAGGATTTGTCCTTACCCAATCCGGGCTCGATGGTCTGCGTTTGAGTCCTGGTGGTTCCAAAGGGGCCAGCCTGAGCAGTCGGTACTTCTATGGAGGGGGATGGCTGCCGAGCAGGACGGTACGTCACCGTTTCACCATCGCGATCGTTAAAGACCAAGTCAGGTTCTCCATAGTGCGCGACCACTTCAGACTTCGTGGTTTTGCCGATCTGGATCCAAGAGGTCCGGTCGACGCTGGTTTCTGCGCAGGCCAAGAGCAATATCGGTACACTCAGTAGCAAAACGGCGGCAAGGAAGCGGGGGGGCAATGGAGGTCGTCGCATAGAAACTCGCCTCTCATTATGAAGTCGATCCATTACACGCATATACACTTTTGCTTAAAGTCGTGTGACATCAGAGCACCAACTTACTGGCTGGCCCAGGGTAAAAAGGAGACCGCAATAGAGATTGCGATTAATACGATAATGATCCACTCGAGGAGTTCCATGCGACGCACGCCGGCCCGATCAGACATCTTGCCGTAAATGCTCTCCAGCGTTTCCAGCTTTCGCAGAATGCTGGCATTCCAATCCTCCAGGTGAAAACGTTGAGAGACATGCCGATACACGCGAGCGAGATATTGATCTCCTAATAGCTTCAATGTATTCGTCACTCGTTCGAAAAGCAGCGCGCCATCGACTTGTAGCTGTGCGATGTGAGTCGTATGCTTATCGTAAGAACCCGGAAGTGACAACAAACGTGCTGTTCTCGTCAGCGCCTCGTACCCTTGATCGAGCGCCTGGTCGAGTTGCTCATCGAGCATCCGCATTTCGAGTAACTCGACGTTCGCAAATTCCAGCACGGCGCGGACATCATCCATCTCTTTGCCGAATAGTACCGCAGCATGCCAATCGATCACTGCCGCGTCCTCACGTCCGAATGAGATACGGCATGAGAGCGCATCGCGAATCTCCTGGTCAGAAAGCGGCGTACGTTCGCCACGCAGGATACTGGCTAGCGCCTCTTCCCGGTCGGCCCAGAGAGGAGAGTCCTGTCCTGGCGCATAAGATTCTATGGAGAAGATCAAATAGTCCTCGACCTCAGCTGCGATCTTTGGCCGTTCGATGGCTGGATGGATCGCCTGCACGAGATGCTCCACACGCCCACGAGATTCCGACAATAGAAGCTCGTGCTCATAGAGGGACTCGCTGAGTTCCAGCAAGCCATCGAATGGACCGTCCAACGCAAAGCGGTAGGTAATCGTGACCGCGCCGAAGTCATACACCATGACCTCAACAGTTGGGCTCGACGTGTATGACCCCACCGTCAGAGTGCCGCCCTCCTGCATCAAGCGGAGCGGAGCAGGGCGATATTCAAAATACTGTGGCGCCCTGGCTTTATGACGAAGACGGCTGCGTTCGGTCTCGGTCGAGATGTGTCGATCGACTTGTTCTAGATTAATCGACATGCCGATGTCGTAAGCAAACATCGCGTAGCACGTCCCTTTATTAATCATGATGGGGGAGTCTTTTTGGACTGTCATATGTCTTGTTCCTCATGTCTCGAGGTGCATTTACTATATCAGGAAGAGTTTTGACGAATCAGGAGGCTGCGTCACGTTGAAATTGTTGCAGCCTGGGGAATGTGCTCGTTCCCATTCTTACTGACTGTGTCACAGTGCTTGTTGAAGACCAGAACAAGGCGTATGCAGCTAAAAGGTAGCAGTCTCTGATCCATTGTTAAGATTTGATCAAGTTTTTTGGGCTGCCCGTGCGTTCGTTTCATTTTTACAGCCAAAATTCAAAGAGGGCCGTGCGCAATCGTTTCAAAATTAGGATCGAATCTATGAACTAGGGGATTCCCCAGTTACCCCAACCACGCATTTTTCTTATTGTCCCGACCCTTATAAGTCGAAAATTAAGGAGGTGACCCATGGCCATTTTTGAGGATCTCACCAAGGGACCTGTGCCGGTGCTACTCGGACTCGGTGTGGCAATGGCGGCGCCGACGGTCATCCCTGCGCTCGCGTCCGGCTTGCGGCCGCTGGCCAAGGCGTTGGTGAAGGGAGGACTGACCCTTTACGATGCGGCCAAAGAAGGCGTCGCGGAAGCCGGCGAACAGCTCAATGACCTCGTTGCCGAAACGAGAGCCGAAATGGCACAGGACGTGAAGCACTCAACCAATGGATCGGAAGAAGAGTATGTCGGGACCCCGGGCCGGTCTCGTCGCCGGCGGTCTCGGGCCTAGTTCTCATCATCTGGCGATGTGAACAGCACAGGAGGCGCGAATCGCGTGGAAGCGATCGGTGTGCGCTTAGCCCATGCGTCGCCTGGGCGGATCCGCTTCAAAGTGGAAGAGATCAGGAACGATCCGAGAAAAGCCCGGGAAATTGAAGCCAAGCTCCGCACTGTCTCTGGCATCCAGTCGGCACATGCCAATCCTCTCACCGGAAGCCTTTTGCTGACCTACGACGAACCGGCTCTCGAATCAATGGAAATGCCTTTCGCGGTCGCCCAGGTCCTCGGGATTTCCTTAAATGATCTCGATCCGGAGGATTTGCGACTACTCATGTCCCATCAAGATAATGGGAACAAGTTCGCTGCCTCATCCCTTTCGGAAGGTGTGGAGACGGCGGTGAAGGAGATGAACGCAGCCGTGCGACGCACGGTCGGCGCGGATCTTAATATTCTGGTTCCCTTGGCGCTGGCTTTCCTCGGTATTCGCAGCCTAATGGTTTCGGACAGGACCTTGTTCCCCTCTTGGCATGACTATCTCTGGTATTCGTTCGGTACCTATTTCATTCTGAACCGGACCCACCCCCCACAATAACCCGTAACCTATGGAGACTGAAGACCAGACCGTGGTCGTTTCTCAGCTCCGCACACTCACACGCGCCGAGGTCATTCACCGCCTACCTGGAAGGGTGCGGATGCGTGTCCCCTGGATCAAGAACAGCCTTCAGATGGCGCAGGGACTCGCGGCCACCTTGAGCGGAATCGAAGGCATCAACGAGTGCCGTGCCAATGCCGAATGCGCCAGCGTCACTATCTCCTATGATCAATACCGCTGGACTCCGGCCAAGCTTTCTCAACGACTGAATGCGCTCACCTCAAGTGACCTCAAGCACCTGGCCGTCGTGAACGGCCTCAACGGTGCCGCCACCGAAACGGAACGCACCTCGTGGTTTGAGCTGTCCTTGTCTTCGGCCGGCGTTGCACTGGGATTCCTTTGCGAACCGCTGGCTCCGGTGATTGTGCCATTACTCTTGGCTGGAAGTGCTTTGCCCATGCTGAAGCGGGCCTATGAGGCAGTCGCCACAGAAGGACGATTGACCGTGGATGTGCTCGATGCTTCAGCAACCGCATTGTTGAGTGTCCAAGGGCAAGTCAGCATGGCTACGTTCATGGTGTGGCTCATTAATCTCGGCGATTACATTCGCGATGCGACGGTAAGTCAGGCGCGGTCGGCGGTGGAATCGGTGCTTTCCTATCAGGAATCGTTCGCCTGGGTCGTCAGAGGGAGACGAAAGACCAGGATACCGGTACCTCACATACGAGTCGGCGACACAGTCATTGCCTATCCTGGTGATCGGATTCCAGTTGACGGCATCGTGCTGTCGGGCAAAGCGGCCGTGGATCAACGTGCGTTGACAGGTGAATCCATGCCAGTCGACAAGGAAGCCGGTGCGCACGTTTACGCGGCCACCGTCATTCATGACGGCAAATTATATATTCGTACCTCCCACGTCGGAGGCGATACAGAAGCCGCCAAGATCGTCAGATTGATCGAAGGGGCTCCGGCCCATGAGACGGCGATTCAGAACTACGCAGAACGGTGGGCGAATGACCTAGTGCCGTACAGTTTTGTTGGCGCAGGCGTACGAGGCATGTTCGCAAATGGCGTCAGCAGCGCCGCCTCTGTGCTGGTGATTGATTATGGAACGGGCATCCGGATCGCCGCACCCACTACAGTGTTGGCGACCATGACCAAAGCGGTGCGTCAGGGGATTCTGTTTAAGGGCGGCCGCGCGCTGGAGCAATTGGCAGCCGTTGATGCGGTGGTCCTCGATAAGACGGGCACGTTGACCACCGGACAACCGGAGATCAGCGACGTGTTGGCCTATGGATCGTACGATCCAGGAAAAGTGCTCGCATTGGCCGCCGCGGCGGAGCAAAGGCTGAATCACCCGGTCGCACAAGCCATTGTACGATCGGCAACGGATGCGAAGCTTACGATTCCCTCCCGAAAATCCTCCGACTACACGATCGGTCTTGGAGTCACGTCGCAGGCGAACGGGTACGTCATTCACGTCGGCTGCATGAGATACATGGACCAATTGGGTATCGAGCTTCCCGAGCGCGCGAAGCAGGATGCGGCTGAATTGGGTCAGAGGGCCGTCTCTCCCGTTTGCGTAGCACTCGATCAGCAGTTGGTTGGGCTGATTGGCTATGCCGACCAAATCCGTCCTGAGGCCGCGGCGATGGTGAGAGATCTCAAGAACCTCGGCATCAAAGAAATTGTCATGTTAACGGGAGACCATCGCGATGTGGCAGATCACGTGGCGAAGCAGCTCGGCATCACCAACTACGAAGCGGAAGTGTTGCCGCCTCGTAAAGTAGAAGTCGTGAAGGCGTTGCAAGCGCGCGGCTATCGCGTGGCCTTCATCGGCGACGGGATCAACGATTCACCAGCGCTGGCGCACGCCGACATCGGGGTTGCGGTCAAGGGCGGAGCCGACGTGGCTCAGGAAACCGCCCACGTGGTCCTGCTCAACAGTGACTTACACAATATTTCGACGGCAATTACGCTTGCGAGGGATGCGGTCAGCTTGATCCAGGAAAACTGGAATATTATTGCGGTGCCCAATACCGTCGCGCTCACTTTAGCGTGTTTGGGGGTGTTGGGGCCTGGAGCAGCGACGCTGCTCAGCAACGGGTCGGCGATTGTGGCCACCGGAAACGCTCTTCGTCCGTTGTGGGGCAACGGAACAGGGGCTCAGAGCAGCGCTAAAAACGCGCGCTCCATCAGCGCTTCGGTCACGGACCGCGCCACGACGTGGGAGACTGTCTCGACCATGCGGGCGGTAAATTGAAACGTTGATGCGGCCGCTGGTGTTCGAAGATACTCCGCCTTCTTCAGAGCGGACAGAATTTCATCGTGCGTGAGTTGGGCGGAGTCAAACAAGACCAGCACGTTTCCCGTGGTCGGATTGGCCGTGACGCGGGTGATGCCGGGCAGCGCTCGTATCAGTTGCTCGACATGGAGCGCCTTCGAAACGGACCGTTTCGTTTCGAGGATTTTGACCCGCAGCCGACCATCCATCACATGGAGGTAAGAACTCATACGTCACTCCTTTATGGGTGGATTCCTGGTACCAGCCTGCCACCGTTCATACCATATGTATAGAAAAACAAAATTACAGAACCGCTATCGGCAGGTTAAATCAGAGTAAAATTGAGCTTTTCAGTGGCTAGTGACACCTAACCGCTTGCCAGACTTCGTCTTTTTCCACTCTGCCGGTTTGCCTCTCAATTAGAATTAACAGACTTTTGATGCCGGCATAACGCTACCGTGCAGGACAAATCCTACACTCGCACGCCAGACGCGCAGTTATGGTCGTTGGCGTGCCTCATACATTAGATCGCATTGTCATCCTCACATCCTCGACATCAGCGGTCGAGGAGCTTCGCAAAGCCCTCGAGCAGAGCGGCTATCAGCTGCTCATCGCCAGAAGCCTGGAGGAAGCCGGCCGCCAACAGACCCCTGCCGCCGTCCCACTGTTTCTGATAGATCGTCTCCATTTCCCTCTTCAACGCCTCAAGCCGCGTCTGCCTGCCTTCGCGAAGTCTCTGTTTGTTTCCTTTTGGCCTCTGCAACACCAGTGTTCGGAAGAACAATTTTTACGCGACATGGAGGCCGGTGTCGACGACGTCCTTTGTGGACAAACCAACCGCCAGCTCATGGCGAAGATTCGGGCGCTACTCCGTCGACAGCGCCTGGAAGCTCAAGCACCGCAAGTTCTGCGTGTGGGAGGCCTCCAGATGGACCTCGACAAGCATGAAGTCACGACGGATGGACGCTTGGTGTCGCTGACGCCAAAAGAGTTCGCCATTCTCCAATGCTTTCTTCAGGCGCCCGGCCAGGCTTTTTCTCGGCAAGCGATGTTGAGCCGAGTGTGGGGAGAGGAGTATGCCCTCGATCTCCATGCCCTGGACGTTCATGTCCATGCGCTCCGACACAAAATCGAGAAGAATCCCGACCGGCCGAATCTCATCGTGACGGTTCGCGGCGTTGGCTATAAGCTCAAAAATGACTAATGAAAAACGGTTTTCACTGCTTGAGCGAATGTCATCCGTGCGTCCACGGAAGTTTCGTTTAAAGGACCAGCGCAGCGTTGTCTGGAAAATTAACAAATCTGTAACATGGCCTTGGCGTGCTCGTAATCAGCATACGAGATCATGGGACATGAACCTGGCTATCCACAGGTCCGGTATGGCTTTCTTGGCCGTGATGTTGGGATGCGTCCCTGTCGCCTGTACGACAAAACCTCACCAGTACATTGACGTCACCTGCTCAAAAATGCCTGGGAACAGCCTTCTTGATCGCGAAGCGGCGATTCAGTGCCAGACTTATCGCCAAGCCGAAGCCGCCACAGCTGTCTATAATGAAGCCATGTTGTTGGTAAGATCCTATCGCGCCTGTCTGGAAAAGTATGAAGAAGTACCCACTCGAGCGAGAGAGTATTGCGCTCAATATCCGAAGGCGCTTCAAGAGATTGGCTTACAAATCAAAGAGCAGCCAGAAGCGTCACCTCGCGCCGATGCGTCAACCGCGAAATCACGGTAGCGTCTAGTCCAAGACCGGTTCTTTCCAGCCTACGTTCTTCGCCTGAAATTCACCGTCATCTTCCGCAGGCAGCCACTCGGCCGGATCCTCATCGACGAGAGAAGTAGCGTATGGCCGCGCACGATTTTGCAGGATGACCGCGTCGACGGTTTCGCCGCACAGCAGACAATGCCAGCCAACAGTGGAGACCCCGATGTCCCTAAAGGCTTCCGGAACAATGAAACCTCCGCATCGTGTACAACTCGTCGCTGAGATCATGTCCACCTCCTTCGGCGAGGGTGCAGGACGATTTCAGGAATGCCTCGGTGGAGGTGATTTGTACCGCAGTGGAATTACAGGCAGCGGAGTGAATCGTTAAGATCAGGGAAAAAGTTCAAGATCCTATCGAGCCTTCGAGGGTGGCGGCTCTTTCCGACATTCTCGCCGTTCCCATTGTCGCAGCTCATCCTCTGCATTGAATGTCACGGCGTACGTCACACACGTGCGCTCTCCCCCCTGGAAGTCATATTCCCATACTTGTTCACCGCTCTTGGTCCGTTTCAGCCTTTGCGGATAGCCAAATTTATGCACGAGCTCGGATTGAGTCGCCTGGCGTAAAGCATCTTCCATGTATTCGACGCGATAGGGAGCGCAGGCGTCTGTGCCACTTGCGATGGCGGCCAGAACTAAGAGACAGGTGATTCGATAAGTTAATTGGCGAGGGTTGGCCGTCGTGTGTGGATGCTGGGCAATCACGCAGGCGCGCTGTCTTCTCTTAACTTGTAGCCCAACGATTTGACCGAGAGGATGGCGTCGTTGAGCATAGGCAATTTTTGTTTGATTCGTCGAACGTGGACGTCCACCGTCCGAGTGGTTCCGTGATAGTCGTACCCCCAGACGCTGTTCAGGAGCACATCCCGTGTGAGCACTCTGCCTGGATTCCTCAACAGATGCTCGAGGAGACCGAATTCTTTGGCCGTCAGAACAACCTCCTGCCCATTAACGGTGACTTCATGCCTGGATGGATTGAGCTGCAACATCCCATACCGATAGGCGCTGATGTCCCGATCCTCAGCCCGCTCGAGCCTGCGAAACAGCGCTTTGATTCTGGCCACAAGCGCTCGGGGGCTGAAGGGTTTGCCGACATAGTCGTCGGCTCCAAGCTCAAGTCCGACCACGGTGTCGGATTCCTCGCTCTTTGCGGTCAACATAATGATGGGAAGCATCGCCGTCTGAGGAGCGACTCGAAGCTTCTTGCACACCTCTAATCCGTCGATCTCCGGCAACATCAGATCCAGAACAAGAAGGTCGGGGTGTTCCACCTTGACTTGTTTCAACGCTTCGGCGCCGTTGACCGCCGTAAACGTCCTGAACCCTTCGTTGTCCAGATACATCTTGATCAGCTGGAGGATGTCTTTATCATCCTCAACGACTAATACCTTTTTCGACACTGCAGCCACCATCGCCCCTCACCTTTCGCTCGCAAGGTTGTGCACAAACTCCTTTGCTACAAGTGTACTGAAAAAGGACGACGGCGTTATTACAGGCAGGTTAAGGACACGTTAAATGCACGGCTGCGGGGTTGTGCCACCTCTCCCGAAGGAAAGCGCTTCCTCAGTTAACAGACTATTTACCTGCCCGTGATCCTACCGGAATGTAGAAGCAGTACTGTGAACCCAGTTGATAGGAGCCAGATGACAAGTACCATGGAGCATATTCGTGATGTCGCCACACACATTCATCTCGAGCTTGGAAATCGGGGTCGGAATCGGAATCGTATATCTCTTGTTTGCCATCTGGCGGGATATGCGGAATGCTTTTTTTCGCTGATGTTC
>DATIAT010000041.1:0-38026 GCA_035457905.1 Nitrospiraceae bacterium
TCTCAGAAAGAATGGGAGGAATGGCTGAGCAAATCCGTGGCACCAGGGAGGGATGTAAGCCTGGAGGACGCGAACCCCTCCAGATCGGAGCCACTGCGCGGTATCGTCCGCCAGACGCCACACCACCAGTGGTTCCACTGCCATCTGTTTGATGGACGTCGCCAGCGTAAGCAGTGCCCGTTCGGCTCCTCCAATCCGCTTTGAATCGTGCAAGTACAGAACTCTGACGGGCATCACTTCCTACTCTACAGACGACTTTAGTCCGAATTGATCAGGCGGAATGGTGAATTCTGGAAGCTAGGGAAGAGGATAGGGCACCTGATGTTCGAGTTGCTGACAATCTTGCCTACTGTAAAACAGGACCAGCGCGAACTCAACGGTGATTTGTAAAGAATAGGGAGTTTTCGCAAGCTATTCCTGTCGGAGACGATATACCTCGAGGCGTTGATTGGGGTTTGAGCGAGAAGGCTCGGGGAAGACCTTGACGAGTTCCAGGTGAGCCGCATCGATGCGGGTGAGGAAATCGCGGGACACAGTCGGGATAAGATCGGGATAGAAAACGATGTAGTGGGCGGACTGTGCTCGTGCCCGTTCGATGATCTGATCATACGTCCCGCTCAATTCGATTCGCTTGGCTCCAGCATGATACGTGACCTTCGTGATGTTCGTGAGCACAATGGGGGTACCGGAGGACACCTGGCTACGGATCCACGCAGCCGCTGGTCGAACTGACACCCCGCGACCCACGCTCTTGGTGGCCAGCCAGACGATGGGTACGGCCACGAGAAGCGCCAGAACGACGGTCGGAAGCCAGCGGAGACTCCGAGCACGTTCCGTCATCCATGTGAGCGCCTGAACCAACCCGACGCCGGCGAACGGCAGGCTATAAAGCACCATCAGGAAGAAGTGATGACCACCCAGGTAGGTGGCTCCGTGGTCGGCCGCTAGTCCGATCAGGACGGCAAAATGCAATCCGACAAGCGTCAACAGAAGGATGCGGGCGAAGCGGTTCCCTTCCATGGCGAGGAATCGACTGTTCCATGCCGCAATGAGGATCAAGATCCAGACCACCGGGTGAATGCTATTGACGAGCGGTTTCTGGAAGACATAGATGCCTGTGATGAGTCGATTGAGTCGAGATTGAGGTGCGGCGGGATCGCTCGACGCGAGTGAGTCCGGAGCATTGCCGTTCGGCTGGATGAGCGCGGGGTTCTGCGAGGGTGTGGCCGGCGTCCCTTCTCCAGCAAGAGATCGCACGAAGCCGGCTGCGCTTTTCTTTTTCGACAGGGTCAATGTCCCGGCCTGCTCACTGATCGCAAAGATGTAGGGGGATGCGACAAATGCCCATCCGACCAGTGGAGCCACTATCCACGCTGCGTTATGCAGAGTGCTTCTTGGCACAGTCTGAGTGTCGGAACCCCCGATAGACTGGATTTCAGGGGAGGCAGAAGGTGGCGCTCCCAGCTTGCTGGCAGGCCACCAACCGAGTGCGGCCAAGACCAGAGCCGGTTCAATCCCCTCGGGGCGCGTCATGTGGGCCAAACCGCTGGCGATCCCTGCCGCGAAGGCCCACGCGAGACGACGGTGCTTCAATGCGTGAAGTCCCGCCCAGATCGATACGGCAACGAGCGCAGCCGTAGGGGCATCCGTGAGAGCCTGGACGCCAAGGCTAATAGCCAAGGGATGGATGGCCCACAAGAAAACCGCTCCCCAGGCGCCCGCATATCCGACAGCAGTTCGTGCAATGGCGAATAGCGGAACGATGACACATACATCTGCCGTGAGGGAGATGAAAACTCCTGCGAGCTCCGGATTTTGGAGAAACCATTGAACGGCGGCCACGAGGAAGGGGTAAAGCGGCGGGTAATCGTAGGTCAGTACAGTTGACCAGTGTCCGGCCCGGACATGGTCCGCCATTTCGAAGTAGATGGCGCTGTCGAACGCGACCGGGTCAAATCGCCAGAACGCGATCACACGGAGTGCGAGCGCCAGCAGCACAACCCACGAGATTTCCCAAGGAATGCCCGGCCGTTCCTTGAGCCATAGACGGAGATGTTCCAATCGCCCAGCCTCTCTACCTTGCCGGTTTCGTAACGGAAGTTATCGGCGTCCACCGGTTGAGATGTCGGGATAGATTCCTCCATTGACTGGGGAGGGGTCCCCCGTTCGTTGCGCGAGTCGTTGGTGCAACAGGGGTGACCACGGTCGAGGCTTGGCGATAAACTTGTGCCGCCGACGTCTGCCCGTCATGACGCGCAGCGTGAACGTTGAGTGCTCTGATCCGTCGATCCCTGCGGAGCGGTATTGTACGCTCAGCTTCCGGTGAAGGCTAGCATGCGAAGGGCGGGCTTCCGGTCCGTACTCCACATCATTCAGGTCGCTCCTTCTTGTCTTGGCGGGCGTCAGGGTCGCGTGCTAAGATGCTGACTCTTCACTCGAAGCTGGAATTCCCGGGCGTGGAGAGGTGCGAGAGTGGACGAATCGACATGCTTGGAAAGCATGCGTTCCAGCAATGGGACCGTGGGTTCGAATCCCACCCTCTCCGCCACTCAAAGAAGTGCTGAGTGCTGAGTTATTAGTGCTGAGTCTTGAGTTTGTAATGAAAAAGGGAGCGAAAAGTTGGCCTCACCGCCTGTGAGTCTTTCTTTTGACTCACAACTCATAGCTCAGCACTGAAGAAAGGGGCTGGGCCCTGTGCAACAGAACCCTGTGAACTCCGCCAGGTCCGGAAGGAAGCAACGGTAAGCGGTCAGTTCTGTGTGCCGCAGGATCACCTGGCCCCGCTCTCCCTCGAAGCGAGGAATGTTGAGTTATGAGTGCTGAGTCGAACGGAAACTCATTCCTTCTTGACTCAAAATCTTAACTCAGAACTCAAAACGTAGAATTCAGAACTTGGAGCGTAACGACGTTGGATTACCAAGTTTCCGCCAGAAAGTACCGGCCGGGCACGTTCGATGACGTAATTGGACAGCCACACGTTGTTCAGACGCTGGTCAACTCCATCATTACGAAACGAATTGCCCAAGCCTATCTCTTCTCCGGGACCCGCGGCGTGGGAAAAACCACGGTCGCGAGAATTCTCGCCAAAGCGCTCAACTGTGAGCTTGGGCCAACCGGCACCCCCTGTGGCGCTTGTCCTAATTGTCTAGAAATTGCGCAGGGAACCTCCGTCGATGTTATGGAGATCGACGGAGCGTCCAATACGAGCGTGGACGATGTGCGCGAGATCCGCGAAAACATCAAGTTTGCCTCGTTTCGCGGAAAGTACCGGGTCTATATCATCGACGAAGTCCACATGTTGTCGACCTCGGCGTTCAACGCCCTGTTGAAGACGCTGGAAGAGCCGCCTCCGCATGTGGTGTTTATCTTCGCCACGACTGAGATTCACAAAATTCCCGCGACCATTCTCTCCCGCTGCCAGCATTACAACTTCCGCCGGATTGCACGAGCCGAGATAATCGAACGGTTGCGCTATGTGGCCGAACAGGATCAGATTGTAATCGAAGAGCGGAGCTTGATGGCACTTGCCAGAGCCAGCGAAGGCAGCATGCGCGATGGATTGAGCTTGCTCGACCAGGCAGTGGCGTTCGGCGGCAAGACGATCGTGCACTCGGACCTTGAAGCCCTGCTGGGAGCAATTCCGCAAGAGCTCGTGCGCGCCATGATTCAGGCGATCACAGCTCAGCAGAGCGCTGCGGCGCTTCGCGTGTTGATCCAATTGTTGGACCAAGGACATGATCTGCGGGCCTATTGTGCCGAGGTCGTCGAGTACCTGCGCAATATGCTGGTGGTGTCGGTGGTGCCATCTGCGCAAGAACAGGCGAGCTTAATCGAGGCTTCGGCGGAAGACCTCGCACAGATGGTAACTGAGGCCCGTTCGTACTCGCCCGAGCTCCTTCAGGAACTGTTTGCGATATTCACGCAAGCTGAGGACGCACTGAGGCTCAGCGCCCATCCCCGGTTCGTGCTGGAAACAGCAGCTGTACGCGCGACCCGGTTGCTGCGCCGGCCGGATCAAAAATCAGGGCAACCGGAGGGGCAAACTCAGGCCGTACGTACATCCCAACCGGCTCCGATAGAGACGGGCCAGCCGGTCCCACCGGCTCGCCTCGGAGATTCTCCCTGCTCCTTGCCAGCGCGGTCTCCTCAATCGATGACTTCTGCACCGGTCGCTCCTATGACTTCGCCGTCCTCCGCCATCAGGGATGCAGTGTCTCCACAAGGCCCGGGTATGGCTTCTCAGGACGTCAGATCCTCCGGCACTACCGGTGATGTGAGGCCTTCGACATCTGCGGCTGACGATGGGCGCCTTGCTGCGCCGCTCAATTGGGAACAAGTCCAAGAGGATGTGGCTAAGGCCTCTTCCAGGATTGCGGCTTTCCTGGAACGAGGGCGATTTGTGAGTATGGAGGGCCCTGTTGTAACGATCGGCTTCGCCAAGCAGGAAATGGCGGCGCGAGGGATGATCGAAAACCCTGAAAATATGGCGGTGCTCACATCGATATGTGAACGATTGAGCGGTCAGACAATTCGAATGCGGATTGTCGAATTGACGGAGTCGGATCATCCCGGACAGACAATGGCACAGCTCAGAGCAGCGAAAGAGAAGGAGCAACGGCTTGTTCTCTTCGAGCAAGCGCGGGCTCATCCGGTCGTCAAACAGGCGTTGGAGATGTTTGGCGCGGAACTCGTAGAGGTCAGACCAGTGGCGAGGCAGAAGGAGGTCGGGGAATGAAGAATCCGTTCGGCAACATGGGAAATATTTTGAAGCAAGCGCAGGCCATGCAGGCGCAAATGGCAAAGGTCCAGGAACAGGCCGCGTCGAAGACCGTGACCGGAACGGCAGGCGGCGGCAGTGTAACGGTCACTGCCAACGGGGCTATGCAGCTTATCGGCATCGTCATTGATCCGGAGGTCGTTAAAGGCGGTGATGTAGAAATGGTGCAGGATCTGGTCATGGCGGCGTCGAACGACGCCCTCAAGAAGGCTCGCGAGATGATGGCGGATGAGATGAAATCGGTTACAGGCGGAATGAACGTTCCCGGGCTGCTCTAACTCGCTATCACGTCATGGCAGTTGATCAACAGGGGTTACTTGCGCGGTTGGTGCGTGAGTTGGTCCGTCTTCCAGGCATCGGTCAAAAAACGGCGCAGCGATTGGCATTCCATGTTTTAAAGGCCGAGCGCGAAGATGCGTTTCGACTGGCCGAGGCGATTCGCGCCGTCAAAGACGGGCTCTCATTTTGCCGGCAGTGCCGGAATATCGCCGAAGGTGAGCTCTGCGAGTTTTGTCTCGATCCGAAACGGGATCAGACAAGAATCTTGGTGGTCGAAGAACCGAGTACGACCTATGCCATCGAGAGGGCAGGGGCCTATCGCGGCTTGTATCATGTGTTACTCGGGGCCTTATCTCCATTGGACGGTGTCGGCCCGTCCGATATCAGAGCCGAGGAGTTGGTTGATCGGGTCAAGCTCGGTGGAGTCGATGAAGTGATTCTCGCGACGAGTCCGACGATTGAGGGCGAGGCAACGGCTATCTATTTAACGAATCAGCTTAAACCTCTCGGGACTCGGGTCTCCCGAATCGCTTACGGCATTCCGGTGGGAATGGATATCGAGTATGCCGACGAGGTGACGTTGCTCAAGTCGATTGAAGGTCGTCGGGATCTCTAGCAAGACCGTTATTTAGTTTATTTGGTTTGCCTTGTTTGGTTCAACAAGACCAACTAGATGAACCAAAGAAACCGGGCTGGTCCCAGACATGCTGCCCATTGACCCCTCTCCAGGCCCCTTGTTATAGTCGCCAGTTGTTTCGGGTGATCGTATTCCCAATACGGGGCATACCATGAAAGCAAGCTCTTCCTCCAAGCGCGTTTCCCCCGCCCCATCGGCAGCGCGATCTGTCACCGCCAAGGGGAGAGTCAAGACAGCGTCCCAGGAAAATATGAAAGCAAGCTCTTCTTCCAAGCGCGTTTCCCCCGCCCCATCGGCAGCGCGATCTGTCACCGTCAAGTTTGGAGCGAAGACGCCGTCCCAGAGTGAAAAATACGAGGCCATTCGTCGTGACCTTGAACGGCAGCGCAAGGCCATGCTGAATGAGGCAGTTGAAGGTCTCGCGAATCCAAGTGGTCAGGAAGCGTTCCCGGACGTCAGCGATCAGGCGTCAGCAGAGGCCGAGCAGAATTTTTTAATGCGGATCCGTGAACGCGAGCAGCGGCTGATCAAGAAGATCGATGAAGCGCTTGATCGGATGGACCAGAATACCTATGGCATCTGTGAGCGCTGCGAAGAAGAGATTCCCTATCCGCGACTCAAAGCTCGCCCGGTTACCACTCTCTGTATCAACTGCAAGACACTCGAAGAACAGGAAGAGAAAACTCGCCGATAGAGCCCTCAGCCCGAATAAGCCGCCTCAGTGCTTTTAGACCCCACGCTTTTGTTCGAGCGCAAGGTACCACCTCCGGACAAGCCGACTGGAAACTACCCGTCCCTCCGGTCCGGTCTGACTCGGCGAGAGCAACAGCGGCCGTGATCGCAAGACAATTGCTCGCATACAAGCTCAGGTAGGTTGTCGTGCATTGTTCTCTCATATCTATCGTGTAGCAAGGTGAGAGAAGTCTGCGCGAAGCATGACAGTTGCCCAACGGAAGCATGCGTTCGATCCCGATGAGAAGATGGGAAGATTGAAGAGGAGGCAGGCTAGCGTTTTAATGCTTTAATGCGTTGTTGGGCAAGCGCGATACGGTCGGATTCATCAGGGATACCCTGGACCAACGCGAGATAGGTCTCGTATTCCGAGAGCGCCCGTTTGGGATTCGTGGGCTCATAGGCCTCGGCCAGGTTGTAGCGAGCAATGGCGTAGTTGGGACGGAGCGTGACGGCTTTTTCGAATGAAGCGAGCGCATTCGCTTTGTCTCCCAGCTTGCGGTACACCGTACCGAGGTTGTTCAGAACTTCCGGAATGTTTGGCCTGATGGCCAATGATTGAAGCATTTCCGTCTTGGCCTGTTCGTGTTCTCCCTTCCCTGTCCAGGCGAGTCCCAGTTTGTGGTGAGCTTCTGCCAGCCACACTTTATTGGTAAAGCCGCTTGCGATCGCCTTTTGAAAGGCAACGGCTGCGATATCGTAGTTCTGAGTTCCACAGTAGGAGAGCTGCGCGGTTTGGCCACGCGCGAATTGCTGGAGTGAGAGGAAGGGCTCTTTGTCTTCTGCGCCTTGACTGTCGAGCTGTTGTCCGGGTTTCCGGCCCGCCGGATAGCGCAACCGTTCCAAAAACTCGCGTCGATAGGGTGAGAACAGCCGTACATAGGGATCGATCGTCACAGAAGCCTGGAGCAACGTCGGACGCTCACGCGGGCCGAGGACCAAATACTGCGTTGTCGTTTTTTCGTCGCCGGTTTCGTACAAAGCGCTGGGGTCCATATTGTCTTTTGGGGACAGATTCGCCACGTTGAGGTAAAACTCCAATGTCGGCTTCAGCAACGTTAATGTGTGGCGGAGGGTCGGATAGGGATTCAAATCAAGCCCGGAGGAAAAGGTAAAAACGGTTCCGACCAGCACACCATCTTCGTCGAAGAAGTAGGACTCGTCGCCCTGTGATAGGCTTCGGCTGGCGGCTAACATCAGCTCCTGCCCGGCGCCCCAGTCGCGCGATTTGAGAGTAGAGGCGGGATGCTTCTTAAGAAAGTCGGACTTCGACGTGCAGAGGGTCGTGGCCTTCAAAACAACCAGATCACTCTCGGAGGGCGGGAGGGCCGTTTTTGGAGCAGGAGTTTCGCAGGCACTCAGCAAGAGGCTTAGCCCAAGCCCGCAGACCACCCACTGTAGAACCGGCATAGCACGAGGGGTGTGCGTGTCACATGAATTCCGACTCACGAAAGGAGCATACACGAAACGTGAAAGGGTTTTCCAATCGGGCGGAAAAGCAACGCCCGCTCTTCTCAGAAGAGCGGGCGTTAAGGCTGAGAACGATATGCGCGAAACGAAGAATTAGCGCCGTTGGCTGTCCAACATCGAATCTTCAGCGGTGTAGCCGAAGAGATACGGCATCTGGCTGGTCAGTTTGTAAAGCGGCCGGTTCAGACCATAGTCGATCCCTACCCCGACAGGGTGAAGGATAAACCCGGCCCAACGCCAGGGGTTATCGTTAGGGGCTGCTCCGGCCGCTACATCGGTGTAGACCAAAGATGTGGGGTTCATCACACTGTAAATGCTGGCCGGGGCGGTGTAGCTTCCATCCGCATCACTCGTTGTTTGCTGCTGACTGGCGCAGCCAGCTGCGGTGGCCAAGAGAAGGACCCCCATAGCAAGAGCTGTGATTCGCATAGATGACCTCACTTATCTTGTACAGTTCAAAGTCGATGGTTACTCGATAGACTGAAGTGTAGCCGACCTCAGGAATTCTGTCCAGAATTGGGGCAGTTTAGACAGAATCACGAAAATGGTCTGTTTATGCAGGGTTCTGGAACGAAAAGAGGGGAGACAGGAACCGTATTTATGGTAGGCGATACTGGTATCGAACCAGTGGCCTCTTCCGTGTGAAGGAAGCGCTCTACCACTGAGCTAATCGCCTACACATCAAAAAGTCTAGCATGAGTTTGCAAATGGGATCAACCGATGATGACAACGCTAGGCGAGGCGAAGTTGCCTTGACACCCCCCAATGCGCTTCCTACAATGCCACCGCTCTCAGTTCTTTTTCTCGGAGTTTCACCGGCATGCGCGATGATGTTGTCATTATCGGGGGTGGCCTGGCAGGGTCTGAAGCGGCGTGGCAGGCAGCCAATCGCGGAGCGAAGGTGACGCTCTATGAAATGCGTCCGAAAGAAATGACCCAAGCACATAAGACCGGTGGCCTGGCTGAACTGGTCTGTTCGAATTCGCTCGGTTCCGCTGATCTACTGAACGCTCCCGGCATATTGAAAGAGGAAATGCGCCGTCTTCACTCACTCACTATACGGGTGGCGGATGAGGTGCGAGTGCCGGCAGGATCGGCCCTGGCAGTCGATCGCGAGCAGTTTTCGCTCAAAATTACCCAGGCGTTGGAAGGGCATCCGAATATTCGCATTCTGCACGAAGAGATCACGGAGGTTCCAACAGACTGCCTCTGCATTCTGGCGACCGGCCCGCTGACATCTGACAAACTGTCTCAAGCGATTGCACGATTGACCCACACGAAACATTTGTATTTTTATGATGCCATTTCTCCGATTGTCGATGCCGATTCCATTAATATGGATGTCGCATTTTTCGCGTCCCGTTACGATAAGGGCGGGAATGACTATCTGAACTGTCCCATGGATGAATCGGCCTACAACGCGTTCTATGACGCATTGCTAGGGGCGGAGAAAGTTCAACCGAAGGAATTCGAAAAGACTGCCTATTTCGAAGGTTGTATCCCCATCGAAGAGATGGCCGAACGGGGCCGCCAGACTATGCAGTTCGGTCCATTGAAGCCGGTGGGCCTTGAGAACCCTAAGACGGGTGCACGGGCTTACGCCGTGGTCCAGCTCAGGACGGAGAACGCCCACCGCTCCTGTTATAACCTCGTCGGGTTCCAGACGAAATTGACCTACGGGGAACAGAAACGTGTGTTTCGTATGATTCCCGGCCTGGAGCAGGCAGAATTTCTGCGTTACGGCAGCCTACACCGCAACACCTTTATCAATTCTCCCCGGTTGCTGCGCAACACGCTTCAATTCAAGGCGCGCGACACCCTCTTTTTCGCGGGACAGTTAGTCGGCGTCGAGGGGTATACGGATTCCGCTGCGATGGGGGGCTTGGCCGGAATCAACGCTGCCCGCAGTCTGGCCGGATTGTCGCTGGTCACGCCTCCCCCGACCACGGCGCATGGTTGTCTCGTGTCGCACATTACGAACTCAGACCCTCGTTACTTTCAGCCGATGAATACGAATTTCGGACTCTTCCCTCCCCTTGCTACTCCGACGAAAGACAAGGAACGCAAACGACGACTCATGGGGCAACGGGCGCTTGAGGATCTAACCGAATGGAAGACGCAATTCGAGCTTTCATGACGTTTCTTCAGTTCGAGCATCATGCGTCGCACGAAACAGTTCGGAGCTATGGGTCGGACCTCCGGCAGTTTCAGGCGTTCATGACAACGGAGTATCCCAATGCCCCCCCGATTGATCCTGCCTCCGTGCAAACGGAGTCGATTCGGGCCTATCTTCACTGGTTGAACCACAAGCATGAGAAAAGCACGTCGATGGCACGGAAGCTCGCGGCTCTCCGGAGTTTCTATCGTTACTTGCAACGCGAGGGTAGGGTCTCCCGCAATCCAGCCGAGGCCATCAGGACGCCGAAGCAGCCGAAACATCTGCCACGTGTGTTGACTAAAGACGATGCGGCCGCGCTGATGGAGTTTCCTGTCGATCGGGCAGGAGGCTCGCTCAGAGACCGCGCTCTACTGGAGACGCTCTATTCAACCGGGGCTCGCGTAAGCGAACTTGTCGGGATCAACCTAGAAGATCTTCGTGCGTCTGAGGGACTGGTCCAGCTGAGAGGAAAAGGTCGAAAGGAGCGAATCGTGCCGATCGGAGACGTCGCCATACGGGCCATTCAGGCGTATTTGGACCAATGGCCTCTGAAGGATTCTCGCGATCTACGCGTGAAACACGTTTCGTCGCCGGTCTTTCGCAACAGCCGAGGAGGACGGCTGACGACTCGAAGCGTTGCTCGCATCGTGGCTCGCTACTCTAGCCGGCTTGCCGGTGGTTCCGTGAGCCCCCATACGTTGCGCCACTCCTTTGCCACCCATCTCCTTGACGAAGGGGCCGATCTACGATCGATTCAAGAAATGCTCGGGCATGTCTCCCTGAGTACGACACAAAAATATACACACCTGGCCACGGACCAGCTCCTAGCGGTTTATGATAAAGCACATCCGCGAGCCGGTCGTTCGACCGGTGCCCGCATTGTGAAGGACGACAAGCCGTGATAATCATGCTGTTGTCGGCGACTCTCGATCTCAAGCAAGGGTTGCGGGAGGTTGCGAGGGGCAAACGTGCTCGCGCCGCGTGGTCTGTGGCTCGCGCCTCTTTTTCCATAGGAGCCAGAATATGAATAGATTGATTAAGAAGGCCAACGTCCTGATCGAAGCCCTGCCCTACATCCGGACGTTCAAGGGCAAGACCATCGTCATCAAGTATGGCGGTCATGCGATGACCGATGCGCCGCTGAAAGAGCGATTCGCCCAGGATGTCGTGCTGCTGAAATATGTGGGTCTCAACCCGGTCATTGTGCACGGCGGCGGTCCCCAGATCGACAAGATGCTTCATCGCTTGGGTATCGAAGCCAAGTTTCGCCACGGGGTACGAGTTACAGATGAAGCCACGATGGAAATTGTGGAGATGGTCTTGGCCGGCAAGATCAACATGGAAATCGTCGACCTCTTGAATCTTCATGGTGGCCTTGCAGTCGGTTTGAGTGGTAAGGATGGTGGGCTCATGTTGTCTCGACCGCTCACGGCCAAAGCTTGGGCGGCAAGTCTGGAAAAGGATCTCGATGACGGCGAGGGGGACGAAGACTTTGGCCTGGTCGGAGAGGTTCAATCGATTGATCCCACGTTAGTGCGGAAACTTCAGCAGGATCATTATATTCCGGTCATCGCACCTATCGGTACAGATCGCGAAGGCAATACGTACAATATCAACGCCGATCTCGTGGCCGGAGCGATGGCTGCCGCTCTGGGTGCGGAAAAATTGCTGATGATGACTGATGTGAAAGGCATCCGCGATGCGAAGGGGCATCATCTGTCCACGGTGTCCCGCAAGGATGTGCAGCGAATGGTAAAAAAGGGTACGATCGGAGAAGGAATGTTGCCGAAAGTGCATGCCTGCTTGGACGCGCTCGGTGGAGGCGTAGGTAAAGCTCATATCATCGACGGCCGAATCCCCCACGCTATTCTTCTCGAAGTGTTTACGCGCAAGGGAATCGGGACCGAAATTGCATCATGATCGTCTAATCCGGCCCGTCTTCTCTCGTGGTGAACCAGCGTCTCCGAATCAACCGCCATCTAGCAGCCCTCGTCGGCGAGCGTCATCCTGAGACGAGTCCTCGAGCGCTTCGGAGGGCGGCGCACTATCTCACGACGCAGTTTGCGAAGTCCGGTTGGGTCGTAACCGCCCAGCTTGTGGATGCGTGGAGCAAAGTCTATCGCAATGTGGTGGCGGCAAGGTATCCAGACCGACCGGGACAAGGAGAGGCATCGGCTCCTCTTCTGATCGGAGCTCACTACGATACCGTGTCAGGGTCGCCGGGTGCGGATGATAATGCAAGCGGAGTGGTGGTTCTCCTCGAAGTAGCCTCACGCCTCTGTGCGCAACCTCTCGTGCGACCCGTCTGGCTCGTGGCATTCTGTCTTGAAGAGCAGGATCGGCTGGGAAGCCAGGCGTTTGCATCTCGCCTGAGAGCCGAGCACCGTGAGCTGGCCGGTGCGATCATCTTGGAATGTGTCGGGTACGTCAGCAGCGAACCGGGCACGCAGCAAGTTCCACCCGATGTGCCCATTGCCGTACCGACCCAGGGAGACTTCCTCGCCATTGTAGGCAACGAAGCTTCCCGATTTTTAGTGGTCCGGCTTGAACAGGAGGCCCGGCGGCAGCCAGGTCCCCTTAAGACGCTGTCTTTGGTGGTTCCAGGTCGAGGGGAGGCGATGCCTGATACCCGTCGCAGCGATCACTCCTCGTTTTGGGATGAAGGCCATCCGGCCGTGATGCTGACTGATACGGCGAATTTCCGTAATCCCCATTACCATCGTGAGACTGATACCGCCGCCACTCTGAATCTCGAATTTCTCTCCGATGTGGCAGCGATGGTGACTGCCACGGCGATTCAGATCGCAGGGGTTCGACCGTGAAAACGAGTCGTGCGAGGCTAGCCTCCATGGCCCGTCGTCTGGTGCGCGAGGTCTATGCCTCTCTCGACTATCGTGCGTTGGGACCGGTCTACTGCTACGAAGGCGGCGATGAGTTTTGGCAGGCGAAGCGGAGCCCCTGTTATCGTCTCGGGAACCGGATTGCTGCGGTGTTGAAGCTAAAATTGAAGTGGGGGGGCCGCAGTCTTTACGTTGGAGCAGGAGTGGCAGAGCTACCTGCTCTCATTATGGAAGCGGTGGAACTCGGTCGGACGGTGGAACCCTATAATCTCCGGAGAGCCGAAGTCCTGGCCCTCAACCGTGCCTGTCGCTCCATTCCCCTCACATTCCATGCAATGGATGCAGATGGTGCGAAGGGTCGATTCGATCATCTCTGGATGGCCAGCGTGTTGAACGATCCTGAGCGGTTCCCGCATCTGTCGTCTCTGTCCTACGGGCGAGGCCATCCTCTCACCTTCGACCCCCTGAGGTTTGGTGCGGAACGTCGTATCGTGCGCGCGCTGGTTGCACGTTGTATGGGAAAGCTTGTGAGGCCTGGACTCGTCACGACGACTACAGAAGAAGTTCTTTGGATTGCAGAGTGGTGTCATCGGCATCGAGTTCCCTACTCCGTCGGGAAATGCTCCTATCCAACGGCACTAGTGGGAGACCCGATATGTTATATTCACATCGGCAAAGGGTCAAAGAGGGCCGGGCAGGGTGGCTGAAGGCTTAAATTCGAAAGCCAGGTTTTACTCTTGACGAGTCGTCCAAGTACTGGGCTGCATACTTCACGTAGTTCTCCGCAGACTCCTTAATCCATGCGAGTTCGGCCTCTGACACCGAGCGTCGAACACGGCCCGGTGATCCGAGGATCACGCTCTTCGGCGGCACTATCATGCCTTCCACCACCAGCGCCCCGGCTCCCACCACCGAGTCCTCCCCGATCACAGCTCCGTCCATTACTATTGCCCCCATCCCGATCAGTACACGATCATTGATCGTGCATCCGTGGAGTATGGCTGCGTGACCGATGGTCACCTCCTTGCCGATGATCAGCGGGTGAGTGTCATGGGTGACATGGAGCACACAGAGATCCTGCACGTTAGTCCGTTCGCCAATCCGGATGTAGTGTACGTCCCCGCGAATGACGGCATGGAACCAGACGCTGCAGTGCTCGCCAAATACGACATCGCCGATGACGATGCCCGTCTCTTCGATAAAGCAGGATGCGGGGATGGTGGGATTAATCCCCTGAAACGTACGGATCATGCCGCGCACTCTAGGGAAACGGCCTGCGATCCGCAAGGGGGGAGCAGGTCAGGTTTATTTTCGGTTTCTCATGAGTATTGCGGGTGAACTAACCGCATCTGAATCCGTTCGATCGAATGCAGCAACGCCTGATGGGTTCGACACCCTGCAATGAGCTTTGCGTCGGAGACAGTCACCGGCTTATAGGGCGCAACAAATCGTCCTTTGAGGCGGGCGATTCGAGTAACTGACAGGTCCAACCGTTCGGGAGTGACTGCCCCTGCTTCCATCGCCTGTTCTACGGCTTTGAAAGCGGCGACCTCCCGATTGCGATCTTGACAAATCAACAGGACATCGCATCCGGCCAAAATCGCACGAACTGCAGCGTCTTCTATGCCATAGTGGTCGATGATCGCTCGCATTTCTAAATCATCCGTCAACACCACTCCGTCATATCGCAGCTCCTGACGTAAGAAATTCGTAATAATCGTCGGTGAGAGTGTGGCAGGCAGTTCAGGGTCGAGTTCCCGGTAGAGCACGTGGGCGGTCATCAGCGATGCAATATTCTGTGCAACGGCACGACGGAAAGGAGGAAACTCGACAGCCTCCAATCGCTCCCGTGACGCCTCAACCACCGGAAGCTCTTTGTGTGAATCGACATTCGTATCGCCGTGACCGGGAAAGTGTTTTCCGCAAGCCGCGATCTTGTTGTCTTGCAGCCCGGCTGCGGTCGCCAACCCCAGCTCACAGACGATATCCGGCGTTGTACCGAACGCGCGGTCTCCGATAATCGGGTTGTCCGGATTGCTGTTCACGTCGAGCACCGGCGCCATATTCATGTTCACGCCAACCGCACGTAACTCTGTCGCGATAGTGGCGGCGGCAGCGTATGCCAATTCGCTTGAGTGACAGCGGCCCAACACGTCGCTGGGCGGAAAAATTGTAAAGTCTTTCGGAAGACGGGAGACCCGGCCGCCTTCCTGATCGATCGAGATCAATAGCGGCGAGTGAGGACTGCAGGCTTGCAGGTCGTTGGTCAGGGCGACGATCTGCTCGACGGATTCCAGGTTTCTCGAGAAGAGAATGACACCTCCCGGTTTGTACTCCTTGATGAAAGAGGCTAGATCGTGTGTCACCGACGTGCCGAGAAATCCTACCATGAAGAGTTGCCCGATCTTTTCGCGCGAAGTCATGGGATGTCGTTCCAATGCTAAAGGCTCCGATCAATCAGGTACTGCACCAGTAACCTGGTTCCGATCGCAGTGGGGCCCTTTGGAACGTAGGCCCGTTCCCGATCGCTCCAATCCGTACTGGCAATATCGAGGTGTACCCATGGGCAATCACCTACGAACTTGCTGAGAAAGAGCGCCGCGGTAATCATTCCGCCTCCACGGCCTCCAATGTTGCGCATATCGGCGACGTCGCTCTTGAGCTGTTCGAAATATTCCTCCCACAAGGGCATTTCCCAGACTCGCTCACCGGTCTTCTGTCCGGACTTCCTCACCTGTTCTTTGAGCGCCCGGTCGGTGCCGAACATACCGATCGCAAATTGGCCGAGCGCCACGACACAGGCCCCTGTGAGTGTCGCAATGTCGATTAAGGCAGCCGGCTTATAGCGCATCGCATAGGCGAGGCCGTCGGCCAGGATGAGCCGACCTTCTGCATCCGTGTTCTGCACTTCGACAGTTTTCCCTGACAGCGTCTTCACGATGTCACCCGGCTTCATCGCCCGCCCGCCAGGCATGTTTTCCGCCACGGGCAGGATACTGACGAGGCGCAGCGGAAGCTTCAGTCTGGCCGCTGCACGAATCGAAGCAAGAACTTCGGCTCCCCCTGTCATATCGGCCTTCATGTGTTCCATATTTTCCGCAGGCTTCAGCGAAATTCCGCCTGTATCGAAGGTGATCGTTTTCCCGACGAGTACGACCGGTCGCTCGTCTTTTTTCCGAGAGCCGTTGTATTCAAGAACGATGAACTTAGGTGGTTCCTGGCTTCCCCGTGCCACGCCGAGCAAGGCCCCCATCCCCAATCGCTCCATCTCTTTCTGTTCCAGAATCTTGACGGCAATCCCTTCTGCTTTGGCAAGAGTCTTCGCCTCCTCGGCGACCCTGGTGGGGGTTAGAACGTTCGAGGGATGATTACAGAGATCCCGGACAAAGACGGTTGCCTCTGCCGTAGCGACGCCGCGTCGGATTCCTTCAGCGACTTGCCGTAGCTGACGCTTCTGTGGAATGAGAATCTTCATCTCCGCCACATCCTGTCCTGAAGCGGCCTCGCTCCGATAGACGGTGAACTGATAACTGCCCAGGATTGCTCCCTCGACCATCGCTTGTGCCACTTCCATCCATGACGTCCCTTCAGGCGTCATGGTAGGGAGCGTAACAGCATAGGATCCAACCTTCGCCTGACGGGCTCGCTTTGCGGCTGAGCCCATGGCTTGCCGGATCGTTTCAAGTGTGACCTCCTTCTTCTTTCCCAAGCCGGCAAACACCAGTCGTTGCGCTGGCACCGTACCTTGCGTGTGATACAGCAACAGTTCGTTGGCTTTGCCTTCGAATTCTCTGGATTGCACAAGCTTGGTCAACGCGCCACTCAGAGCTCGATCAAGCGGGGTCGCATCCTGTTTGGACAATGCCTCTCCTTCACAATGGGTCAGTACCAACAGCTCTGCGGCCGTAGCCTCCGCTCGCCCGACCTGAACCGTGATCTGCATGATCTTCATTCACATCTCCTTTTCCAAGCTGTCAGCAGTCAGCATTCAGCTTTCAACCGACACTGAGAGCTGAGTGCTGATCGCCACTCTTTACACCCCTCGCATGTCCGGTGCCCATATATACTTGTGCAACTGCAGTTGAAAACGGACCTTCAGACGATCGACCAAAATCCATTCTGCCAGTTGACGCACGTCGAGCGCGCCGAAAACCGGACTGAAGAGCACTGAACAACGCCCGGCTAAGTCATATCTGGCGAGTACCTCTCGGGCCCAGTCGTAATCGGCTCGATCAACCAAGACAAACTTGGCCTCGTCTTTGGCTTCCAGCTTGGAAAGATTCGGCCAGTGCATCCGATCGGTCATGCCACTCCCTGGGCATTTCACATCCAGGATGACATGCACTCGTGGATCGACCGGCGCGATATCAACGGCGCCGCTGGTCTCAAGAAGGACTGTATAGCCGGCATCGCACAGTCTGGTCATGAATAGAAGACTATCGGACTGAGCAAGCGGTTCTCCTCCGGTGACCTCTACGAGGCGACATCCGTAGGATTCCACCTGAGCGAGCGCTTCCTCGGTCGAGCACTCATGTCCTCCGTAAAATGCATAGTCGGTATCACACCAGGTACAGCGGAGAGGGCATCCGGTCAGTCGAACAAACACACAGAGCTGTCCGACATAGCTCGACTCACCTTGAATGCTATGGAAGATCTCGGTAACTCGCATCTTCATGCTCATGTCAAAAAGTCATAAAGTCTGAAGGTCGAAAGTCCGAGGCCTGATGACTTGAAGACATTCAGACTTGAGGACCGTTCGCCTTGATGACTTCATGCGATCTTGTTCACTTCCAGGTCGCGATAGGCCAGCCGAGGCGCCGAGCCGTTCGAGCCATGCCTCGAATCGGGTTGACCACCAGCGGATGCCCTACGAGTTCAAGAAGGTCGAGATCGCCCGGGCTGTCGCCATACGCGTAAGAGGCGGCCAAATCGAGACCCATCTCCCGAGCATAAGAGAGGATCAGTTCACGTTTGCCTCTACCATAGGGTAGGGGAGGGACCAATGCACCGGTATAGACGGAGTCCGGCTGTTCCAGCTTCGCTGCGAAGACTGTAGACACGTTCAAGAATTCCGCAAGGGGCTCGATCAAAAAATCAGGAGCGCCAGTTACAAGAATCAACTGATGACCGGCCTGTCGATGTGCCTCCAGCCTCGTGCGCCCTTCAGCCGATACCTTGCCGATCATTTCGTTCCGGCAGAAATCTTGGGCGCATGATGCGATGTCTGTGGGGCATTTGCCTTCCAGATAAATTTTTCGTTCTCGGAGCGCATGCAGCGACAACGGCGGTACATGCCATGCCAGCCAGGCCGCGCTCCGGATCAACTCTTCCCATCCCACCAGGCCACGCCGCCACAGAAACCTGAAGAATCGTACCTCGCTGGCCTCTCCCGGCAGCAGCGTATTGTCGACGTCGAATAGTGCAGCGACGGATCCTTGGACTCGTCGTTCCGGGACATCATCAAGCGTGGGAGCGAGGATGTGGTGACTCTGCACAACGTTGGAGAATCCGATGAATATGGGCCGTCAGATTCTACCGGACCGCCTATTGATTGACAAGGATTTTGGTCCACTTCTATAATGCCCTCCCTCAGACCGCCACTCGTCGTTCGTGAAACTTGAAGCGCTGGTACGAAGCAGCATGGCCCTCTGTTTCAGGATCACGAGTTGCAGAGCATTCTGAATCTCCTGCCGAGTGCCGAAGTGGTGAAATGGCAGACACGCACGTTTGAGGGGCGTGTGGCGCAAGCCGTGCGGGTTCAAGTCCCGCCTTCGGCACCAATTACGTCTTCTCGTTCCCGTCCCTGTTGAACCGACTCGCTTGCCTTGACGAGGAGTTGTTCTCCCAGATTCACCCCGCATCCCTTCAGGACGGAAGGGAGACCACTGTCATGTTGCGACAGGATTTCCCGAAAGCAAAAGTCCTGGTGATCACAGGTGACAGCCACATGATTGGCATTCGCCATGTTCTTGGCGTCGCCTAAACGTCGGGTGTCCCCAGCACGCCGCTTTTCTTCCGGAACTTTTCGCGTTTCCCTGATTGCTGGTGATGGGTGAGCTTGACCATCAGTCAGAGAATCGCTAAGGTGAGGCTCCGCTGAGGGCCATGTTGCACAGTGCCGTGGGAAAAGGGGCGGCACGAATATGCCTCGTCTCAACAGGGGATCACAAGCGCAATCGCGGCGGCGAAAAACGGATCGTCAGCACCCCTTGGTTGGGGTGTTGGGGGGAAGCAAATCCGATTTTCCGGTCTTGGAAAAGGCCGCTGCGATTTTGACGGATCTCGGAATCCCACACGAATTGATCGTCGTCTCCGCACACCGGACTCCGGATCGCTTGTTCGCCTATGCCGAACAGGCTCCAGGTCGAGGGATCGAAGTCATTATTGCAGGCGCTGGCGGTGCTGCCCATCTTCCCGGAATGCTGGCGGCGAAGACGCATCTCCCGGTCATTGGGGTTCCGATCCCGACAGAAAATCTTCGCGGACTCGACTCGCTCCTCTCCATCGTGCAGATGCCGAGAGGGATTCCCGTCGCTACGGTGGCCATTGGAGGGGCGGAAAATGCCGGATTGCTTGCGGCACAAATTCTGTCGGGCCGATATCCGGAAATTGCAAACCGCGTGAAGTTCTTCCGACGGTCGCAAACGGACAGCGTGCTTCGGTCTCCTGAAGCGAAGGGCCTGGTGACCGGTATGATAGGTCTAGGCCGACCGAGTCGTAGAAGGTGAAGGCAGTCGTCATTGAACCGGAGTCTGTCCTGGGTGTCCTAGGCGGCGGACAATTGGGCGCCATGTTCACCATGGCGGCATGCCGTCTCGGGTATCACGTTGCCGTCTGGGACCCAGATCCGGACGCGCCGGCTCATCGTGTCGCCACGCACAGCTTTCCCGTTCCGTTCACCGACCAGCACATTCGTGCGCGCTTCACCGACCTTGTCGATGTCGTGACCTATGAATGGGAAAATATCCCTGCGGAGCTCTGTCGAGCGTTGGAGCAGCAGAGACCGGTTCGTCCGTCGAGTGGTGTTCTGACCATCATTCAGGATCGCCTCGAACAAAAGAGTTTCTTGGCCTCCAACGGCTTTCCCGTCCCCCCTTTTGCGGGCCTGACTGCTCCCGAACAATTGGCCACTATCGTCCGACAGGTCGGTTATCCCACTCTCTGCAAGACGGCAACGGCTGGGTATGACGGCAAGGGGCAGTGGAGAATCCTTCAAGAATCCGATCTCCGTGCGGTTGAACGGGCGTTATCGGAATCCGCTCGTCCCGGCATGCGATGGATCGTGGAGTCCTTGGTGCCGTTCGAACGGGAACTCTCGATTCTCGTGGTCCGTGGAGTTGACGGACAGAGCTGCACGTACCCCCTGGTTGAAAATGAACATGAAGAAGGGATTCTTCGAACCACCATTGTGCCGGCACCGGGCTCTTTAGCTGTGGCCAAACAAGCAGCCGCTCTTGGGCGTCAAGTAGTTAATCGTCTAGAAGGGGTCGGGGTATTTTGTCTCGAATTGTTTCAGCTGCCCGGAGGGAAACTTCTCATCAACGAGATTGCTCCACGACCTCATAACTCAGGTCACTTCACGCTCGATGTCTGCAGCGTGTCCCAGTTTGAGCAACAGGTTCGTGCCATCTGCGGGATGCCGCTCGGCGAAGTGCGTCTACTGAGTTCCGCCGTCATGGTGAACCTCATCGGAGACGATGCCGCGACGCTTATGAAGGGTGCAGGCCGTCGGGCTCTGCTGGATATTCCTGGCGCGGTACTCCATCTCTACGGTAAGCGCGCAATTCGCCCTCGTCGCAAGATGGGGCACGTTACGTTCATCGGAGAGACGGTCCATCTGGCCCTCACTCATGCAAGGCGATTCCGTGATGGTTTGAGAAACGGCCCCATACGATCCGCATAACCTCCTTCATTGATCTGTGTCGTTTCTGTCCGGCGTCAACCAACGGGATGCTATAGGCTGAGCCTGTGGTTCCCCCGTCTCATTAGCGACCAACTCCCAATCGGCAACCTGTTTTTCGCCACACGGATCCGTTCCATTTTGTGACTGGCCAGAGGGCGATAGATCAAACGGTGTAGTTCCTCCGAGCATAGGTTATGGGAAAAACGTGGTCTTCCTTATTAGAGAATCGGCACAGGACTTGCTCCATTCCTAGCGGGCCGCGAATGCATTTCGTGGAGTAGAACGTCGATCGGATATACGTCCCGGGCAAATACGGTCTATCCGGTTTAATTGAGTCGTTTTGTTTGCTCAACATCCTGCCAGTCATTAGTCATCTGAATTGGAGATCATACCCATGAGCAGCCTCGCTGTCCCCTCCGAGAATCACGTGGAGGGGCCTTCGGCGGAGCCCTGTCCCGACAGTTCGATTTCTCGCCCGTGTTATGTTGTGCTTCAGTCCCTGGTCGGTGTCATGCTGGCCTACCAGCTATTGTTCGGAGCGGAGCTGATCGCAGGTCGCGTGACGAGCGTGGCCATCGTCTGTGGCTTGGTGGCGATGGTCATCGGTCTATGGTATGTGCCGACCTCGATTCTACAGGCTGCGTGGTTCAGCGGGACAGTGATCGGGATCGATACGGTGCTCGTGACCGGGACAATGTATCTTTCAGGTAATGCCAGGTCGGAGCTGTATCTTTCCTATTTCGTCCTGATGCTCATCGCCGCCTCAGTGCGTCGGCTTTCCCATGTCGTTGGCTTGTCTTTGTTGCTCTGTGCCGGTTATGGCGTCGTTCTCTATCAGGGGATTGCACAAACTGGCTCCTTGTCCCCCGGGCATCTGTTGGGAGTCCCGGTTCTGTTGGTGATGGCGACGTTCTACGGGCTTGCGTTGCAAACGATCGGGGCCGAACGGCAGCAAAAAACACTATTATTGGGGAGTATCGAGGCGCTGAAAGAGACTGAACGGGCCTTGCAATCGTCGCAAAACGAATTGGAGGCCCGTATCAAGGGTCTCAAGAGCGATCTTTCGCGCGCGAATGAACATGCCCGGCAGGAGAAAAAAGAACGAGAAGGCATCGAGCGGCAATTGCATGAAGCGCAGAAGATGGAAGCGGTCGGTCGAGTCGCCGGAGGGATTGCCAACGAACTGACCCATCTTGTTACGGTGATCGGAAAGCAGACGGGCCTAGTCCTGTCTCGCCTCAAGCCTGACGACCCGCTTTATACGCCGATCGATGAGATATTTCGAAGCGGAGGAAAAGCCGCAGCCATGACCGCTCAATTGGCTGACTTAGGCCTCCATGGCGGCTACGTCCGACAGGTGCTTTCGGTCAAGACCGTGCTGGAAGAGATTCGTGGAGTCATTAGAGAACTGCTGCCAGCATCAATCGATCTGAGCATGATCATTGAAGATGCACCAATGGATGTTGAACTCGATCGTGAAGGATTCGAACAAATCCTGCTTCACCTTGTGATGAATGCGCGGGATGCCATGCAGGATGGCGGCCGGCTTCAAATAGAAGTAAAGACGGCGTTTCCTGGGCATGATGGCAGACCGGCAAGTGGAGGAGGGAGGCATCTATCCAAGGTGCTGATTCAAGTGGGCGATACCGGAAGCGGCATGAGCCCAGACACTCAGACGCATATGTTCGAGCCTTTCTTTTCGACAAAAGAGATGAATGTGGGGCTCGGACTTACTGCGGTCTACGGTATTGTGAAACAAAGTGACGGTTTGGTCGATGTTGTCAGTCGGCCCGGCGAAGGCACGGTCGTACGGATGGCGTTTCCTCTTGCGCGACAGGGCCAGCCGCATGCTCCGTCGATCCAGGCGCACGTCGCAGCCAAAGGGCAGGAAACGGTTCTGCTGGTGGAACCGAATGAAATCGATCGCAAGCTCGCGCTCTCTACACTGGTGCGGCATCGCTACCATGTCTTGGAAGCGCACTCGTCCGTTGAAGCGTTGCTGCTCGCACAGCAACATTCCGGGACGATTCAGGTAGCCGTGAGCGATCTCATGATGCCGGAGATCGGTGGGCGCGATCTAGCCCGGCGGTTACTCCAGCATCACCCGATGATGAAGCCGCTCTTTATCTCTGGGTACAACGACGAGGCGATGACGTCCCATCGCCTCAACCCCCGGTATCTTTTGAGACGGCCCTATCGACAGGCCGTGTTGCTGGAAAAAGTGCGTGAATTGCTGGATACGTGAAGACCGAATGGGTTGATCTGGCTTGCGGATCGTTCTCGTGCTAGCTTTCCCATCGGTCCCTTCGGCTCGGTGCGAAGAAGGGTACGTCCGGGCGTTTGAACAAACCAATAAGCGCAATCCCAGCAACAAACCCGCCGATATGAGCGAAGAATGCAACGCCTCCGCCTGTGCTGCCGATACTCATCCCCCCGCTCAATAATTGCATAACGAACCACATGCCGAGGACAAAACCCGCTGCCACCCGCGTTGTACCCAAGCCAGGCATGATCACCAGCACGCGGGCTCTTGGAAACAACAACACATAGGCGCCTAGGACGCCGGAGATAGCACCGCTTGCCCCCACCATAGGAATAGGCGAGGATGGATCGATCAGGGCGTGGCTCAGGGCCGCCAGAATTCCGCAAGTGAGATAGAACACGACGTATTTCGCATGCCCCGTGACGTCTTCGATGTTGTTTCCGAAGATCCAGAGATACAACATATTCCCGATAAGATGCATCCAGCTGCCGTGGAGAAACATGCTTGTGATTAATGTGGCGTAGGCGGGAATAACCAAGCCCGTCTCAGGAGGGTCGGCCTCTCCGAATACAAGGGCCGGGATGGCTCCATATTGAAAGACGAATGTTTCTCCGGAGTCGACCGGAAGGCTTGCCTGGTAGAAAAAGACGAGGGTGCAGGCCAGGATAGTGACGATCGTAACCACCGGCGTCCGCTCGGTCGGGTTGTCGTCATGCAGTGGGATCATGGTGTCCTCATTAGCAGAATGCGCGGAAGAAAACCGTTATTTGGTTTGTCTCGTTTGTTTGGTTTTTTAGTTAACCGAAACCAACCAGATGAACTAAATCAACGAAATCAACCAGGAAGCCTACGACGGTCGATAACAGATCGAGGAAGTGCCGGATTATCCGGCAGGGAGCCGTCAGGCCCTAGGGAGACAGAAAACCCAGCGGCATGTGTATGGCCTCCACCGCCGAATGACGCAGCGATCGTCCCCACGTCGGTCCCATCCTCTCGCGAGCGCATGCTGTAGTAGCGGCGCCCATCGCGATCATGCCAAATTATACAGAACGGATATTCCACGGAGAGACGTTCGCCGATCTGACTTGTCAAGATCGCACTTTGGACTGACGGAACGACGGCTTCATGAAAATCGACCAACACCGCTTGCGCCGCGAGCTTGCTCACGAGCTCGCTTTCGTAACGCAAGATGGCCTGGCCTTCCTGTTCCAGCTCCTTCTGTTTGAACCGATTCCAGAGCTGATAGTCGAACGGATATGAAGCAATAGCCGCATTAATCTCTCGGCTGGCGGGGAGCGCCCAGGTCCAAAGGTCTTTGTCTTGAATATAGTCGAGAAGCCATGGAGCCGCTCGATCGTGGGCCCATTCCCAGGCAAGGACCGCTCCGGACTTTTTCATGTCGAAGTAAGCATAGGGGAGGCCGGCTAACGCTTTTTCTGCGGTGATGTGATGATCAAGCACGAGCAGCGACTGCGTCTGAGCAGCCATGTTTTCCAGCACCTCACGAGAATAGCTGAAATCCACGATAACGACCCGTTGATTCTGCAGCTCTCCTGGAGGAGCATTTCCGTATTTGACAGGAATGAACTTGGCTGCTGGCCATCGGTTCCAGATCGCCCAGGCTGCACCGAAACCGTCGGCACACTCGGCGTGATAGAGCACGACATTGGGAGGCTCAGAGGCAGGGTACTGTGTGCGGGGGCCGGCCATCGCGGCCGAGCATACCATGATGCTACTCCAAGACTAAAGCGTCTTTGCAGGAGCGATCAGAGCCTGTTGAGATGGTCGATGAGTTGACGCAACCGGCCTGCGCTTCTGCGGTTGGAGACAAAGGCCAACCGAGGCAAGTTCCTCAAATCCGGCTCATCGAGTTCCTCGGGGAGAGGCCCGCGCAATTCAAAGGTGCCTTCAGATAACAAATCACCGAACACTTCATGAAGGCCGGCCGCCTGTTCTGGAGAAATACCCGTCTTCAGCCGCATGACTAGAACCCGGCCCACATATCGGATGGAGTGAAATCGGCGATAAAAACCCCTGATCTCTTCGACGGCCTCGTCCACGGACGTGGTGATTTTCAACAGGCTGAGATCTTCAGGACTGATCAGTTGACGGGCGAGGAGTTGGCGTTTGACGAAGGCATACCAGTCGTCCCAATAGTCGCAACCGGGAGCCGCAAGACAGACGATCGGCTGGGGATCACTTTTTCCCGTTTGCGCGAGAGTCAGAATTTCAAAGCCTTCATCATGTGTGCCGAAACCTCCCGGGAACAAGGCAATGGCGTTGGCTTCTTTCTGAAACACGAGTTTGCGCGTGAAGAAGTACTTGAATGTGACGAGCTTGGGGTCATCGGCGATCGTGGCATTCGGACCTTGTTCGAAGGGCAACATAATATTGACCCCAAAACTGTTCTCACGCCCGGCGCCCTCCTGGCACGCGCGCATGATTCCGTCGGCCCCTCCGGTAATGACCATGAACCCTTCCTTGACAATCTGACGGGAAAACTGGAAGGCCATCTGGTAGTTGGGATCATCCGAGGCAGTGCGGGCCGAACCAAAAATGCTGACCTTGCATCGATCTCGATAATCATGAAAGACGCGGAAGGCGTGGCGCAATTCTTTTACGGCACGGTTGACGATCTTAAGATCCAGGACGTCCAGATGAGACTCGTGAAGTCGAAGGGTCCCGGCCAGCAGCTCCTTCATAATCGCGGCTTGCAGGTCGTCTTCCGGACTTTCAAGCAGGAGGCGAATTTGGCTGAGCAACTCGTCATTCGAGGGGAGGGGACGCGAACGGGTCTGGGAAGTCTTCATCGAGTTATCCATGCGAAGCTATGGTTTATTCCGGAGCGACAAAAAATTCTATCAGTTGATCGTCTTTTGGTCAAAAGAACCGAGTATAGGTATGAGATCAGGGGTGATCGGATGAAGGAGGCATTGTCTGGAGCGCCCAGGCTCTGATCCGAGCGAGATCGGTGGATGAAAGATCAGTGAACTGAACATCGATATGCCAGGTGCGGACCGTGCTTGATGGTTCACCGGGCTCTGCTTCAGGGGTCCCGATGGACAGGACAGTTCCACGAAAGGTCAGGGGGGTATTTTGACCAGGAATGGAAAATGCCAGAACCACTTTCGCTCCCGTCTGGATCTTCACGGTCGATTCGACTAATGCTCCGACGTGACTCAGTTGGGTAATCATGGCGTTAAAATTGAGTTCGTGCACAGAAGTTTGCCCCACCACACTCACCACGACGGGAATTCTCGTACCACGTCTTGGCGGGTTGAGCATCAGGTCTTGGGCACTCAGTACCCCAACCGGTTGGTTGTGTTTGGTGACAATCAAGAGCGAGGCGCCTGTTTCCATCATGAGTGTCGAGGCCTCTGTCAAGGCTGCATCGTACTCGATGAATTGCACGGGGCGTGTCATGATCATCCGGACTTCAATGTCGTGCGGTTCGAGCCCCTGAGCGACGACTTTCTTCACAATGTCGATCGGTGTCATCAGACCGAACTGCGTTTCGGTATCTTTGACGAGCAGGCAGGGCGTCTGCTCGTGCTCGAGCAACATAGCCGCCTCACTGACGGAGACATCCCCTGGAACCTGTACAACTCCTGGAATCATCATATGGGCAACCATCGTGCGAACGAGATGTGCCGACTTGAAGGGCGTGTCGTCGTCATTCCCCATGGGTTAGGAGTCTCCCCGATTCACACAGGCACGATTCGTGAGGATTCCACCCTGGCGACGTAAGCCAAGTATAGCAGACGAGGTTCAGTGGCCCGTGACCCGGGCTTCCCTTGTCAAACAAAGGGTTCGGCGAATAGACTAGGCCAAATATACGCGCAGCACAAGGGGGATCGATGGTTGGCTCCGATTTGGTTCAACAAAATTTTCAGCATCGCCTTAAGAGCATTCCTCCACTGGGAATAGGGCTGTCAGTCGACGTGTATTCTCCTGATCTGTTCGAATTGGTGAGCAAACTCAACGAGCAGGAATATACGCCAGGTTATTTGGAAGTCTTTAAAGCGACGACAACTGCACTGAGGTCGGTCCGACAGGCTGCCCGGAATATACCGCTAGCGTACCATGGAGAGGCCCTTTGGATCACCCAGCCGGACGTTCAAGCATCTCCGATCTTTCGTCAGAACGTCGACGAGGCGGTCACCCAGGTCAACTGCCTCCAGAGTCTCTGGCTCAACCATGAGTGTGCGACGAAGCAGATGGCCGGTTACTCATTCGGCACCTATCTCTCTCCACTGTATACAGGGCTGAGCGCCGAGGTGGTAGCGGGAAATATCGCGGTGATTCAGCAAGCGATGGATCAGCATAGTTGTCGAGCGGACGGGACTGTGCCCCTGTTCCTCCTAGAGATGCCGCCGCTTACCTATTTTTTTGCCGGCACAATACGGATCTCTCAGTTTTTTCGACTTGTTACGTCCTTGACGCCCTGCGGTCTCGTGCTGGACGTCGGGCACCTCTGGACAGTCTATCGGTATACAGGCGCTTGCCGACGGATGTCGCTAGAGCGATTTGTCGGAGAGTTCCTTGACGAATTTCCGCTGGAGCGAGTCGTCGAAATTCATATAGCAGGGTTGGACTACCATGAGTCGGTTGATGCACCGAAGAAGGGAGAGGGGCTTCCTGAATGGATCGACGCCCATGCTGCTCCGATTCCATCAATCCTCTTCACTATGCTCGAACAGATCCTGGCCCATCCGAATCTCGTGAGCCTCCGGGCCGTCGCGCTTGAAGTGGACACCAAACCGATCGAGATGATTGTGGAGGAATATGCAAGAGCTGTCCGGCGATTTTCCACCCTCATTCGGATGAGGATGGTAAGAGAAGCGGCTGTAGAGCAGTCGATGGAACCGACGTCTCATCCTGTTCCTGTCCAAGAATCGGTGTGCCGGTCAGATCGAGAGCAGTTACAGGCCGACTATGCACGCTACGCACAAATCATTTCAGGGCAAGCTCCCATTGAAGGCCCGGAGTGGCGGGAAACGGCTGCCGATGCAACTGGTATAACTCGCTACCAAACAACGTATGTGCCACACGAGATTCTCTATTGGGGCGGAGACCTCACAGAGATGTTTCCGCAAACCTGCCGGGTTTTAATAGAGCGGGGCATCGGTCTGTCAGAATTCGTGACCTTCTGGTTTCGATCGCCACGGTCGCTCACGCATTCGTATGATTTCTTTCTTCTCAAAATCGAACGGTTTTTAGAGTTTGTAACGGAGCGTGCGCCGGAGGCAAGGGACTGCGTACAAGAGGAGTGCAACCTCTTGCGCCAGGCCTATACCCAAGCGAGCGAGGTGATGGAACCTGCGATGGAGACGGAGCGAACGCGATGAGTTTCTGGCAGTCACTCACCAGACCGGTCATCGGGTTGGCACCGATGGATGGCGTCACCGATGCCACATTTCGCCATGTCGTCGCGATACACGGAAAGCCGGATGTCTCCTTTACAGAGTTCACACATGTCCATGACGTCTGCCGTGGGCCGGAGTTCTTACTGGACTCTCTCATCTATCATGAGGTCGAAAGGCCGATTGTCGCACAACTCTATGGGAAAGAGCCGGAACTGTTCTATCAGGCTGCTCATGCCGTGTGTGAGTTGGGATTTGATGGATTGGATATCAACATGGGCTGTCCCTCGCGCAGCGTGGCTTCGTCTGGATCGGGCGCGGGCCTGATCCGGACACCGGATGTTGCCCAGGTTGTTATGCGGGCCGCTCGGCAGGGGATCGCCGATTGGGCAGCCGGTCAAACCCTGGAAGGGGCAGGACTTAAGCCCGGCAGAGTGGCGGCGATCCAGCGGATGAACAGGCGACGGGAGGGCGCCCGCCCGCTCGCCCGACACATGATTCCCCTGTCTGTGAAAACACGGCTCGGCTACGACGTTGTGGTCGTCGATCAATGGATCGAACATCTTCTCCTGGAACAGCCGGCAGTCATTTCTCTGCACGGTCGTACTCTGCAGCAGATGTATCGGGGGGAAGCGGATTGGAACGCCATTGCCCGGGCGGCTGAGATCGTACGGGGAAGCGGGACGTTGCTGTTCGGCAACGGGGATGTGCACAGCTATCATGACATGATCCGTCGTGTGCGGGATACCGGCGTCAATGGCGTCTTGGTGGGCCGAGCCGCGCTTGGCGCTCCCTGGTTCTTTCGGCAGAAAGAAGAGGTGCGACTTGTTCTGGAGGAACGTCGGCCTGAGGAGGGACTCGAGCCGTGGGTGCCGCCACTCGACGTTCGCTTCGAAATGCTCCTCGATCATGCTCGACGATTCGAAACGGCTTGTGGACAGGGCCAGTTCAGGCGGATGCGGAAACATCTGGGGTGGTACTGCAAAGGATTTCCTCATGCCGCCTCTCTTCGAGCCGATATGTTCCGGGTCTCTTCGGTCGCAGATCTGGAACAGGTGCTGGCCGCCTATTACGCCCATTGCGGGGGCTACACTGGAATTTCCGATCAGATGCTTCCCGAATCCCTGGTCTCCGCCAGGCCTGTTCCGACATTGTAGATGTCACTCATTCTAGCCTCCACCTCTCCACGCCGTCGTGAGTTACTCGCCTTGCTAGGCATTCCATTCGACGTCAGGCATCCATCCTTCGAAGAACGGCTGGTGGCGAACCTTCCAGCGATTGCTCAGGTCCAATCCTTCGCGCGGGGCAAGGCCGGGTCGGTCGCGAGGCAAGAGTCTGAGGCAATCGTGTTGGGAAGCGACACCGTGATTGAGTTGGATCATGACGTACTCGGGAAACCGGCCGATGTGGCGGATGCCCGTATAATGTTACGGCGTCTGGCCGGCCGTGATCATCTCGTACACACGGCTGTCGCACTCGTGTGTTCCGTGCGAGCCATCGACATCGTCGCCTTGTCTACGGCCGTTGTTCGGATGAAGCCGTTTGATGAGCGGATGCATGAACGGTATCTCGCGACAAAAGAAAGTCTCGGCAAGGCCGGTGCGTACTCCGTCCAAGGAGAAGGCGGAGACTTGGTCGGTTCCATTCGAGGAGATTTCACAGCGGTCGTCGGTTTACCTCTCCGTCTGGTCTCTCAGCTGCTGGTACAAGCGGGTGTGAAAGTGGCGGTCAATCTCGACGAACTCTATGCCGCAAAACCCTTCGCCGGCTGGTGCCGTTTTTCAGCCTGATTGCAAAGGGCTAGTAGCTTCCTTACAATGCCGCTCCGTCATTTGTTGTTGTCCTGTTTAAGGAACGCGCGATGAGCACAAGATACCCGCTATCAGTGATGCGAGTCGTTGGTTTCGCTACCTGTGCGCTCGCGGTTCTGTTGACGGTTATCGGGCTCCAGCCCGCCTCAGCGATCAATGTGAAGCTTTCAACAGAGGAGGCTCAGCAGGCCTTGGAAGCCGGGCGGGCACCGATGGAAAAAGCCAACACCCCGGAAGACATCAAGAAGGTACTCCAGCAAGCCTCCAAGGCGACACGCGTGGGCGCCGACCCGGAGAAGGATCCCTGCGGAGCCAGCGCAATTCTCAGAACCAAATGGTATCGACTTGAAGCCTTTGGCCGGCAGGAGGCAGCGGAATCCAAGAAGAGGAAGGTGGATGTGCGCATGCCCGACGAGTTCATTAAGAAAGTCGTGGATATGCCCAACATGGAGATTGAGGTCCAACTGTGCGGCGACGATGAGTACTTTGCGGAAGGGGCTATGATCGAGTTGCAGCAGGGTTCAAAGAGAATCAAGCCCATCGATATCGGAAAAGCCGAACGTGGCAGAAAGAATGAGGGAAACGGGCCGGCCTACCGCTCGCGCTTTACCGCGCTGTTTGCCTATGAAACGTTTGACCCCTCTGCAGCATCCGTTTTTATCGTGAATCTTCAGGACGGAAGTGAGTCAAGAATCGTCGCCGATTTTTCCAAAGTAAAGTAGACTCCTTAGGCTTTGCCCCCCATCTTTGTCTGCTGCTCCGGCTTCTCCGCAGATGGCCGCCCAGGAGTTTCCCCATGAGATACTTGGCCCCACCTTTGCAGACGATGCCTGTTAGCCGTTCAAAAACTCACTGGTAGAGCGATCTTTGTAGCGTTCCTCCACCACAGGGGAATTTACCTGTGGCTTTTTGCGCCAGAATCGACTTGATCCCTTCTAGATCAAAGGGCTAGCCTCTCGCTTGTAGTTTGTTTTGTCTATTTGGTTGGCTTTGGTTCATCTGGTCAGTCTGATTCAACCAAACAAACGAGACAAATCAAACAAACTAAATAAACGAGAGTGGAGAAGGAGTGCAGCATGACCGAAGGATGGGGTGCAATTCTCGTCGTCGATGATGATGCAGAAATGCGGGCGCTTGTCCGCGATGTGTTCATGGATCGCGGACATCAGGTTACGACAGCAGAAAGCGGACAAGAAGCTTTGAATCTGTTGGCTGAGCAGAACTATGCCGTCGTGTTGACGGATTTACGGATGAAAGGGATGTCAGGGACAGAATTATTGACAGAAATCAGGCGCCTCTATCCGGACATCGCGGTCATTCTGATGACAGGCTTCGGATCGGTGGACACCGCGGTCAAGGCCATGAAGCGGGGCGCCAGCGACTACTTGACCAAGCCGGTGAAAAACGATGAGCTGGTCCGCGTTGTAGAACGGTCTCTCCGTGAAGCGGAGTTACGGCGTGAGGTGGACAGGCTCCGGCGCGAGGTCCATAGGGAGTACAGTTTTCATCAGATCGTCGGCAAGAGCAAACCGATGCAGGAGATCTTCGATCTCATCAGGCGAGTGGCCGACAGTCCGACGAATGTCTTAATCACCGGAGAGAGCGGAACCGGCAAAGAGTTGGTGGCCAAAGCGATCCATTACAACAGTGATCGCCGAGGTGCCCCATTTATTCCCGTCAACTGTGCCGCCATTCCCGAGCAGCTGCTGGAAAGCGAGTTGTTCGGCCATATGCGGGGCGCGTTCACGGATGCGAAGGCGGACAAGCGAGGCCTCTTCGAAGAGGCGCAGAGGGGCACGCTGTTCCTCGACGAGATCAGTGAATTGCCCTTGATGCTGCAGGCCAAAATCTTGCGCGCGATCCAGGAAAAGGAGATCCGGCGCGTAGGGGCTAACAAACGGATCGCCGTCGATGTGCGCATCATTGCGGCGACGAATCTCAATCTCACGGAAGAGGTGAAGGCAAAACGCTTCCGGGAGGACTTGTACTACCGGCTCAATGTGATCGAACTCCGCCTTCCTCCCTTGCGCGAACGCCGCGAGGATATTCTCCTGCTCGTGGACGCGTTCATGAAGAAGTGCGCGGAATCACGAGGAAAACAGATACAGGGTGTAAGCGAGCCGGCGCTGGCGATGCTGGTGGACTACACCTGGCCGGGGAATGTGCGGGAATTGGAAAATGTGATTGAGCGGGCTGTCACGCTCAGTCGGGAAGAAAAGATCGTTCCTGACGATCTCCCGTTGACAATTCAGGGGGCCCGTGGCGATCGGCGCGTTCTCGACGAGGCGGCTGAACGGACGTTGCCGCTCGAAGAAGTAGAAAAAGAATACATTCGCAAGATTCTCGAGAAGACGGGCGGAAATAAGTATCAGGCCGCCCACGCGCTTGGCATCGACCGGAAAACGCTGTATCGTAAGCTTGCTGAAATCGAAGGCAAGCTGCAGTCCGGAGAGTGATTCGCTCCTTCCGACCGTCAAAGCACATGCGTCGACGTGCAGTTCCAGCTTGGACCGGGATCAGTCGCATGTCGGAAGTGTTCCGTTGAAGCAGCTATTTCGCAAACGCCGTCAAGACGTAGAACGACTTCACGATAGGCTTTACCGAGCGACAGCGGGCCGAAGTTGAAATGAAAGCGGCTCAGGAACTCTTTAGAAATATTTTCGAAGCATCGAGGGATGCGATCGGCTATGCGGACCTCAATGGGGCTATCCTCCTCGTCAATCCAGCGTTTTCCGAACTGACCGGCTTTTCGAGAGAAGAGCTGCTCAGGATGAATGCTCAGGACTTGATCCCCCAACAACACAAGGAACAGCGGAATCGCGTCGTGGCTCGAGTTGTCCAAACCGGTGAGCCGGTCGAATACGAAATCGACTATCTCCGGAAGGATGGCTCCCAAGTTCCCGTGGCCATCACCGTGTTTGCGGTGGAGGTAGATAATGGGAAGCCGACGGGCCTTGGGGCGATCGTACGCGATCTCAGCGAACGCAAGCATGCGGAAGAGCAATTTCGCATCGTAGTTGAAGCGTCTCCGAGCGGGATGCTGATGGTGGATGAGAACGGCACTATCCGCCTGGTGAATCAGCAGATCGATCATCTGTTCGGCTACGAACGGACTGAATTGATCGGGCAGCCGGTCGAAATCCTTGTGCCTCAGCGCCTCCGGTCGCAACACGCTGGCGAGCGTGCCGAATTCTTTGCCCATTCAGAACATCGTGCCATGGGAAAAGGACGGGATCTGTACGGTGTGCGCAAGGATGGGACAGAGTTTCCGCTGGAGATCGGTTTGAATCCGATCCGGACCCCGGATGGCAGACGTGTCTTGGCATCGGTCGTGGATATCAGCGAGCGTAAACGGGCAGAAGAGAAGATTCAGAAAGAGCGGGATTTCATCGACGCTGTGCTGGAGACCGCTGGTGCGCTCGTTGTCGTGCTGGATCGGGAGGGGCGGATTCTGCGATTTAATCGCGCCTGTGAGCAGACGACCGGCTACTCCTCTGAAGGCGTGGTGGGCCGATATGTATGGGATCTGTTCTTGATTCCCGAGGAAGTCGATGGAGTGAAGGCGACATTCGAACGGCTCCGCGCCGGCGAGCTGCGCAACGATCATGAAAACTATTGGAAAGGAAAGGACGGCTCACTGAGACGAATTTCTTGGTCGAATACGACACTGACAGACTCCAAGGGCGCGGTCGATTATATCGTGGCAGCGGGCAGCGATATCACCGATCTCAAACTCATTCAGGAACAGCTCCGCAAGACCGAGCGGATTGCGGAACTCGGCACACTCGCTTCCGGTATGGCGCATGAAATCGGTACGCCGATGAACGTGATCCTCGGGCGCGCGGAATATCTGCTCCAGCGCACAGCGGATGAAGGGATGAAGAAGGGCCTTGCCACGATCATTACCCAGGTCGAGCGAATCACCAAGGTGATGAACCAACTCCTTGCCTTTGCCCGGCGGCGGCCACTGGAACAAAGAGCCGTCGATCTCGGTGAGATCGTGGAAGATAGCATTGAAATGTTCCAAGAACGAATCGTCCGCAGCCGCATTACGGTGCAGAAATCGATCGAAGCGAATGTACCTTCAATCCATGCCGATCGAGACCAGCTAATCCAGGTGCTGATCAATCTTGTGATGAATAGTCTCCATGCCATGCCGGAAGGGGGGCAGCTCAGACTGAGCCTCGATCAAGAGAACAATCACGTGCGCCTCGGGGTATCCGATACAGGCCACGGGATTCCAGAAGAGATCCGCTCGAAGGTATTCGAGCCCTTTTTCACGACGAAGGATTCTGGAAAGGGAACCGGTCTGGGCCTCACGGTCGTGAAAGGCATCATCGAGGAACATGGCGGAGCCATCACTGTGGAGAGTGCCATCGACAGAGGCACGACGGTTTGGATCCGACTCCCGGTTGGCGAAGCTCAGACCGGAAGCGTGAAACGCGGAACGCATGAAGGTTGACGTTATGGAAGCAACCAGGCCGCGCCCGTTCTCCTCACACTTAGCTGATCGATTGCGAGGGTGATACTCCGATGTCGCAATCTGCAACAGAATTGGAGTGGCATCTGTCGCAATTCTGGTCAGACTTCGGTGCGGTCTTGTCCCTCCGCCTGCCTCTAGTAGTGAAATGTCAAGCAAGTTAGCTTAGTTCTACCTTGCATCGCATCCGGCTCCGAGAGGAAGCCGGCTTGCACGGGTTGTGCATTGATTTTCCACCGGAGTGAAGATAACGCGATCTGAGGGGGGCAATGAATGACGCAGGGAAGAAATCGGCGATAGTGCTTATCGCCGAGGACGATCGAGAGATGCGAAGTCTCCTGTGTGATGAACTCTATGATCTGGGTGTATCCATCCGAGAAGCAGCCGATGGGGATGAAGCGCTTCAATCTGTGCTCGATAACCGCCCCACGCTGATTCTCACGGATCTTCGCATGCCGGCCGGCGGCCTGGATTATATTTCCAGGCTCCGGACATTTGCTCCCGGGGTTCCGATCATTCTGCTCACCTCGTTTGGCGATGCCAAGACCAAGGCCGACGCTCTTGCCATAGGTGTCGAAGCCTACTTCGATAAACCGGTTCGCCTCAGTGAGCTCAAAGGAGCAGTAAGGCGGCTCTTAGATCCAGCACTGGAGGGAGCAGGCGACGGGGACAGTGTCTGGAAGTAACTCTCGCGTGCGCGGGGTGCGAGATGGCCGGATCTAAAAATCAAGGTTCTCCCGTTTTTTCCTGTCACGACCCCATCCTCGTAGCTCGGCTGGAGGCCATCAGGCAGTTAGGCGAGGGAGTCACTGAACGGGTGGCCGTCATGGATCGGGAGTTCAACGTGATCTATGCAAATGAATCCGCATGGTCTGGGGAGCCTCCCCGATCGTCCGACCATGCGGCGAAGTGCTATCAAGCCTTCGCTCACCGGAACGATCCCTGCGGCACCTGCCCGGCAACGAAGATCTACGAATCCTCAGTCGTCCGGTCTGTGGCCTGCTCTGTCGGAGGGGACGGCATAGGTTGCGGGATGCATCAGGCCTTTCCACTTGTCGCGAGCAGCGGTGAGGTCGAATCCGTGCTGGTGTTGTTTAAGGCTCCTCCGAAGCCTGGGAAACAGATGGACTGCGAGCGCATGGGGGAAGAGGGTGAATCAAAACTGGGTGAGCTGATCGGCTCGAGCGCACCGATGCGAGAACTCCACGACATGATCCGGCTCGTGGCAGATAGTACCGCGACCGTGCTGATTCAAGGAGAGAGCGGCACCGGCAAAGAGCTGGTGGCCAAGACGATTCACCGGACCAGTTACCGGCGGAATAAGCCGTTCGTCGTGGTGGATTGTGGCTCATTGCCGGAAACACTGCTCGAGAGCGAATTGTTCGGTCATGTGAAGGGCGCCTTCACAGGCGCACAAACTTCTAAACGGGGACTCTTCGAAGAAGCGGACGGTGGGACGATCTTTCTGGACGAGATCGCCGACACCACGCCGATGTTTCAGGCCAAGTTGCTTCGTGTCCTCCAAGAGGGTGAAATTAAGCCGGTCGGCGGGACGCAGCCGATTAAGATCGATGCGCGCGTCATCTCCGCAACGAACAAGGATCTTTCCGAACTGGTCAAGGCCAAATCGTTTCGTCAGGATCTCTTCTATCGATTAGCCGTCTTGCCGCTCTACTTACCGCAGCTCCGAGAACGGCGAGAGGATATTCCCTTGCTGGTCGAACATTTCGTTGCGGACTCCTGTCGGCGACATCGGCAGCCTGTCCGAACCATTTCGCCGGAGGTTATGCAGGCGCTGACCGAAACCTCCTGGCCAGGCAATGTACGGGAGTTGCAGCACTATATTGAGCGAGAGATCGTGACGACGACAGGATCTGCGCTGACCTGTGCTGATCTGGTGGCTCCTGGTTCAATGTCTGCAGAGCACGATCTCCGCTCTGTGTCGCGCGGCGCGGTCAAGCAAGCGGAACGGATACGCATTCTCCAAGCCCTTCAGCAGGCCGGTGGAAATCGAGCCAAAACTGCCAAACTCCTCAAGATCAGCCGGGCAAGCCTCTATAACAAGCTGCGAACCTACGAGATTCATTAACTTGGAACTGCCAAGTTCGCAGCATGATGATAGACAGCGACGACACGTAAATTCTTTGGCTGTTATTTGATAATCCAAGGGCAAGCGATTGTTGTCGACCAAGATTCATTACGGTGCTCGATATAGCGTGGTAGCACTGTGATGAGCATCCTCTTCATCGCCTTGCTGACATGCTATACGGCGGGTGTCGGCCTGCCCATTTGTCTATCGGGATGTCCCAGGCTTCAGAACTTGGTGGCCCACAGCCTCTCCTGCGTGGCCAGCCTCTTCGGCATTGCGCTAGGCCTAGCCGGCCTCGTCGCATCTGAACCCCTGACTCTGTCTGCCGGTTCCAGCATCCCTTATTTGAGCTTTGCGATCCGCCTCGACCCCCTGGCGGCGTTTTTCGTGCTGGTCATCTCGCTGGTTGGCTTGGCCGCTTCGATCTATGCGTTCGGCTACGTGACCGAGTTCTACGGCCGGCAATCCATTGGCGCACTTGGCTCCCTTTTTAGCGGCTTCCTGCTCTCCATGACGCTAGTCGTGATGGCAGACAACGGATTCTGCTTTCTCATTGCCTGGGAACTGATGTCGCTGATCTCCTACTTCTTGGTCGTCACGGAGCATGAGAAGGCGGACGTCCGCTACGCCGGATTCTTCTATCTAGTCATGACGCACATAGGCACCGCTTTTGTGGTTCTGGCCTATCTGATCTTGTTTCAATCGGCTGGGTCGTTTTCCTTTGAAGCCTTTCGTCATCCGGAGCAATCCTTGCCAGAAGGAATGCGGGCCTTGGTGTTTCTCGCTGCCTTGATCGGCTTCGGGACGAAAGCCGGGATTGTGCCGCTGCACGTCTGGTTGCCCTATGCACATCCTGCGGCGCCGTCGCATATTTCAGCCCTGATGTCCGGCGTTATGATCAAGACGGCGATCTACGCGCTCGTGCGGATGTACTTCGATTTCCTCGGAGGCCAGTTCCCTTGGTGGTGGGGATTTGTCGTGCTCGTCATCGGCGCGGTGTCGGCATTATTGGGCGTGATGTATGCGTTGATGGAACATGATCTCAAGAGTCTCCTCGCGTTCCACAGCGTGGAAAATATCGGCATTATCTTGTTGGGCATCGGGGCCGGCATGATCTTTCAGACCTACGGGCTGAAGGAGCTCGCCGCCCTCGGACTACTGGCAGGGCTCTACCACACGATCAACCACGCGATGTTCAAGGCCTTGCTGTTCTTAGGCGCGGGC
>DATIAT010000042.1:0-77984 GCA_035457905.1 Nitrospiraceae bacterium
ACAAGGAGCCTGACACAAACCTAATGTCCCACGTTCCTGCAACGCGTGACTTCTTTACAGTGACGAATCAACGAAAGGCGGTTCATGTGACTGCTCTACCAGAGCCAGGTGGATTACTCTTGATACTCCTTCCAAGCTCGCTTGCCGCTTCTTAAAGGAGAGGAGTCTAGCTAGCCTCCCACTGCGCGCGTCAAATGAGGAGTTTCCAATTCCCTTTTCCCCTCTTTAGGGAGTGGCCAGGTTGCCCTTTACTGCGCGCATCGAACGATATACATGTTCCCTCCAAGCTTGCTCGTTTTTCTCTAGGGATGGGGGCTGATTGATCTTCTACTGCGCGCGTCGAACGAGGCCCTTCTGAGGGCGCGCGTTGCGCGAGCACGCAAGATCATCAGGCTCCATCCCCTCTCTGTTTGACACCCTCCGGACCATTTGTTACGCTCCGCCTCGATCCAGGGCCAGTCACAACGGCCCAGGTTTTCACCCTCATGAATATCAAGGACTATCTCGAACAAAAGCGGATCGAAGTCGATCGGTATCTGGACTTCGTGATTCCTCAGGCAGAGACCCCCCCGACGACCCTCCACGAAAGCATGCGATACAGTCTCATGGCGGGAGGAAAGCGAGTCCGTCCGATCCTGGCCATTGCCTCGGCAGAAGCGGTAGGACAGCCCGCGCCGGGACTGATGCCGATCGCCTGTTCGTTGGAATTGATCCACACCTATTCCTTGATTCATGATGACCTGCCCGCGATGGACAACGACGATTTTCGGCGCGGAAAGCCGACGAATCATAAAGTATACGGCGACGCGATGGCGATTCTGGCCGGCGACGCGTTGTTGACAATGGCATTCGATCTCTGCAGCCGTCCAGATCTGATGAAGGGCTGCGACCCGGCGCGCCAGGTGAGGCTGATCCAGGAATTGGCATACGGCTCAGGAAACATGGGAATGGTGGGCGGTCAGGTGTTCGACATTCAGGCTGAAAACAAGGACATCGATCTTCCGACACTTCAGAGTATCCACAAACATAAGACGGGCATGTTGATTCGCGCAGCAGTCCGTATGGGCGCCATCGCCGCCGGCGCACAGGATCGCCAACTGGACGACCTCACCAGTTATGCCGAAGATGTCGGACTAGCCTTCCAGATTGCGGATGATGTCCTCAATGTGACGGGGACGCGCGAGGAACTGGGCAAGAATCCCAACACCGACGCGGAACGCGGGAAAAAAACCTACCCGACATTTTACGGAACTGAGGGAGCCAGAACGCTGGCCGACGACTGCGTGACCGGTGCGATCGCGCGCCTTTCTCCGTTCGGTCCAGCCGCCGACCCGCTCCGCGAACTAGCCCGGTACATCACCAGCCGGCGGAGCTAAAGAGCTGATGGCTGATGGCACAGACATCGAGCCGAAACTCTTTGCTATCAGCTATACGCTATTCGCCATACGCTCTCCATCATGAAGGCTCTCGTCACAGGCGCCACCGGATTCGTCGGCGGCGCAGTGGTACGCGCGCTGGTCCGCCGCGGCGACGACGTCCGCATTCTGGCACGCGCTGGAGCCGACCTCCAGAACCTTCAGGGTCTGACTGTCGAGCGGATCGAGGGCGATCTGCGCGATCCGGCCTCATTGCGCAAGTCGCTTACCGGCTGCGGACAGCTCTACCATGTTGCGGCGCACTATGCGCTCTGGGCTAAAGACCCTTCGATCTTTTATGACGTCAACGTCACCGGCACGAAGAATCTCCTGCAAGCGGCCCGTGAAGTCGGTACTGAACGCATCGTCTACTGCAGCACCATCGGAGCGATCGGCCTTCCGCCCGAGGGAGGACTCGGCACTGAAGAGACGCCCGTGTCGCTCGAACAGATGGCCGGTCACTATAAGCGGTCGAAGTACCTGGCAGAGCAGGAAGTTTTGAAACTCGCAAGAGCGGGGCTGCCGGTCGTCATCGTGAATCCCAGCGCGCCGGTCGGCGCAGGCGACGTGAAGCCAACCCCGACAGGGCAGGTGATCGTGGATTACATGAAAGGTCGTATGCCGGCCTATATCGAAACGGGCATGAATATCGTAGACGTCGATGACGTGGCCGCCGGCCATCTGCTCGCCATGGAGAAGGGCCGTATCGGCGAGCGATACATCCTGGGCAACAAAAACTTGATGCTGCGCGAGGTGTTCGAGATCTTGAGCCGCCTAACCGGCATCAAGGCCCCATCGATCAAGTTGCCTCGGTTGGCCATCCTCCCCCTGGCCCATCTGAACCTGTGGCTGTCGAACATGACAGGGCAAGCGCCGCGAATCCCGCTCGAAGGAGTGAAGATGGCGAAGTACACAATGCATTACGACTGCAGTAAAGCGAATCGTGAGCTCGGCATTCCACACACACCGCCGGAAGTGGCGCTAGAGAAGGCCGTACGCTGGTTCCGTGATCACGGGTACGCATAACCGGGAATGTTGAGTGTTGAATGATGAATGTTTAATGGCGGACCCCTCAAAAGCTCTTAAATTCAACATTTAACATTCACCATTAAATATTACCTATCGATGGATACTCTCGCCCTGTTTTTCAAGACGATTGCGTTTCGCCCGTACGTTTTCGTCTTTCTCGCTGCCTTTTTGTTCTCCGCGGTCCGGTTGATCGGCTGGCCGCGAACCTGGCGGTTCTGGTTGATTAGCTGGGCCACTGCCTTCGTCTGCGAATTGTCGTCCACGCGCAACGGCATTCCTTTCGGGTGGTACCACTACAATGGCTCGACAGCGGGGCAGGAGTTATACTTCTTCAACGTCCCGTTCATGGACTCGATCTCGTTTAGTTTTCTGCTCTACGCCGCCTACTGTGTCGCGCTCTGTCTCCTGCTTCCTATCGGGCCAATCCCTGCTTCCGCTCGTCCGACGCTCAAACCGCTTTCTCTCGATGTGGGCGCGCGAACGAGTTGGGCGGCGCTCCTGCTGACCGCCTTCTTATTCGCCTTTATCGACATGGTCATTGACCCTGTGGCCCTCCGCGGCGACCGCTGGTTCTTGGGAAAGATTTATTACTATCCGGACCCTGGTCTTCACTTCGGTGTACCGTTCGCGAATTATGTCGGTTGGGCCGTCGTCGGACTCATTTCCCTCGCGATCTATTTTCCGCTCGAACGACGACTCCCCGCGCTTTCATCTCTTCCATCGGTCACGCCTCGTCTCCTGCTGGGCGTCGGCCTCTACTATGGTGTTCTCGTCTTCAACCTCAGCGTGACGTTCTGGATCGGCGAATCGTTCATGGGGATAACCGGGCTGCTGATGCATCTCCCCGTCATCGCGCTGCTGATATTTCGCCTTGCAGGACCACGCAGCGTTTCCCTGTCAAGGCAACCAGGTGGCAATCGGACAAAAGACTTTGTATAGTGAGCGGCAGTTGTCATGCGAACGAAACTCACCGCTTTCATCATTGTCATGAGCCTTGCTGTTTCGGTGCCAGGCTTCGCCCTCGGCACCGATCAACCAGAGATCGCCACGCATGTGCTCGGCACGATTGTGACCATCGACGCGAGCCACGTCGAAGTCAGAACGCCCAAAGGCCAGTCGGTAGACGTGCGGATCGATAAAAAGACCCTGTATAAGGACCAGCACAATCCGAAAGGTTCCACCGTGCCGGAAGTGGGCGATCGTGTCATCATCAAGGCCACAAAGCAAAAGAAGGTGTTGCTCGCTACCGAGATATACTTTTCCGCGGCGAAGCGCGCACAAGCCTCCATGCCGCCGGCCCCCGTACAGTAGGATGAGCGATGACGCCGTTTCGCGTCGCAGGGGAGTTCAACAGCAATTTTTTCGGGGGCGGACTTCGCGCGGCGGTTATTCGGGTCCTGATCACGGGCATTTCAGTATTTCTGGCGGTCATGATCGTGCCCGGCCTAGAAGTCCACTCGTTCAGCGCCGGACTTGCCGCGGTTCTGGTGCTCACCTTTCTAAATCTGCTGGTCCGACCCATTCTCCTTATGCTGACCCTTCCCTTGATCGTCCTCTCGTTGGGACTCTTTCTCATTGTGGTCAACGCGCTTCTGCTGGAATTCACCGCTTACCTCGTCACAGGATTCTCGGTAACGGGATTCTGGCCGGCAGTCGGCGGATCGGTTGTGATCAGCCTAGTCACCATGATCCTCAACCTCTGGACATCTGATCACCGTCAGGCGGAACCTCCTTCGCTCCCCCGACGCCCGCCTAAGATCATCAATCCCGACGAATAACATAGGACTGTCATCTGGTTTGTTTAGTTTGTCTCGCTTATTTGGTAGAAGCAGTTCAACCGGACAAAGCAGATACACCATACCAACCAAATAGACAAAACAAACCAGACGAACCAGATAAACCAGTCCTCATTGAATTGCTCGCCCTGGGTTGTTACAATGCCGCGCGTCTGCTGCCCCGCAACGATGAAACATCCGCGTTAACGCACGAATGGTACCCACGGATTCACAGAGTACATCCGTTCCCGAAACGCATCTCCAGCGGACCTTGACATCCGTCATCAATGAATTGCCGGTAGATGCAGCCCTTGCCGCCATCTTCCACCGCGACCAGGGCCCGTTGGTGAGCCATGTTGCACGAGGCTTCACACCTCGTGATATTCAAGCCATCCTCAGAACCCTTTCAGCTCCCGCCGTCGCGGCATCGGGCTCCACGAATGATCAGGAGGGTGGGCGAACCATTCGTCTCCGATTGATTACGCCAGGCACAAAATCGTTGCTCGGCGTCTCCCTCCAGCATCGAAACCGGACTTACGGTTTTCTCGTCATCGGGCGGAAAGAGAGCGTCACGTTCGCGAAGAAAGAGAAAAGCTTGATGGAACAGGCCAGCGACGAGGTGACGAAAGCACTGGATCGCGAAGGCCTGTTCGATATGAATGTCGTGCTCAGCCGCCCTCTTGTCGCGAACGAACCGATCGCTTCGTCTCCCTCTCCGGCCGAGTTGTTTACGGCTCCGGCGTCGCAAGTCACACCGGAACTCCAGGACAAGATTATTGCCATATTGACTGATGCCAACCAGTACGTCGCCTATGATCGTATCTGGGCCTGCCGCTACGATCCCCTTGCAGGCAACGTCGAAGTCCTTGGGCTGGCCGGTGACCTGAAGAGCGAACAGAAGGACAGCAAAAAAGATTTGAAGCCGGGCCACCGTCTCGCACTCGATAGCTCAGCCTCGGGATGGGCAATCCGCCATCGCAAGCCGCGCGTGGATCATGATCTCGCTTCTACGCAGGGACGATTCCTCGATCACAAGTATCTGTTCAAGGACCGGTTTCTCTCCTCACTCGTTGTGCCGTTCTTCGTCCGTGGGCAAGTCGGCGGGACCATCACCTTGGCTTCGAAAGAGGGTGGACGCTACCAACAAACAGACGCCCGTACGCTTGAGCCGACAATTGTGAGAATCGCGGATACTCTTCAGTCTTCCTCGACGGCATCGACCAACCAGGCGCCCGCCTCCGGAACAGCCGCTTCCCCGGGGGCAACAATAGCCCAGGGCCCCTCGGAGCCCATCATCAGAAAACAAGAGCGACAGGCCGCGATCGGAGAGTTCAGCATGTTCCTGGCCACAGAAGTACGCGAGCCGCTTGCTTCGATCCGGGCTCAATTGGAGGAGGTCACGGGAGAAGGCATTCTCGACTTTGACCCACAAACACGTGTCGAGGACGCGATGCGCGATTTGATCAGAGTCGAAGCCATCCTGAACGAGATTTTGGATTTTGCCAAGCCACTCGAGTTGACCCGCCGGCTCCTCCGCATTCCCGAAGTGATCGAGAGCGCGCTCACGCTGATCGCGACTGATCTCGAAGTTACCAGAATACAGGTGACCAAAGACTATGCGACGATCATCGCACCGGTTCGTGGCGACGAAGCCAAGCTCCAGCAGGTCTTTCTCAGTATTTTCAAGAATGCGAACGAAGCGATGAATCCCGGGGGACATCTCCATGTTCAGGTGACCCAGCATCGGGCGGGGCGTGGAGTGGAAGATCAAATTCTTATCAAGAACGACGGGGCTCCTATTCCGGCAGAAATCGTCGACAAAGTTTTTGAGCCGTTTTTCACGACGAAGCGAACTGGCATCGGTCTGGGTCTGGCCACGGTCAAAAAGATCGTCGAGGAACATGGTGGTTCCATTGCCATCGGCAGCGCCCCTGGCGAAGGGACCACCGTCACTATTCGTCTTCCCGGCATCAGTCACGGTCCCTCCTATCGGGGACGCGGGCGCCGCCGTCCCTCACGCCGCTAAAACCGACACCTCGGTTGCCGAAAAGCTCGGACACTCACTGCACCTCGTCTGAGGGGTTTTCGCGGAGGGAAGCTTGACCGAGTTCCGTACCGGATGTACCATTCGCGCCTCTCAATGCACCTGGCTGATTTCGTTTCCTATGAGGAGGGTTACCCTGGAAATGTTTCGGCGCCAAATTTTGTTCTGTGTTCTTCTCCCCTTGCTCAGCGTGCTTGTTGGCTGTGAATACGTGCGTCCGACGCTCAATGCGCCACTAAAGCAGTGGGAGCCCACCGGCGGTTATCGATTCATGAATCTGGTTCCCGGTGGGGAGAACAACTCGGACAGCCTCTTGATCCTCGCCACGTTCTCCGGCGGAGGGTCTCGTGCTTCGACCCTGGCGTTCGGGGTCTTACGCGAACTCGCCCGCCAGCAGATTACCTGGGAAGGCAAAAACAAGCGCCTGCTCGACGAGCTTGATTCCATTTCCGCCTTGTCCGGTGGGACTTTCACGGCTGCCTACTATGCGCTGTACGGCGACCAGATCTTTCACGACTTTGAGCACCGGTTCTTGAGAAAGGATTGGGAGAGTGAGCTCAAATCACGGATCCTGCAGTCCCCCAGCAATTGGATTCGCCTGTGGTCGCCCTATTTCGGACGCACGCATATCATGGCCGAATTACTGGACGAGGCCCTGTTCGAAGGGAAAACCTATGGCGACCTGTTGCAACGTCGGCAGCGACCCTCACTGAACATTCACGCCACGGACATGGCCACGCTCTCGCGCTTTGAATTCGTGCAGACCCAGTTCGACTGGATCTGCTCAGACCTAAGCCAATTACCGATCGCCCGGGCCTCTGCCGCGTCTGCGGCGCTGCCACTTGCCTTGAGCCCGATTACGTTCAAGAACTATGCGGGCACCTGTGGGTTCGAAGTCCCGACAGAAGCGACGGAATCCGCCCTCAAGCGAGGTGGAGCAGCCGCTCAGCGTGCGAACGAGTATCTATCCTATCTTGATGTGAAAAAACGAGGTCATATCCATCTCCTCGACGGGGGATTGTCGGACAACATGGCGCTCCGGGCTCTACTGGAGGCAAGCAGCGTTGCAGGGGGGATAGAGAAACTGCTGCAGTACATGCGCGTGAAAAACGTGAAGAAGTTCGTGGTGCTTGCGGTCGGGGCGGAGACCAGTCCGGACGTGATGGAGTTCGGGGGGGATCAAATCCCAACCCTCTCCAAAGCCATGGCCTCCCTGGTCGATGTACCGATCAATCGCTATTCGATCGACACGATCTCGCTCATGCGCATCGGCGTGAAGGTAGTGCGAGAGGAACTGCGCAAACGCCCGAGACCGGCCGACAGTCCCTTCACCGAGGATGCCGAGGTCTATTTTATCAACGCCAGTCTCAACGAGGTCGCCGACGATGATGAACGTGAGTCACTGATGAGAATCCCCACGACGCTCTATCTCACCGATGAACAGATTGACCGGTTGGTGCTGGCTGCTGCCCGGTTGATCCGGAACGATCCTGACTTTCAACGGCTCATGCAGGATCTTGAAACGGGCAAGTAACGGACGATGTGAACGGATTGTCCGGTATCGCAAATCAGCATAACGTTTGCTGTTTCGGGTGGCGCAGCACCGGAAATTTCCTTCCTTCAGCAAATAGCCTCGCCAAATACAAAGACGGCGGAGTGGTCGATCTGGCACCATGCTGTTGATCGCTACAATTACTTCTCGTTGATCTATGACCGTCGTGCATTTCGTGGAGGCGGAGCGGTCTGCATGGAACCCGCTTCATGATCGGAAAGAGGTCAAGAGAGATTGCGGTGCTATGCCTTCCGGTTGGGAACTGGGTCTTGGCAGAGGTAAGAAGTGTTGCACGAGACCCCCCCCTTTCTCGGGATGCGCAGTAGCCGCCCCTAGAGCAACGGTAGGGCCGAGATCCAAAGCCTCAATAGCTCTGTGGAGATGGTTCGCCATAGATTGTGCGTCCTCCGGTCCTGTACCGGATAACTGCACGACAAACTCCGCACCTCGATAGCGTGCCACGACCTGGCCTGGCTGGGAGAAAGTCTCTTGTGCAACTTGAGCGATCTTCTGTAGGCATTCGTCACCCGTCGCGTACCCGTATGTGTCGTTAAAAGCCTTGAAGTTTTCCAGAGTAAAGAACATGAGCGAAATAGGGCGGTGTTCCTGTGCCGCGAGTGCCCACTTCTGCTCAAAGAGTTCATCGAAACTCCACCAGTTCATGATGTCCGTTAACACATCGATCGTCGGGGAGATCTGATTGTTCGACTTCTGGAGCGTTGTCTCCTGTGATTGCGCTCGCTGATCGGTGCCTTCTTGGAGTTTGAGCACCATAGCAACCTTGGCTAAAAGCTCCGCCTTGACCACTGGCTTCCGTATATAGTCTGCAGCGCCTTGCCTGTAGGCCAATTGGATAGTTCCGGCCATGGTATCTGCCGGGATCATAAGAATCGGAACCGATTCAAATTGCTTCATAGATTTGATCCGCATGCAGGCGTCGAGTCCATCGAACCCTGGCATCTTGGTATCAAGCAAGATTAAATCGATCGTCGCCAAAGGCTCGCCTGCGATCAACCCACCCAAGTAATGCAAGGCCTCTTTCGCCGAGTGAGTGGGGACAACTGAATAGTCGGCAGACTTCAGATAGGTCCGATCAGCACTCAATCATCCCAAGAGTCATCGACGAGCAAGATAGCCATAGACCATTCTCACAAAGGAGTGTATTTCCCCTACCAGGAATGGGTCAGTACGCCAAGGCATTGTTGAGAAAGTAGATTGAGGATGTTTCAAGCCTCTTGGTATCGCTTTGACGCAGAGCCTCCGTGTTAATCCTACTGCACCCATCGAGCGAGGTTACAGATGCTCCACTCAGCCCGCTTGGTATTACCTTAGTGATGGGGGCTGAGTGATCCCTCCAAGCTCGCTCGTATCCTTCCTCGTAGGGCGGCCTGATCGATCCTCAATTGCGCGCGTGGAACGAGGCCCTTCTGAGAGCGCGCGTTCCGCGAGCAGGAGGATGACCAGATTGTCCATTCCCTCCTCTGCGAGCAAGAAGGGTACCTGGCCACTCCCTTCCCATCCTTCCCATCCTTCCTCGATCGCGCGTTGCGCGAGCACAGAAGATCATCAAGCTCCGTCCCGTCCTCCCCTCTCCTTCCGCTCCGACTTGCTCCCTCAAACAAAATTGCCTACTCTTGAAATAGTCCGGAGAATGCGGCATGCGAGTGCACTGGAAATGGGTTATCAAATCGATCCCGAGTTTGGTTTTCGGTTTGCTCATATTCTTTTCGACAGGAACCCCTCGGCAACCCATTTCAAATGTGGGGGCCTGGCTCATACATTTCGGCGTTGAGGATGTGCCGCCATGGCTGGCCAGCAAAGACGTAGACACATGGTTATTTTGGATCGGGTTAGTCGGGTTTTGTGTGTGGGCGATGTACTTGTATGGACAGCCCAATTTACGGAGCGGAAAATTGTCAGTTATCGTTCGTGAAGGAGAGCCCTGGGTGCAGATGGACCCAGACAGAGATACTTCACAACCGACGCCCCCAAGCGGGCGGCTATACACCTATCGTATTGCATTGGTCAACAGTGCTGATTCCACCCTGAGGAACGTAGAAGTGAAGCTGACTTCTTTGGAAAAGAAGCCGAAGGATTTTGATGCTATAGGCAGCCATCTCAAACTGAGTCGTGACCGAGGCGGGGCGACAAATTTTAATGTTCATCCAACCAAAAATCCCCGCTTTATGGATGCCGTCTTCGTTGATGTCTTCAAATTCTTTGTAGGGCCTGAAGGAACTTCATCCCTTAGCGTAACCTCGCTGCCCGAAGATAGTCATAGCCGTATTCCGGTTAACACATATGATGTGAAAATTATGGCGACAAGTGAAAGTGGCGAAATGGCTGTGGCCGAGATGGTATTCATACCGCACCCTGATCGACTACCGGATTTCCGATTGCTCAAGATGCAATCATTTCCAGGCGCCCTACGCTCCTTGGGCTAATCAGACAGACTTCCTCCTTTCTCATTTTCTTCACTCTGCATCCAAGGGGGAGCAGCCAGACCGTCCTTTACTGCGCGCATCGAACAGCCGTCGCCCATTCGATTGATCTCTCCAAGCTCGCTCGTGTTCCCTCTCTTGGAATGGTACCCATGTTGGTCTCGTACGGCCGTCGAGCGAGCACGTTCCGATCGTGCTCGCTCCCTTCTCCCTTGAGGGGGCGGACTAGATGGTCTCCCGCTGCGCATCCTTTCGTGCTCTCTTCTCCAGTTCAATGCTCGGCAAGCAAGGACGTGAGGAGCTTTTGACTGCGCCCGTCGAGCGAGGCCCTCCTGAGGGCACGCGCTCCTGGAGCAAAGAAAGCTATTCTCGCCCTTGCCCCTTCCCTTCTTTCTCCCTTGACAGAGATACCCTCCTCCTGGCTATGATTCTCACCAATAGATTCGACCCTGCACCAAACGAACAGATTGCTCCCTGTTACCATTTATATACTTACATACAAGGAGTAGATGTATGAAGCTCTTAATCGGAACTGTTACAACTGTCTCCGGTGTCCTCTTTGCTCTGTCGATGGCTTCGGCGAATCCATCGCTTCTCCCCAAGCATGAAGGCTACCCGATGAAGAACAGCGGAAGTCCGGTGAACGGACAGGCCACCGCGAACGACCCTGGCCAATCGAATGCCTATGGTCAATCCTCCTTACTGAAATCAGCCTCATCTGACGATAAACACGTTCAACAAAATCTTATGAAGACAGACAATGATCGGATTACCAAAGACCAGGGAGCGAATCAGCTCCCGACCGTGCAGGGGCCTCAGATTAAGATCGCACCGCCCGTGACCTCCGCCACGAAGGTCAGCGGCGAGCGGAAGATCGACTAGTCGAGCCTTTCAGCGGGAGACAAGAAGGGAGGTGCGGATTTATCCGCACCTCCCTGTTCTTTTACCAAGCTTCCTCCGATTGGGAGGCGTCACTCGGCACAATCTGAATCGCCAGGGTTTCTTGGCCCATTCACCCGCATAATCGACACCGACTCGGGGATGAGCCCCCACACCTTCTCCCGCCGCTAATGCCCCTCGATCCTCGAACCAGAGTGATTCCCCGGTTGTGAGGTCCGCACAGTTGAGTCTGCGATCAACCTGCAGCGCGCGGCAGAGCCGACCCGGTCCGTCGATCAACTCTCCATCGATTTCAATCGCCCTGATCAATATGGCCGAGGGAACTTCCTTCCGTTCCGTTACAACATTCAGACAATGGTACATGCCATAGATGAGGTAGACGTAGGCGATGCCTGGGTGCCCGAACATCACCTCGGTCCGTTTCGTCCTCCCTTTCGATGCGTGACACGCTTTGTCCTGAGACCCTACATACGCTTCCACCTCGATGATTCTTCCTGCCATTGTTCCTGCACCGTTCCTCCGCACCAGATACTTGCCAACCAACGATCGCGCCACCATAACCGTCGGGCGATTGAAATAGCTGCGTGGCAACACTCTTCGCATTGGCTTCATATGGCCTCACTAAGGCTGCGGGCTGCAAATGGGGTCAGGAACCATTTGCGCGCAGCGCCCTACGGGTCGTACCGACAAATGGTTCCTGAACCCCTGCCGGCCTGTTAAAAGTACCATGCAATGCCGCCCATGAACATACGCGGGCTTCCCGGCACGAAGTGAATGTCGTTGATCGGCGCCACCTCATTCCTCATTCGCGATTCAAATGCAAATATAGCTTGTTCCCATTCCGTGTTGAACAGATTCCGAATGTATAAGAACGCCTCCAAACGCCCATGCGATAGCTTGACCGGCAGTTGATACCGCTCCGTCAGGTCGAAGGTAACCCAGGAGGGAGATTTGACGCTGCGGTCCTCTATCAGGGGCCGCACCCCGAGATACGTCGCTTGTAGTTGCGAGGTCAATCCTTTAGGCCAGGCCAGAAGCACACCTCCGTACGCTGTCCATTCCGGCGCCAGCGGAATGGCATCCCCGTTGCGGAACTCAGCCTTTGTCCATGTCATGCTGCCGTTCACATGAATCGGCCCCCAGACTTGTCCGCGCGCAGCCAATTCCACCCCCTCTCGTCTCGTTGCGCCACGAATTTCCGTTGTCCCCTCATCCCCGACAAACACGAGTTCAGACTTTAGATCCAATCGCCACAGGGTAGCAATCAATTCGACTCTCTCTGGACCCAAGGGCTGAGACCGTACCCCCACCTCGTAACTCTGGGCCCGTGAAAGCGGAGAGGATCCTATGACTACGGCCGAGCGGGCATCGTTGCTGTGAAATCCTTCGCCGTAGTTGACGAAAAATTCGGTCCCTGCCCAAGGACCCAGGATCAGATTCATTTTGGGAAGGATGAGGCCGGAGCTTTTCTGACCGGCCGGTTGTTCCGCACAAGTCGTGCAACGATTACGCACGTCGAAAGTGAACGTTTCGCTCCGTAAACCTCCGGCCAACCGGATCCACGACGCCGGCTGCACTTCCGCCTTCACGAATGGCGCGTACGAAGCCTCGAGAATATCGCTGTCCGTGGCAGTCCCGGTCGGAGTTCTTGTCGTTTGAGTCCCGAGTTTTGCATGGATATCATCGACTCTGGTTTGAACCCCGATCGTGCCGATACTCGGCACACCAAACACCTCGCCTCGTTGTTTGTATCCGATATCCCCCCCGTACATCACGCGGCGATCGGCCTGTTGGATACCGTCGCCATTGATGGGATCGTTGAGGAAGAACGTAAAATTCGTGAACAGATCGAGCCGGTAGTACTGCCCATACGCATTGGCGAAGAACAGCCCGCCTGAAGTGGTGTCGTAATGGTAGTTGAACCGCGCCGTGCTGCGCAGCGTATTGCCTCCCTCAGAAGGATCGATCGCGCCGAATCGACTGATCATGCCATTATCGACAGCGCGTTGTGGAATCTCTCCGGAGCCATTCCATTTGGAGTACTGAAATGTGCCGGTCAGACTTACTTCGTCCCGTCCGGTGAAGCTAGTCGTCATTTTGCCGAGCAGATTGACCCGGGGGTACCGGTTGTCATTGTCAAATGGCCCATTCGTGTAATAGCCTTCAGCAGCGAACAAAGTTCGAACTCTATCTTTTGTTGGCGAGAACATGAGCAGATACCGTTGCGTGTCAAACTGACCGCCGGCCGCCTGGACAAATCCTTCTTTAACCACCTGCCGGGTCCTAAAATTCACCGCTCCGGCCGTGGCAAAGTCGCCATGCTCGGGAAGATAGGCTCCTTTGTACACATCCAGTCCTTCGATCGTTTCTGGAATAATAAAATTGAGGTCGGTGTAGCCTTGTCCATGCGCATGACTTCGAAGATTGATCGGCATCCCGTCTGTGAAGAACGCGACATCTGTACCGTGATCGGCATCGAAGCCGCGCAGAAAATATTGATCGGCTTTCCCTGCCCCGCCGGAATGTTCGACGGCAAGAAAGCCGGGAATCAGGCGCAACACATCCGCCGGCCGTCCTTGTGGCTGGAGAAGAAGTTCGTTGTCCGGGATGAACTGCTGTGAAGATGCGGCAACCTGTCTTTCGCCGATGACTGGGACTTCAGGAACTCTGACGATATCCTGATCCGGGTCATGGGCTCGTACGGACTCAACAAGGATCGACAGCACAGCCATGGCTGCCAGAAATATCGGCACGCGTCGCATCTTCACATCCCTTCACAGTCAAGTGCATGGGCGGATGAGACGCCCACGACGACCTTTCGACAGTCAACTCACTGACTGGCGCAGACCCTCGTGGCCTGACGACGACTATGTTCTGGAATACTCCTTCCAGACGGGGCGGATCGAGCTGACCAAGGAACGGACTCGCAACAGGGACTGCGTAATCAACGCTTCCAGTGGATATGCCCTGGATCCCACAATTTCCACACGAGCCCGATTGAGCGGCAGCAGGACCTTCGTGGCCCGTGCGCCGAGAATGGCGTGAACAATCTCAGGAGTCACTTCGCCGAGCATCGCGCCCGCCCGTTTCATTCCAGTTGCCGCCACGGTGTTCGTTCCCAATGCCACAACGTTATGTGTCGGGCCAAGTTCCAACTAGAGCCCCGCAACCAGCCGGGACTCAAGGCCTCCCCCGTGCCCATCGATAACGCACACACGCATGGCCTTACCCCAAGCCCTTACCGGTCGTCGTCATTGTAAGCTTGCCGTGCTTCACGCCCTTGACCGACACCAGAGCATCCGCCACCTTCCGGATCTCAGACCCTTTCCCTTTTACCACCAAGACTTCGAGACAGTGGTCATGGTCGAGATGGACATGCATGCCCGAGAGAATCTGTCCATGATAGTCATGTTGAATATCGGTCAGTTTGCCCGTCAGATCGCGCACATGATGGTCGTACACGAATGTGATCGTTCCGACCGTTTCTTTGTCGTCATTCCACTCCTGTCCGACCAGATTGTCACGGATCAGATCCCTTAACGCCTCAGAGCGGTTTGTATACTTGCGTTTTTTGATGTGCAGATCGAACGCATCGAGCAGGTGATGGTCCAACGACACACCGAATCGAATAAGTTTTTTCATGGCAGCCTCTTGGTAGCACGATTTTCTTATTCATAGCACACTGAACGTGTGGGAGCAATCGGGATTTATCGACTCCAAAGCAGCATCGGCCAGAAGCGCCGGTGAAGAAATGTTCGCACCAGATACATCCATATCGAATGGAGGCTCGTATGGTAGAAAAAGGCGCCAACAGGTGCTAACAAGACAGAGGGATTAGCCATTTCATTTTTGGAGGCAAGAACCATGAAGAGGACGGTCGCGCATACCTCATCATTGCCGGATTAATGCTCAGTGTCACTGTCTGCAACAGGATGGAATCGACATCCGGTTCCGAGATGCCAAAATCGACAGCCATGGCGGACAAACCGCTCTACGATCGCTTAGGCGGCAAGCCGACGATCACCGCTGTCGTGGATGATTTCGGGGGGCGCGTCGCCGCTGACAATCGCATCAACGGAAAATTCGCCAATACCAATATTCCCCGGTTGAAGATGCTGTTAGTGGAACAGATCTGTCAGATCTCGGGCGGTCCCTGCACCTACACCGGTCGCAGTATGAAGGCTACTCAGGCAGGCATGGGCGTCAGCAGCAGCGACTTTGATGCGTTGGTGGGAGATCTGATCGCCACACTCAACACGTTCAAGGTCCCGGAGCGCGAGAAGAACGAACTGCTCGGCGCGCTGGGTCCGATGAAGAGCGACATCGTCGAGAAGCCGATGGCCTCAATGCAGTGAAGAGGGTGTATATTCCAGAACTATGCGAGGCAAGGCGAGGCCGTCAACCCTGGTTTGTCCTCGTTAGATGTGTCCAACGAGCATCTTCCGAGAGTGACGCTCCGTTCGCGCCCTTCCCACTGGCAGGGGCGCGGGGTGTCTCGGATTGCGCAAGCACGCGAGCCGTCCCGTGCACTCTGCGTCTCTATTTGCTAGTCGCCCTTCACAGGGATATAGATGACATTCCCCTGCCGATTGACCAGCAGGAGCGCCAGATCGGATGGTTTAATCGGATCGGCCAGTCGCTGAAACACATCGAAGTTGGGGATAGGCTGACGATTGAGTTCCAGCACTACGTCGCCCGGCTGGAGGCCGGAGGATTCGGCCAGACTGCCTTCTTCAATGTCGGTCACCACCACCCCACTGGTCACAGCCAAATCCATCTGCCTGGCCAACGGCGGGGTCACATCATCGAACACGACGCCGGCCAGGGGATGAGCCGTCGCCGCTGAAGCTGAGGAGGCCTGATTCTTCTTGGTCCGTTCACGCGGCGCCTCCTGCACAACCATCTCGGTCTGATATGGTTTACCCTCTCGCATGAGATCCAGCCGGTGCTTACTACCGATCGCGGACGCAGCCACAAGGTTTCGAAGATGCCCGCTGTCCATTACGTCCCGTCCGTCGAACCGTACGACCACATCGCCGCGCTTTAGTCCGGCTTTCTCGGCCGACCCTTTTGCTTGCACATCGGTTACGATAGCACCCTTCACATCGGGGAGGCGAAAAATCTTGCCCAGTAGGGGTGTGACATCTTGTGTCGAGGCACCGAGGAACCCACGGACAACATGACCGGTCTTGAGCAAACTCTGCATGGCGGCCCGAGCCATATTGCTTGGAATGGCAAAACCCACGCCGACGCTCCCGCCCGTGGGACTTGCGATGGCGGTATTGATCCCGACCAATTCACCATTGAGGGTTACCAAGGCCCCGCCGGAGTTGCCCGGATTGATCGGGGCATCGGTTTGAATGAAATCCTCAAAGTCGGCGACACCGACATCGGCGCGACCCACGGCGCTGACGATGCCGAACGTCACACTACGGCTCAAACCAAGTGGGTTTCCGATTGCGAGCACAAATTCGCCGACAGCGAGCGTGCTCGAATCTCCCCACATTACCGTCGGAAGATTGGTCGCGTGAATTTTCACGACGGCCACATCTGTCTTCGGATCGGTGGCCACCACTCGTCCTTTGTACTGCCGCCGATCTGCGAGAATCACTTCGACATCGACCGCATCAGCTATGACATGGTTGTTCGTTATGATGTAGCCATCGGACGACACGATGACTCCGGAGCCCTGACCATATTGCCGTCGCGAGGGGGCATCCTTGAACAATCCGAACGGCAGGGCTTCGTCGCTGAATGCTTGATCTCGAACCATCACCGTGGAGGCAATGCTGACGACAGCGGGGATCACTTTGGCCGCTGTCGTTTTAATCTGCGCCTGGAGTTCGCTCCCCCCGGTCACAGGAATCGCGCGATTCTCTGTGAGAGCTGCGCTCTCAACGATCGAACCCCACACACAGAATCCGATCACGACTAGCAATACAATGTTGGGTCGAAACAGCATAAAGAGTCCGTTCTATCGTTTGTTTGGTCTACGTGGTATTTTGGTTGAAGAGAATTAACCAGATAAACCAAATCAACCAAACTAAACGAAACAAACCATGAACCAGGGGTTAGCCTAGCATGCGCGCGCCAGCGGCGCACTTACAATTCCACATGACGCAGGCGAAGGGCGTTAGAGATGACGGATACGGAGCTGAAGGTCATGGCGGCACTGGCGATCATGGGGCTCAATAGCATCCCCCAGACCGGATAGAGCACACCGGCTGCGATAGGCACTCCAATCACGTTATAGAGAAAGGCGAAGAATAGATTTTGCCGAATGTTCCGCATTGTGGCTTGACTCAGCCTCCGCGCACGAGCTAGGCCGCGTAAATCGCCTTTCACCAGTGTAATCCCCGCGCTCTCAATAGCCGTATCCGCACCGGTTCCCATGGCAATCCCGACGTCGGCAAATGCAAGGGCCGGAGCGTCATTGACGCCGTCTCCGGCCATTGCGACTACACGCCCTTGCGATTTGAGGCCGGCAACGATCTGGCCCTTCTTGTCTGGCAACACTTCGGCCATGACCTCCTCAATGCCAAGTTGCCGAGCAACCGCTTCGGCCGTATCGCGGTGATCTCCTGTTACCATGACGAGGCGAATACCTTCAGCCTTGAGAGCGTCCACCGCATCACGAGTGGAGGCTTTAATCGGATCTGCCACGCCAAGTATGCCGGCAGCCAGTTCGTCGATGGCGACAAAGAGGATGGTCTGCCCTCCCCGACGAAGCGAGGCCGCTTCCTTGTCCAACTCCGTGAGGCTCTGACCGGATACGCCGACGTCGTCCCGCAAGAACGCAGCTGTCCCGATAGAGACACGATGGCCGGCGACCGACCCTGTCACACCCTTCCCCGTCACTGAGCGGAACTGTTCAGCCTGGGTGCATACAATCTCTCGGGTTCTTGCTCCTTCGACCACCGCCGCAGCCAGCGGATGTTCGCTGCTCCGTTCAAGACTCGCCGCGAAGCGTAACAGGTCGACATCGGACCAAGGTGGCACAACCAGCATCGACAGCAGTTTCGGTTTGCCTTCCGTCAGAGTTCCGGTCTTATCAATCACGAGCGTATCTACTCTGCCGAATACCTCCAACGCTTCAGCTTTTTTCACCAAAACACCGACCGTTGCCCCGCGACCGGTCCCCACCATGATAGACATCGGTGTCGCCAGCCCCAACGCACAGGGACAGGCAATAATAAGAACCGCCACGGCGTTGACCAGTGCATAAGCCAACTTCGGCTCCGGGCCCCAGACCGCCCAGGCTACCGCCGTGATCAGCGCGGCAACCACAACGAGCGGAACAAAATACGCGGCAGTCACATCTGCAAGCCGCTGGATCGGCGCCCTGCTCCGTTGCGCCTCACTGACCATCTGCACAATCCGGGCAAGCATTGTGTCTCGCCCGACTCGCTCTGCGATCATCACCATCCCCCCCGTCCCGTTCATAGTTCCTCCGGTCACCCGCGCCCCGACTGTTTTCTCGACCGGGATCGATTCACCCGTGATCATGGATTCATCCACAGCACTTGTGCCTTCCTGAACCATCCCATCGACAGGCACCCGCTCTCCCGGCCTGACGCGCAATCGATGCCCCACTTGAACATGCTCGAGCGGCACATCTTCTTCCTGTCCGTCCGGCCTGATCAGCCTGGCCGTTTTGGGCGCAAGCCGGAGCAACGAACGAATCGCGGAACTCGTCTGGCTCCGGGCCTTCAGTTCAAGGACCTGACCGAGAAGAACAAGCACCGTAATGACAGATGCGGCCTCGAAGTAGACCGCGATCGAACCATCATGCAATCGGAATGAACCGGGTAGCAGCGTCGGCACGACAGTGGCAACAGTGCTGTAGCCATACGCCGCTCCCGTTCCGATGGCGATGAGTGTGAACATGTTGGGAGCCCGGTTCACCACCGAAATCCATCCTCTCTGAAAAAACGGCCATCCGCCCCACAAGACCACCGGCGTCGCCAGCAGCAATTGCACCCAATTCTTTGCCGAACCGGTAAAGGCTTGCGGAACTGACAAGCCGGGAATCATATCGGCCATTGTCAGGAGCATGATCAGAAGGGAAGGGCCGAGACAAATCCAGAATCGCCTGGTCATGTCTTCGAGCTCGGGAGTCCGTTCATCCTCAAGCGAAACGATTCTAGGTTCCAGAGCCATCCCGCAAATCCGGCAGGCTCCCGGCTGGGTCTCAAGTACCTCCGGGTCCATCGGACAGATGTACTCGACAACTCCACCGGACAGAACCGGCATGACGCCAGGAGTACGCTGCTCAGGAGGAGTCAGATAATAAACCGGGTCTGCTCGAAACTTGGCGAGGCAACTCGTCGCACAGAAGTAGTATGTTTTACCGCGATACTCATAGGAGCCTGCTGCGGAAGCTTGCTGCACTGCCATCCCGCACACGGGGTCGACGGCCACAGTACCCGGTGCGGCCGTGGCGGGCTGCATCATCGGAAGGGATTTTCTGGTAGTAGGCTTGGAAGGCGTTACTGCCTTCGGCTGCAATGCCCGCTCCGGATCGGCCTTGAATCGTTCCAGACAGGACATGCTGCAAAAGTAGTACTGTCGGCCTCGATGATCGTAACTTCCGGCTGCCGTAGCCGGATCGACTGTCATTCCGCAGATGGGATCGATCGCCATCGTTCCTCAGAAAGAATTTTGAGTTGAAAGTTCTGGGTACTGAGTTATTGGGCTCACCTTAACTCAACACTCAGCACTCAGCACTTTCCATCTCACTTCTTCGTGTCATTCTCAAGAATGCTCCGAATAACCGCGATGACATTATCAGGAGTCATGTTGGCACCATCGACTTTGATATTGCCATCCAACAAGATTGACGGAGTGGATGACACCTTAATTCGCTCTCCCCATCGTCGGCCGTCTTCAACGGCCTTGGCCGGCTTTCCGCTTTCCATGCCGGCCTCGAATGCCGCCACGTCCAAACCGACTTCTTTGATCAACAGTGCTCGAATCGAACGATCCAAAACTCCATCAATTTTGTCTTTGTGGATTGTTCGAAACAGGACCTTCCGCATTTCATTTCCTTTACCCATCATCTTAGCCTGCTCGTACATATCGAATGCTGTCGGGAGCTTTCCACGAATGACAGGGAACCCGACCATCGTGATCTCCAACTTGTTACCGAACTCCTTCACAAGCAGCGGCAACCCTGTCTCCTCGAATAGGTGACAATGCGGGCAGTAGAAGTCAGCGAACTCAATCAATTTCACTTTTCCGGGAGTATGTGTGGACACCTCATCTGTCAGGAGCTCGAACTTCCCGTTCAAATTGAGCGGGACGGCGGGGGCTGGCCAAACCCATAAGACGACGATGCACCACACAACCGTACAGACCGCCAAAGCCCATCCCGCACAAGGTCGAATCACCATAATCGACTCCTTTCTTACCCCACATTATTCACGACGGTTCGTTGCGAAACAGCAGAGTGACGCGCGACAAGCGTGAAGAGCGCGACTTGCGTGACGTGTGAGCCCTGTCTATGCCTGTCGCGTTTTTCCCGCCAGGCTCGCCCGTCTCGCTAGAGTCAGGGATCGCGTTTGTAGCAGAAGTGTCCCTGAGCTATGTGGGGCTGTTCCACACTGATGCCCATTATATCCAATGTGCTATGAACTTACTCCTTACTCGTTGTGTTAAACTACGGCCATGCTATCACTCGTTTTGTTCGCAACCCTGAGCTTGCTCGTCGCGCTCGCAGGCTGCGCCTCGACGCAAGACGCGGAGAAGGGACAAGCGCTCACCTTCCTTCAAGTCAAGGCAACGCCGGATTCCTTCAGAGGTCAATCGGCGGTCTTTGGCGGTAAAGTATTGACAGCCCGACGACAGAAAGACAGTACGAGGATCGAGGTCTTACAGTTGCCGCTCGATCAATCGACGCGTCCCGGATACGACTTGACCCAATCCCAAGGCCGCTTCATTGCACTGCAGCAAGAATTCCTCGATCCTGCGACCCTTCCACCGGGAACCAGAATCACCGTGACCGGCGAGATAGCTGGCTCGGTGACCCTGCCATTAGATGAAACGGACTATACTTACCCCGTCATCAACATCAAACGAGTGCAAGTGTGGCCTGTATCGGAAGACGCAGCTCCCCGTATTCGCCCCTACTACTATATGGGGCCGGGCCCCTATTGGGGACCTTATTGGAGCCCGTATTGGCGACCTTGGCCGTATTGGTGAGCGGGATGCTGAAAAAGTCCGCCAGCGTCGTTCTCGCATCGTTCAGATTCTCAACGTACACCAAGGGTACGCCTCAGATCTTCACTCGCTGCGGCCTTGCTGGACAGCCTTTTTGAGCATCCCGCTCTCGCGCGCGCCTCGGCATCCTTTGGACTTCTAGGCCTTCAGGTCATCCCCATAGCGATATCGACCAAGACATCTCACCTCTTCGTCCTGTTCGCGCGCTCGTCATTGACCTCCAGACCCGACGATTCTTTCGACGCGGTCGTCTCGTCCACCGAGATCCAGATACCTGTGATATTGAGCGAGCGCTCTCGGTAAGTCCTTTCGGTGCAACTCATAGAAGACGCCCAAGTTGTAGTGCGCTTCCGCATAGTCCGGTTTCAGCGTGATAGCCCGCTTGTAGGACCGCTCAGCCTCTTCAAGCCTGTTCAGGTCGGTGTAGATCACGCCCAGGTTCATGTGCGCTTCGGCGTATTCAGGACGGTATCGCAAGACCTCGAGAAATTCCCTCTCCGCCTCCGCAGGCTGTCCTTGGCTCCGATAGATAAACGCCAGATTATAATGCGCGTCCACGAACGAGGGCTTTGCCGCGATGGCCTGTCTGTATGAATTGGCAGCTTCTACGAGAGCGTTGTCTTTTTCTGCCATTCGCCCGGCGAGGTAACAGGCATCGGCATTTTTGGGATCGAGCTTGAGTAGCCGGCCAACCGTTTCCCGCGCCCCACGACTATCTCCCTGTGCCTCATACAGCAATGCGAGACTGTATAGAGCCTCCCCGTGGTTCGGATAGGCTTCCAGCAAAGTTTGATAGGTATGAGTAGCCGCGGCGGCATCACGCCGTTGCTCATACAGTCTGGCCAGATCGAAATATGAATCCGCATGGCGCGGATCGGCTTCGATTGCCCGCTTGAGCGCCTGCTCCGCTTCGGCTGATTTTCCTTGGATTCGATACACCTCAGCCAGGTCGTTCAAAGCATCGGGGTAGGCCGGCTTCAACTTGAGCGCGTAGGTGAAGGCTTCGACAGCCTGAGTCGGCTTCTTCCCTTTGAAATAGATCGCGCCCAGTAAATGGCGTGCTTCAGCTGAGGAGGGATTTAGCTCGATAGCTTTCCTGGCAGCCTCGGCAGCGCCAGTAAGATCGCCTTTTCGCAGCAGTGCGGCGCCTCGCTCGTAGTGGCGCTGCGCGGCATCCGGCTGCTCCGCCGCCAGAACCGAAAGCGGGGCGTGAAGTGCGAGACAGGCGAGAAGGGCGCGAATTGACGTTCTCAATTTCAGGCTCAGAAACCCTCCGGCTTCTGACCTCGAACCTTTTCTCATTTTGCTCGTTTCGCCCCTCGACTCATCTCACCTGCCTCACACCCATTCCAGGCATGCAGACCACCGACGGACTGCGGTATTGAAATGGTTCTCTTCAGCTTCTAGATTGGCAAACTATAGACGGCAGTATCCATGAAATCAACGAGGCTTATACCCTCAGCTCTTTTTGGCTCATCCGGTTTGTTGTGTCGACCTCGGTTATCCGGTTTATCCCGAGAGTCTGGTTCAACCAACTAAACAAGACAAACCAACCAGTGGAAACGGACCGAACAGACCAGACGAACAAGTCGGGCTAGGAGCGATGTCGATTGGAATGCGTGATGATTTGTTTGAGCAATGTGCGGATGCCAAAGTAGGCAACGGAATCTTTGAGATTGGAATACAGCCGCTTGAAAGCTCCCATGTCAGAATTGGTGATGTATTCCATCGTTAACGATATTCTTTCTTCTCCCTCACCGAGTGGAGTTACCGCATGCCAAAGCTTACTTCCGTTGAAGATGACGAGATCGCCCGGTTGTGTGATCAGTTCCAGACGCCGGGAGGATTTCACAGGATCATCCTTGAACAACTCGCATACGAGCTTGCATTGCGTAGATCGCGCGACAAGCCCCATTAGAATGGTATAGCGGGCCCCCTTGTAGAAGGACCTGTCATAATGAAACCCGATGTGGTCTCCCGGCTCCGTATAGTAGTAGAGCGCACAGGAATGGGGGTCGCTGTCTGGGCAGAGAATGAGTTTGGCCCGCACCAGACGGCTCAAGAATTCGATGAAGGTATCGGATCGATATAGATCGAGAAAACGCTGGGCTTTCTCCATCACTGTGTAGTAGCTCACACTCCCACCCTTCTTGTGGGTGGGAACATAATTGCGATTCACCTCGCCCCGTACTCCCTGCGCCTGAGGAACGAGATGCTCCTCCACCACCGACCGGGGAAGAAACTGCGGAATAAACAGAAATTCGTTCTGATCCCAATACTCATGTGAGACCCGATCGAGATCCAACCGCTTGACTGCTTCATCGACTGTGTTAACGAAGGAACTGACGATCGACTGACTCATAACGTTACCTTTTCCTCAATCACTCACTGGCAGGATGCTGAAAAAGTCCCTCTTAGGAACTGTGAAAAGAAAGATATAACAGATGAACCGTAGGACCGTCGAATGCTCTTCCTCCGAAACCTTCCACGTTTTACCTTCCACCTCTCACGGATCGCTGGGTCACATTCACTGCGGAGCACTGAATACCGGCGCCTTCACCACTTCCACATCAGCAGGTAATTTCAATTCGAAGAGTGCGTCGCTGAGGCCGATGTTGGACTGGAGCGACGAGAATTCAAAACTTGCGACATTGCCGCTGACTTCGTAGAGAGAAATCGTCCGAATGAAGTAGGTCTTGGGAAACACTTCCAACACGACCCGTTGCAACGATCGTCCGACCTCGCCTTCATGCGATTTTGGGAGAAGAGTGAGAAGCCGGATTCCTCCAACGCCACGCCCCTTCCCAGGCGTCGGCTCAATCTCGAACGACTCCTCCAGCTTGGCTGCCCCTTGCAACAACTCCAACGGGGCCTTGGAAGCGGCCATTTGTGTGAGTTTTCCGACCAGTACTTGTTTATGTTCGGGCACGTATACTTTAACATCATTACGATTGACATAGATGTCTTCGACCGAAGGGTCGAGATAATTCCACCGTAATCGGCCGGGCTTCTTGATATAGACCTTCCCCGAGGATGTGATGGATCGCTCGAATCCCTCGATCGTGGTCTTTTGCGTAAAGTCTGCCTGAAGATCTTTCGTTTTTTCATACCGTGCCTGCAGCTGCTTGACCACCTCCCGCACTTCCGTCAAGGCATTCTCATCGAACTCTTCGGCGACAGCAAGAATCGGCAATGGAAATAGGCTCAACGCACACACGAGCACGCCCCCGACAACACATGTCCAGTTCAGTTTCTTCACCATATCAATCGCGAGGGGAGTGGCCAAGGCTGCCCTTTACTGCGCGCATCGAACGAGCACATTCTTATCGTGCACGTTCTGCGAGCAAGAAGGGCACCTGGCCGCTCCCTCCCATTCCTTCTGAGGCCGCGCGTTGCGCCAGCACAGAAGATCATCAGGCTCCATCCCCCTCCCCTATTCCAACCGGCCCCCGTCGTCCCACAACCTCTCTTCGTCCATCGCGACCAGCCGCGCCTACGAGACCCTCCGCCTCCATTTGCTCGATCATCCGAGCCGCTCGCGGGTAGCCCACCCGCAGCCGGCGCTGAATCAGCGATGCGGAAGCCGACCCGGTAGACAGAACCAGCTCTTTGGCCTGTTCGTATACTTCGCCCAGCGAGTCTTCCTCTCTCGTTGTCTCCTGCTTCAGCGCGAGCTGCAGCTCCTGATTGTAGGCGGGGCCGGCTTGATCCTTCACAAATTCGACTACCCGGCGAACGTCGTCGTCAGACACATACGATCCGTGAAGCCGCATCACGCGCCCTGTCCCCGAAGCCATATAAAGCATGTCCCCTCGACCAAGGAGCGCCTCCGCGCCATTTGCATCCAGAATGGTACGCGAATCGGTCTTTGACGACACTTGAAAGGCTATGCGAGCCGGGAAATTCGCCTTGATCAAGCCTGTCAAGACATCGACAGACGGACGCTGTGTCGCCAGCACAAGATGGATGCCCGATGCGCGGGCCATCTGTGCCAGGCGCGCAATCTTATCTTCTACCTCCTTCGGCGCCACCATCATCAAATCCGCCAATTCATCGATCATGACGACAATATACGGCAACGGCTCCGGCGGAGTCTGAGGCGGCGAGAACGATCCGGGGCTGCCATCCTGAAGCGCTGTCTCTCCGGCAGACAGCCGCTCTTCTTCGGTCACAAACTGCATCGGCAATTCCGGCTGATCCAACTTGGGCGTCGCTTCCATCTCCGGTATACCCTGTCCTCCGGAGACTTTTCGATTATACGTGTCAATATTCCGTACCCCTGCCTCTGCAAGCAGCTTATAGCGCCGCTCCATTTCACTCACAACCCAACCGAGCCCTCGGGCCGCTGATTTGGGATCGGTGATGACCGGTCGTAACAAGTGCGGAATGCCGTCATACGTTTGAAATTCGAGCCTCTTCGGGTCGATCAGAAGCAGTTTCACCTCATCGGGTCGCGCCGAAAACAGCAGACTCATGAGCATCGTGTTCAGACTGACGCTTTTCCCCGCCCCCGTAGCGCCGGCCACCAGCAAGTGCGGCATTGTTTTCAGATCGGCGATCATGGGGGCTCCGAAAATGTCCTTCCCCAAAGCCAGGCTGAGCTTCGATCGGGCCCGTGAAAAGGCCTCGCTCGTCACCACTTCTTTCATCGACACCGTCTCGCGATAGAGATTCGGCACCTCGATCCCGACCACCGACTTCCCTGGAATCGGCGCGACAATCCGGAGGCTGATGGCCTTCAGCGCCAAGGCCAAGTCGTCTGCAAGGTTCACAATGCGCGCAACCTTGGTGCCCGGCGCAGGTTCGAACTCGTACATTGTCACGACCGGTCCGGGACGAACTTCCGTCACCTTTCCTGCAATGCCGAAACTGAGCAGCGCCCGGGTCAGCACATCCGATTGCGCCTTGATTTCTTCCTCGGTAACGCGTCCTAACGGGCCGGAAGGCTCGCTCAAAAGTACGGCCGGGTCCGGCAACACATACTCTCCTGCTTTCGCCTGAGCGGCTCTAGCCTGTTGGGTCGGCTTTGACTCGATCGGTTCAGGTGGTTCGGGCGCCGGTTGTCGTGCCGACTGAATGACCGGCCAATCCACTTCCGGTTCCGCAGTCGACTCGGGCAGTGCCTCTTCAATGACTGCACGCATGGCTGTGGAAGATTTTTGTTTGGCTTTCCGCGGAGACTCAGATAAATCTTCTCCCGCAGCCTCATCCGGCATCAACGCGCGCGCGCGGCTGAACATACGATCGCCTAAACCGGGAAGCCGCCGGACAATTTCCGACAGGGAGAAGGGCGCCGTGAAGAGGAGCGAAACCAACAGCCCCGCTAGGATCAGAATGTGGGCGCCCGTACTCGCAAAATAAGCCCGTAAACCCTCAGCCAGGGCTTGTCCGAAGAACCCTCCCGCCATCCCTCGGTTAATAAAACCGCTGGAGACGGTCGGCACCGCCGCGATTTCGAGATGGAAAAGGCCGCTGAGAAACAGCAATGCCGCCAGCGAGGCGCCGGCATTTCGTAAACGGATCGACAAGTCGCTCTGAGTGAAACAGCGCGCACCAAGAAGCCCGAGGAGAATTGGAAACACATAGGCGGCTCCGCCGATCGACCAGAATAGGGCCGACGCGAAGAATGCGCCGACCGATCCGATGAGGTTTCTCGGCTGAGGCGTTGCAGCAGCCAGGGACTTGATCTCCCCCGGGACGAATGACACCAGGCTGAGAAGCGTCAAGAGCGCCAACGCGATCAGAACGACTCCGATCACTTCTCGTTTGATGTGTGAAGACGGGGAAGCGGCACCGCGCGCCTCACCCCGCTTGGCCGAAGTGGTGACAGCCATGATCGCGATGCTAGCATAGGAAATCGATCATTTCAAACGAGAGAAGCTGAGGTAGTCTGGATCATCTCCCTTGCTCCCGGAACGCGCACGATCAGAATGTGCTCGTTCGACGGCCGCAGTGGGGGACAATCCAGACCACCTCCTTGGAGCGCTGAGGGAAAAGCGAAGTAGCATGGACGCGCGCCACAGCATACACATGCACCTCATCAACCAATAGCATGCGCGAGCAGGATAAATTCTTCAACAGACAACGTCTCCGCCCGGCGGGTCGGAGCAATGTCCAATCGTTGTAGTGTTCCGGTAATGGAAGGAAGTTCATACCCTTCGTCGCGCAGAGAATTGGTCAACGTTTTTCGCCGATGCGCAAAGGCCGCCTTTACGAGCCTGCGGAGGACGACTTCTTCCCCGGGGTTGAGCCTCGTTCGCTCATTCGTGCGCAGCAGCATGACCGCCGAGGCAATGTCAGGGCTGGGGCGAAAACACCGGGCCGAGACACGAAACGATTTAGTAATCTCAGCCGCGTACTGCGCCATGACGGACAGGACTCCGTAGTCGGACCCGCCAGGTTTTGCCACCAATCGATCGGCCACTTCCTCCTGAAGCATGAGAACCATCCGGGGAAACCTGCCACGCTGGTCGAGTAATTTAAAAAGCAACGGAGTCGATATGTAGTAGGGCAGATTCGCCACCACGACCGTCCCTACCGGAAGGCTCTCGACCGGATAGCTCAACGCATCTTCACAGACTAGCTCTACATTCGGAAGCTCCGCCCTCCTGCTTTCGAGATACGCATGGAGCCGAGAATCCACTTCGACAGCCGTCACACGACCGGCGGCGCGGCACAATGCCTCTGTCAGGATGCCGCGACCGGGACCGATTTCCAGTACGTGGTCGACGGGCTCCAATTCTGCGACAGCCACGATCTTCCGCACGATGTTGGCATCGATCAGAAAATGTTGGCCGAGGCGTTTGATCGGAGGAGGGAGTTTAGGGGCCGACACCGTCAATTCCCATCGGAAGAACAAGGAGTTGCATGCGCCGATCGCTTCGCCAGGTCGGCCAACGGAGTTCGGAAGTAATCGACAAGATCGGTAAACTCTTCCGTCAGATCGTTCGTAAATGAAGGGCCCGGCTGCAAGGCCGCAAACCTCTGCGCTTCTTTTTCCCCCATGAACTGATTGATGAGGGTGACCGTCCTACGCTTCCATTTGGCTACTCGTTCGACTCCGGCAACAGTATTTAGTGTCTCCATGGTCTCTTGGAAAATTGCGTCCAGTTCCTTGAGCTGGGTCTGAAGCATGGCGCACGCCGTGTCCGATTGGTTGGTCATCGCTGAATTCCCGTTGCTCTGGTCTATTTGGTTTATCTCGTTTGTCTGGTTTATTTAGTTAGTCTCGTTGGAATTTCATTCAACCAAACAAACCAGATAGACCAGACAAACCTTCTCATCGTCTCCCAGCCAGCTTGGCCGCCAGTGTGATCGCCTCGACCAGACTGCCCGAGTCTGCAATGCCCCTTCCTACAATATCGAACCCCGTTCCATGATCGACCGAGGTGCGAATAATCGGAAGCCCTACCGTCAAGTTCACACAGGCACCGAACGCGACAAGCTTTAAGGGTATTAACCCTTGATCATGATACAGGGCCACAACACCATCGAAATCACCTCTCGCCGTCTTGCCGAACAGCGTATCAGCGGGCAAAGGATCGCTGGCGCGAATGCCCTGGGCCTGAGCCGCGCGCGCTGCCGGGAGAATGGTCCGCTCCTCTTCGTCCCCGAATAACCCATGTTCTCCGGCATGAGGATTCAACGCAGCGACACCGATTCTCGGCTTCTTAATTCCGAATAAGTCCTTCAACGCCAGATGAGCCAGTCTGATGGCTTTTTCGATCTTGGCCTGAGTGAGGAGCGACGACAAATCTTTAATCGCGACGTGGGTCGTGGCAAACATGACACGCAGTGGCCCGCCCACGATCATCATACCGGACTCTTTCGCCTGAGTCAGATCCGCCAGCAGTTCCGTATGGCCTGGATAGTGACAGCCGGCCATGTTGATGGCCTCTTTGTTGATCGGCGCGGTCACGATTCCATCGATGCAGCCGAGCCGCGCGAGATCCACGGCTTTTTTGATGAACACCACGGACGCCGCTCCGGTTTCCGACGCTGCAACCCCACGCACGAACCGTCCGAGAGGATGATCGAGCGGGTCCAGGACGGCGAGATGATTCGATCGTGGAGGAGTAGTTTCGTGACCCTCCACGCGAATCACGTTCATCTTGAGTTTTAGACTCTTGACCGCCTGCTGCATAACCGGAAACGATCCGATAACAATCGGACGACACAGGCTTCGTAATGCCCTTCCCGCCAAAGCCTTCGCAATCACCTCAGGGCCGATCCCAGCCGGGTCTCCCATGGTGATGCCCAGAAGGGGTTTGTTTGGTCCATTTGGTTTGTTTGGTTGGGTTTTCATGAACCTCCTCTCCGTTTAAACTAAATAAACGAAACAAACCAAAGAAACCAAATAGACGTCTTCAGCCGCTCACCACCCATACAGATACACCACATACCCTATATAAAGGATGGCGCTCGCGCTCAGCAACCAGGGTCGCCAGAGAGTCCCCCACACAGCCTGCGCCAACAAGAAGGCACCCGCGGTTACTGCAAGCACCATAGTAATCAATGCCGTCGGTGCCAACGTCCAGTCCGTGCCCAAAAGCCCAATAGAGACCGGAATTGTTCCCTGAAAGACTATCGCGCCGGTGACGTTTCCCACCGCCAAACGATCTTTCTTTCGATAGAGCCAGAGGAAACTGTTCGACATCTCGGGCAACTCGGTCGCCAGAGGCGCCACGAGAAGTGCCAGAATTAGCGGAGAAACCGACAAGACTCCTGCAATCGTTTCCGCGGCAAGGACAAAGAGATGCGCCCCGAGCGCGAGCCCGGCTAAGCCGAGGGCTCCTTGAAGACCGATAAGTCCGAACGATGGGGTTGCCGCCTTCCTGGCGAACAACAACGGCTCAACCCCGCTCTCACCCTCTTCCCCCTCACTCGACTCACTGAATTTCAGCTTCACATAATAGAAGTACAGGCACAGAAGCCCCACTGCAGCTATGACGTGGATCGATCGAGACGAGACGAATGCACAGGCTAACGAGACACCGTAGGCCATCAGAAAGAAGGAGAGATCGGCCGACACATCACGATAGTTCAATCGGAAGTCGGCGGCTCGCTTTCCCAATCCGGCATAGATCACCAACAGGATGGCCAAGATGGGGATCACCAGAGTGGTGAGCATGAAAGGGGCGCCGAGGATCGCGCCCAACCCCACCTCCACTTCCGCACGGCTGGCCCCGAAGAAGATGGCAACGATGGGAATCGACGTTTCAGGAAGCGTGGTGCCGATGGCAGCCAACACGCCGCCGACCGCGCCTTCGGATAAATTGAACCGCTTGCCTACCCACTCGATGGCATTGGTGAAGAGCGCGCAGGCTCCCAGTGTCACCGCGACGGATATGAGGAACAGGAAGGTATAGACTAGGACCGTCATCCCCGGCCCGTCGATCGAACCACCTGCTGTTCGGCATAGGCACGGACTGCGTCTTGGAGCACCTCCTTTACAGGACGTCCCGTTCGTTCCGCTATCCGCTTGCAATCCAAATATTCCGGAGCCGCCTTCGCCATCGTTTCATTGACATCAGCGATCTTCATCCGAACGATTCCCCCGCGTACCTTGACAGAGATAGTGCGTCGAGGAAGAATCTGCCTCGTCACTTCACGAATCCGAACCCCCAGTGCCGTCGTTTCTTTAAACAAGACGTCGAGGATTCGATCCAGCTGCGCCGGGGCCCCCAGGCAAGTCAGCACGATTCCGGGTCGCCCACGTTTCATGATGACCGGAGCCAGCGTGACATCGAGCGCCCCCTGGGCGAATAGCTGCTCCATCACATATTCATACGTTTGCGGGTTTACGTCGTCGAGGTTCGTTTCGAGCTGCAGCACGGTATCCCGTTCGCGCACTCCACGGGATACCGGTCTCGCGAGAAACACTCGCAAAGCGTTGGGCCAGCCGTCGGAATCGGTATCACCCGCTCCATAGCCGACAGCCGTCGGCGTCACCATCGGCAGGGAACCGAATTCCGATGTCAGCGTACGCAATAGCGCAACGCCAGTCGGCGTGGTGAGCTCTCGGGAAGGTCCTGCACTATAGATCGGAATTCCTTTCGCCAGAATGGCGACCGCCGGTCCAGGTACCGGAAGAATTCCATGATCGGATTGCAACGTCCCCGCACCAACATTGACAGGGGAGGCCGTCACACGGGACACGCCCAGCAGATCGCAGCAAATCAATCCTCCGACGATGTCGACAAACGAATCCAGGACTCCCACTTCATGGAAATGGACGTGAGCCTTGGCCATGCGGTGAGCCTGCGCTTCCGCTTCCGCCAGTCGATCAAACACTGATCGGGTTTGTTGCTTGATCTTGTCCGAGAGCCGGCTCGCAGAGAGGATAGAATGGATCTGGTGAACCGGCAGCGGTTTGTGCAATCCTGACGTGATCGTGACGTCCACTTTCGTGGCATGGATCGCTCCTCGACGTACCCGCCGCTTCCGCAGCGAGAACCCTGAAAGCCGGAGTCTCTTCAGTCCGCTCACCAAGTCGGAAAACGGCGCCCCTACATCCACGAGCGCGCCGAGAATCATGTCGCCGCTAATGCCTGAATAACAATCAAAATGGAGATGCGCGCCCACGTGTGTCCTTTCCCTAGACCGCGCTCATCTTACCCAAGCCGCGCACGAACGGCAATCTGGATCAAGCGGGACGGGCGAGACTGGCAAGGACAGGTCTTACACGTTTCTCGAGTCGCGCTAGTCTCGCCTTTCTCGCCCCTCTCGCTCGAATACGTTGACAGCCTACCGACGCTGTGTTATCCCCACTGAACCCGCCCATCGACTGGGCGTTTTGTCACAACAGCCTGGTGATGGCATATCCCCTATGACGATCTGTCGGTCTTTGCTTACGCCCTCCTCAGAGAAATTCGCATCGTGGATCGGTCGGGTTGCTTGGGTGCTGCTCTTTGTCTGCCTACTGCTCTGGACCCCGCTTGCCGCCTCGGCAAAATCGAAACCCCAGCGAGCCCCACGCCCTGAACCGGAACTGAAGATTGTCGATCTGAACGTCTCCCCCAACCCCTACATCATCTCGTCCGGCACATTGCAGTTTGTCGCCTTAGTCCAGTTACCCAAGGAGTTGAATGAAGCGAGCCTGCTGGAAGTTTCATCACTCATCACGTCGCCGTCGAAAAATTCGATCCGTTTTCTGACCACCCGTAAACCACTGGAGCCGCACGCCGCGTCAACCGACGGCGCCGCCCCTCCACGAATCTCTGTCCTCCTGACATGGGACGGGTTGGACCAGAAGAGAATTCCATCAGGGGCAGGTGTGTATCGATTCGACGTGCGCGCCAAGTTGCTCGAAAACGGTGAGAAGGGCCCCAGAACGCAGATGGTCTCCTGGCCAAAACGCGGAACGATCGAGGTCAAGTGAGTCGTCACGTCGGAATGTCTTCAAGTCACGGGGCGAGACCTTATGACTTTACGACATGATGAGTTTTGACGTCCTTATCTAACGTGTTGATCCGATGTGCCAGACAGCCTGCCCCGAACCCATTGTCGATGTTCATGACACCGACCCCCGCCGCGCAGGAGTTCAGCATCGTCAATAGAGCAGCGAGTCCGCCGAAGCTCGCGCCGTAACCCCTGCTCGTCGGCACGGCAACGACCGGACAAGCAACCAACCCGCCGACCACGCTCGGTAAGACCCCGTCCATCCCCGCTGCCACCACGACTACCCGTGCTTGCATCAACCGATTCTGCCGTTCCAGCAACCGATGAATGCCTGCCACGCCCACATCATAAAGCGTCTCAACTCGACTTCCCATCACCTCCGCCGTCACTCTGGCTTCCTCCGCGACAGGAATATCGGAGGTGCCGGCCGTAATCACCAAGACCTGCCCCTGGAGTTGGCGTTTGGGATCACGGATCGACACAATGCGGGCTTCGTCATGATAGACAGCCCGACGGTCTAGACGTTTGATGACCGTAGCCACTTGGCGGGTCGCGCGGGTCGCCAACAGCGGGCGATGATGTTTCAACAGCGCCTTCGCGATGGCACGGATTTGGGCCGACGTCTTCCCCTCGCAGAATATGACTTCCGGAAATCCCTGCCGCAGCGACCGGTGGTGATCGACCGAGGCAAACCCGAGATTTTCATAGGGCAGGGTACGGAGTTGTCCGATAGCTGTCGCCACAGACAGACTGCCTGCTTGCACTTCTGTGAGCAGTCGTTCAAGCCCCTCAGGACTCATGGCTGGCCTTTCTCCGGCTTTGCGGCGCGCTCCATCAAGTCGGTCACCGCCTTGCGGCACGATTTGGCTTCGAACAATACCGCGTTGATCTCTTGTACGATCGGCATATCGACACGATGGCGTCGCGCAAGTCCCAACGCCGCCTTTGCCGTCCGCACGCCTTCGGCCACCGCCTGCATGCTCCCGAGAATCGTCTCCAGCCGCTCGCCTTTTCCCAGTCGAACACCGACAGTATGATTTCGACTCAGCGTTCCGGTACAGGTCAACACGAGGTCGCCGACGCCGGACAAGCCGTAGAACGTCCGTGGATCCGCGCCCATCGCAACTCCCAATCGTACCATCTCCGCCAATCCTCTCGTAATCAATGCGGCCCGGACGTTATGACCGAGAGCCAATCCGTCCACTACGCCCGCTGCGAGCGCCATCACGTTCTTGAGCGCGCCGCCGAGCTGTACGCCCAACACATCGCTGTCGGCATACACCCGAAAGGCTGGTGTCATCAACGCAGCCTGAAATGCCTTGACCAGTTCGTCGTCGCTTCCCGCGAGGCAGAGGACCGCCGGCTTTCCTGCACTGACTTCCGTTGCGAAGCTGGGGCCGGACAGCACCATGAGACCCCGATGCATGGCGGAAGGAAGTATGTCGATCATAACCTGCGTCATCAAATTCAACGTGTCTTCTTCAACTCCCTTCGTCGCGCTGACAAACGGGACCGGGGCTGAAAGGGACTCGGCCAATTCCCGTAGCACAGGACGCGCGACATGGGACGGCACCACAAAGAGCAGTCCTTCGCACTGTTCGGTTAGATCCGTCAATGATCCGGTAGCAACGAGCGACGGAGGGAGCGACGCACCGGGCAGAAAGACTGGATTCTCGTGCTTCTTGTTAACTGCTTCAACAACCTCTCGTTCATAGGCCCAGAGTCGAGTTTGGAGACCCTTCTCCGCCAGATGTTTCGCCAGAGCGGTGCCCCAGGCGCCTGCCCCGATAACTCCTATGCGATGAATGGATGACATGATTGAAAAGTGCTTGTCATGAAAGGGGCGACACCAACAGAGTCCGCAAACCTCGCGGATTATAGGAACGGGTCTCCGGCCTGTCAATGAATGAGAGGCGGGTTTTGAAATTTGTCAAGTCAGGCCAAGCTCACAGCTTGCCTGCAACAGGGTCGAGGAAACTAAGTGGCACATGCCTTGCTCCACATCGGGTGCGATTTCACAATTTCCTTCGGCCGAGCGCACCGGACGATTAGTATGAATAGGGCATCGGTACAGATGAAAGTGAAGGAGTTGGGCATGACAACCCCACCATTGACAAGACGCATTGTGTTCATGATTCTCTTGGCATTCCTGGTGTCTATTGTCCTCATCACGTCTCAAGCGTATGCAGAATCATACGTGGCGGGGCAGATCGGAGTAACACTTCCATCCATTGGCAACGGACTAACGGACAACGAACTAACGGGGGTTTTCCCTGCCGGGTCGACGATTTCCGATCAGTCATTAAAAACATCTCTTCTCTACGGAGGTAAATTAGGTCATTACTTCCGATCGCTACCATGGCTTGGACTAGAGGCAGAGGTTTACAACACAACGCCGGATATTAAGCAGCAGGACATCACTTTTAGTGGACCATCAGGCCCGGTTGGCACTGTCAACCTCCCTGGCGTGGATTTCCGCGTACTCACACTCGCGCCATTGAATCTTACGTTGCGCTACCACAAGAAAAGACTGCAACCTTACATGGCCGTGGGTCCTGGAATTTTCTTCGCCCAGATAAAAGATCCTTCTATTACCTCTGATAACACTCAATCGGACACAACTTTCGGGCTAAACGCCCAGGTGGGCTTGCGATACTATGTCACCAGGCACTTTACGGTTTTTATGGAAGGTAAGTTTAACCACGCACGATTTCACTTTCCCGAAACCCCTCCCGGCATCAACTTTAACATGTTCGGATTCGATGGCACTTATAACATGTTTCATGCGGCCTTCGGCTTGAGCTACAATTTCTGATTGTTATCGATCTCGTCTCCCACCCCCATCTAGCAGTTTGTTGACAAACTGGACGACAACGCCGGAAACGACACCACTCTCGAGATCACCTATGGAAGCTCAATGGCCTGCAGGCTGTTCAGAAAGGCCGTCCAGCAAGGCTGCAACGAGCAAAGAGGCGAATCGTACTCTGTGCCGTACGTTGAGTCTCTGAGAGATGCGAGAACGATGCTGGCGGGCTTTGTCAACAGCCTGCTAGAAAACCCGACGCGATTCCGTGTAACCTAGGCCCCTATTCGAGTAATCCTCATGAAGCGTTGTCCCTCCTGTCGACATGAACTCCCGGAGATCAGCCGCTATTGTACTCAATGCGGCCAACGCCTTCACGCAGACCCCGTTGAGCTGCATCTGTCCCCTCCGCCGCCACCCGCGAAGCCTGGACCGGGCCAGCTCAACATCGAAGTCCTGTACGCTATGGTTGCCTTGCTGTCCCTCGCAATCATCTTCCCACCCTGGGAAACTCCGCCATCACAGCCTCCTGAATTCCTCGGCCTGCATTTCATATTTAACCCGCCAACGCCCGATGCTGTTGTGAGCCGATTACTGCTGACGATCGAACTTGTCACCATCGCCATCGCCGGGCTCTACGGTTCTTTCCTCTTCCGAAAAAAACTCTAGCAGGATGCTGAAAAATCCCGCTAGCGGCGTTCTCAGTCGCTCGTCTCCCTGCAACCGTACCCTTCGGTGATGGAGCTGTCTTGGCAGCTCGGGGTGGGCGGGTGGAAAAGGAATACGCTTCGGTCGCCGAACTCCCTGCAGCCTTGCTGGGCGAGCTTTTTGAGCATCCAGCAGAATTGCTCTGAAACCTACTAGCAGATCAAAATATCATCAAGTCATCCCCAGACCTTTAGACTTGAAGACTTTAAGACTCTTGTAGCTGTAGACCAATGCCCCTTCTTAGTCCAATGCTAAGGTGAGACACTTGGCCGAGCCGCCCGATTTCATGAATTCGTCGAGCGCGACTGGATGAGGCAGATACCCGCGGGAGCGCAACAGAGATTCAGTTTCCGGACAGCCTGCGGGCAGCACAACGTGTTTTCCGACACAGACGGCATTGCAGGCAAACCGGAGCGCCTCAGATTCCGGCACCACAAGACGTCTGGATACAGTAATCCGTCCGGCAATAGCCTCTTGCCCGTAGCGATCGAAGGCGAAAGGAAAATACAGCAGTTCACCACCGCTCAAGGGGCATAAGCAGGTGTCGAGGTGGTAGAACCGGGTATCGATCAGTTCGAGAGGAATGATCTCCCGGTGAAACCAATCGCTAAGCGTTGAGTATACCCGGATATCCGAACGCTGCCGATAGCCGCCGAACCAGGTATCGGAAAACCCTAAGAGATCACCCGCCCCCTCGAAGAAGCTGTCGGGATCCAGTGTGACAACTGTGTACCCATGCTCACGAAACCAGCGCTCAAAATATGCCTCTTCCCGCTGCCGCTCCGGATATCGAAAGCGGCTCGGCACCGCTGTGCCTCCAACAACGATGCCGGCATTCGCGGTGAATACAAGGTCCGGTAGTCCCGGCGCCGGTTTCATCCGTTCCAGCACCGCCCCCACATCATGTTCGAGTACCTGCATGAGATGATGCCACTGGCGAACAGCTTTATCCGAATTGACAGCGTTCGAACGGCGCATCCACGGATTAATCTCGTACTCGATACTGAAATAGTCCGGCGGACAGACCAGCAGGCGACTCATAGTCTCTCCTCCGACGGAGTGTCGATCGGTTGTTCTGGTTTGTTTGGTTTGTCTCGTTCATGTGGTTGAACGAAATGAACCAGAGAAACCAGATGAACCAAATACACCACGATCATAGGCGGGCCCCGAGCTCGCGCGCCAGCTCGCGCAGAAAAGACGCAGCATCCATCACCAGCCCGACAGCCTGAAAACTTCCTCGGTCAGCAAGTTTCGTTGGGACGGATGGGTTGACATCGACACAGACGGACGGAATCGTGGCGGGCAGCAAATTACCCGTCGCCACCGCGTGCAGTGTCGAGGCAACGAGTAAGGCCATCCCGATACCGGGAATCGCCGCACGCATGGCTGCTTGGGCTTTCAGCGAATCAGTGATCACGCCCGGCAACGGACCGTCATCCCGGATCGTGCCGGCCATCACGACGTGAACTGATCGTCTGACGCAGGCCGCCATAATTCCTGTCTTAACGACCCCCGACCTCACCGCTTCTTCGATGCTGCCGATGGCTCTGACTCTATTTATGGTTCGCAAATGGTGTTCATGCCCATGAGGCACGACGCGACCGGCCACATGTCCATAGCCGAGGGACGTACCGTAGAGATCGACTTCCATGTCATGCGCGGGCAGAGCATTCCCGCAGAACAAGACATGGATGAATTCTTCATCGATCAGCCAGGCCAGCGCCTCTCGCCCACCTGCATGAACGATCGCCGGCCCTCCAGCGAGCAGCACCTTGCTGGCCGTTTTCCCTTCCCGGAGCCCCGTTCGTAACTGTACGAGTCGTTTCGCGATGTCGCTGATCACACGCCCATGGGGACGCTCGGACGACACCTGCGATTCCATGAAGCTGAACACATCGCGTTCACGAGGACGTTGAAGCGGAATGACCCGTACGCCTTCCCGACCGGTCACAATCAGATCGCCACGCGCAACTTCTCCCATTGGAATAGTGCAAGCAGTCAGGCCTACCGGATCCACGCGAATGCCCAGATCCATCTCGATTCCCTTCACTTCCACCCACTCATCGTGGACTCGCACTTGGGTGGGTAAGTGGGTCGTCGCGTAAAACTCCTCCGGGAAAATCCCATCCGCCGGCGCAGCACTCAGCCGGCAATTTCGTTCACTTTCGACCGAGGCGCCATGGGGTTGAATGGCATGAAGAATTTCGTTGAGCAGTTTTGCCGACATGGCCCGTACGACGATCCTGGCGCGTGACGGTTCCTCGCGAGTCTTGCCGATCTGTATATCTTGAATGTCGAATGTTCCGCCCATCATCAGAATCGTGTCTAGGATCTTCGCCAGGATCAACGAGTCGATGATATGGCCTTGAAGGATGACGGTTTCCTGATCATGAGTCATAAATCAGACTCCCGCTCTTATGGACTGACTCCGCACAAATTCTACCATTCAATCTCAGCCGTTGCCGATCAAAACTGACTGTGCGCTGAGATCCACTTTCTTTGTCTTTACCCTCTCTTAGGGGTGTCTGGGGTGATCCCTACTGCGAGCCAGAATTCACAGAGCGCAGGCGGCTCAAAATGTTCCGCTAGCAAGGCCACAGGCGAGTGAAAACTGGAGGCGTAGCATTCTCACCCGCCCAACCCCGAGCTGTCGGAACAGCTCTTTTCCCGAGCGGGGTACGTTGAGGATGTTTGCGATCCGAGTACGAAGCTAGCGGGCATTTTCAGCCGCATGCAAGTCGTTTTTTATGAGTTCGCGCAGAATGTTCGTCGCATATGCGCCCGGAGGAAGTAAAAAGGAGAGGGTGAGCACCGACCCCTCTAAGGCCCATTCCAAACCGGCAAGCGGAATTCGGAACGAACGCCGTTCACCGCGAAACCCGCAAGCTTTCGCAGCTTCAGTGAGACTCTCCGGTATGATTCCGCTCTCGGCAATCACTAACCGTTCGATCTCACCAGGTTCGCCGCTGGCCCATGAGACGCGCGACCCGAATAGGACGCCGGTAGGGCTGATCTCGAACCGATCGGCTCGTGGCTGTTCCTTCGCGGCATCCTCGACCAGAAAACAGGCGCCGTTGTCCATTTTCATCGCCCAGTCCCCAACCAACACACGATCAAGTCGATCCACCCGTCTGGCCAACATGTTATTGAAGAGATGCGATTGATAGGCGTGGAGGTACCACATACGTTTGGAACGGGGCAGCCTATTTCGGCGAACGGGGTCCACAAGGAGTTGAGCTCCGGTCAGATAATTCTGTCCGCTTCGCCCTTGCCGTTGGGGGCCGAAATAGTTCGGCACACCTCGCCGCACCAGCATATCTGTAACCAAGGGCACCGTCTCTCCGGCGTGTGTTGCAACATCTCGAATCACCAGTCGAAAGTGATTGCCTGCGTGATGCCCGGAGCGCAAACGATTATGGTGGCGGCCCAGCACCTCCACGGACAAGAGATGCTCGTCCAATTTCAGTCGATCCAGACGGTCGGGCGTGACACCGAGCAGTGAAACCATCTGTGTGGTCACGGCTCTGGCGTCTTTGAGCCCCGCCACACCGATTGCTTGAGCTTTCACCCCCAAGGTCGAAGACAGCCGCAGAACCAGATCAGGAGTCGAGAGCAGGCGTTTTCTGATCCTGATATAGAGATGCTCGCCCTCTCCGCAAGGAAGATAGAGTGGACGTTCTTCGACCTGGAAATCCTCCGGAATCGTCCGCGCCTGCCCGCCAATACCCGGCAATGCGGCCGTCAAAAAGGGCCTGGTCATGACTCAAGAGACCTCTTCATTCCCAGGTAATCATCCTCTGCTTCCGTCCGCTCCCGGCGGGATGTTGACACTCACATGGTATACTTTTCTCATGTCATTACGCTCGACTATAGCCCGATGGCCTAAGATTCGCCTGTTGGTGGAAGGAATGCTCCTTGCCGTTCTGCTATGCGGTCTTTTGCCGGGAGCCTCGCCGGGTGGGGACAATGCGATCTTTCAACAGTTCACCCAGCACATCGGCCGGCAAATCCACAAAGACAAACAGGCCTTTGCCCAGGCGAACACCTGCGTCTCATGGTTTTATAAGGCGGGAAAGACTCCTCACCCGCCCATGCAGAGAATCGATTGGAGCCCCATACTTACATCCCGGCTCGAAACGGATTGTCTTCGCAACTATCCAAGCGGAATGGACGATGCACGAAATGATCTTGCCATGACGCAGTCGTCGCTCTCAGTCAGTCTCACCTTCTACGAATTCGCCTTGGTCGCCGACCGGAACGATGATGCGATCTATAGCCCCGTCGAACTTCAAGACCTGCTCAGTTCCCTCACTCTTTCGTACCAGGAAGGGGAGCCGACCCCGAATCAGGTCACTGCGCTCACGGAGCGATTCGACAGCTGGTACCACAGCCGCAACATGGATGCCTTGATGCGAGGCATGAGTGATCTGTATGAACGCGGCTATCGTGTAACTCCTTCTGATCGCATCGAGCTGGATCGGGTGATGGGATGACACGGCGTCCAAGGTCCTACCCCGATCGAGCCCGCTCCTTGATCGGCTATTGTCTCAGCGAACCGCTCTACCGACTCTTTAGTCTGGTCCCTGACTGGGAAGTCGGACTGTCCACACACGAGATTTCCCGACTCACCTATGTGCACGGTCTTTTGGCCGGCCGGCGAGCCGTGCATTTGAGCGATCTGCATATCGACCGGTATCAGCCCCGGCACGATCGTATCGTTGCAACCATCGACGAACTTCATCCCGATTGGATCTTTATCACCGGAGACCTGCTCAACGTCCCGGAGGGACTCCCGCACCTATTTCGATTTCTGGTCGGCCTGCGCAAAATTGCACCGGTCTTCGTTACGCTGGGCAACCACGATCATTACAGCGGCGTGCCGATTGATCAGTACTGCGAACTTGCCGATCGCTACAAGATCACGCTCTTAATCAATCAGGCCACATTTATTCCCATGGACTGCGGCGAGATCGCCATTGTCGGCGTTGACGATCCTTCGCTGCACCGGGCCGATCTGACCTGCCTCCCGCCAAGCGCGCAAGATCGCTTTATCCTCTTACTGGCCCATGCCCCGAACATTCTCGATCAGCTGGAGGACCACCATACCGTCGATCTGATTCTCTGCGGGCATAGCCACGGAGGGCAGTGGCGCATCCCCGGAGTGCCGACGTTCTGGCTTCCGCCCGGATGCAACGGCCGGATCGAAGGACACCACGGTAACACTGGCCGCAGGCTCTATGTCAATCGAGGGCTCGGATGGTCGTTTCTTCCCCTGCGTTTGAATTGCACGCCGGAAATCGCCTGTATTGAATGGGGCTACGAACAGGCGCAACCAGAAGGCTGAAGGCCGAAGTTCATGGTTCGAAGTTCCGAACACTTCAGCCTCCGCCCGCCTCACCTGTCCCGCTTTTCCTGCAAGTCTCGCGCGTTCGAACGATTTCACGACCGGTTGATCCGTTCCAGCGCTTCCTTTGATCGGCTCCTAACGGTTTGATCGTAATCCTCCTCCATGACCTTCGTCAGTTTTTCCTTCGCTTCACTGGCTCGCAACCGGCCCAATCCCAACGCTGCGCAAGCACGAACATAGGCGTGGTCGTCTTCCAGCGCCTTTAGCAAAAGAGGGACCACGGTTTTATCGTTCAGGACGCCCAGGTGACTGGCCGCCATCCCGCGAATCCGGTGCTGCTTGTCACCCAGCGAAAACTGCAACGTCGTCGCGAGAAGATCCCGCAGCGCGGGCGTCACGGATTCCAGCCCTGCAGCTCGGTACCCGTTCTTATCGATCAGTGTAAAGGCAATCTCCAGCTTCTTTTCCTGTTCTGTGGTGCGTTCGAACGCGGCGATCAACTTCGAACGTTCACGCCGCCACTCCCTACGGCGGTAGAACACCCGGACCAACACGAATAGCCCCGCCATGATCGCCAGACCGGCAAAAGCCACGGGGATGGCTTGATCGATTACATATTCCTGGGTATCGAGCGACAGCCGCTTCCATATCCAGACGCCGGCAATCACGATGCCGAGGATGATCCCAATGGCAGCCAGATTCGTCTTGCCCGAATCAGAACGAATACTCATAAGGTCGGCATCATAACAGGATGGAGGAAGGAGCAACCAGAGTGGAAGGGTGGAATGGCACCTGTGCTGATCCCTTGCTCCCGGAACGAGCACATTCTGATCGTGCGCGTTCTGCGAGCAAGAAGGGCACCTGGCCATCCTTCCCATAACAATCCGAGTTCACTCCCCTATTTCCTTAAGGGCGGCCTGGTCGATCCTCTATTGCGCGCGTCGAACGAGGCCCTTCTGAGGGCGCGCGTTCCGCGAGCAGGAGGAGGACCAGGCCGCCCGCCTCCTCGCTTGACCACTGTTCTAGTTCGGACTAATCTCCTCACATGGAATTACCCGATCTTAAGGACGATCCCTATCTAAAACTGTTGCGACCGCTCGTTGAGACCTATCTGGCCTTTTGGCGGATCGACATCCGCCATATCAAGTCCCTGCGGCTGACGCCCTCACAGTTCGACGTCATCTCCACGCTGGGAGATACGGACGGCATGACCTGTTCGGAACTCTCGGCCCATACGCTCGTCACCAAGGGCACACTCACCGGTGTCCTTGACCGCCTCGTCTCCAAGGGACTGATCCGACGGGAGGCAGTAAAGGGAGATCGCCGTTGCATCAAGATCTCGTTAACCGCGAAAGGCGACGCGCTCTTTCGAAAAACTTTTGCGGCCCACTTAGCCTTCCTTCGCCCGTTCTTTCAACGGGCTTTGAGCCCCGAAGAAGTCACACAGACTCGCATCTTGCTCTTGCGGCTACGTGACAGTTTCCGACAAGGAGATTCAGACGCAGGGTAAGGTCAATATGCGACTAACTATCCTCGGCTCCGGCACAAATATCCATCCTACGCGAGCGGCTGCAGGCTATCTCCTCCGCACCGACCACTCGATCCTGTTGGACTTTGGCCCGCGCACGCTGGCGAATTTGCTAAAAACCGGCGTGAACCGGCATCGGATTACTCACATTCTTTTCTCGCATTACCATGCCGACCACTTTTCCGACTTCATCACGTATTTTTTCGATGCGATGATTTTTACGAAATACGAAGGGGGAACGCGGCCCCCGTTGACGGTCATCGGTCCTCGCGGGACCAAGACATTCTTCCGGACCCTCTTCGCCACGTTACCCGGTTTTACGCACGCGCCGTTCGCAGTTCATTTCAAAGAAGTGGCTGATCGCGCATTTGCGATCGGGAACACGAGGGTGATTCCCCGAACTGTGACCCACACGCGCGACCTTCATTGCCTCGGCTATCGAATCGAATATGGCGGAAAAGCGCTGTCCTATTCAGGCGACTCGCAATATTGTGACAGCCTTGTTCGCCTCTGCGGGGACGTCGATCTTGCGGTGCTGGACTGTTCCTTTCCTGCCAGCCGTCCGAGCCCGGTTCATCTGCATGCCGGTCAATGCGGGCAGGTGGCTAGGGAGGCCGCGGTCGGTCGGCTCGTGCTGTCACATTTCTATCCGATCACCGAACGATACAATGTGCGGGAGCAGGCAGGGGAAGTATTCGGGGGAAAGATTCTCGTGGGGCGGGACTTGATGGCGATCAAACTGTAAAAATGATGAGTCGAAAGTCCATCAAGTTTATCAAGTCATCAAGTCCGATGACTTTCCACAGACTTTTGACGTGACGACTTGATAGACTGGTCTCCTACAATCCCCCTTCGCGGTTATCGCACCCCAGGATGTCGATGAATTTCGTCAGCCGGGCCTTCTTGAGAGGATCGTCGAATTTCGCATAGATGGCCAGGAGGTTTTTAATCATTCGGGTGAGAATGGCGCACACCGGACTCTGCTGCAGGTATTTTTCGTCGAATCCATAACCGGCCTCCGTGAGAAACCGCTGGCAATTTTTCTCGGTCAGCAACGCCCCCCCGTTGAAACAATCGACGAAGATTTTGTACCGATCGGATTCGTACTTCACTAAGAAATGGCCCGGCATCCCGATCCCATGAAGCGGAAGACCCAGCCGCCTGCCGACAAGGAGATAGACCGTCGAGAGACTGATCGGAATCCCGGTCCGCCTGTCGATCACACAATTGAGGTAACTATTCTCCAATTCATAATAGTTCTTTGTATTGCCTTTGAAGCCTTGCTCGGTAAAAAGATACCGGTTCAACGTCTTAATCGTTTCCTCTCCCGAAGTTCGAGGACCGATTCGATCCTGCACTTCTTGCGCCATTTCATCGAGCTGTCGTGTATACAAGGGAACGTCTAGAGTAGGATATGCGTACCGGGCTATCAGAAAAGCGCCGCGTTCGAGATCCATCGGACCATCCGGTTGACCCGCCAACTGCATGAGTTCCTCTTCGAGATGTCCCCCGCGGATTTCCTCGAGCACCGAAACAAGGCGGTCGGCCATTTCCGGCTGTTCGATTTCCGCCTCCTGAAGCAGGGGAACCGCCGTGGGACCGATGTCAATGAGTTTGCCGCTGATGGTCCGAACGATCTTTTCGTCCTCATCCGCCAACAGCCTGATCAGGGCCCGAATTTGACTCTCGTTTGTCAACATGCTGGGACTCTCGCTCTCCTGTTCATCAACCTATTGCTCGACGGAACACCTTGGCGCTCCCATAGAGACAGAGGGCATCGAATAACACCATCACGACCACCACCATTCCGACATGAGGGAATGCCTCTGTCCAGCCGGACAGGATCAACGGCCTTACCGCATCGATTGCCCAGGTCATCGGATTAAAGCGCGCCAGGAACCCCATCCAGGCAGGCATCCCCGCCAAAGGCACTAAGGCCGAGCTCAAGAATATCATCGGGAGCGAGAGGAATCCGAGGACCGAGAAAAAGTCTCCGTGACTTTTCACGGAAAAGGCCATCGCCATGGAAATCGCGGTAAGCCCAACACCGAAGAGCATTCCGATCATCAAAATCGCAGTGACACCGAGTAATCCCGTTGCAGGCTGGACGCCGAACAGAAAGGCCACTCCGAGAATCACGAGCACTTGGAGCGAGGTGATCGTCATGACGAAGATGAACCGGCTCAAGATCACGGAAGTCCGATGAATCGGCGTGGTCATCAACCGCTCCAGAAACCCGTTCTCCTTGTCGAACAGCAGATCGACCCCCCCCGCAAGCCCGTTGTTGAGCACCGTCATGACGACCACACCGGCCGTCAGAAAACTGATGTAGTCAGGAGCCTGCGTCACTTGTATATCCGCAGCCCGCTGGAACAGATTGCCGAAGAAAATCAGCCAGAACAGCATTGGTTGCACAAGCGTGAACAACATGCTGAATTTTTCGCGGCTGAGCCGCCGGACCCATCGCATCGTCAATGCACTGATCTCTTGCCAATACTCTTTCATCGCTCCGCTCAATGTTGAATGTTCAATGTTAAATGCTGAATGAAGCGAACCTGTCTCAATTTAACATTCATCATTAACAATTTATCATTCCGCCGCATTCTCAACTTCGTCTTGAATGCGGCGGCCCGTATGGGCGATGAACACATCGTCCAGCCTTGGCCTGTGGTACTCGATAAACTCCAGTTTGCAATCCAATCGATCGGCTGATTCGAGGATCGCAGGCAGTGCCTTCTCTGGCGATTCAACCCGGATATCCAGACCGGCCGGCATTGCCTTGACCGCCCGTATCGCCGGTTGTCCCGTCAACGCCGACGCCAACGCTGGGATCTTGCTCCGGTCCTTCAACGTCAACGACACAATATCACCGCCCAGTCCGATCTTCAGCTCGGCCGGCGATCCAAGCGTCTTGATCTTTCCTCCGTCGATGATGGCCAGCCGATCACAGAGCTGGTCCGCCTCGTCCAAATAATTCGTCGTCATGACGATCGTCATGCCGCGCGCCTTCAACATCCTCACATAGTCCCAAATCCGGATCCTGGACTGCACATCCAACCCCAACGTCGGCTCATCGAGAAATAAGATCTTGGGGTCCGGCAAGAGGCCGCAGGCGATATCGAGTTTCCGCTTCATTCCGCCGGAGTATGTTTTCGCCGCGCGATCGGCGGCCTCTTCCAATTCTACAAGCTTCAACAGCTCCGCGATGCGTTTCGAGGCTTCTGCTTTTGGCAGGTGGTAGAGTGCGCCGAGGAGTTCGAGGTGTTCCCGACCGGTGAGAAAGCGATCGATGGCTCGCTCTTGAGGCACGTAGCCGATGAGTTGCCGGACAACATCCGCCTCGCGCACAGTATCGTGACCCAAGACGCTCGCAGTGCCCGATGTCGGCGTCAGCAGCGTGATGAGCGTCCTGAGCGTGGTGCTTTTACCCGCCCCGTTCGGCCCCAGCAAGCCGAAAATCTCGCCTGCATAGACCTCAAACGAGTGGTCGTAAACGGCCGTATGGCTGCCATAGGCTTTCGTGAGCCGTGACACCTGGATCGCGATGTCCCGATCCATCAACCCCAGCCCTTCGCACCCGATCGATCGTGCATCATGAACTCGATGAGGTCGCTGAGACGGCGAGTTTGCTGATGGAGACTCTCGGACTCCAATAGAAACTGCTTTTCCAAGGGGGTGCATTCCAAGTAGGTGCACAGGGTATTGACGACAATCTCGTCACTGATCTCTTCCCTGAAAAGCTCCTGCCATGTGGGCACATCCTCGCGGAATCGGAGATAAGACTCCAGAGTGGTGAACAGGCGCCGGCGGACTGCAGCATCCAGCGATGTTTCTGTGCCCTGAACAGCAAGAGAAATCGCGGCTTCACGGTACGCCTTGTCGTACCATTCTTGTTCAATCGAAAACCGTTCGAGTCCTTGCAGCAGGATGTTGAAGCAACCGTCTGCCAGCGATTGGACACTGGCCAGTCGACCGACACAGCCCATCGAGAACACGGGTGGGTGGCCATAATAGTCAGTTTCCCATCCGTCCTTGAGCAGGACCATGCCGATGCACTGCCCGCTTGCCGCTACGTCAGAGACCATGGCACGATAGCGGGGTTCAAAGATGTGCAGCGGGAGATACGTCTTAGGAAATAACACAACGTTCGGGAGGGGAAATACGGGAATCCGCGCGGGAATGGGAAACGGTGTCACCGTATTGCACTGGTCGCATTCGTGGCGCTCTCGCCCGTGATCGTTCTGCATGGGGCTCACGATAGCTGATGGTCGCCAAAATTGTCAACGGCGCGCGAGGCGTGTCGTTCACCTGTGTGATCGACGAAATCCCCTATCAACACAGGAGATTTGCGCCGCTCATCGAGGCATAGTATAAGCGCATGAGACAATTTCGACAGAGGATGGAGTACGCATCACGCATGTACGAATCGTGGCGGACACTTCAACGACTACTACTTCTATCGAGCAGTCTGCTGGTGGCGATGCCCGGACTCGCGGCCGATACCGCACAGGAATTTCGCTTCGCGACGGCCGGCTATCGGTACGCTTTTCCACGCGACCACGGAGCGCATGAAGAGTTTCGCACCGAATGGTGGTACTACACCGGTCAGCTCACGACGCAGGACGGCCGGCCATTCGGCTATGAACTCACCTTCTTCCGCCGTGGCATGCCCCGCGAACAGACGAAAACTTTGCCGTCGAAGTGGGCTGTCACACACCTCTACCTGGCCCATTTCGCCGTCAGCGATCTCGGCAAGAGCCGATTTCATTACGTAGACAAGGTGAGCCGGGCCGGTTTGGGCAAGGCCGGCGCAGCGCAGGATCGTCTCCACGTCTGGATCGATCGGTGGAGCGCCGAATCTCCGCCGAACGCTCCGGATACACAAATTCTCCAGGCAGCGGAGGGCGACATGGCCATCCGTCTCACGCTCTCGCCGGGAAAGCCGCCTGTCGTGCACGGCACCGACGGAATCAGCCACAAAGGTTCGGCCACAGGACAAGCTTCCCATTACTATTCCTTCACCAGATTGGCCACGACCGGCACGCTCACGGTCGGGAATGAATCGTTCGACGTGACCGGCACAAGCTGGATGGACCATGAGTTCGGGTCCGCCGATCTCGATAAGGATCTGGTCGGATGGGACTGGTTTTGTGTGCAACTCGACGACCAAAGGGAACTCATGCTCTATCGACTCCGTCGGGCGGACGGATCAGCCCATCCCGCTTCGAGCGGCACGTTGATCGACCGAGACGGACGTGGGCGACACCTGTTAATCAGTGACTTCTCTCTGGAACCGATCAGTTATTGGACCAGCCAGACGAGCCACGCACGCTATCCGCAGCGTTGGCGCCTGACCATTCCCTCGCAACATCTATCTCTAGATCTCGTTCCGCTCATGGCAGATCAAGAACTCTCCCCCAAACACAGCACCCAAATCACCTATTGGGAAGGCGCCATCGAGACAACCGGCACGGCACAGGGGAACCCGATTCACGGACGGGGCTATATGGAGTTGACCGGCTACGCCGAACGCATTACGCAGAAACTGTGACTGGTTTGTCTGGTCTATTTGGTTTATCTAGTTTGTCTGGTTCATCGAATTAGTCTGGTTCAACCAAGTAAGCAAGACAAACCAAACGAACCAAATAAACGAGACAGACGAAACAAACTAGATCAACCAGCGCAAAGGGTATGGCGCCTATGAGCGAGCACGCGACCAAATCGGCGCGCGAGTTGATGGATGAAATCTATCGCTCTGAATCGCGTCAGGTTCTCGCTACCTTGATTCGCCTGCTCGGCGATTTCGACGCCGCGGAAGAAGCGTTGCACGAAGCCTTTACCGTGGCGGTCGAGCAATGGGCACGGGACGGTGTGCCGGCCAATCCGCGAGCCTGGCTCGTCTCGACCGGTCGTTTCAAAGCAATCGATGGCATGCGCCGGCGCGCCCGACAGGATGCCTCGTTGGATGAGTTCACGAAGCATCAAGAATTCACAACCAGGATCGAGGCCGGAGAGCAGGGCGATGAGACCGTTGAGGACGACCGGCTCCGATTGATTTTTACCTGCTGCCATCCCGCTCTTCCGCCTGAGGCACAAGTGGCCATGACGCTTCGCGAAGTCTGCGGCCTCACCACAGAAGAGATTGCTCGCGCCTTCCTCACCAAACCAGCCACGGTCGCCCAACGGATCGTGCGGGCCAAGTCGAAGATCCGCGATGCACGTATTCCCTACGAAGTGCCGTCGGAAAAAGAGCTGCCGGATCGACTTGACGCCGTGCTTCGGGTGGTCTACCTCGTCTTCAACGAGGGGTACTCTGCTTCGTCCGGTGGAGCGGTCACGCGACATGACCTCTCGACTGAAGCCATTCGCCTAGGGCGACTGTTAGTCGAGTTGCTCCCGCAGCCTGAAGCGATGGGACTCCTGGGGTTGATGTTGCTGCAAGACTCGCGGCGATCTGCGCGCACATCATCAACCGGTGAGCTGGTTCTCCTAGAAGATCAGGACCGGTCGTTGTGGAACCGGGGTGAGATCACGGAGGGAGTTGCGCTTGTGCAGCGGGCTTTGGCTATGGGTCAGGTCGGTCCCTACACCATTCAAGCCGCGATTGCGGCAGCACACGCACAGGTCTCCCAAGCAGCAGCAACAGACTGGACGCAGATCGTGGCTCTCTACGACCTGCTGGTGCAAGCAGAGCCGTCGCCAGTAGTCGAACTGAACCGCGCTGTGGCAGTCGCGATGCGAGACGGTCCGTTAGCCGGCCTGGAACTCGTCGATGAGATTCTGACGCGGGGCGACTTGGACACGTATCACTTGGCCCACGCAGCGAGAGCGGATCTATGCCGACGGCTGGGGCGAACAAAAGAAGCCCGCTCTTCTTACCAACGAGCCCTGAGCCTCACCCGGCAGGAACCTGAACGACGATTTCTGGAGAAACGCCTAAGCGAACTTGAGATCTGAGATTGCGAGTCGTATGGCGATGCGCGTGGGAACAACGACCCGTTCATCCACGCGCAGGAAGATTAGTCTTTGGCATACGATCCACCACACGATCCCATTCCATGACCGCCGGTTTGACACGGTGGTCAAGATGGGGCAGAGCTGAGTACAACCGTCCTTCATGCTCCTCTCGCTTCTGGTCCGAGGCGGAAGGGATTTTAAGATATCGGTCTGCGCTGGATCTCTTCAATGACCTCAAGAAGCTCATCGAAGTGATTGGCCAACAGAGCACTCGATGGTGTGAGAAAGGATTCAGTATCAGCAACCATTGATCGGCCGCGTTTCTTAGTCATGGCGCTTCGCTTCCTTAAGCCTCCGCTTCAGGTTCTTGACAGTGTGTTCCCACGCTCTGATCTCGACTTCCCAATGTCGGATGAGTCTCACATTGGGAGTTTTGCGCTGGCCTTCGAGAGCAATCTTGATTTAATGATCCGCAACCTCTGTCTCAAGCTATCAAGGCGGCTTCGCAGCTTCTTATTGCGCCCCGTGCAGTGCCTAACAAGACAAACCGTATCTGTGTTTCGCAGAGGTTCGGAATGAGCGAGTCCCGATTTCCCGGGGCTCGCTCATTCGCGCATTACGGGATCTGCTGCGGCTCGCCATAGAGGAAGTCGTCCATCATGGCGACGTCATGCGTCCCATCATCGTTCGGCCCTGGCGCAGTATCGCCGCTCGTGATCCGCACTTTGGCGATGCGGGGGTCGGTAAAGGCGATGCCGAGGAAGGACACGCTTTTTTCGCCCGGTGAGGCCGGCACAACACTCTTGAAGAGGAGCCCTCCATCGGTGCCGAAGCACTCAATGAACGTACTGGGGCTACGATCGCCATTGATGTGGTTCGGCCCGCTCCCATTCGGTTCATCGACGTCGGTAAAGACCGCGCCGAACCCTTTGGTCGTCGCCGGCTTGTCGGCCAGCGTACCGGGGGGAACATTGCCCCCGATCGGCACAAAGAACTCCACATTCGTGACGGTACTCCCATCTGAACTGAACAGCCGCTGATTGCTGAATGGTTGGAATATGGTGACGTAGCTCTGGTTGGCGAAGTGGTCCGTCATGCCTTGGGCGGTCGCTTGGACAAAGCCCGTCCCTGGCGTCGTGAACCGGGCGCCGCGATTATTTCGGAATCCATCGAATGGCGTAGGCGCAGGAGCGGTGTTTGTCGCCACTCCGCCTACTCCGTCCCAGTTGATCTCCCTGCGCCCATCGGCGAGCGGCCCAGCCGTATTGCCGTTGTCTGTGGCCCCTAGCGCGGCCCTATACTGATCAACTGTGTTTTGAATCGAGGCGATATTTGGCCCGGCGGCTTGAAACACAGCAGGCGCCACGAAGGGTTGGGGCAGACCCTGTTGAGCAATAGCCGAGCCATTGTTATCAGATCCGCAACCCACCAAGGTCAATCCTACCCCGAATACCACAACCAACTGCGCCGCTATCATCTGCTTCATGACCAATCCCTGTGTCTTTCTTTTCGCAACTGTATGTATATTCATTTGTTCCATGACAAACTCCTTTAGGGTAAAGCGCTCCCGTGGCCTCTTCACAGAGACCTAGGGGAAAGAGCATGTTTGTTCAGTTCAGTTGGACTCTGCCCAACGTCAGAGGCAAGGGCTTCTGCAATGGAAATGTGGCGACATCATTGTGATCTCCTTCTCAGTCTCCCTTCATGATGTGCGTGCCGTGGGTGATCGCTCCCCCCGCGCGCAACGCCGCCGCAATGAGGACCGTTTCGGCGATCTCGGAATCCAAGGCACCTGTTTCCCGCGCTCTGTCTGCATGGAGCTTGATGCAGTAAGGGCACTGAGTCGTGAGGGCGACGGCGATGGCCATCAGTTCCTTGTACTTTCTTGGAATCGCTCCCTCCGCCAAAGCAGTCTTGTCGAAAGCCACAAAGGCGTGCATGGCCTCTGATGCGTGAACTTCGAGATGTTTCATCTTGCTCAGATTCTTCACGTCGTACATGGTTGCCTCCTGATCAAGGGTTGGTGAATGAGACTGGTCGTGCCCTTCCTCCATTGGACATGTCATGCTCGAATGCCGATCACTTCCAGATATTCAGCGAAGACGGTGGTGCAATCTTTCCCTGCTCGATTGTGAGCAGGCCAGAGCGCTTCGAGTTCCCGGCTGAGTCGCTCACGGCCGTCGGTGTCCAGAGACGTAAACGCCTGATTGGTCGGGCTGTAGTAGAGGCGAAAGAACTCCACCGCCTCCGAGGGAGGAAAGGGATAATTGCGCGTGTAATGACGTTGCGCAAGAAGTAGCTCCGACAGTCCCTTGCCGAGCCGTTCGCGGACCGTCGTTTCGTCGCCCCACAGAACCGGCGAAGGCATCTCGGACGGGGCAATGAAGGTTGAAACGGCCTTGAACATCTGTCCGACGAAACCCTGTACGGTCCAATTGGCCATGGCCATCGTTCCTCCCGGCTTGCACACGCGCAGCAGTTCCTTCGCGACAGGTTCAGGCCGTGGCGCAAACATCGCGCCGATTCTTCTCGCCACCACGTCGAAGCTCGCATTTGCAAAAGGAAGCGCCTCGACATCGGCTTCCTCGAAGCGGACTTCCAGACCTTCCGCTCGTGCGCGCGCTCTGGCCCGCTCCACCGAATTGCTAGCGATGACCACGCCGGTCACGTCCAAACCATCCTTCGCTGCCATCAGAGCCAGCTGTCCGGCACCAGAGCCCACGTCCAGCAATCGATATCCGGGAACGACAAGGAGTCGCTCGTAGAACCCTCGCACGTTGCGTTCCACGTGCCGCGAAAATGGATCGTAGTCGCCGGCCACCCAAATCTGTTTAAGATGCGTCTTCATCGTCTCCACTTCTGGTGTGATGGTGTTGGTAGACATGGTCTCCTCCTTGTGCAAGCTAAAGAACGGTTCAGCACTGCCGGTGCACCAACGCGTCGCACTATAGAGCGGTTTCTCTATAGGGGTCTTATCCGAGAGTCTGACTCACTTGACAGAAACGTGTGACGATGCACTATCCTTGATCGGACGTCCGGTTGACTTTGCTGAAACGCCGCCTCTGCAGTTGAGGAGACACATGGATGTCCTGTCCGAAGTCCTCAAGGCCGTCAAGCTTGGCGGCGCCATGTTCTACAACGCCGAGTTTTCGGCGCCCTGGTGCTTTTGCTCCCCCGCTTCGCCTGTTCTTGCTCCGTATCTTTCGGCGGACTCGAAGCATGTGATCATCTTCCACCTTCTGACTGAAGGCAGCGGCTACGCGCAAGTCGAGGGAGATGATCAGTCGCTTCCTCTGAACGCAGGGGACATCGTTATCGTTCCGCACGGCGATCCCCATGCCATGAGAAACGGACCGTTCATCAAACCGGTGGACCATGCGGAAGAAGTGCGACGGGTTTTCGCGCAAGGTCTTAGGCTTTCGCGCATGGGCGGAGGAGGGGAGATCACGAAATTTATCTGCGGCTACATGACCTGTGAGCCCCAACTCAGTCGGTTTTTCCTTGGCGGACTGCCTCCAATTTTTAAGGTGCATATCCGCGACGACAAGTCGGGCCAATGGCTGGAGAACTCACTCCGATATTCGGTGGACACGGTGGATGCATCCGGGCCAGGCGGTGGGGCGGTGCTCGCCAAGCTATCGGAGGTTCTGTTCGTGGAAACGCTGCGCCGCTATATCGCGCTGCTCCCGCAGGAACAAACCGGATGGCTTGCCGGCGTACGCGACCAGGAAGTGGGGAAGGCCTTGGCCCTGTTGCATCGCCAGCCGGCCAATCCCTGGACGATCGCCTTGCTGGCGAACCAGGTCGGCATCTCACGATCCGTCCTCGCTGAGCGGTTCCGACGGTATCTTTCAGAGACTCCCATCGCCTACCTCACACGATGGCGGCTTCAGCTCGGCGCGCAAATGCTGAAATCCACCAACAACGGGGTGGTGCAGATCGCCGCGGAGGTCGGCTATGAATCGGAACCGTCTTTCAACCGCGCCTTCAAACGTGAGTTCGGCCTCCCCCCGGCTCGATTCCGCAACCAATGGAAATCAGCCCGCGTCAGTGGCACTCGCCATGCGTCGCCGAACAGTCGCCGCAGTGCGAGATGATAAAAGGAACTATGTGGAACTCAGGCCAACCTGAGAGCATTGCAACAAAGTGCTGCCGCCACACTCACTGGACCTCCGAAGGGAGGGTAGCGAGACTCCATGCATCAGATCGTGAGTTTGCTTAGAGCCACCGGCGAACTGACTGCCGATAGGCCGCATACTCTGGACCGAATTTGGTGGACAGTGCCCGTTCTTCGGGCAAGATTTGGAAACGATTCATGTATGCGACAAAGAAGGGCAGAAGTATAAAGGCCAAAGCATGGGACAGGAACACTCCCCACCCAGTGAGCACTAAGAGGAGGCCGAGGTACATAGGATTTCGGCTCAAGCGGTAGACGCCCCAAGTCACCATGGCCGATGTGGCGTCCGGCTTGGTCGGATTCACGGTTGTATTGGCCTCACGAAAGGCGAAGAGGCCGGTAACGGTAATGACGATACCTGCGAGAGCAAGGGCGACGGCGATGCCGTGACGCCAAGGGAGGGCGAGAGCGAGCGATGGTGTAGAGGTTGATACCCACCACATGGCGGCGCCGAATGCAAGCACTAATGCGACCGGTGGGATTTTCAGTTCAAGAGCGCTCATGAATTTGGACCGACGTAGAACGCCAGAAAGAGGCCAACGTCACGAACATACGCCTATCGTGATCACATTGACAGGATTATAGGGGGGGGTATTGTCAGAACGCACTGTCCGTTGCTCATCACGATGTGCTTGCTCTGACACACGACGCGAAAGCCTGCTTTCTTCGACGCAGGTTTTACATCAAAGTTGCGTGCCGCCATGCATTCTTCCATCGGAATCGACGCATGCGACGACAGCTTTCATCAGTCATGAGAATTGGCTCGGAAACTGCTTCACTAACGCCGTCGTTAACGTGTCCGCAATGACATATGCGTGTTGTCGAATCATCGGCCAGGTTGCCCACAGATCGGCATATTCCCTTTCATTGTACTGGTTGATTTGGAGGACATGGTCCGCTCCGTGCACCGCGATCAGACTGCGAACGTTGTCTTTCTGCAGATAGGGATTGAGGTGACTGAGGAAATCGGCGAAGTCGTCGGCATTGGACTCCAAGCGGGCAAGCATTGCGTCTTGCCTGGGCTTATCCCCTGCGACGGTGGCTTCTGAGTATGCTCGAACCGCGCGACCGTGGATGTCCAGCAGGCTCAAAAATTCCTGCGACGCGGCTTCGCCGTAGAACGGCGTAATCATACGTGCGATCTGTTTCGTATTGGCCACGTATTCCTTCTCGGCTGCATCCCACTCCTCCACAGCGATCGTCGCGTTGTTCGAGACGATGTGCTGAACCCAAAAGATATGCCCGCTCCAGAGATCGCGAAAGGTCTGCCTCATCTCCGCCACACGGGCAGGATTCACATCCCCGGCTGCTCGTGATTCGTAGTCACAGCCCACTGGGCCAATGAGCACAAGCGCCAACACTGCCAGGGGCTGATAAATCTTGTTCATAAAGCCTCCTTTCAAAGCTTGATTGAATGCGAGATCTCTGGCTATATTGCTGACCTCTTCCAGTCTCACTATATGTGATGGCTCGTGGGGCTTCTTATCCGGGAGTCTGAATCTCTTGGCAGGGAGGTGCTGCGATGCTCTATCCTTGATTGGGCGTCCGGTACGCTTTGCCGGAACGCTGGAGCTGCAGAGTGGAGCCCGCATGGAAATCCTCTCCGAAGTCCTCAGGGCCGTTAAGCTCGACGGAGCCATGTTTTACAATGCTGAGTTTTCGGCGCCCTGGTGCGCCCGCTCGATCGACGCGCGTACTGTAACTTCGTATCTTTCGCCGAATTCCCAGCACGTGATCATCTTTCACCTGCTGACCGAGGGTCACGGCTATGCTCATGTCGAGGGTGACGATCGGCCGGTCCATCTCAACGCAGGGGACATTCTCATCGTTCCGCACGGCGATGCGCACATCTTGGGAAACGGTCCGTCCGTCACGCCGGTGGACCGCGCACAAGTGCTGGAACAAGTTTTATCTCAAGGCCTTAAGGTTTCCCGAATGGGAGGTGGAGGGGAACTCACCAAATTCATATGCGGTTACATGTCTTGCGATCCGCAGCTCAGTCGAGTTTTCCTTGGCGGGCTGCCATCCATTTTAAAGGTCAGTATTCGCGACGACCCGTCGGGCCAATGGCTGGAAAACTCCATCCGCTATTCGGTGGATAATGCGGATGTGTCCGGGCCCGGTGGTGAGACCGTGCTCGCCAAGTTGTCCGAAGTCTTGTTTGTCGAAACGCTCCGACGTTACATCGCGCAGCTCCCGCGGGAACAAACCGGGTGGTTGGCCGGCGTCCGCGATCCGGAAGTCGGGAAAGCCTTGGCCCTACTGCATCGTAAGCCGGCCCATCCGTGGACGATTGCCGCCCTCGCAAACGAGGTCGGAATTTCGCGTTCCGTGCTGGCCGAACGTTTCCGGCGGTACCTTTCGGAAACTCCCATCGCCTACCTCACACGCTGGCGGCTTCAGCTCGGCGCGCAAATGCTTACATCGACGAACACCAGCGTGGCACACATCGCGGGTGAGGTGGGCTATGAATCTGAGCAGTCCTTTAACCGCGCATTCAAACGTGAGTTCAGCTTTCCGCCGGCCCAATTCCGCCGCCAATCGAGGTCAGCCCGCACCAGAGTCGTCCGCCACACATCAGCAAATAAACGCAGCGGCGCGAAACGATTAGAATGAACCACCGTGCTGGAACTAAGACCGACCTGTGAGCACTGCAATAAGGGGCTTCTGCCCGACTCACTGGAGGCGCGTATTCGCAGCTACGAATGTACCTTCTGTACCACCTGCGTCGAACAGGTGTTAAGTAATGTCTGTCCCAACTGCAGAGGCGGCTTCGTGCCCAGACCCGTCAGACCGTCGACAAACTGGAAAGACGACAATTATCTTGGCAAGGACCCGTCAGGCACAACAGTCAGGCACAGGCCGGTTGACGCAGCCGTTCATTAGAGGTTCTCAGCCGCTATCAGAACGATGCCGCCTGAGAAGCGGTAACACGAGCGAGCAGGTCTGTGTCGGCACTTGGGGCGAACAAAAGAAGCCCGCTCTTCTTACCAACGAGCCCTGAGCCTCACCCGGCAAGAACCTGAACGACGATTTCTCGAACGGCGGCTGGAGGAGGTGGGATAAGGAAGAAGCATTGGACCACGAATGAATCGATTACTTCATGTGGCGGGCTTCAAAGCGAGCCACCACATTTCCGGCACGGTCGAACATCTCGAGGTGCTGTCGTACGATCTTCGCCTTGTCCACTCGCGTCAGCGCCTCCAGAAATGCCTTCTCGGTCTCCATCCCAGCTGCACAGGCCATCATCGTACTGGCCATCTTTCCGAAGGTGAGTTGATCGCCTTTCAACTCATAACCGCCTAAGAGCCGATTGCAGCCGCCTGACCCGCTTATGCTCCGGGAATGTGGATGAAGGATGATATGCGGTTCCTGTTGCACCGCAGCGGAGACAACTGAAGCCCCACCAAGGCGGGTCAGCTTCCAGTACGTGTTCTCCAGAGGCTCGGTGGAGTACCGAGACCCGCAGCGTTCTCCTGGCCACACACCGATGAATCGATCGATCACGAGCATAGGCTGCTTCCCTTCTCCCTCCAGCTTAGGGCGCATTGCCACCTGGCCTTGTAGGGTGACCAGCAATTCCTCACCTGGCTGGCGACGCACCTTGGAGTATGCGGATTCCAGCGCAGCGTTCTCTCCCTCCTGAGCCACAGGCCAATTCTTTCCGGTGAGGCACTCAGTGAATCGCCCTGCATCGGCGAAGTACTTGTACAACCCGCGCATGGGTACCCGTGGTTCAAGCGGGCGCGTGTCGGCGGTTCTCCTCAAGTCGTAGTTGTGGGATGAGACGATGTCGCCGCCTTCCATATCGAGTTTGCGCAGTGTGTCGATATCTTTGATCGCAAACTTCAGCGGTGCTTCGCCGCCGCCGAAGAGTGTCAGTGTACGTCGATCCCTGGCGACGATCCAGCTCCCGATGTCATCGACGCTATCGCCGTCGGTCTTGCCCAGGTACGTCATCCGTAGGAAGAATGCCTCGTCCGGAAATAGTTCCAACTGATAGAGAATACCGGAGCAGTCAGCACAGGGCAGAATACCGGTATAGGTCGCAGGTAAATTGCCCAAAGTCCCGGCAATTTCGCTCGCCTGGTCCGAACCGTCAGCGCGGCGCAACAACAGGACCCCCTCGTTTCCTTGTCCGGCGGTGAGAATCGGGTCATTACGGTCGGTGACGAAGAACAACGTTCCGCCGAGGAGGAGGTGGGCTCGTACCGCATCACGGTGGCTCGGGTCGATGCGTGAAGCATCGAATATGATGTTGAACTGGATCGGCGGATTGCCTGGCGGTTCAATGTGAGTCAGGCCGATTACTTCGGCAGGAATATCCACGTTCGAGACATCCTCCCGCGTGGCTTCAAAAACCGCATCAGGCGGCAGCGCCAAGCACTCTCTGTAGGGGGCAGTTCCCGTCACTTGGGCCGCAGCCTGTGCCGCCCAGGCAGCCATGCAACAGAGCACGACTGCAACTGCCGGCATCACTCTCTCAATATTTGCCATGGCAGCCTCATCTTTTCATCCTGGCGATAGCGCTCGTCACCAACAAGGTCCCCGCTCACCATGTCGAACCAATTGAGCATCTCCGTCAGGATATCTTGCAACAGAGAACGGAGACACGCTGAGCGTCCGCGGCTGTGTAGGCCATACTACAATCGCTCGTACTCCGTCCGAACCGACTGTGGGTCGTATGTTCGCTCCAGCCTCCGGACAATAAAGTGACCTCGCGCCATCTCCTGGAAGTGATCGATAAAGAGGACGTTTATCGCGACGCCTCCGGCAGCGCCGATCACAGGTATGGCTTGCGCGGCGATCTTCTCGGAAACGTTCACGCCGAAGCGTGTGGCCAACTGTGCAATGAGCCTGACGATCGCCGGCGCGCCCTCCTCTACCAGACCTCTCTCGGTGATGTACCCGATGGCCTCTGAGACCGACTTCGCCAGAGCCCCACGTATGAGGAAATAGGCTGATTCACTCGCGTTGTCGCTCTTGCTATGCCCGCCAAGAGCGAAGACTTCGAGGCAGGCCAGTTTCGCCCCCGGCGTCCGGAGACGTTCACCTTCACTTCGCGCGATATCTGCAATAGAGCGGAGCATAATCGTGGTAGATAGGGGCAGTTCAACCGGGAGACCGAGCAATCCGAGAGCGCCTCCCCCCGCGCCTGTCGCCGCAACCGCGAGTTTATGCAGAAACTCCCAGGAGTTCGACCGCGGTTGGTCATCAAGCGTCAACAGAGCGGCCTGCAAAGCGGTATCTAGCGACTTCCTGGTCGCCTCGTTGACGATCTGTGCCCATTTCTCTGGAAGGAGATTCAGCGCTTTCTCAATCGGCATGCCGATCAGTCCCGTAATCTTCGCTGCGAGACCGGGATTCTCCAGGAGCGTCTTGGCATACCGCAACGCCTCTTGATCTTCGTCCGATAACCTCACGCAACCCTCATTCTTCCGGTTGTTGCCCAATTATAAGGGGAGCTGATACAGAAATCGTGGTCCAAGCGGGTTATTCTTGACAGTCCCGTTATTCAAAGACACTGCCCTTTCGCCAGGAATGTCGCTGGCTTACATGACGTTGTCAACTTGTTCAATCCGAAGCGAGCCACCTGTCGATTTTGACAAGTCTTGACGACTATCTTATGCAACCCGTTATGGTAATACCCTGAAGGAGGACACGCCATGAAATATCTCTGCTTGGTTTATGTTGAAGAAAAGACACTCCACGCGATGCCGCAGAACGAACGGATCGCTCTCTCCAACGAATCGATGGCATACTGCGACGAGCTGCAGAAGCAAGGCCAGCTCCTTGCCGCCTCGCCACTTCACCCGGTGGAGACTGCCACAACCGTGCGGGTGCGCGAGGGCAGGACGACGACAACTGACGGTCCGTTCGCCGAGACGAAAGAGCAGTTGGGCGGCTACCTGCTCATTGACGTTAGAGATCTCAACGACGCCGTACGGATCGCTTCGAAATTTCCCGCCGCACAGTTCGGCAGCATCGAGGTGCGACCGCTGAAAGAAAACGGATGCGCATGAGGCCGAATGTTTAATGGTGAATGGTTAATGAGGGCCGCAACCATGAAATTCATGCTGATCGTGCATCATGACGAAGAAGCCTTTGAAAAGATCGAAAAGGAAAAGCGCCAGCAGCTGCTCGCCGAATCCATTGCGCTGACGCACGAGCTTCATGCGAACGGCCAATATGTAAGCGCCTCACCGCTGCAACCGTCGGCGGCATCGGTCATCGTGCGGGTGCGCGAAGGGAAACCCTTTGTGACCGACGGCCCGTTCATCGAGACGCGCGAGCAGATCGCCGGCTATTTCCTGGTCGATGCCAAGGATCTCGTGGAGGCGATTGGCATCGCCACCAGAGTGCCCGGTGCAAGGATCGGCACGGTCGAGGTCAGGCCGTTGAGAGAGATCGAAGGTTTGCCTCAAGCGGAAAAGTGCTGAGGACTGAGTGCTGAGCTGGAATATTGACCAAGAGCGATTCACGAATGAATAATCGGCGAACAATCAAGAAGGGAGTACGCAATGAGCAGGGTACGGTTATTGGTTGGAACAAAGAAGGGCGCGTTTATCTTGACATCAGACGGCAAGCGGAAACAGTGGGATGTGAACGGCCCCCACTTTGGAGGCTGGGAGCTGTACCATCTGAAGGGATCGCCGGCCGATCCGAATCGCATCTATGCCTCGCAAACCAGCAGTTGGTTCGGCCAGGTTATCCAGCGTTCGGATGATGGAGGCAAAACATGGAACCCGCCCGGCACCAAACCCGAAGACTTGATGGGTCCCGACGGCATGCCCAAGGGCGAGAGCAATATGTTTCTCTACGATACTTCTGCGGAAACCGGAAAGCCGCTCACGACGCATCAGCATTACGACGGCACACAGCGTCCGTGGGAATTCAAGCGCGTGTGGCATCTTGAACCGTCGCTGACCGATCCGGATACCGTCTATGCCGGCGTGGAGGATGCGGCGATTTTCAAGTCAGCGGATGGAGGGAAAACATGGAAGGAACTGGCGGGACTGCGCAGCGCGAAGGGACAGCTCTGGCAGCCTGGCGCAGGCGGGATGTGTCTCCACACGATTTTACTTGATCCATTGCATCCGGACCGGATATTCGTGGCAATTTCGGCCGCTGGTACCTTTCGCAGCGACGACGCCGGCAAGACCTGGCGGCCGATCACGAAAGGATTGGTCTCAAAGTACGAGCTTCCTGATCCAGATGCCGAAGTCGGCCACTGCGTACACCGCATCGCGATGCATCCGTCTTGTCCGAACGTGCTGTTCATGCAGAAGCACTGGGACGTGTTGCGGAGCGACGACACGGGCGAGTCGTGGCATGAAATCAGCGGCAACTTGCCGAGCGATTTTGGATTTCCGATCGCCGTGCATGCCCATGAGCGAAACACGGTGTACGTCGTGCCGATCAAGAGCGATTCCGAACACTATCCGCCGGACGGAAAGCTGCGCGTATACCGCAGCCGGACAGGCGGAAATGACTGGGAGGCGCTGACCATCGGACTGCCGCAACGGGATTGCTATGTTAATATCCTGCGCGATGGAATGGCGGTCGACTCGCTTGAGCCCTGTGGTATCTATTTCGGCACGACCGGCGGGCAAGTTTACGCGTCCGCCGATTCAGGAGACACGTGGCAACCGATCGTGCGGGATTTGCCTGCGGTGCTTTCAGTGGAAGTTCAAACATTGTAGCGTGAAGCGTCGTTCGTGAAGCGTAAAGCAAGATAGTTCTTACGCGAGATACGCTTCACGAGAGACGAGAGGCGAATTATGGTGCGCGTGATTCTGCCGCAACATCTGCGGACATTGGCGCGAGCGGATGGCGAGGTAACCTTGGACGTCGCCAGCCCAGTGACGGTGGATTCAGTGCTCGATGCCTTGGAGGCCCGCTATCCGATGCTGCGGGGGACCATTCGCGACCACGTCACATTGAAGCGCCGAGCATTCGTCAGATTCTTCGCCTGCGAGCAGGACCTGTCGCATGGGTCGCCGGATACTCCCTTGCCTGAGGCAGTCGTGGCAGGAGTAGAACCGCTGTTGATTGTCGGGGCCATGGCTGGCGGATAGCTCACTAACTCGTGACGCGTATCGAGCATTGGGGTGGAGTTGCGGGTTTCGAGTTCCTCGTCTCGAAAGTAACGCGAAACCTTGAACTCGCAACCCGAAACATTCGACTCACTGATCCACGATAGACGAACGACGCTTCACGAACGACGAGATACAATTCGACTTGTTGCAAGGGAGAAACAGGTCATGCCAAAAATTGCCCCATGTCTGTGGTTCGACAGTCAGGCAGAAGAGGCGGCGAAGTTTTATGTGTCGATCTTCAAGAATTCCAAGCTCGGACATATAACCCGCTATGGGGAGGCAGGGGCAGAAGTCTCCGGGAGACCGAAAGGATCGGTCATGACTGTGACCTTTGAGATTGAGGGGCAGGAATTCATGGCACTTAACGGCGGCCCGATTTTCAAGTTTACCGAAGCGATCTCGTTTATCGTGCAGTGCGAGACCCAGCAAGAAATCGACGAAATGTGGGCGAAGCTATCCGAAGGCGGAGAAGAAGCACCCTGCGGCTGGTTGAAAGACAAATACGGTCTCTCATGGCAGATCGTCGTCCCTGGGTGGGACGAGATGCTGCGAGACAAAGATATCAAGAAATCGGAGAGGGTCATGAGTGCCATCCTGCACATGACCAAACCTGACGTACAACGCATACGGGACGCCTACCAAGGACAGGCGACCCCTTGAGCCACCCCGGTCGATAAGAGATACTACAGGCCTATGGGAACACCACCTGCATCCGTCTGCGAAACGATGGAGGAACGGTACCGTACTCTGCTGGAGGTTGCGGAAGCGATATCTGTCCACCGCGATCTGCACGAGCTCTTTCGAGATCTCGCCCGGCGTCTTCCTCGCGTGGCGCCCGTCAATTTTGTCGGCCTGTCTTTGCACGATCCCGTACGCAACACGATGCGCCTGCACACCATTCAGGCGAACGTGCCCGCCGACCTCATCGGAGGTCACGAAGAACTCATAGACGACACTCCTGCCGGATCGGTCTGGCAAACGCAGCAGCCGATCCTCGTTCCCGATCTTGCCGAAGAGCGACGTTGGCCTCAGGTCATAGGGCGAATGAAGGAGGACGGCACGAATTCGTTTTGCTTCGTTCCCTTGACCACCGCCGTTCGACGGCTGGGCGCTATGGGATTCTCAAGCTTGCAGAAAGCGGCCTACAGCGAAACGGATCTGGAATTTCTTCAGCAGGTCGGTCAGCTCGTCGCGGTTGCCGTCGATAACGTCCTGCATCATCAAGATTTGACTCTTGATCGGGAGCGACTGCGCCTCCTGCTCGAGGTGTCGGAATCCATTGCTTCACATCGCGACCTTGACGAACTCTTCCGCGATCTCGCTCAGCGGCTCCCCCAAATTGTCCCATTCGATTACATCAACGCCGTGTTGCACGAACCCACGCGCGACGTTATGCGTCTCCGGCTCTTGGTGACAGCGGCTCCCAGCACGATCAGCCCTGGTCTGGAGCTACCGGTTGATGAATCTCCCGGTGGATTGGTGTGGAAGACTCAACAGCCGCTGACCGTAAACGACATTGCGCAGGAACGTCGCTTCCCGAGGTTGATGGCCATGTTGCGCGAAAATAATGTCAATTCCTTCAGTGTTGTTCCGCTGACAACGGCACACCGGCGTCTCGGCGCACTTGGATTTGGCAGTGTGGAGCGGCGAGTCTATCAAAAGCCGGAGATCGAGTTCATGCAACAGGTGGCGAAGCAGATTGCCGTGGCCATTGAGAACGCCGTCGCCTACAAGGAAATCGCTCAGCTGAAGGACAAGTTGACGGAAGAGAAGCTGTATCTCGAGGAAGAGATTCAAACGGAGTACAATTTTGAGGAAATCGTCGGCGACAGCCAGGCTCTCAAGCTGGTTCTCAAAGAGGTCCAGACCGTTGCCCGGACTGATTCCACAGTCCTGATCCTGGGTGAAACGGGAACGGGCAAAGAACTCATCGCGCGCGCCCTGCATAACCTTAGCGATCGGCGGGATCGAACCTTCGTCAAGCTCAATTGCGCCGCTATTCCGACGGGACTGCTGGAAAGCGAACTGTTCGGGCATGAGAAGGGCGCGTTCACTGGGGCGATCGCCCCGAAGATCGGCCGGTTTGAATTGGCCGACCGCGGGACGATCTTTCTGGATGAAGTGGGCGAGATTCCCTTGGAACTTCAAGTCAAATTGCTCCGCGTACTACAAGAACAGGAGTTCGAACGCTTGGGGAGCACCAAGACTGTTCATGTCAATGCCCGGGTGATTGCGGCAACCAACCGCGATCTCAACCGGATGATAGAAGAACAAACATTTCGGAGCGACCTCTACTATCGACTCAAGGTCTTCCCGATCACCGTTCCCCCCTTGCGCGAGCGGCCGGAAGATATCCCATTGCTGGTCCGACACTTCACTCAAAAGTTGGCTCAACGAATGAAGAAACGCATCGAGTCGATTCCGTCGGAGGCCATGAAAGCGCTGCAGAATTATCCGTGGCCCGGGAACGTGCGGGAACTTGAAAACTTCGTCGAGCGTGCGGTCATTCTTACCCAAGGAGAGGAGCTGTACGTGTCGCTGGCCGAACTGAAGCGGACACCGAAACCCGTCATGAACTCTGGAACTACGACCCTTGAACAAGCCGAACGCGAACATATTCTTAAGGCGCTGCGCAACTCGAATTGGACCATCAGCGGATCTGCAGGCGCGGCAGCAAAGCTCGGCATGAAACGAACCACTCTTCAATCCAAGATGCAGAAACTCGGCATCGCTCGCCCTTCATAGCCTGGATTGTTCTTTTCACCTGATCAGCAGATCAGCAGTTGCCGACATATCGGCAGATGCCGAATTGGCGGCGAACCAGCTTCGGCATCTTTCTATAGAACCTCCTTGTCCATACAGCGCTCCAGATCACAATTCGCAATCTTTTCAAAATGTTAAGAGCTCGGCTTTATTAGGAAACTGCCTGGAACAATCATTGCTGAATCCCCCTAGCGTATTCACTGATACTGGTTCCCAGAGTAGCCTCATCTGCCGGGTAGAAGGAAGGCGTCACAAATGAATCGTCGTGGTTGGCTTGGATCCGTTTTGCTTCTCATTATGGTTGTCGCAGTCGGAGTCGCGTTGGCCGCATGGAAGTATACGGCCATTCAAGAAAGTGTCGCCGCTTCTCAGAGCCAACCGGAGCCGAGAGAGGCGGTGAGTGTCGCGGTCGCGCGGGAAATTGAGCACCGTCCCACCACCACATCGATCGGGACAGTTCTCGCGCTGCGCTCGATCACCCTCCGCAATGAACTTCCCGGCACCGTCCGCCATGTCAGATTGATACCGGGGCAGATCGTCGATGAAGGGACGCTGCTCGTTGCGCTCGACGTGTCCGTCGAAGAGGCAGAACTCAAGGCACAAGAGGCCCAGGCCGCGCTCGCCAAGTCCGTGCTCCACCGCAGAAGAAATTTGAATCGCGATCTGGCGACGACTCAGGAAGAGGTCGATCGTGCCCGCGCAGATCTCGATGTCGCATTAGCTCAGATCGCGCGCACGAAGGCAATCATCGCGCGTAAGACCATTCGCGCGCCGTTTCGAGCACGGGTGGGTATCGCGGATGTGCACCCCGGACAATACCTCAACGAAGGCACCCAACTCACGACGTTGCAAGGCGTCGAGGAGGCGGTCCATGTGGACTTCACGGTCCCGCAGCAGGTTGCCGCGGGTTTGAAGGAAGATGAAAGAGTGGCGGTGTTCGTCACGGCAGAATCCTCCCCCATCACAGCCAAGATCGTCGCGCTTGATGCGCGAATCGATCCTGCCACTCGCAACGCCATGGTACGGGCGAGGATCGAGCATGCTGCAAGCGCGCCGGCGCCCGGCGCCTCAGTCCGTGTGCAAGTTCCAGTCGGCCCTCCGCGCAAGGCAATCGCTGTCCCTGTGAGCGCCCTGAGAAAAGGGCCGGGCGGTGACCAGGTGTTCGTGATTGAGGCGGACAAGGAGGGCAACACCCGGGCGCACGTGCGCCAAGTCGAGAGCGGGACGGTGCTCGGCGACGAGGTCGTGATTCAGTCCGGACTGTCCGCCGGCGAGCAGGTGGCGACTTCCGGATCCTTCAAGTTGCGTGACGAGGTACTCGTAGCGATCCCGGGCGATCACGAGCATACGCAGGGACAGAGCCAGGCAAGCAGACACTAAGCTGACCCGAGGAGGAAATCAGGACATCCTTATGCGTTCATTCACCGACATCTTCATTAAACATCCCGTGCTAGCAGTCGTCGTCAACCTCGTGATCCTGCTCACAGGCTGGCGAGCGCTGACTTCTCTTCCTCTACAGCAATATCCGAAGATCGAAAGTTCATCAGTGGTCATTACCACTGTCTATTACGGCGCAAGCGCCGAGACGGTTCGTGGCTTTCTGACCACCCCGATCGAACGGGTCGTGTCGGCAATCAGCGGCGTGGACTATCTCGAGTCGACGAGTCGCGCCGGAGTGAGCACTGTCACGGTCCATCTGAAACTGAACCACAACAGCACGGCGGCGCTTGCCGAGGTCACCGCGAGGATTCAACAAGTGAGATCGGAGCTCCCGCCCGAAGCCGAGCCGCCGGTGATCGAAGTGCAACGGGCTGATCGGCCGTACGCATCCTTCTATCTGAGTTTCACGTCGACGGAGCGGACCGTGCCAGCTATCACCGATTGGCTGCTCCGCACCCTGCAGCCCCAACTGGCGACGCTCTCCGGCGTACAGCGCGTGACCTTCGAGGGCGGTCGTCAGATCGCCATGCGCGTGTGGATCGACCCCGATCGTCTCGCCGCGTTCAACCTCTCGCCAGGCGACATTCAAGGTGCCCTCCGACGCAACAACTTTCTCGCCGCCGTGGGGCGGACGAAGGGCAATCTCGTGCAGGTCAACCTGCTTGCAAACACCGATCTGCGGTCCGCAAAAGAGTTCGAAGAACTGATCGTCGCCGATCGTGGAGGCGCGATCGTACGCTTGAAGGACGTGGCTCGTGTCGAACATGGGGCCGAAGAGGCCGACATGGTTGCAAAGTACAGCCAGGTGGAGGGCGTCTATCTGGGGATCTGGCCGCTGGTCGGCTCGAATGAGATCGAGGTCGCACACCGGCTGCGCGACGAGATGGAGCGCATCCGACCCACGCTTCCGAAGGACATCGACATGCAACTCGTCTGGGACGGGACGATGTTCATGGAGAGCGCATTGAAGGAAATTACCAAGACGCTGGGCGAAACGATCATGATCGTCGCCCTCATTGTTTTCCTCTTCATGGGCTCGGTGCGTACCGCGTTGGTACCGCTCGTCGCCATCCCGGTCTCGCTGATCGGAGCGGGAATCTTCATGCTCGCCCTCGGTTTCAGTCTAAACCTCCTGACAATCCTGGCCATCGTGCTTGCGGTCGGACTGGTCGTAGATGACGCGATCGTCGTCGTCGAAAACGTCGAACGGCATGTCCGTCTGGGCAAATCACGGATCGAAGCCGCGCTGATCGGCGCGCGGGAGCTGCTCGGCCCGATCATTGCCATGACGATTACCCTGGCCACGGTCTATGCGCCGATCGGCTTTCAAGGCGGCTTGACAGGCTCTTTGTTCCTGGAGTTCGCGATTACTCTCGCCGCTGCGGTTGTCCTGTCAGGCATCGTCGCGATCACGCTCTCGCCGGTCATGAGTTCACGCTTCGTGCATCCGCAAGGCAAGGAAGGCCGGTTGACCGCCTTCGTCAACCGCAGGTTCGAGGAGGTACGCCGTGTGTATGCCTGGCTGCTCGAGGTTGCGCTCGAGATGCGCTGGGGGGTCGTAGCCGCAGCGCTCGTCATCATGGTTGCGGCAGTACCTCTCTACCTGTTTTCGCGCCAGGAACTCGCCCCTGTAGAAGACCAGAGTCATATCAGTCTCTTTCTCGAAGCAGCACCCGACTCAACACTGGCTGCGACCAACCGGGATACGTTAAACGTCGTGAGGGCGGTCACGTCCTTTCCCGAAGCCAAGTTTATGTGGTCGCTGACATCGACATGGGGTGGCTTCGGCGGGATGGTCGCGAAGGATTGGCGCGAACGTGATCGATCAACCGAGGAGATGTACGGTGAGTTGTATGGAGCTGTTTCTCAGGTACCCGGACTGCGCGTCTTTCCACGCCTTGACCCGCCTCTGCCGACCCCGGGCCAATATGACGTCGAGCTCGTGCTGCAGAGCAGTGCATCGGCTGAGCAGATGCTTGAGACGGCTGCGGCGGTCGTTGGGGCAGGCTGGCAGAGCGGCAAGTTCCTCTATGTAGACACGGATCTGAAAATCGACCTGCCAGAGGCACGCGTGGTACTGGATCGCGAGCGTCTCGCCGACCTCGGGCTCGATCTGGCCGGCGTCGGTCGGGAACTCGGGACCCTCCTCGGTGGGGCCTACGTCAATCGCTTCAACTTTTTCGATCGCAGTTACAAAGTCATTCCACAGATTGGCGATACAGACCGTGCCACTGTCGGCCCGCTGCTTGACCTCAAGATTAAGACGCCGGGGGGCCAACTCGTACCGGTGTCGACCTTCACGCACATCGAAACCAGCACGGCGCCACGCACCTTGAACCGCTTTCAACAGCGCAACGCCGTGCGCATCTTCGGCGGTGTCAGGCCTGGCATCACAAAGGAGGAGGGATTGCAGGTGCTCGAACAAGCCGCGGCCACAGCAGGCGGCCGGAGCGTCAATCTTGATTACGCGGGCGAGTCACGACAGATTCGCCAGGAAGGCTCGGCGCTCGTGGTCACACTCGGATTCGCTTTGGTGCTCATCTACCTCGTGCTCTCGGCGCAGTTTAAGAGCTTCCGCGACCCGCTGATCGTACTGCTCGGCTCAGTACCGCTTGCGATCTCCGGCGCGCTGATATTCAGCTTCCTGGACCTCACCACGATCAACATTTACTCTCAGGTCGGCCTGATTACATTGGTGGGCCTCATCGCGAAGAACGGCATCCTGATTGTAGAATTCGCGAATAAACTTCAGGCCCGAGGTCTCGCCAAGGCGGCTGCGATTCGCGAGGCGTCGTTGACGCGTCTGCGACCGGTGCTGATGACCTCGGCAGCCACCGTCTTCGGGCACCTCCCCCTGGTGCTTGCATCAGGGCCCGGTGCCGCAGCTCGCAACAGTATCGGGATCGTGCTGGTCACAGGAATGACCGTCGGCACCCTGTTCACTCTCTTCGTCGTCCCTGTGTTCTATTCACTGATCGCAGCCAAACATCAGTCGAGTGAGTCACACGGAGAGATCGAACGTGAAGAGTTATTGACCTCGATGAGCAACGGCCCGACTCAGCTAAGCGGGGGAGGTCGCAGCGATCTCGGCCTATCTCACGTCGGGTGAAATGGACGGCGCTTGCTGAAGCTGGAACATAGGGAGAACAGCACATGCTGAAAGTCACGACCCGTCAAGATGGAGATTCGATCACGTTGGTCGTTGAAGGGCGACTCGCTGGGCCATGGGTTCAGGAACTGCACGACTGTTGGGGACGCCTCACAGAGCACGGGCAGAAGTCCGCGGTTGTGAATTTAACGGGCGTCACCTTCATCGATCAGTCCGGGCAAGAGCTTCTGCAACACCTGTGGCAGAAAGGCGCGGACCTGAAAGCAGCCGGCTGTTTGAACAATTGCCTGGTGGATCAGATCACTGCCTCAAGCCGTGTCGATCGGTCCAAGCCGCATCGGTCGAAGGCGCATTAACAAAAGGAGAGAGCCATGGATTGGCTGATGGCATTCAGCGTGGTGATGTTCCCGATCCTGCTGCTCGTTGGACTGGGGCTCAAGCTTCTTCTACCGGACGTTCAGCGTGCTCGAATACCGGCCCGAGAAAAACCGGTGAAGATCGTGAAACGATAAAGCAGCACGGAAGGCGAAGACTGACATGCGTAAGTTAACCCTGTTTATTTGGGTATTTTTTCTCGCCGGCTGTGCGGTCGGGCCCGACTATTCCCGCCCGGATCTTTCCACGCCGAATGCGTTCAGAATGGCCGAGGCAACACATGAAGCCGCGTCGTTCGCCAACCTGCCTTGGTGGGATCTGTTACGGGATGAGGAACTTCAACGCCTCATCAGGATTGCGCTGGACGAGAACAAAGACCTCAAGCGGGCCGTGGCATCGGTCGAAGAGTTTCAGTCGCGTCTGTTCATCACAAAAATGGATTTCGCCCCGAAGGCCGATATCACAGCCAACGCCCCTGCCTTCGGGCGGAAATCGAGTTTCCTGGTCCCAGGTTTCCCCAATCAATTCAACTATTACCTCCAGGGGAATCTCTCCTGGGAACTGGATATCTGGGGGCGAATTCGCCGATCCAACGAGGCCGCGCGTGGCGACCTCCTTGCGCGGGAAGAAGCTCGACGAGCGACGATTCTCCAGCTCGTGAGCGGAGTCGCAGAATCGTACTTTGATTTGCTGCAGTTCGACACGCAGATGGACGTCGCGAAACGAACCCTGAAGTCGTGGGAGGACTCGGTCAAGATCGCCCAGGCGCGAATGCGCCAGGGCGTGATCACAAAAATCGACGCGGACCAGTTCGTGGCGGAACGGGCTAACGCCGAGGCGCGTGTGGCCGAATTGGAACGGCAGCAGGTGCAAAAGGAAAATCAGCTCAGCGTTTTGCTCGGGCGAAATCCCGGCCGCATTGTAAGGGGTCGGTCTCTCACCGAACAGGTGATGCCTCCGGATGTGCCTCCCGGCCTTCCTTCGGAACTCCTGCAGCGTCGACCAGATGTGATCCAGGCTGAGCAAGTCTTGGCGGCAGCGACTGCAAGAATCGGCATGGCGAAAGCAGACCGGTTTCCGAGACTGAGCATCACGGGCATGCTCGGGGTAGCCAGTCCTCACTTGTCTCGTCTTGTGGCCGACGAGACGGCTTTCGGCGTCGCAGGTCCCAGTGTGGCAGGTCCGTTGCTGAACGCGCAGATTTTAGGGTTCCAGCAGAATGCCGCCGAGGCCCAGGCCCGGGAGCTGCTCGCACAGTACGAACAAACCATCCTCGAAGCATTTCGAGAGGTCGAAGACGCGCTGGTGGCAGTCAAAACGGCTCGCGAGCAACGAGCGGCGCAGGCCGAACAGGTGGAGGCCTTGCGGTCAGCCTTGCACCTCGCCAGCCTCCGCTATAAAGGCGGGCTCGCCAACTATCTCGATGTACTCCTCGCCCAACGCAACCTCTTCGACGCAGAACTGGCGCTCGCCAGCACCCATCGACTGCAGCTGGTTTCCGTCGTCCAGCTATACAAGGCGCTGGGGGGCGGGTGGTCACCCCTGGATTCCGCTCAGCAGATGCCGGCAAGGCATGTGTCGGAAGTCGGAAAGGGATAAGCAAGAGAGTGTCGATCTATTTCGGGGGTGTATGCTTTGGTTCGGCCGCCGTCGGCCAGAGGACAACCAATTCTGGATCCTGAAGGAGTTGGGAACTAAGCGGCACCACGTGAGAAGTATCGAGACAATGTCTACACTGAAGGAGATTTCCGAACACGGCACCGACGATGTTGCAGGCCATAGCAGAATGGTGGGACATGACGATGGAGCTACGACCGGTTCAGATAGGGGACATTCAGACCTGCGGGAAGGTCATGTATGAAGCATTCAAGGACATCTCCCAGCGCCACAATTTCCCCCCCGATTTTCCCGACCCAGCGGCCGCCGAAGGACTGCTGAGCGACATATTGAATGCGCCTGCTTTCGACGCCTTTGTGGCCGAGGAAGATGGTCGGATACTCGGCAGTATCTTCGTATCGCGCCGTTCGCAAGTGGGCGGGATCAGCGTCCTGACCATCGATCCCAAGGTACAAAATCATGGCATTGGCCGACGTTTGCTGCAGCATGGCATGGGGTTCTTGGCCAAGCGGGGCCATACACGCCAACAGATTATTCAGGTGGGTTATCACAATCGCTCGTTGTGTCTCTATGCCAAGTCGGGCTTCATCGCCAGCGAGCTACTTTCCAATATGACAGGCAAACCGATCAGGTCCAACATTTCGTCGCGCACGGTGCGACGGGCGTCCGATGGTGACACACGCGCATGCAACACGCTTTGTCGAAAGGTGCACGGCTTTGATCGTGAGCTCGAGGTGGCGCACGCCGTCGCACGTGGAACAGCTGCCGTGGTTGAGAGCAACGGTCGGATCACCGGTTACACGACAGGAGTTGGGTTCGTAGGTCATGGCGTAGGCGAGACAAACGAGGATCTGAAGGCATTGATCGCATCAGCTGACGGTTTTTCCGGGCCGGGCATTCTGATCCCGACCGGCAACGGGGAGCTCTTCCGATGGTGCCTCGAGAACGGGCTCAGGGTTGTGCAGCAAATGACCCTTATGGATACGCAACCTTCGGGTCCGGCCAATGGGGTCTATTGGCCTGCCATCCTGTCTTAAGCGGGGCATCGCATCTCATTCCCTTCCAATACAAGAGCCATAGCCCGCGGATACGGACCTTCGTAACCGACCACGGGCAAGTGGTGAACAGACAAGGCTTTTTTTCAGTGAGTTGAAGGATTCTACATCGCTGTCGATTTGAGCCCTCCTGGTTCGACTAATGGATAGAGAGCCGGTTCATAGCTATCACTAACTAGATCAATAAAAGGAGATGTCGCCATGCGGTTCATGGTCATTGTCAAAGCGACGAAGGACTCGGAAGCGGGCGTGATGCCGAGCACGCAGCTCTTGGCGGATATGGGGAAGTTCAACGAAGAGCTCGTCAAGGCCGGCGTGATGCTGGCCGGCGAAGGGCTCCACCCCAGTTCCAAAGGCGTGCGCGTGAAATTTTCCGGGAACAAGCGTACGGTCATCGACGGCCCCTTTGCCGAGACGAAGGAGTTGATCGCTGGATTCTGGATCTGGCAGGTGAAGTCGAAGGAAGAGGCAATCGAATGGGCGAAACGCTGCCCCAACCCTGCTGTTGATGGCAACGAAGGCGAACTCGAAATTCGCCAAGTCTTGGAAGCGGACGACTTCGGCGCCGAGTTCACTCCGGAACTGAGGGAACAAGAGAAACGAATACTTGCGCAAGCCGAGCAACTCAAGAAGAGTGGTACACGATAATGCGTCATCATTTTTCCTTGGTCGAATCTTGGAGGTGGCATATGGCCGAAATCATTCATCGCGTGGGAATCAAGGCTACCCCTGACAAGGTCTTTAGGGCGCTCTCAACGATTGAAGGACTTGCGGGTTGGTGGACCACTGACACAAGTGGTGTCGCTGAGGTGGGCAAAACCATTGAATTTCAATTTCGTGATCCCAACGGGAAGATCATAGGTGGATTCGAGATGGAAGTGTTGAAGCAAGAGCCGCCCAGGAAGGTTCAGTGGAGATGTGTCAAGGGGCCTGAGGAATGGATCGGAACAGAAATTATCTTTGATTTGAAACAGGAGAACGACTTCACGATCGTGCTGTTCACGCATCGTAACTGGAAAGAGGCTGTTGAGTTTACTGCCCACTGCAGCACGAAGTGGGCAGTGTTTTTGAGGAGCCTCAAGGAACTCCTAGAAACCGGGAGGGGTAAACCTGCTCCGAGAGATGTCAAAATCGATAATTGGAATTAACTCGAATGAGATTCGATCTATGAATTGACGTGACCGTTAACTCTTACTGACAAAATAAGGAGGTTCCCATGCTTTTCCGATTCGTTCCTGTCATCTGTGTAGCTCTTGTGCTCCTCGCATCCCCGGTCATGGCCAAAGAGAAGAAGCATGAAAAACAAATGGACCCACAGGAGATGATGGAGGTCTGGAAAAAGCTCGGCACGCCCGGCGAGCCACATAAATTGTTCGGGACCTTGGCCGGCAGTTGGACCACAACAACCAAGGAGTGGATGGAACCGGGCAAACCTCCGACGGAATCCACGGGCACAGCGGATATGAAGATGTTGTTGGACGGGCGTTTTCTCTATCAGGAATACAACAGCCAGATGATGGGACAACCGTTCTCCGGGATCGGAATCGACGGGTACGACAACATGACCAAGAAGTATGTCACCGCATGGATCGACACGATGGGCACGGGGATTTTCTTGATGGAAGGCACGGCGACCGCTGACGGCAAGACCATCACGCTGAAGGGGCAACATCCAGTACCGGGCGGAGGACAGATGAAGCATCGTGCCATCTGGAAGATCGTCGACAACAATTCCCAGACGTTCGAGATGTACGGAACTCATCCTGGACAGAAGGAAATGAAGTTCCTGGAGATTATCTATAGCAGGAAACAGTAACGCCCAAACTCAGTGGCGGGCTTGCCGGAGCGAAGCGGAGGCAAGACCGTCCGCTGGAGTGCCTTGTTGGGCAGCCTCACGGAAATGCAAAAATGTTGACCAGCAGCCCATTCGGATCGGCAACCATAAAGCGCCTCATGCCAAAGCTCTCATCGCGCAGTTCGTGCGCGACACTGAAGCCTCGCTTCAGCGCGGCGGCGTAAGCAGCATCGGCGTCTTCGACCTGTATGGAGATGATGACCCCTTGTGCCGGCTGCTGGAACGCCTTCGGTGTGAACTGATGGTTGCGGCGTACAATGCCGATCTGAAGCTGCGGATTGGTCGGCGATGACATTTGGATGTACCAACCGGCGTGCTCGAACCCGACGACGAACCCGAGCAGCTCCACGTAAAAATCACGGGTCTCCGCCATCCGGTCTGTGCAGATATTCGGGAGCAGTCTCGTGACGGCCATGCCTTCCATCGCAACTCTTCTCTTCGGCATGGCAACCTCCTTTTCGTTAGTTTCAATACTAACGACTCACTGTGTTGATGCTCAACACGAAGCTCACCGGCGCGCGCCGTCGTTGGCGCCGGCCGGTGGAGCGTCTTGTTGGGCGATGGTAGGTGAAACTATATTCGCTATCTCCATCTTTCGTCTAAAGGACTTCGGGAGCCAAGGAGTCGCCTTGTTCAAGAATTCTATAATCTCGTTTCGTGGAATGGCCTCAACATTATCGGTCCCAACACCCAAGTAAAGATCGTTGGCTTGGAACAAGAATACTTTTTGCTGAAACTGAGAATAGTCATCCCTGTTTAGAGCAGTATATCCTGTCTTGACCTGAGTTCCCGCTATCTGCCCGTTTAATGGGTTCACGCACAAATACTCAAATGTCATTGAGTCTCCTTTGCGGGAATGCGGGACGACATACCAGCCCTTACTTTGAAGATATAGGAACACCAAATCTTCCGTTTCCTCGTCATCCAACATCATAAATATGTCCGCGTATTTGGTTCTACCTATCTGGTAGGTTTCCTGTCTACTCAATGTATTCCACAAGTAGCGTGAGTATTCCGATGCCTTATCGTCCGCTATTTTTTGGATCGTTCGAGTAGCCCTAAAGCAAGCGACAATCTTGCCCGGAACCTCGTCAATATCTACGCGTTTCAGTTCACAACGAAAAATATTTGCGATACCGATGTCGAGTCGTTTTGACTCCTCTGTAGTCCAGTACTCCCACCCTGTCGTAACTCGACCGAGATAATAATGACCGGAGGGATCACGGGTCCAGACGAGGTCCCCTGGACTAACCCACTTCTGAATGTATTGCATACTTGGAGATTGTCGTATTCCTGGAACGCTTCGTCATAGTACTCATCCCAGTTTCTCGTGTTTCGATTAGATGGGGTTCTCCAACCCACGCCGAGAATGCCTTCCTTTAGGCAGTAGTTGAAGGTTGTCTCCATGTCCGCCGAACCGCCCTGCGGTCTTATATGGATTCTGAAGACGTACATAATCTTGTCGCCCAACAATGTTTAGGCCGATCCGCATAAGAGCCGGATTCACCGATTTCTGTCCGTATAACACGCCACTGCGGTTCGCGAACCACACGCCATGACCGTTGCCGTTTCAATGGGTTGCGACGATGGGACCATTTATCACTGGTTCTTATGCGGATCGGCATAACACCCGCCGTGCACCGGTTCACATCCCATCCAGCGGGCTGCGGGCACCTGTTGGCCCTCGGCGAAGCACATGCGTATAGATCATCGTCGTTTTGACGTCGCGATGGCTTAACAATTCCTGGACGGTTCGAAATCGAGAATGGGGACATCCTACTTTCCAGCTTGGATCTGGTCCAGCCCTCTGTTCGTGCCGGAGAGCGTTCAATCTGTGGTCGTCCTACTTTTCTACATAGCGGGATGGAATGCCTTTCGCGCGACTTGTGCTGATGCTCGAGTACCACACTCGTCAATCAGATGCGGCCAGCCGCAGGTTGGCGATGCCGATGTTTGAAGTTCCATTCGAGCAAAGCTCTGAATGGAACGAGTTTCGGCGTCGAGCGGTTGAGAGACCTAGTGTGGTCGAGCGATGCACCCAGAGCGTGGAGGCATTCCATTCCGCTCCTCTATCCACCTTGACTCCCCTCCGACCACTGTGGTTAGGTCACCCCCCGATCTCCTCACGACGGGCTTATCACAATGATGACGATGGGGCAGGATTATCGGAACTATCCGCTGTCGATTGCCTGTGTCCTTGCCGCTCTACTTTGCCCGGTGTTGGCCGGCTGCGAGAAGGAGAGCAAGGCGATTGTCTCAATCGCCTTGCATCCGACGAACGCGAATATTCTCTATGTCGCCACCAATGATGCGGTTTATAAATCGCGTGACGAGGGTCAGTTATGGGAGCGGTTTCCGAGTTTCAGCGCGAGGCGCGTGACGACTCTCGCGATCGACCCTCAGTTTCCGGCTACAATCTACGCCGGCACGATGGCCGACGCTGTCTACAAGAGTCCGGACGGTGGGCAACATTGGCTTCCCCATAACGTCGGACTCAAAGAGCATGTCTCCTTCATCAATCAATTCGTGTTTCATCCGACCGACCACGACCAACTCTACGCCGCCACGACCGTCGGCGCCTTTTACACCAAGGACGGCGGGCGTACGTGGGAGGAACGCATGACCGGTATGAAAGAAGTCCACATCGTGGTCTCCATGGCCATGCATCCTCGAGATCCCCGAGTGCTCTATGCGGGAACCACGGGAGGGGTTTATCGGTCCGACAACGCGGGAATGGAATGGAAGAAGATCAATAACGGGCTGATTCCCGAACAGGAGTTAATGGGTGGGATGGCGCTGGGGGTTAATGCCATTGTCTTCGATGTGGTCAACCCGGACATCGTCTATGCCGGAACCACGAAGGGTCTCTTCCGCACCGCAACGCGCGGAGAGCACTGGGAGCGTATCGGACAATCGCTCCCTGATCCGTTCATAAGCAGTATCCTCCTCGACCCAACTCAGCCGAAGATCCTCTATATCGGAGGGCCAGGAGGAGTCTGGAAAAGCTCCGACAGCGGACAAACCTGGGTTGCGGTCAACAGCGGACTGGCCTCACTGAATATTCGCGCTCTCGCGATGAACCCGAGGGATTCACGCATACTATTCGTCGGCACAAACGGGAGCGGGCTCTATCGCTCGAACGACGCCGGCGCAACCTGGACCCCCATACCGCTCAAGGCTGCGCCTCAACCATAACCTTTTAGTATCGAGTCTTCGCCTCCCCTGCGCCACTGTGCCGGTACCGGCTGCTGTAGGCCAGCATCTGGTCGGACAATACTTTCCACTCCTCAGCCGTCATCAGATCCTTCATCTTGAAGCGGAGAGAGAGAATCTTTGCAGCCGACTGCATTCTCCGGTTGCTCGCCTCATCCAGAACC
>DATIAT010000043.1:0-3174 GCA_035457905.1 Nitrospiraceae bacterium
CGAAATGGTGGTCGAAAATCTGCTGCTCGAGCGGCGGCAAGTCGAAGCCTACACCGCGCTGATTCGTGAACTTGGCGACAAGGATCTGATCACGCGCGAGATTCTTCTTGAGATTCTTGCCGAAACCAAAATCCATGCCAGCGAACTTGCGGACTTTCTGAAGCGGACCAGTGAGAAGTGACGGTTAAGGGACCGGCTCCGGCGTCAGCCGGTGCCTGTCCCTCTCTTGTGTCTGCAAATGGCTCCGTCGTAGCCGGTGCCTGTTCCCATTATCTGGCCCGAGTGCAAGCTAGCTTTCGATACCAGGTCCTAGTCCAATCCGGGCTCTCAGCAAATCGTGACGGGTCACGGAATAAGCCACTTGGCCTGCCTTAATGACGGGAATGTTCAACAAATGCTTTTCCTTCATGAGTTGAATCGCGGCTGCGATCGTCGTGGATTCGTCGGCCACATAATGGTCTGTGTTCATGAGTTTGTCCGCGGTGATTTTGCTGAGATCCTGCCCTGATTCGATCGCTCCCAGCAGGTCGAATTCACTGACGAACCCGACGAAGTTGCCCGCCTTATTGACGATCGGCGCGCCGGACGTGTGAGAATGCAACAACTCGAGGGCAATATCTAAGGCTGTTTGGTCCGGTTGAAAGCGTAGTCCGTTCGTCCCATCGATCTCTCCCAGCGTCCGGAATCCCCCTGCAGGCACCCCTTCAATGGCCATAATGTCCTCCTTATGTCGTACGTACGGTGTCGAGGAGAGCTTGCCAGGACGAAGATAGTTGGGGCACTAGCACGTTCCCGAGGGCGGGAGGTGTTAGGTAGGGCGGCCTCGATCCCGCTTCTCCAAAGCCAGTAAGAGCAGGGCAGGGCGGCCGATCTTGCTTTTCCAACGAGGGTACTGTTCGACCATGGCGGTGGTGACCAGAGGCTCGTCCATTGCGACCACCGTCATAGCGGCATCACGGGCCGCAGCAAGAAGTTGATCCACCTCGTGAATATGGCCGGGGATGTGTATGGCCTCGGTATCGCGGCTTCGTATGTCGATGTCCCGTCCTGTCAGGCGCTGCATTTCAGGATGGATTGCCGCCAGGACAGCACGGCCATGTATGGTGAGCACAGCAGACATCTCGCTGATGAGGCCCTGGACGGAGGCCATGTGGTCGATCACGAGACCCGACATGAGACGGTCGAAACTTCCTGGTTGGAAGGGAAGCAGGCTGCCCGATGCTTGTACCAGCCAGACGTCTGTTCTGCCGCCGGTCTGCTGTCGTGTTCTCGCGAGCATGTTCCGAGACAAGTCGATGCCGATGATGCGATAGGCCGACGGCGCCAACTGCCGAATGTATCGACCGGTGCCACACCCCACATCGAGTATTCGACATCCATGAAATGGTTGAAGGTGCGTCAGGAGGAAGGGTTCATCCAGCCAAGTGGACGGATCACGATCATCATAGGAGGGAGCCCAGCGGTCATACCCCGCTTTCGTCGCTTGCTCGTCTTCTTCATAGTGCCCCATCATGCACACGGATCATCGTTGGCTTGGCGAGTGAGCCTGGCTGGAAGGGTAGCGTGTTGCTAGTAAAGCGCCTGCGAATGCGCCGAGGGTGTTCATGCATACATCGGTCATTGTTGGATACCGAACTGGGGAAAAGACTTGGTAGAATTCACAACTTATGGACAGAAACAGCCCGGCAAGCCCTGCCGTGAAAATCATCTTCGTGACAGACGATCGTCGCAGTCGCGCATAAGAAAAGCCCAGTGGGAGATACAGGAAAAAGTTGGTGATCGTATCGCGGAGCATCCAACGCGGTGATCGGAGCACATCCAGGAAAGGAATCCATCTCACACGACCCCAGTGCGGGGGTTCTACCAGCCATGGAAAGCTGCTAAGAAAGATTATGAGAAGGATGCATCCGACAAAGACCATTTTCCACAGCCGCATCCGATGAGACAGAGGAGTACCTCTCTTCAGAACCTAACTGCATCACCTTCATTTTCGAGCAATCTGTCGTCTTGGCGCGCGAGCTTTTCTGTGTGATTTGCGAAATGCACGGCAGTTCGTGTGCCAGCGACTCGACGTTTTGCGGCGTCACGCTCGGGAGTGCATGCGAGGACCGCCGATTCAACTGCTCGGCTTTTTCGCGGAGCCGGGCCCGATCGGAGGGTTGTAACCCTGCCACAGGCTATTCCTTCGTTTGCACCATGTGCCGCTCAGTTACCTCGCGCTGGTCGGTCACATCGAGGCCCACCCAGCACTTGGACCAGGCCGGAAGCGGCAGCTCGGTAAATACCCAGGCGATATGTCGGATAGACCCATTGTTGCAAGTCACAGAACGCACTTGAACACGGTGCTTCCCTAGTGGACTGCCGTCGATCTTGGCAGCCATCAGCAATTGAAAGGCGTCCCGCGATGAGTATGTTTTACTAAGCCCATTTGCTTGGTATCGTTCTCTCCAATGCCTCGCTATACTTCATCCATTGGTTGTCGCTTGCAAGATTAAATCTGGGGAGCTATGAAAAGCAGACAGCTCGGGGATTTATCCTTCCGCCCGAGGGAATGCGAAGTCTCTCGTTATCGTCATGGATGTGACCCGCCTGACTCAACCCGTGCTGTCTTCAGATTTGCTGGCTGCTCCTTGTTGAAGCCTTCATTCTTCCCCTCGCTAACGACCCGATCCGCCTTCTCTACCTCATCGATCAACACTCGCAGAGGCGTGCTTCCATGATAAAGGTGGCAGTCCCAATCCCGAATAAGGCCGTGGCCTTCTTACGTGGAATGCTCGCCCCCCTGCACGGCAGGGTAGAAGAGCAGCTAAGAGGCTGGATTGGGCCAAAACTGTTAGATCATGAGCATGTGTACAGGCGATCTCATCGAAACGGCGGATGGGACCAATTCATGAGCTGGCTGGGATGGTATCCGTGGCGGTGTGCGAAATGTGGCAAACGCAATCATATGCACCGTCGGATGTAAATTTGGCGGCTTCGTGATGGGGCGTCTTGAGCAAATGAATTTAAGGGGTCAGACCCCTTTGTTTTTCACGTGCCCATGCCGAAACTTGTGAGGCCGCGACCCTGCGGATCATCTGGTCTCACAAATCACTCAATCACATTATTGGAGGTTTCGTGGATTGGACCTCGTTTCTCACCATCGTCAAATATCTGGTACTTGCGCTCGTCGTG
>DATIAT010000044.1:0-5359 GCA_035457905.1 Nitrospiraceae bacterium
CGCCGTCGATCTTATTCCTGATGGATTGCCAGAGGTCGTCTTCCGCGATGACACGAACGTCCCGCGAGCTCGGCTGCACCTCCTCAAGGATGGAAGACCGATGCTTCGATTTTTCGATGTCAGCGGGCGGACACTCTGGGCGGCAACTGAGGAAAGCCCCTCGCCTTAAGTGGGTGGCTCCCCTCTTTACCAACGCAGGGGATAGCCATAGTAGCCCGCATACCCATAGGTGTAGGGATACAAGTAACCGTAAGAGGGATGCAGCCGGTCCTGGTCCCAGACGGTCACATGCTTGAGGCGTAATGTGGGCACTTCATCCTTGACCGCATCAATCTTGATGCGGTCGCTTCCCATCACTTCACCAACCACCGTCACGAATGCATTGTCTTCCAACGCGGCCGGGTCGATCACCTGTTTATCCACATCCATTGCCACAAAACGGCCGAGAGATTCCTCGTCTTCTTGAGGAACGAGTTCCGAGGAAAGCGGCCTTTGGAGTACGGTGATCCGTGTTCCATCCTTGAGAGGTGTGGTGGAGAGCACCTTCCCACCGGCCAGCATGAGCTGTCCGCGGTAGGCATCAGGATTGTCCTTTACCTCGGCAAATCGGACATTCCGATCCACTTCACCTTCGAGCCGCTCGGGAATCACTTGTTGGCGAATACATCCTGCCGCCGCTAGAAGCACCGCCGTCACGAAGAACATCGCGCTCACACACCGGATTTCCGTCATACACACTCCACCAGTCTCATGGGCGATACGCACTCAGCGCTCTTGGAGAGTTTACGGGTAGTACTATGCCTTGTCCTTGATCTAGACTGAGTGAAATATATTTCATGAAACACCGTTCCTTTAGGCAAGTCCCAGCCCGGCAAGAGCAGGCTGACTGCTCTCGCCGGGCACTGCATTGTCAGTCACCGGGATGGCGTATCGGCCCCTGCGGTCCTCTCATTGATGAGGCGTCGTATTGTTCATTGGCGGACGCCTTGAGGTCTTGCTTATTCTCGAAGCGGTTGTCCTTTGTCGCCCCCTGATAGTTGCGCTGGTTCGCACGGCGGAATTCCTCGCGGCTCATCGCCTCCTCTTGTCCATCACGGCTGAAGTTTCCGTCATCTCTCGTGAAGTCGCCGTCCCGGCGATTCCCCTCGCGATCCCACCGACTGCCCGACTGGTTGCTCGCCGATTGCCGGCCTTGCGATTGATGGTTCGACGTCGATATACGCGAAATGCTGATCACGGATCCATCCGGGTGGACCTTGGCACGAATCGTATCGCCTACGCTGAATCCCGGGTCCATCCTTTCAGCCACGAGCAAGTGCGCCTGGCGTCCATTCGGTTCTTCAACGACATAAAAGCCGTCTCGATCGAACTCCAGCACATTGCCTCTCTGCTCATACGCCACGACTTCGCCGACGGCGACCACTTCGCCTTTGATCCGCCGCTGACCGCTAGAGGCCTGCTGTTCTTCACCGGACTGCTCGATGTCTTCATCGTGTCGCTGCTGGCGCCTCGTCTGCTGCTGCGATGATTGACCGAGCTCCGGGCGATCCAACCTGATCTTTTTTCCATTGGCTTTGAGCTTGCGAGCCATGAACACCTGCCGATCGCCGATGGTCATGGATGTTCCCCAGGCCGTAATCCGATCGCCTTTTTGAAGATCTATCTCCTGCAGTTTGTCCGCATTACCCAGATCGACGATCCGCTGCCGGCCGTGGCGGGACTGCACTTCGATGACCAGATTTTCTTGATCTCTATTGTTCAATGCGACGTTCTTCATCTTCTTGATGGTCCCCGAAACCTTGCGCCATCGCTCCCCGGCCTGCCCTGCACCGTCCTCTCCCTGCATCTCAAATTGTCGTTGGGACTGCATCGAGGCATCCGCCGGAATTCCGCTGCCGACCAAGAACGACAACACGGCCGCAAGGCCGATTCCATATTTCCAGGGTCTGAACATCATTCTCGTCTCCTTTCTATCCGTGAGTGAATGTAGGTGGGGTCATTGCCGGCTCATGCATCTGGATCGTCGCAAGCGGCATACCTGATGAACAGCGGACGAAATCGGCGTGCAGACAGACCATGCTCCTCGCCAACAAACGCAAATGTTGCATTCTTGAAATCGCTGACGAACGCTGGAACGATTTCGCATACGCAACGCGCCACAGCGCTCGACAGGATGTCTCGTGAGGAACGGAATGTCGTTCTCATCGCGTCTTTTCAACATGGCGCGCGAAGCGCATGTGAGCCACCCCAGTGCAACCGGCTTCATGAACAACGCTTCACGATGACGTGTTGGGAGCGATGCCGTGCGAAAGAGTGAGGGCTTCTCGTGCGACGACGGATGAGCGAAGGCCCAAAAGGGGCGGCTCAGGGTAGGAACCCCTACCTTAAGCCGCCATCGGGTTTCCTTCGTCAAATCCTATCGGTCATCCTTGGAAGTGGCCACTCTCGGGCCGCTGGGCACACGAATGGTGGACGGCTTGATGCCGGCCGCCTTCGAGAGGCGGACACGCGCTTCCTGCACGGACGATCTGGCGTGACTAAGCTGGTCGCCGCGTCCCCACGCCACGACGTCTCTGAGTGCCATGATGCCGCCGTTGAGATCCGGATGATTCGCCGCCCGTTGTGCTTCTTTGGCTTGGTCCAGCGCCAGCTCAGCATGGCGTATCATTTCTGCCGTATGGCCATGGGCCGCGGCCAGCTCGGCCTGCCGAACATGCCTGACGGCTCTGAACGCATACCGATCGTAAAACGCGCTTTCCTGTGTCCACCGTACGTTCTGGTAACTGGCGCCCATCGTCCGCATGGGGCAGTTCGGATCATTGAAGAAAATATTCCCCTGTTCATCCCGTTGATTGGCGCATCCTTCCCCAGCCTGCTCATATTGCCGTTGATACCGCTCGGGACAGTTCGGGTCGTCGTAGACAATATCGCCGGTGGCATTCGTGCGGGACGGACAGGCCACAGCCAGCCCGGTCGCGCGATCATACCTGGCATGGGTGCGTGCGCGGTTCCATTCATCACATCCCATCGAGGCCGTCATATCGAGCTTGGCATCAGCACAGGCGACGATGCGACTGTCATCCGGATTGGCCTTATACTCTCCGGTGCGTCTGTCACCAGCCCCCAAGCGATCGGTTGGAATCGGACGTTCGGTTTGCGGCGACATCTCAGCCGAGCGCGTCATCTTATTATCGGTGGGATCATCAGCAAAACGATTGTCCGCGGCGTTCGTGCGGTTGTTCGGACTCGTGGCGCAGGCCGTGGCCAACAGGGCGACGCAGGCCCCACCGGTCACAAATGTGAAAATGCGATGGAATTCCATAGCAGCCTCCAGATGGGTGAATAAATGATCTCTTATCCATCATGGAGGACGGTCATGAATTCCATGTGAGCGGCATATGAAAGGGATGTGAAAACGCTGCAACGCGACGGTGGCACGCTCGGCGATTGCCTAGTGCAAGCGCAGATACGAACCTGCCTACAGTGCAGTGCATCCAGAAACGCGTCTGGAGGCTCCGTCATTCACCATGCTGATCTCCTGGTTATGGGACCGACTCCGCGGCAGTTTGTGGTTTATTCCCTCGCTGAACTCTAAATGCAAAGCGACGCGTTTGGGAAAAAACGGCGTACCACTTGCATAAGGTATTCGAGAGCGATCTTCTCACCGTCCAAGTTCATGAAACCCAGGTTCATGAAACCGATGAGTCGATCCTTGTGTAACCCATTTAATCAGGGGAGGTAGAGCATGATCTTCGTTCACGCACCATCCACCGTCATCGTGTGTTCGGCTATTTTTCTCGCCACGGGTGCCTTGGCGGACGTCGTCGGCAAGGAACCAGGCACTTCATCGAACCCCAAAGACAACGTTCCAGAAGAAATTCAACGAAGCGCGTTGGGAGAATCAGATTATCCTGGCGGCACCGGGGCAGGTACGCGCGATGATAAGTTGGTCGGCATGGACAAGGAAAAGTCTGAGCCGGTGACGGAACAGCAATTGGAGAAGAACGTCGAAAAGACGAAAGGCGGCGGCGCCGCGGTCGCGGCAGAAGAACTCCATGAAGAAGGCGAGAAGACGTCTCCCCAAGACAAGCAGCAGAAGCCTAAATAGGGCACGCTTCTTGTGAGACCGGAAACGGCTCGACTTCGTATCGAAGTCGAGCCGTTTTTTTAGGTATCAGCGAACGAGTTTTTTAGCTTGAACAAAAAACGTTAGAACGGGATGCGTACACCCCACTGAAACTCACTTGGCGCCATGTTTGGTCCAAGCATGCCGCGCAGGCCGGTGTCTGTGGAGGTGGGTGGAGTGATGTGAAGCGACCGATCCAAGTCCGTCGTGTAGCCATTGGTAAATCCAGCTCCGACGTAAGGCATTAACGTCGTGTCCGCGACCGAATACTCTCCACTGATGGAGGGAACATCCCGAAAGATCGTTTGTGGTTTGCTGAATCCTGAGGCGAGAGTCGGAGCGAGCGCTGTCGTAAGCGAGTCGGTCCCAGAAGTCAGGTCCATTGGTCCCAGCGGCATGGGCTGACCACCGACCATCATCGAGGTTTCAGCCTCAGCAAACAACGGGCACAGCGTCGTCATCATCATGACGGCCAGTATGAGCATCCGGTGCATGACTATCACCCTGCTTTGTTGACATCATACAAAGACAACGGCTGGACATCAAGGTGGTCGGACGCAGTCCCGAGAGGAAGAGCGTCTCAGAGATTCGAACGAAGCTCTACGTATTCAACTCCGGAATGGACGTCACAAAAAGGTCATACACCTGGCCTTTTCCAGAGGAATGCGCCTCACATTTGAAAACAAAATCTATCGGAATTTCGAACAGGAGGGTCGCTTTGTCCCGAACATAAGGAGACGCCCGTATGTGAAAGTTTTTCTCACGAGCGAGGTATTTTCCAATGTCTTCTTTGGAGGCATACGCCACGTAGTAGGCGATCCCATCAAGGCGCTTGTGAATTTCGATCAAGGGCTGGGTGTCCCGCTTCGCGATGACCGATGTAGCTCCACAGGCTGAGAAACCGTAGATTCCCTTCGGCAAACTCTGTAACGGTGTGCCATTCTCAAGTTCAGTCAGCGGTCTCAGATGGTACCGTCGGCGCATGTCAGCCACTTCCTGGCGGACAGGATCAGGTTCAATTTTCGTCGATTGTTGAGCGATGGTCGCCAGTTGGGAGTCATCAAGAGGAGAGTTCAATCTGACGACAAGCAGATAGGTCGCTCCAAGGGCCCCAGCCAAGAGCAAGAGGTATAGAGAGAATCGTTTCATGGGTCATGGAAGAATTCGCCGAATGCCAGCGACGAAGATATCGCCCTCCTCTTGACGGTTAGCGATTCTCGCTGGCAATGGTGA
>DATIAT010000045.1:0-6775 GCA_035457905.1 Nitrospiraceae bacterium
CTTAGGACACCCCTATTTCGGCATGAATTTCTACCTTTCCCAGAGAAACTACGGGGAGAGTCCCTTGTACTCCTTTCTCTTCTCCGCCTTCACGTCGACCTGCTTTGAATATTTCATCGAGAGCTGGTCCGAACGGCCCAGTGTTCAAGATCTCCTCATTACTCCGATCGTAGGATCGATCTTGGGAGAACTCGTGTTTCGCGCCACCCAGGAAATGCGGAAAGACGGTTTGACGTCGGGAGAAAAAGTCATTCTCACTGTCATCAATCCGCTTTATGTCTTGCAGAATGGGTACCGTTAGGAAGGGTTGGCGGAAGCAGGGAACTAGGAGGCATTCTTAATTGAGTCATACAATTCGTCGACCGCCTTCTCCTTCGTTAATACCTTGGCTGCCCCAGCCTTCAGCATGGCTTCTACCTGGTATCCCTGTCCGGTGACCGAGAGCCCAAGGACGGTCACTTGTGAATGCTGACTCTTGACAAGACGAGTGGCGGCAACACCATCCATTTTGGGCATGCTAATGTCCATCACGACGACCGCGGGTTGGTGCATCGCGACCTTCGAAACGGCCTCGGCACCATCGCCTGCCTCATCGACAACATCGATATCGGGGTACGACTGCAGGAGCGACCGCAAACCTTGGCGAAACATCCGATGGTCATCCACGAGTAACACTCTAATCCGCTGTGGGGTGACCATAATGCTCCTTCCACCGACTATGCACGATGAGACTTTATTTTTATTGAGGGTGTGAATTGAGAGGATTGGATCAGAGCGTCTGGGGCACCGCCTTTAACCTGTTGGTGGCAGAAAAGTTGGCGCATGGATCTGGCGATCAGTCTCCGCCAAGGTGCGCCCATTCAACAGCCATCTCGATGTTGAGACGTAAGAGGTCCGACGTTTGGTTCGATCTATCGGTTGAGGAGGATTGATCCGCTTTCCTCTGCTCATTCAAGACACTGGCGTCCAATCTTCGTTCTGCAGAGCCATCTGGTTTGTGCATGTCGCCCTCCCACTCTGAGTGAACGAAAGACAAAATAATTGAGAAGCTACAGATTTGTAGCTGGGCGATCCCCTAGTGCGGAAGGGTGAGCAATTTTACTAGGGCCAAAGATCCTCCCAGGTTCACTGAATATTCACCAACGTAAAATGGCTTATTAGGATGTGGATAAGCTAAAGGCACTAGTGCCATCACACAACCTCGATGGGCTGATCTTCCGAAAGGGAGTCAGTAGGCGACGAGGGCGGACGACGGCCTTCAAGAATCGCCCGTAACCGGAGGAAGGAAGGTTGATCGGTAAAGGCCAGCAAGGAGTCATGTGCCTCCAATACCGTGCTGCCGTCCGGAACGAAGCAGTGCCCGCTTCTCGCCATGAGAATAATAAATGCCCGCTTGGGAAGACCGAGATCGAGAAGTCGACGACCGATCGCGGCCGAATGTTCCGGTATCCGCACTTCAAGCAGTCCGCTTTTGAGGTTCGTCGGCGCATCCCACACTGGAGAGGACTCCATGCGTGGCTGCAAGGGTTCATCTACACCAAGCCACCGTGCCACGAGCGGGATGGAGGTCCCTTGGAGCAGGACCGATGTCAAGACGATAAAAAACACCAGGTTAAAAATTGTGGTGGCCTGAGGAATGCCCGCTAACAACGGGAAGGTCGCTAAGATAATTGGAACGGCTCCTCGTAACCCGACCCAGGCCACCATGGTCATCTCTCTTACACTGAGACGCGCAAACGCGAGAGTCGCAAAGACCGCTACCGGCCGGGCCAGGAACATCAGAAACAGCGCCAAGAACAGGCCCGTGCCGGCAATTGGGACAAGCTGTGTCGGAAAGACTTGCAAGCCGAGCGCGAGGAACATCGTGATCTGCATGAGCCACGCGAGACCGTCGTGAAAGCGGGTCAAGCTCCGCTTATGGACAAACTGGCTGTTGCCCATCATGAGGCCGGCCAGATAAACGGCCAAAAATCCGTTTCCACCGAGCCATGCGCTGCCACTATAGGTCAGCAGGACGAGGGACAGGGTCATCACGGGATAGAGCCCCTCGTATTCGAGGCGGAGGCGGTTGATGAGCAAGACCATTGATTTTCCGATCCCGTACCCGATCGCGGCCCCGAGCACCATCTGCCGGATGAACATCGGCACCAGTTCGAGCGGCGAACTGGATTCGCCCGTGATTAATGAGATCAGACCCACTGTGAGAAAGACCGCCATCGGGTCATTGCTGCCGGATTCGAGTTCCAGCATCGGTTTCAATGGGTCGCGCAGGCTGACATACCGCGATCTCATGACGGCAAAGACTGCCGCGGCGTCCGTCGACGAAACGATCGCACCAATGAGTAGTCCTTCAAACCATGACATGCTCAGCGCGGTGGTGGCGAACCACCCGACGAGACCGGCTGTAATGGCGACCCCGACGGTGGACAGGCTCACACCAATGCCTAGTACGCGCCGAACGCTCGCCCAATCTGTGTCCATGCCGCCTGCAAACAAGATGAAGGTTAGGGCCACGACGCCGAGCGATTGAGCGAGCCATGGATTGTCGAAGTGTATCCCGCCCGGACCGTCCGATCCGGCCAGCATGCCGATGCCCAGAAAGAGCAGAAGCGCTGGGATGCCCATTCGCCCGAACGCCTTGCTGGCGATGACGCTCAGGAGTAACAATGCCGAGCCGCCAAGCAGAAAATATTCAATGGTCAGTGTCATGCTTCTCTTAATTGCTGAGGCTCGCTCTGCCTGCCGTCAGGACCGGGCACCCTGCTCGTTTGAGAAGCGCCTCAGCCACGCTGCCAAGCATTAAGCGGCCCAGACTGCGTGCTCCTCGTGTGCCCACCGCAATCAGATCCGCCCGCCATGTGGCGGCCTGGGCAAGGATCGCCTCCACCGCATCTCCTACAACACACAAGCCCTCCGCCTCGATGTGGTGATGCCGCAGACTATGGATGCGTCTGGCTACCAGTAGCTCGGCCCGCTTGATGTCAGATGAGCGACTCGATACATGGAAAACAGAGACCGACGCATCGAGTTTGGCAGCCAGGTCGCGGATTAAATTAAGAGCCGCATCGGCATGTCGGGAAAAGTCGGTGGCAAGGAGTAACCGCCGCAGGCGTACCCGAGAGGAGTGGCGATGAAGGTCTCCGGCCAATCCGCCGTGGACGCTCAGCACGGGGCAAGGCGCCTTCCGAGCGAGGGTTTCAGCCGTGCTGCCGATCCGGAGACGATCCCAGCCCGTACGCCCTTCGGTGCCCATCACGACAAGGTATGCGTCAGTGTGCTTAACAGTTTCCAAGATACAGAGCGATGGCTCGCCGTAGAGTAGCAGCGGTTCTGCAGGCGCGCCCGCCTCTTTCGCTGTCCGCGTAAGACGTCCCAATTCTAACAGGGCGGAGGTCCTTAACGAATGAAAATAGCGGCTTTTGGGAACGACGTCAGACCGCCCGGCCGGCGTCTTGATGACATGCACAATTTTCAACTGCCCATCCAAGACGGTAGCCAACTTCACTGCGTGGAACAAAGCGCGTCTTGCCGGCCATTGAAAATCCGTAGGATGAATGATGTACGCCTTACCTTTTCCGGAGATTGCTCGCCTCATCGTTCCTCGTCTCCTAGCTCCTGCGCTTCTATCCCGACCTTAAAGCAGTTTCATCAATGACTCAAGGTCCGCAAACGCAGGTATGGTATGCCTCACATGCCGATACCCGGTCCAACGCACAGCTGGGCTGAGGTTGGACGCGGACACAGCGATTCTCGTTATGGATTCGAAGAAACCGTCTCGCAGGATGGGGCTGCTGACCGCTGCACAAAGTTCCTGGGATCCCCAAGCGGTTTCCGTACGCTTTGGGATACGGGATATTCGCAGGGTTATGAAGGCGGCTTAGAGATGTTAGATGAGTCGGGCTTTTTGAACAGCTGGTTCATGTGCAAGCTGTTGAGTCTGGCGAGTCTTAAATGGAGAGCCTCGAGATCATGGATAAGCTCCGTTCGACCCGACTTTAGCAAATGCGCGATCGATTCGGCGCCGTGTCCGCCAATTGCGACGGCGTAATGTTGGGAGAGAGATTCCAATTCATGGACCAACTTTGTGAGTGTCTCTTCTGGCGGGGTCTCTGTCATGGACAGCAAAACCAAATCCGGTTTGATCCGTTCACAGAAAGCCCGGAGATCTGAATGGGGAAGGTGGGGACCCAGATAGTAGGTTTGACATCCGCGCGTGGCAGTCAGATAGGCGACGGCCAATGCACCGACCTCATGAAATTCTCCTTCGGGACAGGCGATGATGACCCGCGGACCTGATTCATTCATCGGCAGCTGATTGATGACGGAGAACAGTTTTTGTTGGACGATCTTTGTGACGTAGTGTTCCACTGCCACATTCAACCTACCTTCATGCCACATCTCTCCGACCCGTCGTTGGAGCGGTAGCAGAATACGTTGCACTGCTTCTTCGAACGGGATGACGGCGACGGCACTATTGAGCTTCTGTTCAAAGCGAGTTTTGTCCAGCGGATCAAGCAAGGAGAAGAGTTCGTCGAGGAGATGCGTGTGCGGTTTCAGTTCGTGCGTGGTGGGTGGGGAACTGGTCCGCATCCGTGTCAGCAGTGAATCCCGTCCCTCCAACGCGAGTGTCCCGATCGTTTGCCCGCGATTCAGCTCTTCCTTGAGGAAGCGAAGCAGCGCCACGTCTTCATCAGTGTATTCGCGATAACGATTGGCACTCCGCAAAGGTTTGACAAGCCCATAGCGCCTTTCCCAAACACGGATCACGTCTTTCGTTAGTCCAGCCAGCTTTGCAACCCTATGAATTCTATGAGTATTCATTTCTATGGCTCTCAGGTTAAGTGAGTGACCAATGTTTGTCAAATATTTTTTTAAAAAACTATTGACACATTGGACAACATGGGTTATACATTTGACATACATTGTACTAACAATGGACACACAGGAGGTACTAATGACGGCTTCGCTGAAAGAAACAACACGGACAGGACGAGTCGGATGTGAGCGGTGCGGCGGTCTGATGGTTGGGGAGGTTTGCATGGATCTCTTGAATAGCGAACTGGAGTGCGTTGCTTCGCGCTGTGTGCAATGCGGTGAAGTTGTCGATGCGGTGATTCTAGCCAATCGGTCTCTCCCACGTGTGGGCGCCCCCCGCTTCGCCACGGCCCACGTATCCATTCAGTCCATCTCATCTCATAGCCAACGGAGGGGATCATGAGTGTCCGACGAATAATAGGACTGTCGCTTCTCGCGGCGGTTTTTGTGGGTGGTTGCGCATCAGACTTCCCGTCCCGGCACGGTGATCCCTTAGAGTCGAAGGCAGCGTTCGTATCCCAAGACCAGGCAAGACAGTTGTCGTTTTCCTACCGGCGGCAGGCTCAGGACCTTCGCGAGCTCGCCAAACGGATGGAGGCAGAAGCCTTTTTCTCCAGTGGTCCATTGAGGGTCGGTATCGAGCAGACACACGATCGGCTTCAAGTGAAGGAAGTTCTCGCGGCGGCGGAAGACGCCGACAAACTGGCACGAGAGTATCAACGTCAGGTCCCTCATGGACAGCTGCAGTGACCAAGTGAATAACGGCAGCACAGTTTTCTGGCATTTCAACCAAGGAGGTTTCCCATGCGGAGTCAGACAGTTCTTCAGGTCGGATTAGGGATGGTGTTGATGGCGGGTTCGGCGTCGTGGTCCACGGCGGCGGAGATGGGATCAGGGGAGAACGACATGGTGTTGATCCCTCGCGGCGAATTCACGATGGGCAGCCACGAGCATTCCGACGAGGCGGCGCATCAAGTGGTGCTCGATCCTTATCACATCGATAAGTACGAAGTGTCGAACGCGCGGTTCAAGGAATTCATGAAAGCGACGGGGCATCCCGCGCCGGCCTATTGGGATGATCCTCGCCTCAGCAAGCCCAACCAACCGGTCGTTGGCGTGAGTTGGAACGACGCGACCGCATTCTGCAAGTGGGAAGGCAAGCGGCTGCCGACCGAAGCGGAATGGGAACGAGCGGCCAAAGGTCCGGACGGTGACAATCATTATCCCTGGGGACACAAGCTGGACGCGAAGAAAGCCAACTATGGACAGAATGTCGGACGCACGATGCCCGTGGACTCCTATCCGGAAGGGGTTAGCGGATTCGGTGTCTACAACATGGCGGGCAACGTCTTCGAGTGGGTCTCTGACTGGTATGACCCCAAGTACTACAAGGAGAGCGTGGCGCTGAATCCCCAAGGGCCGGACAAGGGCTATAACTTTGCGAACCAGGGACCTGTGAGGGTGTTAAGAGGCGGGTCTTGGCTCGCACCGGAAACATCCCTGCACACCAGCCACCGGTTTTGGAACCAGCCTGAAAACAACTCGTATGGCGTCGGACTAGGGTTCCGCTGTGCGAAGTCCGCCCCTGTCGCCACGGATGAGGCGGTTCAGGCGGGACGCGATGCCTTCATTCAAGCGTTGATTGCCATGGGTGCGGAAAAGCACGTCGATGCGATGGCTTCAATCGAGAAGGCGCTCGCCTCAGATCCGCGCAATAAGGAGTATTTGGCGACGCGCGACCTCATCAGGAAGAGCATGAAGTCAAAAAAGTAACGCGTAGTGGATGGAGCGGGGGCGGGTTCTTCCGCCCCACCTTCAACGGCGGCAGTCCGCCAAGAGAGGTTGGCATGAATCACAAGCTTGTTGTGCTGGCTACAGTGCTCTTAATCTGCGCGGCCTCCGGCGGGACCGGCCAGGCGGAAGACCATCTGGTTCCTTACGACATGGTGTACATCGGGCA
>DATIAT010000046.1:0-3671 GCA_035457905.1 Nitrospiraceae bacterium
ATCGTGTTTTGTGAGGCTAAAGAGGTCTTCGACCCGACAGGCCAGGACGGAGGCTAATCGCAGAGCGACCGGCGTCGCCGGAAGGTACACATCCGATTCAATGGCCGAGACTGCCTGCCTCGTGATCCCTGATTTTGCCGCAAGGTCTCCTTGCGAGAGTCCTTGGGCAACTCGCACGGCTTTCAGCCGATTTTCAATGAGGTGAGGAGGTTCAGCCTCGTTGCCTCGTCCCATGGTGGTGGACGAGATAGCATTTATAAATGCTGACTGTCAAGTATAGTTGATACACACTTGGTCCGGGCGACTGCTGAGTGAGCCCTTAAGATATATGCTGATAGAGAACTCATATATATTTGTTGACAAACTAGATCATAATAATCTATACATGCACTACCATAAACTCGAGCGGAATACTGTAGATTGAAGTGACGGCGGCGGATTTCTCAGGGATATCACGCAGGGATCCACCCGAGGACAAGAGAGGACGCGAGGAGGCCGTTATGCATTCTCATGCTGTTTCGCGCGTTGAAGAGACCATCCTGCAGGCCTTGAAAGACTTGCGTTTCGGGTCCGTGGAAATCATCGTCCACGACTCAAAGGTCGTGCAGATCGAGCGCAGAGAGAAGGTGCGCGTCGAACGCCTATCAGACGACTGAAGGTGATGAGCGTTGGATTGACAGACAAGTTACGAACTGACCGGACCACCGGAAGTTCCCATGTCATGAAGGAGTCGAGACATGAGAATTTCCGGAGTCGTTGTATTGGTGATGGCAGGCCTTCTCTTGCTCATCCATCCCGGCGCTGCCCGGGCGGTTGAAGAAGGGCAGTTCGTCAAGAAGGACGGAAAGTGGGAGTACTATTCAGGAGAAGATCCCGGCTTGAAGTATCTCTACCTCAAAGGGATCATTACGCAGGAAGAATACGACAAAGGTTTGCGTGTGATCGAAACCAAAGAACAGCTTGCCCGTCCAACCTTCAACATCGATGTCAACAACGGCCTCAACATCCGAGTCGGAGAAAAGTTTCTCCTCAAGCTCCGGTTGCTTGGCCAGGCCCGGTACAGCTACGCCACCTACAATTCCGCCTGGGGAACCGTCGGTGATTCACGAAATCCAGAAATTCTCGGTGGACAAGTCGAATATCGCGCCGTCCGGTATCAAAGCAACTCCAGCGCCTTTACGGTTCCACGGGCTCGTCTTCAATTCATGGGATACGCGTTCGACCCGGATTTTCGCTACAACGTGTCATGGGCGTTTGATCAGACGTCATGGGACCAGGAGGGAGGCAGCGGAAGGGCGCGGCTGCTCGACGCCTACATCGCCTCCTGGCATATCTCCTGGGCCACCATTCAGCTTGGGCAACAGCGGGTCTGGTTCAACCGCTCTCAGATCAGCTCTATCGCGACCTCGACGTTTGCCGACAATATGAGAGTGCAAAACGCGTTTGCCGCAAATTTGATCAGTAACCGCGACGTCGGGATCAGCATTCTCAGTGACGAGGATCAATACAAGTTCAACTATGCGTTCGGGATTTGGAACGGAGCCGGGCCGAATCTTGCGCGTGACGGGACGTCGGTCAGTCAAACCGTGCTGCCGCCAACTGGTGCCGGGGGACCCCCGGCTGGGACGACTCGTACCTACAATTACAACACCCGTTTTCTCAACGGCGAGATGATGTATACGGCGAGGCTCTTGTATAAGATTTCCGGCAACCCCGGCTATGGCCAGGGAGACATTCTCAATTCCCGGACGCCGCAGGCGGCGATCGGGTTCGGCTATGCGTACAACCCCGGCCAAAACTACCTGAGCTCCATCCGATCGGACATCGTGGATCGGGCCTATCGTCAAGGCATCGCGAAAAACGGGAACGGCAGACTGCTGGCAGGCGGCGTCTATGATTTTCAGACGTACGAAGTGGACCTCATCGCCAAGTATCAAGGCTGGTCACTGCAGTCGGAAGGATATTACCGGCACCAGCGGGTTCGAAGCACCGACAGCGGCACCGTTCCCTTCGACCTCAACACCATCCCGGCTCCACAATTCTTGGGCCCTCCGGTGGACCTTGGGCAGGCATGGGGATGGTATGTGCAGGTCGGGAAATATCTCATCCCTCGGAAACTGGAGCTTGCGGTGCGCTATGGCATGATGGACCCTTCGACAAAGCAGCAGGACGACCTGACGAAAGAATTCGGCGTCGCCATCAATTATAGCTTCGACGGAACCTACAACAACCGGCTCGTCGTGGACTACACGAACATCACCATGGGGAGCGGCGGGCGAGCCCCAGATCGATTTCCGTTTGAATCGCAGCCGGGATTTGGTCGCGACCTGATCGAAAACAGAATTAATGTGCAGTATCAGTTTTATTTCTGACGTGAGGACTCCCATGCATTGCTTTACGCTCTCATTCATCGGTTTCCTGGCGCTCACGCTGTGGACGCCGAGCTTTGCGCATGCCCAGCCGGAAACGTTTACCATTGCCGCGGCCAACAGCGTCAAGGATGCGCTCCGGAAAATCTTGCCGCTGTTCGAGCTTGAGCATCCCCAGGTCCACGTCCGGGTGATTTACGGGCCGTCTCAAACGCTCCGCAAGCAGATCGAGGAGGGGGCCCCCGTAGACGTCTTTCTGCCCTCCCTCATGGAAGAAATCGATCAGCTCGATCACAAAGGCCTCGTGATCCAAGGCACCAAACGTGTCTATGCCGGCACATCGCTCGTGTTGATCACTGGCACCACCCTGCCCGCTCCGATCACGTCGATTGATGACCTCCGCAAGGTTCCCATACGCCGAATCGCCATTGGCGACCCTAAAAGCTCATCAGTCGGAAAAGTCGCCGCCCAGTTTTTGAAATACACCAAGCTGGAGCCGGCCTTGAAGTCCCAATATGTGTTCGGAGAACATTCCCGGGCCGTGCTTGATCTCGTTGCAAAAGGCGAGGCTGAAATCGGCGTGGTGTATCGCACCGATGCCGTGACCGAAGGCCGTGTCCGCATTCTCGATACGGCGCCGGCGGAAAGCCACAACCCGGTCCGCTACGGTGTGGCGGTCGTGTGGACGGCAAGAAACATTTCAGGCGCTGCCGATTTCATTCAGTTTATGCTGTCTTCGCCAATCCAAGCGCAACTCAAGCAGTTCGGATTTGATCAGGTATCCGACATCGGGTTGGCAAGGACACAGGAGGTCAAGCCATGAGGCGATGGACAATCCCACGCAATCCGGGTGTCGCACGACTAAACGCGGTGGTCATCCTCACCGGCGTCCTGATCGTTGCCGGCTGCGCCGGGTCGCCCGACCCTGCCCCGAAGACCATTTACGAATCGGGACGAAACCAGGTGCGCGTGGTGAAAGACCCTGATTCCACGTCCAATTCGCACCCGGCCATGCTCTCGGCAACAGATATCGGCACATTGCTCAGGAGTGTCCGCGCATGGGAACGACGCAATTTCATTCACCGGCTGTTTTCCGGAGAAGCCGATAGAACCCGGGCATTCCGCAATGAAGAGATTCCGCTGTTAGCGCCGGCCCTGTCAAAGGCGCTGGGTCAGGCGGCCCCCGATGAGCGGGTCTATTTCCACCTGAGTCATGCGACCGATCAGGGCCAGGAGGAGAGCACGACGGGGTGGATGTGGATTCGAAATGACACGCTCTATCTTGCACTCAGCGAAGTACAC
>DATIAT010000047.1:0-4302 GCA_035457905.1 Nitrospiraceae bacterium
TCCTCTCTGGGGACCATGACAACCTGGCGCAGGAAGCGGTTAATCGAGGTGCATTCGCGTGGGCTCGCAAGGGCAGTGATTTCTCGATTCTTTTGGAACTCCTTGGGGCAGCGGTTCAACAATCAGTCCATGCGTAAGGGCAGAGTAGTCGCCTGTTAACCGACGGACTAGCATCAATGCTTGTTGCATGCTCTCAAGGAATTGGGATCGACATGTCCTTGCTCGGCCAGGAGGAACCGGAACCCTGAAGGCATTCACATAAGATTGCTGAAGGTGAAGGATATTACCATCACCCACTTCACCTCCCCCGTTGGTTCGCTCACTAAACATCCAGCATTCGAAACATTCTGTAGTGGCATATCACCTGCACAATTGGTGTAATATACTGAAGTGCCGCTGCTATGGCCCATGCTGCACAAGTTTTTTTGTGCCCGCTCCAGATCCCGCAGCATATCATTGCCAGGCCTGTTAGCGACTCGCTCGTCGGAGGCCACAATGTCGGACTTCTATCAAAACGGTGTCGTCACAGTGCTCCACCGTCTCGGACAGCCGAACGTCGATCAATTGGAGCAGGAGCTCATGCGTTATGGGCGTGTCAATCCTATTGCCCTTGTCCTTCCCTCCCTCTATGCGGAATTGGGACGCCCGGCATTGAAGGCCATCGTGGAAACGCTCAAGCATGTATCGTATCTCAACGAAATCGTTATCTCGCTGGATCGCGCCTCAGCCTTGGAGTTTCGCCTGGCCAAGCAATTCTTTTCCGCACTTCCTCAGCGAGTCCGTCTCATCTGGAACGACGGTGCACGGATTCAGGCTATCCTCAAATTATTGGTCGACCGCAACCTCGATATCGGATTACAGGGTAAGGGAAGAGGCTGCTGGACGGCCTTCGGCTATATTTTAGCGAGAAACCACAGCCAGGTCATCGCGCTGCACGACTGCGACATTACAAGCTACGGCAGAGAATATCTGGCACGCCTCTGCTATCCCATCGCCAACCCAAACCTCAGTTATGAGTTCTGCAAAGGTTACTACAGCCGCGTCACCGATCGACTCCATGGCAGAGTCACACGCCTATTCATCACCCCCATGATCCGAAGCCTCCAACAGCTTGTGGGGCCCCACCCACTTCTGACGTTTCTCGACAGTTTTCGCTATCCATTGGCCGGCGAGTTCGCTATGGTGCGGGATCTGGCCTGGACCAATCGAATTCCCGGTGATTGGGGTCTTGAAATCGGTGTCCTCGCGGAAGTCTATCGGAACTGCGCCTTGCGTCGCATTTGTCAAGCCGATATCGCCGACGCCTATGAGCACAAACATCAGGAGCTCTCTGACCACAATCCTGATACCGGCCTTCTCAAGATGTGCGTCGATATCACGAAATCGCTTTTCAGAAACCTGGCAAGCGAAGGCGTCGTCTTATCCGACGGGGTGCTCAAAACCTTGCGGGCGACGTATTTGCAAGCCGCTCAGGAAGCGATCAGTCGCTACGAAAACGACGCGGCTATCAACAGCCTGACGTTTGACCGGCACCAAGAACGGACGGCCGTTGAGGTCTTCTTGAAAGGAATGAAACTGGCCACGGACGGATTTCTCGACGATCCTCTCGGCGTTCCGATGATATCAAACTGGAGCCGGGTGACTCACGCCGTGCCTGATGTTTTCGATCGTTTAGTCGATGCCGTCGAAGCGGATCACGATTGGGACCCCACGTCAGAACCGGCACCCGCAGCCTCATGAGCGCAAATCTCACACCACTGACCGCGCAAACGGAGGTACGCATCCAGGATATTGGGTCAGTGGAAATTCTCGTCGGAATTCCGAGTTACAACAATGCGGACACGGTCGCGCATGTTGTTCGCGCCTTGAGCGTAGGCCTCGCCAAGCATTTCCCCGACCGGCGGGCCGTTCTGGTCAACTCCGACGGCGGCTCTTCCGATGAAACGCCGGCCATCGTCGCTCGCACTGCGGTTGACTTCCAACACCTCTTTATCGGCGACCAGCAAAGCATTCTGCATCGGATCGTCACGCCCTACCACGGCATTCCCGGAAAAGGCAGCGCCTTCAGGACGATCTTCGAGATTGCGAGACGACTGAAAGCCAAAGCCTGCGCAGTCGTCGACGCGGATCTCCGCAGCATTTCACCGGAATGGATCGAACTGCTGCTTCGCCCTATCCTGGAAGAGGGGTACGACTATGTCGCGCCCTACTATCTGCGTCACAAGTACGACGGCACAATCACGAACAGCCTCGCATACCCACTCACCAGAGCGCTCTACGGCCAACGGATCCGTCAGCCCATCGGCGGGGAGTTCGGTTTCTCAGGCACACTCGCGGCTCATTATCTCGATCAACATGTCTGGGAATCAGAAGTAGCGCGATTCGGCATCGATATCTGGATGACGACGGAAGCCATCGCCAGCGGTGCGCGGGTTTGTCAAAGCTTTCTCGGAGCAAAAATCCATAATCCGAAGGATCCTTCCACCGATCTGTCGGCCATGTTGATGCAGGTGATGGGCGCGCTCTTTGCCTTGATGGAACAACATGAAGGTCTCTGGTCTCGACTGGAAGGGTCGCAACCGGTTCCACTCTTCGGATTTCCCTACGAGGTCGGGGTCGAACCGGTGCATGTCAATGTGGAAAGGATGGTATCGCACTACCGACAGGGCCTGACGGATCTTGAACCCATCTGGCGACAGATCCTGGCCGACAATACATTCTCCCAGCTATGCAACCTCCAAGGGACATCCGATGCCGACTGTCGCATCCCCGATGAGTTGTGGGTCCAGGTCGTCTACGATGCCGCCGCCGCGTACCGCAAACGAATCATGCCGCGCGATCATCTCCTCAAGGCCTTGACCCCATTATACTTGGGACGGACCGCCTCTTTCGTCAACGCAACTCAAGGCCTCACGTCCACGGAGGCAGAACAGAAAATTGAAACCTTGTGCCACACGTTCGAACGCATGAAACCCTATCTGGTTGAACGTTGGCAACCGCTGACACTGCAACCCATGACGCCGGCTTTGTTGCACCACGCAACCACCGACGGAGGAGGTCATCATGGAGAACTTCATTAATCAAGCGCTTCTAAAACCGTTGGAACTGCTCGGTAATCAGGTGGTGAACGTGCTCCCCAATGTACTCGCCATGGGCATTATCTTGCTCGGTGGCCTCTTCATCGCGTGGGCGCTAGGCGTCTTCTCTGAACGGCTGTTTCGCATGATCGGATTCGACCATCTCTGTGACCGGCTGGGGATGAATGCGGCACTCCTTCGAGGAGGAGTCAAGACCGATCCCTCTCGCATTGTCGGTCGCAGTATCTATTGGACGGTGATGGTGTTGGCCTCGATCGCGGCGTTAGGGGCCTTGAACCTGACTCCGATTAATCAGTTTGCCAAGTCACTGCTCGCCTATGTGCCCCATCTGGTCACGGCATCGGTGATTCTCCTGGCCGGGTACTTTCTCTCGAACTTCGTCTCTCGGGCCGTCCTGATTGCCGCCGTCAACGCCGGGCTGCCTCCCGCTCGAATCATCTCAACCTGTTCCCGTTGGGGTATTCAAGCTCTTGCAGGTGCCATGGCGCTGGAGCAACTCGGCATTGCCCAGAACATCGTCGTTGTGGGATTCGGCATTACCTGGGGCGGAGTCGTGCTGGCCGGAGCGATTGCATTTGGATTGGGCGCAGCAGATCTCGCGAAAGGGTTCTTGGAACGGCGGCTGGTGAGCCGATCGAAATCCAGCTCGGTTGACGACCTCCATCACTGGTAACGACATAAGGATATGCCGAATTTGATTGTCTATTCAGATGTGGACGGCTCCCTGCTTGACGGTACAACGTATTCCTTTGACGCAGCCATACCAGCCATCACTGAGCTCCGCGAGCAAGGTATTCCCCTAATCTTGGTCTCGAGTAAAACACGTGCGGAAATGGAGCCGCTTCGACAGCGTCTGAACAATCACGATCCTTTCATTGTGGAAAACGGCGGAGCAGTCTTTGTCCCTCATGGTCTTTTCGAGTTCCCCTTGGAACGCATGAGAACCAAGTCGCCCTACCAGGTCATCGAACTAGGCCTTCCGTATAACATGCTGCGCGATGTGTTAAAACAAATCGAAGAGGCAGTGGAAACGCCGATACGGGGATTCGGGGACATGTCGGTAGAAGCCGTCATGGAAGTCACCGGGCTCCCGCGTGCCGACGCTGTCTTGGCGAAGCAGCGGGAATACGACGAACCCTATCTCCTGCAAGGTCCTCAGGCGCTGATCGAAGAAGTCTGCAGACAAATCGTCACACGCGGCCTT
>DATIAT010000048.1:0-5300 GCA_035457905.1 Nitrospiraceae bacterium
GGTGAAGGAATCATGCAAGCCTTTCTGACTGGCCGCGTGTATCCGATGCGGGACTCCGGGCTCTTTGTCAAATTCGGCGGCGGATATGTGAGTCACTGGTACACCACAGCTGAGGATCCGGCACGAAGAACCGGCTGGGGTACCACGGTGGGGGGAGGATACGACTTCGTGGTGGGGGAATCCCCTTCAGCTCTGTGGTTCCTCACACCCTTTGTGACCTACGGCTTCGGGGAAGCAGGGGACCTCACGCACCATGCGATAACAGCCGGGATCGGCCTGACCGTCACGGGAAATGGGAGTGAACAAGGGTCCAGCCCCTAGGACATGCAGTGCCTCTGTGGCGTAATCCTTTCCGAATCATGGCTGGCACGGGTTATGTCGAGGGTTCTCCGGAAAAAAATGAGAAGCCATCTCTTAACACGATTTGTCAGGCAGAGGGATGATACCCACCTCTAGCTGAACGGTTCCTTCCCAGTCATTCGGGATCAACAAGGAGGTGACCATGGAAGACCACCTGAATCCACCGGGCCACTAAGGCCCGCCGAGTTACGGCGGGCTCCTCGTCAGTCACGCTGGCCGGTTTCCCATCGGTTGTGTCCTTCCTGAACGAGGAAGTCACACGCGTCGGTGCGCTTGTCTAGAAAGCGCAGGCCGTCGTGAGGAACACCCGGGCCGGGGAGCGGTCGGCGGCCTTCTGCGATACAGAGGACAGGAAACGGTTCCAGGAACCGTTTCCTGCTCTACCCGCGAATCATTCTCCGGCATAAGAGCGCAGAAATCCGGCTTCCACATCACATACTTAAGCGTAAGATTTCGGATTCGAATTGTCTTCATTGCGCACGACCGTTCAGTTCCTATGAACCGCCGTTCATAAGCTAAGCGTGATCATCGTTCTACCCTGATTGCCCTCGGGCTCCGGTCAATCGCGAAACGTCTCTCGTACCAAGCCTTTCAACGAAAACGGCACGCCTTACCATCCTCGGCGCGTTCCTTGCTGATGAGTATCGCTGTTACGTCTCATGCCGCAATTGAACACAACAAGGAGGCTCATCATGAAGACCACCAATCGTAAGCATCTGGCATTATTCGGTGCCATCCTTCTGGGAATCGCCCCACTTTCCGGCTGCGGGCACTACACGACTCAACGGACCAGCAACGTTCTGACTTATCTCTATCCGGGCGAGACGCAGCCTCTGGAAATTTCCAAGGCAATCTCCAAGACGTCTCTGGCCAATACGCCGCGTCCGATCATACTCGGGATCGCTTTTGTACCTGAGTCGAGAACGATTTCTAACGGAGGGGATACCAAGATCGAGCCATTGACCGAGAAGATGAAAATGGAAATGATGCGAGAACTGACCGTGCAGCTCCGCCAGTATTCAATCTTTGCAGAAATCGAAGAGATCCCGTCGACCTATCTGAAGATCGGGGGCAGCTTTGCGAATTTAGAACAGATTCGCGCGATGACTGGAGTCGATGTCATTGGTCTTGTGTCCTACGACCAAGTCCAGTTCACCGATAGAGGGCTCATCTCGCTGCTGTATTGGACCGGAATCGGGTGGTACTTCGTGCCCGGAGAAAAAAACGATACCAAGACGATGATGGATGCGGCCCTGTATCATATTCCCACCCAGAAGCCTCTTCTCCGGGCCACGGGCCAAAGCGGGGTATACCATTACTCCACACCGATGAATCAAAGCCAGAATTTGAGAGATGACAGTGAAAGTGGGTTTAAAGAAGCGCTCCGTATGCTGGCCGAAAACTTCAAAGAGCAGTTGGACCTTGTCAAGCCCAAGGTCGTCCAAGGAACAACAAGTAGTCCGATCGCTAGCTCAGGTAAATAATGGACGCTCATCTTCTTCTGCATAATTTGCAAACCTTTCTAGTAGAAAGGAGTAGGAGCATGACGGCCAAGACTTGGGCAATGGCCCTACTAGCAGCCTATGTCCTTGTAGCCTGTACAGGTTGCGCTGTGTATCTGGCAGGAAAGGGACGCCCAGGAACGAACCTTGATGCCCTTGAAGTCGGAACCTCAGAGCAAGAAGTTGAGCGTCAGCTCGGAACTCCAACTACTATTGAACCGTTGGGTACAGGCAAGCGACTCTCTAGATATCATGTTGAACTTGCGAGACAGCCGAGTTATCTACGAGCAGCAGCTCACATCCTCTTAGATCTCACAACATATGGTATCTGGGAGTTGCCCGGAACGATCTACGAACTGAAGAGCGGGCCCGCGAAGGGAGAAGTGGGAGTTGTGTATGGGCCTGACGACCATGTTCTTGAGATACAAGACTACCGGGCTATACAGGTACATGCGGTGAGTGCCGATGACCCGCTGACGCCAAATACGCATGAGGCAGCGATCTGGAATGCGGTGATGAAATAACAGCTTCAGCCTGTCGCGAAACCATGTACGGTGCTCATGCTCAATGGCATCAGCTGTCCTAAAAAGGCCGCGCCTTCGGTTAGCGAACGAAGCAAACCGTATCAGAGTGACCAACTGTGGGTCGGAACAGACCGTTACGCGTCCACGCGTGAAACCAGCGATGGGGAATATTCAGTCTTGTTGTCACTAGTCGATGACAAGAGCCGCCCTGGGGTCGGCACCTTCTCTGTGACAACACGTCCTTGTGCGATTCTTACAAACTGCGGGGAAGGAAACATTTGCCTCCGACTCCAAACACTGGCACACTGCGGACCATACGAGGCCTTTCCTGGTGGACAGTTCCCAACACAAGGCTGCAGGTACCAGCCCTATTTCGCACCCACTCCGCGGCCTGCTGATCGCCCAATTCTGCGGCGCGTTCAACGACAATGCCTGGAAGCTCATGGTGGCCTTGCTGGCCATCCGCCAAGTCACCGAGGGAATGGCACCGGGGCCTGCACTGGAAACGGCCGCGCAGACCCAAACCACCATCGCGTTTGTCGTCTTTACCTTGCCGCTGGTACTGCTGTCTCTGGTCGGTGGATCTCTAGCCGATCGCCTCAGCAAGCGCACCGTCATCGTTGCGATGAAAATCGTCGAAGTGTTCCTCATGGCCGCCGGCGCCGTCGCGCTCTGGCTGAATCCCACCGGCGGCATACTGCCGTTGCTCGTCCTCTTCGGAATGGGCGTGCACAGTGCGCTCTTTAGCCCGTCGAAATACGGCATCCTTCCCGAACTGATTCCGCATGAACGTCTCACCGCCGGCAACGCCCTGTTGGAGGTCTGGACCTTTGCCGCCATTCTGACCGGCACGGCTGCAGGAGGCTTTCTCCTACAGACCGCCGGCGAAAAGCTCTGGGTGGCGCCTCTCGTCCTGACCGTCCTGTCGGTAGCCGGACTGATTGCATCCTTTGGCGTCCCCCAAGTCGTACCCGCTCGCACAGCCGGCGGTGTCGGTTCAACGATCCGCGGCGCCTGGACCGCCATTCAGGCGGAACGCATCCTGCGCTTTTCCATTGCCGGGGGAGTCTTGTTCTGGACGATCGCGAGCCTCTTTGCCCAGAACCTCCTCATTTATGCCAAAGCTGTTCTGCATCTCTCGGATGCGATGTCGGGCCTTCCGCTCACGCTGTTGTCTGTCGGCATCGGCGTCGGCGCTATGTTGGTCGGATGGCTGTCTCAAAACCGCGTCGAGTATGGACTGATCCCCCTGGGAGCGGTTGGTGTGTTGATTTCCCTCTCGCTCCTCGGCGCACTGTCGCCGCCATGGTGGGGAACGTTTATACTGATGGGGCCTCTCGGAATCGCCAGCGCCTTTATCTTCGTGCCGGTGAATGCCATTCTCCAATGGAGATCGCCGCCGGACCGGCGCGGCGCCGTTATCTCGTTCGCCAATACCTGCGTCTTCACCGGAATTCTATTGGGCTCGCTTGTCGGAGGGTCGCTTGCTAACGTCGGTCTCTCGACGAGCAACATTTTCCTTGCCGCCGCCGGGGTGACAGTTGCAGGCACGCTGTGGGTACTCTGGATCCTTCCAGATGCATTCATTCGACTGCTGCTCGTGATCCTGACGAACACCCTCTATCGCCTCCGCATCGTCGGCCAACAGCATGTTCCCCAATCCGGCGGGGCACTCCTCGTGCCGAACCATATGTCGTTCGTCGACGGCTTCCTGCTCATGGCCAGCGTCGATCGACCGATACGGTTCGTTGTGGATGCCGCCTATGTCATGCATCCGTTGCTCAAATGGTCGATGGCGGTTATGAAAGTCATCCCGATCGCTTCGGCAGGCGGCACCCGCATGATCCTCCGGGCGCTGCGCAGCGCGGGACAGGCGCTCGACGACGGGGAGATCGTCTGCATCTTTCCTGAAGGGCAAATTACCCGTACCGGCACACTGCTGCCATTCCGTCGCGGCTTCGAACGGATTGTGAAGGGACGGCTGGCGCCGATCATCCCCGTCCACCTGGATCGCGTGTGGGGCAGCATCTTCAGCTTCGAAGACGGCCGTTTCCTTACGAAATGGCCTGAGCGCATTCCTTACCCACTGACGGTGTCCTTCGGCGCACCGTTGCCGCCGGACACGCCGGCGCACAAGCTCCGCGATGCGATTCGGACGCTCGGAGAAGAGGCCTGGCGCCTCCGCAAACCCAGTCGCCGTCCGCTGCACCGCGAATTCATCCATGCCATGAGGCGGCATCCCCTCCGCTTTGCAATGGCGGACCAGACTCGACCGCATGTGACGTCGCTCCAAGCCCTGGTCGGCTCCATCATACTCGCCAGAACGCTCCGGCGGCATTGGGAGGATCAGCGCCATGTCGGCATACTGCTGCCGCCAACCGTCGCCGGCGCATTGGTCAACGTGGCTGCTCCACTGTGCGGAAAGACCAGCGTGAATCTCAACTACACGGTGGGCAAGTCAGGCCTCGAGGCAGCCGTGCGACTCGCCGGCCTGCGCACGATCGTCACCAGCCGGATTTTTGTCGAGAAGGCCAAGTTGGATCTGCCGGAAGGGCCTTCGATCGTGTGGCTGGATGATATCGCGCGCACCATCGGCACAGGACAGAAACTCGTTGCAAGTCTCCTCGCTCTGTTCGCCCCGGCGCGGCTGATCGAACTGGCATGCGGGCAGAGTACCCCGGTGACAATGGACGACCTGGCCACAATCATCTTCAGCAGCGGCAGCACCGGGGAACCGAAAGGCGTGATGCTGTCCCACTTCAGCGTAGACTCCAATGCGCAGGGGGCCGGCCAGGTCCTCCATTTCTACCGGAAGGAACGAGTGCTCGGCATTCTTCCGTTCTTCCATTCGTTCGGCTATCTCGTTTTCTGGTTCGTCATGTTCAACAACGCGGGTCTCGTGTTTCATCCCTCC
>DATIAT010000049.1:0-8172 GCA_035457905.1 Nitrospiraceae bacterium
AGGCGTCGTCGTTACCTCCGGCAAGGAACGATCCAGGTTCAACCGGCCGTTGGTGGCCGTAATCACGGCTCGCTCGATGACGTTCTGTAGCTCCCGAACGTTCCCGGGCCAACTGTAGTTCTTGAGCCGGTGCGCGGAGTCGGCAGTAAGTGGCGCGATGGTGCGGCCCATCCTGCCGGCAAAGCGTTGGGCGAAGACGGAGGCCAAACGTACAACGTCGTCCCCGCGCTCGCGTAAAGGCGGCAAACGGAGCGGAAACACATTCAATCTGTAGAAGAGATCCTCGCGGAATTTCCCTTCTCTGACGGATTTCTCCAGATCGCGATTCGTCGCGGCCAATACCCGCACGTTCACCTTCTTGGTGGAAGAGCTTCCGACCGGGTCGAACCCGCCATCCGCCAGCACTCGGAGTAGTTTCGCTTGGAGGTCGAGGGGCATTTCTCCTATTTCGTCGAGAAAAATCGTGCCTTTGTCGGCCAGAGAAAAGCGGCCCTCGCGTTTCTTGGTCGCGCCGGTGAAGGCGCCAGCCTCATGACCGAACAGTTCGCTCTCGATCAGCGTGGCAGGGATGGCGGCGCAATTGACTGTAATGAGTCGGTGTGCGCTCCGTTTGCTGGCTGCATGAATCGCGCGCGCCGCCAGTTCCTTTCCTGTGCCGGTCTCGCCCAAGATGAGCACGGTTGCATCAGTCTCTGCGACTTGAGCGATGTCGCGCATGACCTGCTGAAACGCTTGGCTTTCCCCGATCACCACCTCGTCATCATGGAGGGCCTGCAGCTCTTCCTTTAACAACTCTGTCTCAACGGTGAGTGACCGGATCTTTTGCTCCGCTTCCACCCGGTCGAACACATTTCGGAGGATCAGAGTCGTGAACTTCCGGCGATGCAGTTCGAAGCGAGAAACTGTCGCTTCGGCAGGGAACGTTCCGCCATCGAGACAACGGGCGGTGAGTCCGCCGGGAATCCATCGAGACTGCTGACCTTCGGGTCGGCCGCCCAACTCCTCGATTAAGGTGCCTAATCTATCGGCGTCGTCCTGGCTCACGAATCGCCGAAAATCCTGTCCGGTCATCGCATCCGCTCGACAGCGGAACGCTTTCTCCGTTGAAGGGTTCACACGGGTGACGTAGAGACTGTCGTCCAACTCGATAATCGCGTCCATGGCGCTGTTGAGCAGCCGTCCGACCTTCTCCTCCCGCTCCCGCACCTCAGTTTCCGCGCGCAGGCGCTGCAGCTCGGCCGCAGCCCTTGCGGCGAAGATCTGAAAAATTGCATGGACCCTGGGCTCCTCTGGAATCGGCCGCCGGTCGATAACGGCCATGTGGCCGAGAATATTTCCATCCAAATCTTGTAACGGCACGCCCATGTAGCTCACTGCCCCAGCCGCTTTCAGCTCATCCTCGTGGGGAAAGATTTCCAGAATGCGATCGGGAAAGTGAACCAGCTTGGCTGTGTCGATTACACGCTCGCAGGGTGTTCCCGCAATATGCACTTCGTAATCTTTGACCCATTGGCCCTCCATCCAGAACGCGAGGGCGCGAAGGCGGCGGGTTTCGGGGAAATATTCCGTCACCCAGGCTCCATGCGTGCCAAGCGCCTTGGAGAGATTCTGTACCAGAGCGGCGAAGAATCCATGTCCGGTCTCGGTGGCTGTCCCTTGGAGAATTGCTCGCAACGCTTCGTCGGTTTCAAGATCCTTGAGCGGTGTAGAATGATCGGTGGGAGGACAAGTCATGGGACGAAATTATGATACCAGATGAGAAGCAGATTCAAGAGGGGAGGAAAAACAAAGAAGAGTGGTAATCTAGCTATTCGATAGGCGACGTGGCCGTGGTACACTGCGCGCCTCATGTTCGACGTGATTCTCTATCAACCGGAAATCCCCCCGAACACAGGCAACATCATCAGGCTCTGTGCCAACACGGGCGCAAGGCTGCATCTCGTGAAACCCCTGGGATTTTCGCTTGAGGATAAGCAACTGCTGCGTGCCGGGTTGGACTATCACGAATTCGCCGCCATGACCGTCCATGATAGTTGGGTCGAATGCGCGGAACGCTTTAGGGATCACCGTGTATTTGCCGTCTCGACGAAGGGTACGCAACGATACGACTTGAACAAGTATGAGGCGGGCGATGTGTTTCTCTTTGGCTCGGAAAGCCGTGGTCTACCGGCGGAAATCCTGAACGCAGTCGCCGGGGAACGGCGCATCCGCTTACCCATGGTTCCTGGGAGTCGGAGTCTCAATCTCTCCAACACGGTGGCGGTGGTTGTGTATGAAGCCTGGCGGCAGGTCGGGTTTGAAACAGGTCGTTGAGCGGTCAGGATGCGAGCGTTCGTGCATCGGTCAACTCGAACTTGCCTCGTGCTACGACAGGATAGATCGAAAAGATCGGTGTATTGGCGGGAACGATGGACGTGGCAACATCCGGAAGCAACTGGAGATGCAGGTTGACAAAATTAAAGCTCAGTCCTTGCTGCCAGGGTTGACTGCCGGCACCGGCATAGGCCGAGGTCTTTTCTGAGGCGTAGGTTCTGGTGAGGAGCCCGGATCCGCCTTGAAGGCCGTATTCGTGGAGATCAGGTGCACCCTGAACGAGCACACTCACAGCAGCCGCATCGAACCACACTTTGATATTGCAGCTGATCTGCACATAGGGTCCAAGCGTGTTGGTGCCTTCGAGAAATGCTCGAGGCAGAGCGATTTCAAAAGGTACGTCAGGCGCCACTGCACGATCGACCCTTCCCATCTGTTGCTCCTTCAACGGCGACACCGAGACGAACAGTAAGTTCGGGTCGGTCATCTTGAGGTCGAGTACCTGATCGTCGTAATAGCTGCAGAGACGTCCCATCTCATAGCGTAACGGGAACGAATAACCGATCTTTGCGTACCAGATACGCAAGCCGGCGTCCAAGGGCTCGTCCGGCGTACGGCTGATCTTCAGGTCGAACGGAAGCATCACGTGCCAGGCCCCCGTGCGTGAAGAGACAAATGGCGCACAGGCGCCTGGAAATTCCTTGTGCACGGCCGTTGCGTCCGGCTCGAAGCGGCGAGCGGGAATCGAGAAGTGCTGTGCCACCTTGGCCTCTTTCGTCAGTCGATATTTGTCCTGGTAGTAACTCGATGCGTGCTGTTGCGCGATGGAGAGGAAGTAATCAGGCATATCGGTTTCGATAATGATCTGCTGGATCGCATCGACCGGAACAGCGACACTACTGCGACGTTCCGGCTTCATCGCCGCCGCATAGATGTCCAGTTCGGCTTTGAGCCGCTGGATATCCTGGTGGATGTGTTGGGAGAGACTGGGGTCGAAAAAGCCGGTTTTTGGCAGGATGTCAAATGCTTTCTGGAGGCAATCCAGCTTATGACTGTATCGCTTTGGTTCGTCAGCGAACGTTTCGGCGACAGCTACGAAGAGATTGAACTGTTCTTCCGGTGTCAAGCCAAGAGTCGGAAGGTTGTGGTCCTTGATGAAGGCGAAAGCCAAGGGACCGAAGGACTCGGCCTTGCGGATGCAGAGGGTCAGGAGGTAGTTGTAATAAGCCCGTGCGTCTTCCGGCGTCATAGTTTGGCATCGGAGGTCCGGTGCCGCGCCATTCTAATGACTCTTCTAGCGGAGGAGCAATGGGAATGCGGAGTCGAACTGCCGGTTGGTAACTGATTCGAAGGCGCTGCAGTTCGTAATTACGGAGTGACGAAGCGTTAGGATGCAGGATGACGGATCTCACGCAGCAGCTGTTGAAGTTGCGATTCATCGGTTGAGTGCAGGGAGGTAAATTTGAGCCCGTAGGTACTCTCCTCTGTCCATCGCACGACGGCTGTTTCAACGTTGATGGGAGTGCTCTCCTTGGTGACTTGCAGGATCAGATTGTACTCTCCGCCGACTTCAAGAAGAACGTCGCTGAGAAGACGGCATCCTCCGGGGGAGAGATCGACGAGTGCCCCTTCGCCCTCTGTGTGTTCTCCGGATGGGGCTGGTGTGGTAAGGCGTTTAAAAGAAAACAGGGCACCCGGCGGAGTGAGAATCCGGTGGTGCTTGCGGCGTTCAATGATCCGCCGAGTTTGTGATGGGGGCCGACTCATCCTACGAGGCAAATCTTTGTTCATGGGAGCATAGTGAGTGAATGAAAGACTGTCAAGGGAAGCGATGTTTTCCGGTTCTCCGCAGCGTCAGGCCCATTCCCCCTCGTACGGCGAGCGATTGCTGTTAGGGCTGTCTTGGGCAGCCCGCTCGCTAAAATCCTAGTTCTTTTTCCAGATCCGCCTGTCCTTTTGTGGACTGCTATTTTTCCGAACGTGGAAAGAGCAGTCTCCGAGGAGTCGGTGTTCTTAATCGCAGTTCATAGTCCGTTAGAAGACCATTACACCGGAGGAGGACCGGGCATTCTGAATACGTGGAGCTGTTTCGGGTGTACGAAGACCACATCGCCTTGTCGAATCTTCAACTCGCGATAGCGTTCTCTGGTGAGTTCGACGGCAATAGTATGAGGTGAATCCTTTGACGTCAATTCCAGGCGGACTCGCGACCCGGCAGTGATGACAAATTGCACGGTCGCCTCAAGTTGTGTCGCCGTGGTCCGGCTCAGGCTCAGTTCCAGATCGTGCGGGCGAACGAACGTGACCTCGTGTTCTCCTGAATCATCCGCCGGTTCAGGAGGTTGCCTGGTGGTTTCTACGTGCGAGGCGCGATCATGAGACACACGGCCGTGAAATACATTGACATCACCGAGGAAGTGGTAGACGAAGGGTGTTGCAGGGCTCTCATAGACCTCATCCGGCGTGCCGACCTGCTCGATGCGCCCTTGGTTCAACACCACGACACGGTCTGCTGCCTCCAGGGCTTCTTCCTGGTCATGTGTGACGAGAATGCTCGTAATGTGCAATTCGTCATGAAGCCGCCTGAGCCAGCGTCTCAATTCCTTCCGTACTTTGGCATCCAACGCGCCGAAGGGTTCATCGAGCAGGAGAAGTTTCGGTTCCACGGCCAACGCTCTGGCCAGAGCCACGCGTTGACGTTGTCCTCCGGAAAGCTGGTTCGGATAGCGGTCGGCCATCGCTCGCATCTGGACCAAGGAGAGCAACTCATCCACCTTTTTCTGAATATTGTCGGGAGAAGGCCGTTGCGCAGGGGGGAGCACTCTCAGTCCGAATGAGACATTCTCTGTGACGGTCATATGCCGAAATAATGCGTAATGTTGGAACACGAATCCCACTCGGCGGTCGGTGATGCGCTCATCCGTGACCTCGGCGCCATGCAGGAGAATTCGTCCTTGGTCCGGCCTCTCCAGCCCGGCCAGTATTCTGAGCAGGGTGGTCTTGCCGCAACCGGAGGGGCCAAGGAGGGCGACGAGTTCTCCTGCCTGTGCGTGCAAACTCACGTCATTCAGGACTGTGAACGTACCGAACCGCTTCGTGACGTGATCGACCTGGATGCTCATGCTGGATTCCCAGGTTGCGTGCTCCATACCGGATCATGTGTTGATTGTGATGGAGCGGTTTTCCGTTCGATTATCGTTTTCACTACGAGCGTCACAAGAGCCAATAGGGTAAGAAGTGAGGCCACCGCGAACGCCCCGACGGCATTATATTCGTTGTACAGAATCTCGACATGCAACGGCATTGTATTGGTGAGCCCCCGAATATGGCCTGATACGACGGAGACCGCTCCGAACTCTCCCATCGCTCGCGCATTGCAGAGGATGACACCATAGAGCAGGCTCCATTTGATATTCGGAAGGGTGACGCGGGTAAACGTCTGCCACCCTGACGCGCCCAACGTGAGCGCCGCCTCTTCTTCTTCCCGTCCCTGCGATTGCATCAGCGGAATCAGTTCGCGGGCGATAAATGGAAGGGTGACGAAAATGGTGGCAAGCACAATGCCCGGCAGGGCAAAGATGATCTTGATGTCGTGTTCGGCCAGCCAGGGGCCCAACCAGCCTTGTGCTCCGAACAGCAACACGTAAATGAGTCCTGAAATCACTGGAGATACAGCTAACGGGATGTCGATGAGCGTGATGAGAATCTGTTTGCCGACAAATTCAAATTTGGCGATGGCCCAGGCTGCCGCAATGCCGAAGACCAGGTTCAATGGAACGGCCAGGGATGCGGTCAGGAAGGACAGGCGAATCGCCGCCAGGGCATCTGGATCCTGAAACGAGGCGAAATAGCTCACAAGCCCATTCTTCAGCGCTTCCGTGAAGACGGCTGCAAGGGGGACGAAGAGGAAGAGTGTCAAATACCCAAGCGCAGAGACGATGAGCGCCCAGCGAACCAAGACACTTTCGCTGGTCAAAGAGGCCTTCCAATCCTTTTGCTTTATGCCGGCAGCGATCTCTGTAGACATCCGCTTCTCTTTCTAACGGCTAGAGTGGCGGGCGGTACCCAACCATTGAATGGCATTTATCGCAAGCGCGAGCAGAAACGATGTCACCAGCATGACGACTCCCAGGGCCGTGGCTCCCGCATAGTCGTACTGCTCCAATTTGGTCATAATCAAAAGTGGAGTGATCTCCGATTTGAGCGGCATATTGCCGGCGATGAAGATGACCGAACCGTATTCCCCGACGGCGCGGGCGAATGCCATCGCCATGCCTGTCAACAAGGCAGGCCACAGTTCAGGTACGATGACCGCCTTGAATGTTTGCCAGCGACTGGCTCCCAGGGTGACAGCCGCTTCCTCTACCTCCAAGTCCAGATCCTGCAGCACCGGTTGTACGGTTCGAACGACGAAGGGCAACCCAATGAAAGTGAGAGCGACCAGGACACCCAGGGGCGTAAAGGCGACTTTGAGTCCGAGCGGTTCGAGGTAGCGTCCGATCCACCCATTCGACGAATAGATGGCAGTCAAGGCGATTCCTGCAACGGCGGTCGGCAGGGCGAAGGGCAGATCTACGAGCGCGTCTACTATTGAGCGCCCGGGAAAACGGTATCGCACGAGGACCCAAGCCACCACCGATCCGAAGATGCCATTGATCAAAGCTCCCACGAATGAGGCACCAAATGTCAGTCGGTAGGAGGCCAGCGCACGCGGCTCCGTCACCGTGTGCCAGAATTGCTCCCAGGTCAGGGTGGTTGTTTTGATGAAGAGACCGCTGAGGGGAATCAACACAATCAGGCTGAAATAGAACAGCGCAAAGCCAAGCGTCAGGCCGAATCCGGGAAGAACGCTGGGCTGTTTCAATACTATGGACGTGGACCTCATCGAATTTACCTGGGGCTCTGCAAATAGATTTGATCGAAAGTGCCGCCATCGGCGAAGTGCGCCTTGTGTGCTCTCTGCCAGTCGCCGAAGAATTCTTTCAACGTGAACAATTCCACCGTCGGAAAGGTTGCGGCATACTTAGCGGCGACTGATTGGAGCTGCGGGCGATAGTAGTGTTTCCCGGCAATCTCCTGGCCTTCTTCGGAATAGAGATATTCAAGATAGGCTTGTGCGACTTGCCTGGTGCCCCGTTTGTCCACGACCTTGTCTACGAGGCTGACTGTCGGTTCCGCCAGGATGCTGATCGGCGGCACGACGATTTCAAATTTGTCTTTGCCCGACCCTTTGGTGCTCAATAGGATCTCGTTTTCCCAATTGATCAGGACATCGCCGATGCCCCGTTCCACAAAGGTCGTCGTGGCCCCTCGTGCGCCCGAGTCGAGCACCGGCACATTCTTAAAGAGACGCCAGACAAAATCCCTCGCTTTGGCTTCGTCGCCACCCGACTGTTTCAGCGCATAACCCCATGCTGCCAAATAGTTCCAACGGGCGACACCGGAGGTCTTCGGGTTCGGGGTTATAACTGATATTCCTGGTTTGACAAGGTCACCCCAATCCTTGATGCCTTTCGGATTGCCCTTGCGGACCAGAAACGAAATCGTCGAGCTGTATGGCGCGCTTTCGTGGGGAAGACGACTCTGCCAGTTTGCAGGAAGCAGCTTGGCCTTCTCGGAAATGGCGTCGATGTCGAACGCGAGCGCCAGTGTCACAACATCTGCTTCCAGGCCGTCGATGACCGCGCGTGCCTGTTTGCTCGATCCTCCGTGCGACTGCTTGATGCTGATTGACTGGCCTGTCTTGGCCAGCCAGTGCTTGGCAAAGGCCGCGTTGAATTCCTGATAGAGTTCGCGCGTCGGATCGTATGAAACGTTGAGGAGTGAGACAGATTCTGCCGCCCGGATCGACGGATCGAA
>DATIAT010000050.1:0-6627 GCA_035457905.1 Nitrospiraceae bacterium
GCCCTTCGCTTTCTTTGGCCTAACCCCTCTGGTACGGTACATCCATGAAGGAAGACTTATTGCGGCTGGCACACCGGCTCCCCAAAGCCGAGTTGCATCTGCATATCGAAGGCACTCTCGAACCGGAGATGGCATTCCTGCTGGCCGAGCGCAACCGTGTGCAGCTTCCGTATCCCAACGTGGAAGTGCTGCGTACGGCCTATGCCTTCAACAATTTACAAGAATTTCTGAATGTCTACTACGGCGGGATGTCGGTCCTGCGCACGGAAAGGGATTTCTACGATCTCACGTGGGCATACCTGCAGCGGGCGCATCGAGACAACGTGGTGCATGCAGAGATCTTCTTCGACCCGCAGGCGCATCTGGAGCGCGGTATACCGCTGGAGGTTCAACTCGGGGGCATCCGCCATGCGCTGGAGAAGGGGCAGGCGCAGCTGGGCATCAGCGCCAAGCTCATCCTGTCATTTCTGCGGCACCTGTCTGAGGACAATGCCTTCAAGACCCTGGAGATGGCTACTCCGTTTCTGAACCAAGTAGATGGTTTTGGACTCGACTCTTCGGAGCTTGGCAATCCGCCTGAGAAGTTTGCGCGCGTGTTCGCCGAATGCAGGAAACGGGGTTTTCGCACTACGGTTCATGCCGGCGAAGAAGGCCCGCCGGCTTATGTGTATCAAGCGCTGGACCTGCTGCACGTGGACCGCATTGATCACGGCAACCAATCGTTGGAAGACGCTGCCCTCGTTCAGCGGCTGGCTGACGAGGGCACACCGCTCACCGTCTGCCCTCTGTCCAACCTCAAGCTCTGCGTGGTGAAGTCCATGGATCAACACCCGATTCTCACCATGCTGGACAAAGGCCTACGTGCGACGGTCAACTCGGATGACCCCGCGTATTTCGGCGGATATATCAATGACAACTACCGCGCGCTCATCGAACACTTGCCGGTCACCCGCAACCATCTCTATCAGCTCACCCGTAATGCCTTCGAAGCGGCCTGGATCAGCGACGAAGAAAAGGCCAAACACCTCAATTCTCTCTATGCGAGCTTTTCCACAATGGCAACATAGCGATTGTCGGAAATCTTCCTGCCCCTGATTTCGGCCGAAAAGGCAGTCCCATTTTTTCGCTGTATCAGTCGTGTGAAGCACAAGGTCTTTCCCTCACGGAGCTGATCAAGACATTGCTGGGCCATGTGTTTTTCTGCGGGAATATAGGTCTCCCTGACATGAAGATGAAGCAATTCCTCTCTCGTATATCCAAACAATTCACACGCCTTTGCGTTCACCAAGCTAAAATAACCGTCCATATCGACAGCAACAATCGCATCCGAAGCCTCCTCCATTAACAATCGATACTGGCGTTCACTCTCCTGTAAGGCCGCTTCCGCTTGCCGTCGTTCGGTAATATCTTGAGCAAAGACGAGCACCCCGATCACATTGCCCTGAGCATCGCGATACGGCACCTTATCTGTCTGCACCCAGCGCTTGTGACCCGGTGCTATCTCATAGAGTTCGACAATTCCGAGTTTCGGCTGGCCCGAGGCGATGACTGCAAGGTCATCTTGGTGATACTTCTCCGCTTCCTCAGGATAGAGGTCATAGGTGGATTGGCCTTCAATCTCTCCCACCGTTTTGTTGATAGAGGCGGCTGCTTGCTTATTGGCGCGCAGAATCCGATTCTGCGAATCCTTGTACCACACCATCGCCGGAATGAGATCTAACAGAACCTGCTGCTCAATCTGCTGCCGCAACAGCTTCGCTTCTGCTTCCTTGCGCAGCGTGATGTCGCGGATAATCCCGCAGCTGACGATCTGCTCGCCGAATCGCCATGTGCTCAGTGACAGCTCAAGCGGAAATTCGCGCCCATCCTTTCTCAACCCGGAGAACTCAATCGTTCTCCCCGTCTGGGTGGGTCTCCCAGCGGCCTTCGCAAGTTCAAGCTGCCGCAGATGACCCTCTCGATAGCGCGTTGGCATGATGGTCGTCAGCGGCTGTCCGAGAATCTCTCCCTCCGTATAGCCGAAGAGCCGTTCGGCAGCCGTATTCCATGAGACCACCCTGCCGTCCCCATCAGCCAATACAATTCCGTCGGGCGCCGTTTGAACAACCTGACGGAACTGCTCTTCTTTCGCACTCAGGGCGCTCTCAACATGGCTCATCTTGTTGACCAATCTCCGGACGTCAACGGCCTGACGGAGGATGATCTTGAGCTCATCTCGATTGTAGGGTTTGGTGATATAGGCAAAGGCGCCACGGCGGAGGGCCTCCACGGTGTACTGCTCTTGGATGGAGGCGGTGAGGACAATGACCGGCAGAAGGGGATCCATTTCCTCTAATCCACGGAGGACCGCGAATCCACTCAGATCCGGCAATCCCAGATCCAAAACCACTACCCCAAATGAGCGCTCTTCGGCTTCGTGCAGCGCCTGCCTTCCCGTCGTCACGCTGTGCACGGTGTACCCTTCATGTTGAAGGTAATCTGAGAGAGCGAGAAGGAGATCCGGATCGTCCTCCACGATGAGGACGGAAGAGCCATGGGAAGCGAGTTGCTCGGCTTTCATGGTTTCATCAGATCACGTGGTGAGCCGGAATCTTTGAATCTGAGTGCTGAGGCATAGAAGACCTCGGCAGCGCAGAGAATGGGACAAACCCTCAAGAAAAGCAAGAGAGGGATGCTTACCCAGTGCCGCAGCGACGGACGGGCAAGAATGATGCTTCCGCTTTGTGCATTTCGGGAGTTGCGCTATAAAGAGGATTAGGTCAAGCGCTTTGGAGGAACACACATGGCACTCTCGTGGTCATGGCGACGATTGAAGAACTTTCGACGATGGAAAAAAGCAACGACGCCCGTGTTGCTCAATGCGGAGACCGGGGAACTCATCTCTTTCTCCGGCTACACCGCGCCCCCCGACGGCAAATGGATGCTTCGCCGTCCTCTGACCTTGCCTGGAAGTCCGGTACCCCTCTTCCTCGAAGCTCGTAGCATCCCTGTTCGGACCAAGCGCAGCGACGTCAAATCCGCTGTGCCGAACTCCACCTCTCCTTAAGATTGCCACTCTTCCATTCCCGTGATTTTGCTCGGGAGTCCTTCGACACCCTTCTGATGAGTCGCGAGCGTGCTCGGATCAGTCGCATGGCCACAATCCAGACACCGCCATGCACATTGCCAATCCTGTTGGGAGGGCCCCACCATTGCAACGAAGAAATCTTCCAACATGAGGCCCTGACAGCGGTCGCATTCCATGAAGATCTCCTTATCTAAGAAGAGGCTCATGATTCATGTCTCAAGTGTAAAACCCGCTGAAAGCGCGGCCTAGACCCTCAAGTGTTACTTCGGAAGGGGGGGGAAATGCTAGGGGTTTGAAGAGTGGGAGAAGCGCTTTCAGCTTCGTACAATTCCACTTCAACCTTGGAATTCCGCTCACCATCTGGGAGGGAGGTTCATCCATGAACGAAAGCGTTTCAAACGGAAAAGTGATTTCCTTGGAGTACACGCTCAAGCTGGAAGACGGGCAAGTGGTGGACTCAAATGTGGGGCAAGACCCTCTCACCTACACACAGGGCGCCAATCAGATTATCCGCGGGGTGGAGGCGGCGGTGGAGGGTATGGAGGTCGGTCAAGCGAAACAGGCCGTTATCCCTCCAGCGGAAGGCTATGGCGATCCGGACCCAAAGGCCTTCCAGGAGGTGCCGAAAGACAAGCTTCCGAAGGAAATTCAGGTTGGCACCCAGCTTCATGGGAAAGACGCCAGCGGCCGCGAGATCCGACCAATTGTCTCAGCGATCAAGGATGAGACCGTTCTGTTGGACTTCAACCATCCCCTTGCAGGGCAAACCCTCTACTTCGACTTGAAAGTGGTGAGCATCGGTTGACCCACAGTGGCATCTCTCGTGGCACTTGTCTATCCGGCCAATCCATTGCACGATTCGGGATAGACAAGACACGAGAGTGCTGACACCCGCTACCCAGTCCCGCCTCCGTCATATTTCGAGTATTTCTTGTCAAACTGACCGCGCTATCGCAGGATGGCAGAAATTCTTGTTGGGCAACTCACTCGCAACCTCCAAGGAGGGTATTATGGGACTAGGGAGAGTTCTCGTGGTTGATGACGAAGCGCATATCAGAACGACCGTCAAAATGGCTTTAACGAAAGCCGGATATGATGTGGTCGAGGCGGAAGATGGTGAAAAAGGCATCCAGTCGATCAAGTCGGGCGACAATCCGCTCATGGTAGACATGATTCTGTGCGACATGCAGATGCCGAAGATAGACGGAATAGGAGCAATCAATTATTTCCTGCAGCAATTTCCGTCTGTCCCTGTCGTCGTCATGACAGGGCATCCGGATATCACTACCGCCACCAAGCTGATGAAGCAGGGCGTCAAGGATTATCTGATCAAACCCATTGAGAAGGAAAAGCTGCTCGCCGTCGTCGAGGATGCGGTCAAGCAACACGTGATGTTCAAGGATAAGTTCCACGCGTAGTTACTCCCGCATTTGACCGAGGCCGTCGAAAGGATGGCGTGGTGCGTCCAAAGGACAACCTGCCTTCGGAGCACGTGGTGCTTCACAACCAACGTCGCGCTCCGCGACGAACGGTGGATCTTCGTGTCATCAACGGAAACAAGGAATTAGAAACAGCCCTCCTCATCTCTCAAGCGCTTTCACGTCACTGCACGCTCGAAGAGTTGATTGTTCAGACATTGGACACCGCCCTGGAAGCGATTGGCGCAGAAAGTGGGTCCATTTTCCTCTCGGATGCGGCATCTCAACAGCTTATCAATTATCGTTCAGTCGGGGACAAGCCGCTGCCGCCTGGGTCAGCGGTTCCCTGGAATCACGGGATTGCCGGTGCTGTGTTCAAATCGGCCCAGCACGCCGTCATTGTCGATGCCGAGAAGGATCCTTCCTTGCCGGAACGGATTGATAAATCGACCGGGTCCGTGATTAAGAATCTGGTGATCGTGCCGCTGAAGCGGTGGCAGGGCGAGCCGATAGGGGTAATTGAAGTTCTCAATAAGCGCAATCAGCAGATCAATGACGATGACGTCGCTGTCCTTACCATGATTTCTTCCCTCGCCACTCCTGCCATCGAGGAAGCGAGGTTATTTGAAGCCAAAAAGCTTGCCGAAGTGGCTCAGATGGCCGGTGACATGAGCCACGATATCAAGAATCTCCTCATGCCGGTCCTGTGTGGGGCTGAGTTGCTCAAAGAAGAACTTGACGAGTTGTACGAGAAATGGTCCATTCGCAAGACACCTCGGTCCGAGAAAAGCCTTGGATTGTGCCACGAGGTCCTCACGATGGTCGAAGAAGATGTTCGAAGAATCTCGGATCGGGTCCGAGAGCTCGCGGATTGCGTCAAAGGCATGACTTCACCGCCTCGATTTGCACAGTGTCGGATTGCGAGCGTGGTTGAAGCCGTGCTCAAGACGCTGGATCTGATGGCGAAGAAAAAAGGGGTTGCCCTCATCAGCAAGGGCCTCGATGCCCTGCCTGCCATAGAAGCAGACGAACAACGCCTGTACAATGCCTTTTACAATCTCGTCAACAATGCCATATCAGAGACGCCCTCCGGCGGTGCGATCACGATTTTTGGAGAGGCGGCGCAGACAGCCGACGTGCTCGATATTACTGTGACGGATACGGGACGCGGCATGCCGCTGGAAATTCGCGACAGTCTCTTCACCGCACGCGCCATTAGCCGAAAAGCGGGTGGAACGGGGCTCGGGACCAAAATCGTGAAAGAAGTCGTCGATGCCCATAAGGGGCATATCAACGTCGAGAGCACTATTGGCGTAGGTACGACCTTCCGCCTGATCTTGCCGCTCAGACAGGTAAAGAGCGGAAAATCCTGAGAGAGCCGCCATCGGACCTCCTGCCTAGAAGTTGTTTTACGGCATCGTCGGGGTCGACCGTGTGCTTCGCGTCATGGGCAACGACGGGGCTTCAAATCCGTATTTCTGCAGGAGTTTCACAATGCGAGGCGTCGTCAGAAAATCGGAAAACTGTTCCGCCACTGAGCGCAACGAAGGTCGACAGGTCGAGACGACGGCTTGCGCGAACTGAATCTCCAGCTCTGCTCCAAATGGGGTTTCATCACTGATGCGCACGTCCCCATGATTGATCACGTTAGCGCGATAGACCAACCCCACATCAGCCTTGCCCGTACGAATCATTTGCAAAATGTCCTCGGTGTGTGGCACGTAGAGCATGTGGCTACGGCTTTTATACGTCGGCGAGAACTTTGACAGCGCGCGGGCCGTCACCTCCCCCAAATAGGACATCTCAGGGTCTCCAAGGGCAATGCGTGTGGTGCGAGCGGCCAGCGCATCAGGGAAGGACACCAAGGTGGCCGGGGAATCCGCCGACATGACAAGGACGAGGGACGTCTGTGCGAAGATGCGAGGGGCGCCATTGAGGGTGAGTTTGTTTCTGTGCAAATGCTCGACTTCTTCAACCCCGGCCGACACGAACACATCGACCGAGGCCCCCTGTTCGATTTGCCGAAGGAGTGTTTTCGATGGTGTATACACGACACTGACCGCCGCACGATATTCTTCCTGAAAGATCGGAACAACTTCGTCGAAGGCCGCTCGTAAGCTGGGAGGCGCGCCTACGGTCAGT
>DATIAT010000051.1:0-2790 GCA_035457905.1 Nitrospiraceae bacterium
GAACCGCTCCTGCCGACCGTCAAGCGTCTCAATCAATGGAAGGACCGTAAAAAGGAAGTGGAAGTGCCCTTGTTCTCGGGCTACTGCTTCGTCCGCTTTGCGATGGATCAGAGGTTGCCGGTGCTCAAGACCGTCGGCGTCGTGGACATTGTCGGCGGGGGAAACGGTCCTGAGCCGATTCCCGACGAGGAGATCGCGGCCCTCCAGGCCTTGATGACGAGCGTTCTGCCCTATGATCCGCACCCGTATCTTCAAGAGGGGATGAAGGTCGAGGTCATCAGAGGCCCGCTCCAAGGCATTCACGGGATCCTGCTCCGCAAAGACAAGCGGCATCGCTTGATTCTCGGGGTGCGACTCATTCAACAAGCGGCCGCGGTAGAAATCGACACGGCCGATGTCGTGGCTGTTCAATAGCCGGTACGCCGGACTTCGATGCAGTGACCATGCAACGAGACCAAGTCCGTAAGCAGGCGATTTCCGAACGATTCGACCGGTTGTCGTTTGAGCGTACCCGCTGGCAGGACAAGGCAGGCTATTACTACGAAGATCAGCGGCGTTATCTACGATTCCTCGTCCCTGAAGGGCTGAAAATCTTAGAAGTCGGGTGCGGATTGGGCGACCAACTTTCCGCGTTGAAGCCTAAACGGGGCTTGGGCATCGATCTCAGCGCCGCCATGATCAAACAGGCGGCTGCCCGGCATCCGGAGCTCGAATTCCGTGCGATTGACATCGACGAGTTGGATACAAAAGAAACCTTCGACGTGGTCCTCTTGCTCGATGTCATCGGCCATCTGCTCGATGTGGAATCCACGTTCAAGAAGCTTCGACGATTTTGCGAGCCACATACGCGAGTGATCCTCGTCTATTACAATTTCCTTTGGGAACCTGTTTTGCGTCTGGCCGAGCGATGGGGACTGAAAATGCCCCAGCAGCAGCAAAACTGGCTGTCACCGGCCGATATCCGTAATCTGCTCCGCCTCGCCGACTTCGAGATCGTCAAAACGCAAAATCGATTTCTCGTGCCGAAGAAGGTTCCGGTCATCGCATCATTCGCGAACCGATATGTCATCTCGCTTCCCGGTCTGAACCGGATCTGCCTCGCTCAGTATGTCGTGGCCAGGACTCGCGGGCAGCAAGCCGCTCAGGACTATTCGGTGAGCATCGTCGTGCCCTGTCGCAACGAAAAAGGAAACATCGAAGGAGCCATCGCGCGGGTGCCATCATTCGGGACACGCCAGGAATTCATCTTTGTCGATGGTCGTTCACAGGACGGTACCGTGCAGGAGATTGAGCGATTGGCCCGACACTATCCGGATAAGGAGATCAAGGTGCTCGTCCAGGATGGTAAGGGCAAAGGCGATGCGGTGCGCAAGGGCTTCGCCGCGGCCACGGGCGACATCCTCATGATTCTCGATGCCGACCTCACGATGCCGCCCGAAGATCTTCCGAAATTCTACGAGGCCATTGTGAAAGGTCAGGGCGAACTGATCATCGGAAGTCGCCTGGTATATCCCATGGAGCAGAAAGCCATGCAGCTGTTGAACCTCATTGGAAATAAATTCTTCAGCATGGCGTTTACATGGCTGCTGGATGAACGGATCAAGGACACGCTGTGCGGAACGAAAGTCCTGTTCCGCAGAGACTACGAGCGAATCGCCGCGAACCGATGGTACTTCGGGGATTTTGATCCATTCGGCGATTTTGATCTCCTGTTCGGGGCCTCGAAGCTGAACCTCAAAATCCTTGAAGTGCCGATCCGATACCAGGAGCGCACGTATGGGACGACCAACATCAATCGGTTCCAGCATGGGTGGTTGCTGCTCAAGATGACCGTCTACGGATTCTTCCGGCTGAAAGCCGTCTGATGTCAGAAGACGTCTTGCGCCGCCATCACCTCGTCTGGAGCGAAAAACCTGTCCTGAGACGGCTGTATTCGTCGTGGTATCGTGAGATCTCTCGATGGCTCCAGCCCGGCTTGACGGTCGAAGTGGGCGGAGGCACCGGGAATTTAAAGGAGTTCTCTCCGCATGTCCTGTGCACCGACATTGTGAGAATGCCGTGGCTGGACGCGCTGCTCGATGCCCAGCATCTTCCCTTTCGTAGCAGAAGCGTCTCGAACCTCGTGCTGTTCGACGTACTGCATCACTTGGAAAATGTCCGGTATTTCTTTGACGAGGCGCTTCGCGTGTTGGTTCCGCACGGCCGCATTGTGATCATGGACCCGTACGTGTCCGCGCTGTCCTGGCCGATCTACCGATTCCTGCACCCCGAGCCCATGGATTTCAGACGCGATCCATTCGCCATTGTGGCTCCCCTGGCGGAAAGACACCCGTTCGATGCCAATCAGGCCATCGGACGACTGGTGTTCGAGCGCTCGTATGGACGGTTTCGCCAACTGTATCCGCAGTTCGCGAAAATTGCTCACGAACGCCTGGCATTTTTTGCCTATCCGCTCAGCGGGGGGTTCGATCATCCCTCACTCATTCCAGTGTGGTTCATCGACCCCCTCCTACGGTTCGAGGAGTGGTGTCGCCGTCTCGGCCGGTTGTTCGCGTTCCGATTGCTTGTCGTGTTGGAAAAAACGTCATCGCCCGAAGCACGCCTGACGGTATGAAGCAGGAAATGGACGTTCATAGCGGGTCGAGCGATACCCGAGAGAGCGTGAGCCTTCGAGCGAGGGCGGTCATTGAATATCTTCAAAAATACGGTCTCGTCGCCATTACGTTTATGAGTTTTTTCCCCTTTCTTTTCCGTTACCAGGAGTATGCGTTCTTTGTGTTGCTGGCAATG
>DATIAT010000052.1:0-36996 GCA_035457905.1 Nitrospiraceae bacterium
ATCGCGAAGCTCCTCAAGGCCGGGCGGACTGTCGCGCTGTGTGAACAGGTGGAAGACCCGAAACTCGCAAAGGGTCTCGTTCGCCGCGAAGTCGTTCGCTTGTATACACCGGGCACGCTGATCGATACAGAATTTCTTTCACCTGGAGAACCGCATTTCCTGACGGGAGTCTGCTTCTCCGACGCCACAACTTCATCCATCAAGGGTCAATCCGTCATTGGACTGGCCTGTTTGGACATCTCCACCGGGGAGTTTTGGATGCAAGAGTTCCAAGGTGCACAGGCAGAAATCCAGCTCATGGACGAACTGGCTCGTCTGGATCCACGAGAGATACTCTACCCAGACACTCATGCGAAGACGATCTCGTGCCTGACTCGTCTCTGCGGACCGCGCCTCTGCGCACAACCCTCGGTCTCCTTCAACCCCAAAGATGCCGCACAATTACTCCAGGCTCAGCTGGCGGTGCACTCGCTCGACGGATTCGATTGCCGTGGTCTGACCGCCGGAATCGGAGCCGCCGGAGCGATCCTGCGGTATGTTCGTGAGACCCAACCGACTGCCTCTCTGGCACACATCCGTCGGATACACACACGCTGGAGCAGCGACGCAATGCATCTGGATAGCGCCACGATTCGCAATCTGGAACTTGTGCGGCCTCTGGGAACCAGGGAGTACCGATCGAATGAGGTTCATTTCACGCTCTTATCCGTGTTGGATCGTACCGCGACGGCTATGGGCAGTCGCTTATTGCGCGAGTGGCTCGTCAGACCGCTCCTTGATCGTGACACCATTCACGCTCGTCTCGAAGCGGTCGGCGAATTGAAAGACCTGGTTCAGCAGCGCGTGGCACTCCGGACTACACTCCGTGATGTGCAAGATATCGCCAGGTTGGGAAGCCGGGTGACGCTTGGCGTTGCCAGCCCCCGCGAACTACTCGCATTGAAACAATCGGTCCGCGCCCTGCCGGAGTTACGGTCTCACCTTCAATCATTTGGCGGCGTATTACTGGCGGGGATCCGAGAGTCGTGGGACGATTGCCGCGATGTCCATGACACCATTGAGCAGGCCATCAAGCCGGACGCACCCATGTCGCTTCGTGACGGTGGCATAATTCGGGAAGGGTACCACGCCGGGATCGATGAACTACGCAAGGCTCGCATGGAAGGCAAGGGCTGGATCGCTTCCTTGGAAGCCAGAGAGCGAGAGAGATCTGGGATCGAGTCTTTGAAAGTTCGCTACAACCAGGTGTTCGGTTACTACATCGAAATTACCAAGACGCACCTGTCTCGCATCCCCCCCGATTACATTCGAAAACAGACGCTGGTCAATGCCGAACGTTTTATGACGCCTGAGCTGAAAGAACTGGAAGAACGTGTTACGGGCGCTGAGACAAAGCTGTTGACGTTTGAGCAAGAGCTGTTCGAACAATTGCGCGTACGCTTGGCGAACGAGGTCCCTCGTCTTCACCTCATGGCTCAGTCTGTCGCGTTGCTCGACGTTCTTGCCTGCCTCGCCGAAACCGCCGCATTGCATCGCTATGTCAAACCCCTCGTCGATGAGAGCGACACGATCCTCATTCGAGAAGGCCGACATCCTGTCGTGGAACAATCTGGTAATGATTTGATCTTCGTACCCAATGATACCTTCCTCGACTGCGAGAACAACCGGCTTGTGATTCTCACAGGCCCCAACATGGCGGGTAAGAGCACCTATCTCCGCCAGGTTGCACTGATCGTTTTAATGGCGCAGATCGGAAGTTTTGTGCCAGCGACCGAAGCCCGCATCGGACTTGTTGATCGGATCTTCACGCGTGTGGGGGCTTCGGACAACTTGGCTGCTGGCCAGAGCACGTTCATGGTGGAGATGATCGAATCAGCTCACATCTTGAACAGTGCCACCTCTCGAAGCCTGATTCTTCTAGACGAGATCGGCCGAGGAACCAGCACCTACGATGGTCTGAGCATCGCGTGGGCTATCGCGGAGCATATCCAGGACCGCCGACACTTGGGGGCCAGAACGCTGTTCGCCACACACTATCACGAGATGACACAACTGGAAGGATTACGCCACGGGGTCAGAAACTATTGTGTGGCAGTTCAGGAACGGGATGGAAACGTCGTTTTTTTGCGTAAAATTGTACCCGGCGGCGCAGACCGCAGTTACGGTATTCATGTCGCCAAACTTGCGGGGCTCCCTTCGACGATCATCGCACGAGCACAACAAGTCCTAGCTCAACTGGAGCAGCCGAATACCACTATCGAGAACGCGCCCATATCTTCAGAGAAAGAGCCAGCACGGACCTCGCTTCCGCCGCCCCATCCGATCATCGAGGAAATGAAACAAATCGACCTCTTCTCCATGACCCCACTCGATGCACTCAATCGACTCGCTGATCTACAGCGACGGATCAATCCAACTGGCCAAGACATTCACGAGCAATAAAAAAGGCGGCACCCCCTTTCGGAGATGCCGCCTTTCAAGTTACTGTCACCCTCAGTGAGCAGCGCCCGCGTTATACTTGGCGGTCCAGGGAATCAAGCCAGCGAGGGGCTTCCCACCTGGGGCCAATACATCATACTGCATGGCCACGGAACTCCCATCCGGAGACTTCGGGGAAGTATTGAGCTGTTGCTTTGCTGCTGCACAGCCTGCTTCAACTTCGCTCTTCCCTGCACACTCCTTCAACCGAAGGGCGGAGATGCTGAGCGGCTTTCCCATAGAACCGGCCACTTCCGGAAGCTTCTTGACTGAAGAAATGACGCGATGGTTCTGCTCCGGTTCTGTCACGGTAAATTCGATCAGGTCGGTTGTGCTGGAAGGTGGTACTTCCTTCGCAGCAGCTGGCCCCGCATGGGGACGTGCCATTTTTTTCAGCTCTTCCCATGCACCCTTATCGGCATAAAATTTCAAGGTCTTGCCTGGATGAATCTTCTGCCAGAAGAAACCGCTCTCAGCATTTCCACCGAACACAGCCACGTTAATCCAAACCGCCTCATCATAGGGGTCGAGCACGATTACACGCCCCTGCAATGTTGTCGGTTTGCTCATGTCACCCCATTCGAAACGCTCTTGGAATGATTCGATCGCTAATGCTGTGGAGGCTATAGAGACCACCAGTGCGGCGGAGGCCACAACAGCCCACCCTTTCGTGTGCAACTTCATAATCGCGTCCTCCTTAACAGGACATGAAAGAATTAAAGCTCGTTAAAGCCTATTCCTTAATAACCTTAAAACCGGTGATCGTCCGGCCATCCAGGTTCACTTCCATGGCTACAAGCTCCTGGGATGCCTTAATGATTTGGTCCATGAGGGCCTTATCCTTTACCGCCAGCCGGACAGTCGTGGCGGCATGGTACCACCCAGAATAGGGGTTGTTCTTATCCGTTCCTCCCACAAATCCCCAGCCGCAACAGGTGAACAACGGATCCGGTGGTTTCACATCGAGATCGGAAGACGAACGGCCATTCGGAGTCCCTGAGCCCGGTTCGCCGGCATTCCAATATTGAATCCCGAAGAGCAGTTCTCCGTCTGGATTGTCGGCCCACTGAGACCATACCCGGCCCTTAAGGGTCTTGGTGATTTCACCCTTCATGGGCTTTCCACCGACGATGTTGTCGGTGGGACCAGCCGCACCAGGTGTATCGGCAGCAACTGCGAACTCAGCTGTTAGCATGCCGACCACCGAAAGCGCTGCAACAGCGGCTATAAGTAGGACCTTTGGCATACCTAGTCCCTCCTTCATAAATAGCACCCACTAACTGGTTATGTTTATTAATCCAAAGGGCGACGGAAAATACATTACATTTTCAGGAATTTCGCAGTCACAGGTTTCGCTCTTCTCGCGCACCCCTTCATTCTCGATCGTCCTTTATTCCATCAAACGAGAGTTTCGAGAAAAATTTGAGTCATGGTACTCAAATCATGCAAATAGTGTCAAGAAGTTGTTTTCCCGGTTGAACGAGGCAAAGACGATGCAGTATGCATTGAACATTCAATGGCTTATATGTAGTTATGCTGATTCCGTCTTGTCTACTTTCTTCAGTGCTTTGCGAGTTTCTGTTAGAGGATTTTCACTTATAAGCATCCAGACTTCGCGGAGCTAGAGGCCCAAGCCCCGTAATTGCCAGAGAGTCAAGCTTAAAAAATTGGCGGCCCACGTTGAAGGCTTGCTCCTCATTGACATGATCGATTTGAGCCAGCATGTCTTCCAATGACACATGCCGACCATGCGTCAGTTCATCCTTCGCCAACTTGTTCATGCGGCTGTGTGAACTTTCCAGGCTCAGCATCAAGCTACCCTTCATCTGGACCTTTGCCCGCTCAAGCTCTCTTCGTTCGACTCCTTTAGTGCCGATCTGTCGAATCTCTTCGCAGACAAGGTCTACAACTCGATTCACTTCTTTCGGCCTCGTTGCTGCATACACCGTGATCATACCGACGTCAGAATAACCGGATAAGAAGGAATAAATCGAATAAACGAGACCCCGTTTCTCCCTGACTTCCTGGAATAATCGCGAACTTACACTGCCGCCCAACACATTGTTGAGCGCATACAACGCATATCGGTCCCGGTGACCGGCAGCAACACCTTTAATCCCAAGGCAAACATGCACCTGTTCCAACTGCTTCTTCTTCAACAAAACACCGCCACGCACGTCAGGAGGGCGACGCCCCTTGCTCTGACTCGCTCTTTCGGGCCGCCCCTTCCCGAAATGTCGTGCAACCAGTGAATCAAGCTTAGCCTGCTCAAAGTTCCCGGCAATCGAAACCACGGTCTGCTCAGGACCGTAATAAGTCTCTACATAGTTCAGCAAATCTTGACGACGCACCTCTCTGATCGTTTTTTGTCGACCTAGGATTGAACGACCGAGCGGATGACGTCCCAACATTTGGCCCATGTGAAGCTCTTGCACGAGATCTTCCGGATCGTCCTGGACCATCCGAATTTCTTCCAGGACGACCTGCTTTTCTTTTTCGATATCTTTGGGTGCGAAACGGGAATGGTGAAACAGGTCCGAGAGGAGTTCGAGCCCTCGCTCCAATTGTTGGTCCAACACCTTCACGTAATAGGTCGTCGTCTCGCGTGAAGTGAAGGCATTCATCTCTCCGCCAAGGGCGTCGATCTCCCTCGAAATTTCGGCGGAGGAACGCTTGCGCGTTCCCTTGAAAAGCATATGTTCAATAAAGTGGGAATAGCCTGTCTGTGAGGGCTGCTCATCTCGTGACCCGATATTCACCCATACCCCGACGGCGACCGATTTGAGGGTCGGCATCCGTTCGGTCACTACTCGGACCCCGTTGTCCAGGATAAGCTTGCGATACAAGACGGCTACCTAGCGGACGGATCGGGGGAGCCCGCTCCGGTCGGAGCCGGCATGGCTTCCTTGCGACTCAGGCGAATCTTTCCTTGTCGGTCCACTTCCAAGACCTTTACCAGAATTTGATCGCCTTCCTTCACCTCGTCGGATACAGCTTGGACTCGGTGGTGCGCCAACTGCGAGATATGCACCAATCCGTCGGTTCCCGGCAGGACCTCGACAAAGGCCCCGAAATCCATGATCTTCCGAACCGTACCCAAGTATGTCTTCCCGATCTCGACCTCTTCGGTAATCCGACTGATCATTTCTTTAGCTTTCTCGGCCGAAGCTCCGTCAACCGATGCGATCGTCACGGTTCCGTTGTCGTCGACATTGATCTTGACCCCGCAATCCGCAATGATGCCTCGGATCGTTTTGCCGCCTGGACCGATAATTTCGCGGATTTTGTCCTGCTTCACTTTCATTGTGAAGATCCGTGGCGCGTAGGCCGACAGAGTGGTTCTTGGCATTTGAAGCGCTTTCTCCATGCAGTTCAAAATGTGTAAACGACCGGCTTTGGCCTGCTCCAAAGCCTCCTGCATCAAGGCCGACGTAATGCCACCGATCTTGATATCCATCTGCAGAGCCGTCACTCCCTGCCTGGTGCCGCAGACCTTGAAGTCCATGTCGCCCAAGTGATCTTCCAGACCAAGAATATCGGACAGGATCATGACTCGATCGCGTTCCTTGATCAATCCCATGGCGATCCCGGCCACCGCTTCTCTGATCGGCACCCCAGCATCCATCATAGCAAGGCTCCCGCCACAGACCGTCGCCATCGAAGAAGACCCGTTGGATTCGAGGATGTCGGACACGATGCGGAGCGTATAAGGGAAAACTTCCTTGGCGGGCACCACCGGAACCAACGCCCGTTCAGCCAATGCGCCATGGCCGACTTCCCGTCGCCCCGGTGAGCGAAGGGGACGCGCTTCGCCGACACTGAACGGTGGAAAATTGTAATGAAGCATGAACGTCCGCATGTACTCCCCTTCCAACGCGTCGATCCTTTGCTCATCATCAGTAGTTCCCAACGTAACCACGGCCAAACTTTGAGTCTCGCCTCTAGTGAAGATTGCGGAGCCATGGGTCCGTGGCAACACGCTGACTTCACAGGTGATCGGACGAATGTCCGCCGGGCCCCGTCCATCCGCCCGGGAACCCTTCTCCAGGATCATGTTCCGAACTTCCGAATATTCCAGTTCATGGAACACCAATTTGACATGCCGCTCTCTATCCGGATCGTCCGCGCTCTTAAGTGATTGAACGGCGCTGTCTTTGATTTCATCCAACCGCTCTTGCCTAGCCGCTTTGTTCGGGATCATGATGGCCTCGCGAATCCCTTGCGCCACCAAAGCCTTTACTTGAGCGGCAAGCGAAGCGTCGATTTGTTCCTTTACCACCTTACGCTTGGGCCTGCCGACAGAGGCTTGCAGTTCACGAATCTTAGCCACAATCTTCTTGATTTCGGCATGGGCGAGTTCGATCGCCTCAAGCATCACGGCTTCGGACAGTTCGTTCGCTCCTGCTTCGACCATCATCACGGCATCAGCCGTTCCAGCCACAACGAGTTGCAATTCGCTTTTCGCCATGGTCTCAAGGTCCGGGTTGATGATCAATTTGCCGTTCAGCCGCCCTATTCGTACCCCTGCGACCGGATTGTCGAACGGAATGTTCGAGATAGTCAGGGCAGCGGATGAGGCGATAATAGCGAGGATATCGGATGAGCCGGTCTGATCGGCCGAGAGGACTGAAGCGATGACTTGTGTTTCGAAGTAATACCCTTCGGGAAAAAGCGGGCGGAGCGGACGGTCGATCAACCGGCTGGTCAACACAGCTTTTTCCGACGGACGCGCTTCCCGTTTGAAATACCCACCGGGAATCTTTCCGGCTGCGAAAGACTTTTCCTGATAGTCGACCGTGAGGGGAAGAAAATCAACCCCCGGCTTGGCGACTTGTGATGCGACGGCTGTTGCCAACACGACGGTATCGCCATACGAGGCCCATATCGAGCCGTCTGCTTGTCGTGCCACACGACCCGTCTCGAGTCGTAGGGTACGCCCGGCCACCTCTATTTCAACTGTGTGTACCATCTGGGTCTCCTCTGGTTATGCCCCACAGATGCCCACAGAAATGCGCTCATCGCCAAGAGGTTTTAAGTTTTGCATGTTGAGTCGTGAGCTATAAGGTATCCACAAACTCAGCACTCATAATTCAAAACTCAGAACTCATCTGTTGAGCGTATACCAGTGTTCACCTGTGCGACTGACTATTGCTCCCTGTTGCGCCCCCCTAGCCCGCAACGGAACGGGACGCTACTTTCTAATGCCCAATCGTTCGATCACTGCACGATAGCGTGTATCGCTAACGCTACGCAGATAGTCGAGCAAGCGTCGACGGCGACCGACCAAAAGGAGCAGTCCGCGCCGAGAGTGATGATCTTTCTTGTGGACCTTAAAATGCTCCGTCAAGTGCGTGATCCGATTCGTCAACACTGCGATCTGGACTTCCGGCGAGCCAGAGTCCGTCTCATGCTGCCGGTATTGCTTGATCAACTCGGTCTTTGCTTCTCTAAGTAATGCCATGTGTTCTTTCCTTCCTGTTCCCTTGCCTCTCTCCACACCGAGATATTAAGGATCCTGATCGATCAGCACCTTTTCAACCTTGAAGATGCCTTCCGAGGTTTCTGGACACTGCCCGATCGCCACCAGACATCCGCCTGTATCGTGGATACGAACCGGACTGCCCAACTCGCGTTCGGTACCGCCCACCATCTCCCAGCGGAGGATCCTGGCTGCAGGCACCGGAGTCCCGTGTCGCAGACGGTCAGCGGTCTCCCCATCTACCACTGCGATCCCCAGTCGATCCAATGCGCGGTCCAGCGACAACAGATGGCCGCTCAACCGACCAAGGGCGTGACGGGTGATCACCTCATCGACCGTCAGCGCTTGATCGATCGCCAAGGGGCCAACCCGTGTTCGCTCCAATGCCAACAGATGGGCACCGACACCCAGATCTCCTCCGATATCTGCACAAAGCGTCCGCACATAGGTTCCCTTCGAGCAGACAATGCGTAGTGTCACGTCCCGTCCGTGAATTGCTTCCACCTCAAGAGCATGAACGACGACTGTTCTCGCTTCACGCGCAACCGTTTTGCCGGCCCGCGCGAACTTATACAGGGGAACACCACTGACTTTGACCGCTGAATACATCGGAGGAATCTGTTGCATCGGGCCGTGGAACCGGGCAACCGCTTTATGAATCTCCTCTGGCGTGACAGAATTTGTCATGTGGCGCGCAAGGACTGTTCCCGTCGCATCCTGCGTATCGGTGGTTTCTCCGAGACGCAGTACCGCACGGTATTCCTTATCCCATTCAACAAGATATTCAGCAATACGAGTTCCCCGCCCGATCAGCAAGGGCAAGACTCCCGTTGCAGCTGGATCGAGGGTCCCGGCATGACCGACCTTGGCTCCGGCAAGAAGTTGTCGAACCTTGGCCACGACATCGTGAGAAGTCCAGCCTGCTTCCTTGTTAATTATCAGCACGCCATCGAGTGCGTCGCACCGTTGTGCAATATCCATCGTCACGTCCCCGATACTACGAACTAGTCTCCTCTTCCGATTCCGACGAGCTACCTTCAGTTTCCATCTTCACCCGGAGTTCGCCCAACAGTTTCAAGACCCGATCGCCTCTCGGTCCGCTGACATCCTTGGCAAATACGATCTCCGGGAGGTATCGGAGCGAGAGGCGACGGCCCAATTCACTGCGCACAAACCCATTGGCTTGAGCCAATCCGGCGAACACGTTCCGCTCCTCTTCTTCTGTACCCATGGTCGTCACGAACACTCGTGCAATCCGTAGATCACTGGTCAATTTCACGTCGGTCACAGTCACGGATTGTACGCGCGGGTCTTTGATCTTCCGCACAAGGATATCCGCCACTTCCATTCGGATTTGATCGGCAACCCGTTCAGCCCGATGATACCCGGTCCTGGGCATTGCGCACTCCATCCTGGCAGCCGCCGTCACAACAATTCCACTCGAGACTGGACGATTTCCACAGCGGGGATACTGCGAATGAGGTTCAACGCTCGATCACACACTTGGTTGACGTATCGCCCATCGTTGGCCACGCAGGCAAGTCCCAGTACAGCCTTTTGCCACAAATCCTGCCCCTCGACCTCGGCAACTGAGAGATTGAACTGTTCCCGCAATCGATCCTTAAGACTCACCAGGACCTGTCGCTTGTCCTTTAACGACTGACTCTCGGGAATGAACAGCTCGACCGTACAGAGTCCGACGATGATACCCACGGAGCAGACTCACGCCTTAGAGCCTTGCAGCAATCTTGTCGATTGCGTATGCCTCAATGATGTCCCCGACCTTGATATCCTGAAAGTTCTCGACGCTGATTCCGCATTCATAGCCCTGTTGCACTTCCCGGACATCGTCCTTGAAGCGCCGCAATGACCCCAGCTTTCCTTCATAAACCACCACGCTGTCTCGAATCACCCGTACGCCGACCGCCGCGCGAGTGATTACACCGTCCACCACATAAGACCCCGCAACGACGCCAGCCTTTGACACCATAAACACTTGGCGAACTTCGGCCCGCCCTAACGTCCGTTCCTTGAGTGTCGGTTCTAGCAGCCCTTCCATCGCCGCCTTGATCTCCGCCAACGCATCATAAATGATGGTATAGAGACGGATGTCGACGCCTTGCTGTTCGGCCAGAGCAGCAGCCTTTGGCTCCGGTCTGACATTGAATCCGACAACAATGGCATTCGACGCGGCAGCCAGCAACACATCGGATTCCGTGATCCCGCCGACGCCGCTGTGAATGACCCGCAGCTTGACCGCGGCGGTCGCAAGCTTCTCAACCCCTGCCGTCAATGCTTCAGCCGACCCCTGAACGTCGGATTTGATGACCAGTACCAGCTCTTTTACCGATCCTTCCTTGATTTTGGCAAACAGATCATCGAGCGTGACTTTCGCCGACCCCGACAAGTCGGCCGTTCGCTGTTTCCGAGCTCGATCTTCCGCAATCTCTCGCGCCACTCGCTCATCTTTAACGACTTGAAATACATCGCCGGCAGACGGCACACCTGGAAGGCCAGCCACTTCGACCGGGATAGAGGGGCCGGCCTCCTGTACCTTGGCTCCCGTATGCGTAATCAACGCCCGAACTTTCCCGCTAAATATCCCGACAACGAATACATCACCGACACGCAACGTGCCGCTTTGAACCAACACGGTCGCCACCGGGCCACGCCCCCGCTCCAGTTTGGCTTCCACCACAACGCCCTTTGCCAACCGATGCGGATCGGCCTTGAGTTCCAACACTTCAGATTGCAGCAGAATCATCTCCAGCAAGGTGTCCAGGCCGAGCTTTTCCTTGGCCGAGACCTCGACCATGATCGTGTCGCCGCCCCAAGACTCGGAGATGAGCCCATGCTCGGATAACGCGTTCTTGACGCGATCGGGGTTGGCACCGGCTTTGTCGATTTTGTTGATGGCTACAATGATCGGAACGGACGCAGCTCTTGCATGGTTGATCGCTTCTATCGTTTGCGGCATCACTCCATCATCCGCCGCTACGACCAGAATGACGATGTCGGTGATCTTGGCCCCACGACTTCGCATGGCAGTGAAGGCTTCGTGGCCCGGCGTGTCCAGGAACGTCACCTGTTTCCCACGTACCGCAACCGTATATGCCCCGATATGCTGCGTAATTCCACCGGCCTCGCCTTCCGCCACCTTCGTTTGTCTGATGGCATCGAGCAGTGAGGTTTTACCGTGGTCGACATGACCCATGATCGTCACGACCGCTGGTCTCGGCTCAAGCCGGATCCCTTCTTCCGTCTGTACAACCGATTCCAGTAATTCTTCTCCGGCCTTCTCCACCGATACATCGATCTTGATCCCGTTCTCCTCTCCAATAATCATGGCTGCATCGACGTTCATCGGCTGATTGAACGTGAGCATTTGGCCCATATCCATCAGCTTGCGCACGATATCGGCAGGGCGCTGTCCAATCAGTTCCGCAAACTCCTTCACGGTGGTGCCTGGCACAAGCTTGAAGCTCTTTCTCCGCGGCTTGGTCACTTCCCCCGGCGCACTGTGATGCACGTGTTTGCTGCGGTCGTCGCGGCGCTGCTGCACCGGAATGGCGCGAAGATCCTGCCAGCGAGCCGCATCTTCACGAAGCCGAAGCTCCTCTTCCTCCCGCGTGCGGCCGGGCTTTCGAATTTTCTTTCCCTTCTCTTTGAGGCCTTCGGCCTGCAACTCTTCCAGGGAGAGGGCTTTCTTTTTTCCCGGGAGCACATCGACACTCGGCGCCGCAGGAATCTTCCCGGAAGCCGTGGGAAGTGGGGCGATCGTAGTTCCTAGAACAGGATGCGCCTGATCGGGCATCACCATCGGCTCAGTATGGCCAACGGCAGGAGTATCGGCTTGCGGATGCGTCACCGTCGGCGGGCTGACTATGGGGATATCGACGAGCGCTCTGCTCGTGCCTGCTGATTCGCCCATCAGCGTGGATGCGGCTTCTTCCACTGGAATGTCATCGGGTCTCTTGCGTTTGATCAGAATACGTCGTTTGTCGGGCTTAAATGACTCTCCCGCTGGGGCTGTCTGCGCCGATCCGGCCTTTGTTCCTCCTCCGTGGTCGGACACCATGCTGGCCTTGCCCCGCTCACTCCGACCAGCATCGGTCTCTGCATCTCTGCCCGTCGCTTTCCCGTGCGTCTTAAGTTTCGGGCCGAGTTTTTCCAAGACCCTCTGCACCACGTCGTCATCCAGCACGCTACTATGCGATGCAACAGTGATCCCCATCCGCTTCAATTCCGGGATAAGATCACGGTTTTCCATCCCAAGTTGTTTAGCTAATGCGTACACGCGCATGAGGAATTGACACCCACTCTTCCGTATCCGGTTTATCCGGCGTCCGACTCCGATTCTGCCCGCGCTTTTAATTCCTGCTCTCGGGCCTCTTCTTGCTGATGCAGCGCTTCTGCTTCCTCCGCCAATGCTGCTTTGATTTCTTTATCGCGTTCGGCCTTTTCTTTTTCGTATTCCGTCGCGCTGATAATATCGATCTTCCATCCGGTCAGGCGAGCCGCCAACCTCACGTTCTGTCCGTTCTTCCCAATCGCTAATGACAGCTGGGAATCTGCCACGACGACCAATGCCGACTTCTTTTCCTCATCGATGCCGACTTTCTCGATACTCGCAGGATTCAAGGCCTCGGCAATGAACACGCGTGGGTCGGAGGTCCAGGTAATAATGTCGATTTTCTCTCCGCGCAGTTCACGGACCACTGCTTGAACCCGCGACCCCTTGATTCCCACACAGGCCCCGACCGGATCGACTGCCTTTTCGCGGGATGTCACGGCAATCTTGGTCCTATCACCGGGCTCCCGCACGATGGACTTGATCTCTACAATTTTTTCAAGCACTTCCGGCACTTCTAACTCAAAGAGTTTGGCGACAAACTGGGGGTGACTCCGCGTCAAAATGACCTGGACATCCTTCGGTGTTCGGCGCACTTCCAAGAGCATGGCTTTCACTCGATCCCCGCAACGATAGGTTTCCCGGGGAATCTGTTCCTGAATCGGCAATACCGCTTCTGTCTTGCCAAGATCCACCAGATAGTTTCGGCGCTCTACCCCGAGTATGATACCGTTGACCAGATCTCCTTGCCGCGTTGAGTATTCCCTTTGAACCGCTTCCCATTCGGCCTCACGGACCTTCTGGAAGATGACTTGCTTGGCAGTTTGCGCAGCAATCCGACCCAAATCGGTCATCTCTATGACCGACCCGATCTCATCACCTACCTCTGCTTCGCTGTCGAACTGGCGGGCTTCCTGAAGCGAGACTTCGGTTTTCGGATTGGCAACCGCATCGACGATGGTTTTCTTCGACACAACGGAGATTTCACCCGTTTTGGAGTCGATCTCGACTTGAATATTCTCGGCCTGCCCGAAACGTTTCTTGGCAGCCATTTGAAGGGCGGCTTCGATCGCTCCGATCACTCGGCTTTTGTCGATGCCTTTTTGCCGTCCAAGTTCGTCGATGACTGAAATCAATTCTCGATTCATGGATTACTCTCCAGCAACGGTCCTTGCAGTCACATCACCGATGCGACGATATGATCATACCGCGGTGATCGATTCCAGTACGGCCTAAAACGTGACGACACGTCGCGCCTCCGCGATCGAGTCGAACGCAAGGGCGATCGTCCGCTCAGGACGCGGATCGTTCAACACAACCATGACTCCCTGTTCGTTCACCTCTGTCAGCACTCCCCGCACACGCCACTGTCCGTCGATCGGCTGCCTGAGCTTCACACTCACTTGCTTCCCCAAGGCCCGATGATAATCCTGAATCCGTTTAAAGGCCCGATCCAGACCCGGGGAGGAGACTTCCAGCGTATAGGCATGAGGGAATGGATCAGTCACATCCAGGGCTGGACCGATCGCAAGGTGTGCACGCCCGCAGTCTTCTATTGTGACTCCGCCCGGCTTATCGATATACACACGAACGACTGACCGCGGACCTTGCCCTACGCACACGACGTCGTTCAATTCTAAGCCCAATGCCCAGAGGATGGGCGCTACCACCTCGCTGATGCGATCGACAACCGCTCGGGACTCCCTCACCGGTACCCCTAGCCCCGTATGATCGGATGACCCATTCAAGAGATCAAACAAAAAAGTGGGCCTGAGCCCACTTCCAGATTGCGGACCATAGCACGCTACCTAAGCCAAAGCAAGGGGCTAGGCAACCCGACTCGTGAAGCCTGTGGCAAGTCGTTGGGTAATCGGGCCAGGCCGTCCATCTCCAATGATTTTCCCGTTGATACGAACGACGCCCAAAACTTCGACTGTGGTCCCGGTGAGAAAAACTTCGTCTGCATCATAGAGGTCTGCCTCTGAGACAAAACGTTGTTGGACCGGTACACCCTCGTTCGAAGCCATTTCCAACACGACAGCCCGTGTAACCCCGGACAAAATGCGCGGTCCTTCGGGAGCCGTCACTACCGTTCCTCTCTGGACCACCATCACGTTGCTGACAGCCCCTTCCGTAACCAATCCGGCGTTGACGAAAATGGCCTCGAAGACCTTGGCTTCTTTGACCTTCTGGCGCGCAAGCACGTTTGCCAAGAGATTTACGCTCTTGATATCGCAGCGCCCCCAGCGAATATCTTCTGTCGTTATCGCCTCCACACCGGTCGATTGTATCGATCTATCGAGCGGGTGAAACTCACGAACCGTCATGACGACCGTGGGCGTCGTCTCACCTGAATAGGCATGATCACGTGGAGCAACACCTCTGGTGATCTGGAGGTAGATTTTGGCTTCAAGATAGGCGGCCCGCTTAATTCCTTCCGCGACATGGCGAGTCCACTCATCGTGGGAGAAGGGCTGTGACAGATCAAGCGCTGCAGCACTACGATCCAGTCGAGCCAGATGGGCTTCTAATGCGAACGGACGCCCGTTGTATGTTCGGATGACCTCATAGATGCCGTCGCCAAACTGAAAGCCCCGATCTTCAACCGAGACCTTCGCCTCGGCCAGTGGCATGAACGCTCCATCGATGAAGGCTACATTCGGCAAGACGACACAATTCTCCGAAACGAGATTTCAGGAGGCAGTCACGTCAAAGACACGCCGGTCTTCGGCGGTGAATTTCCATCCCATGCGTTTTTCAAACAGCACCCGATGGGTTCCCCGCCTGACCGCCTTAAACTCGAATATCCTCTGGCCGTTATCGACCGCATTATTTCCAGCGATGCGAAGATAGTCGTCGGCCAGCAACTCGAGCCCCGTGGGATCATAGGTCGGCACCCAGAGCTCCCCACGTGTCCTGTCTTCCCAAAGATGAATCTGTACGGGATGCTCAAGGGTTGTCTCAATGACCTTGACTCCATCCGAGTGTGTAGCGCCCTCATGGTCGTGGCCAAGCGTCGTACTCATCGTCATGGACGCAACAGCCCGCTCCGTGTGATTTCGCTGGTCATACTATCGTTTCCGCCGAGGCCCGACAAAAATTTCCTCTCCAACGACCTGGACCTCATAACTCCCCACACAATATCCGCCACCGTCTGTCCCTTGCCCGTTTCGAACATCGAATGCCAAGTCGTGCCACGGGCAGGCCACGACGAAACCCTTTACACGCCCCTCACACAACGGACCGCCTTCATGGGGACAAATATTGTGGATCGCAAAATACGTTCCCTCAATGTTGAAGAGCGCGATTTCCCGATTGTTCACCATAACGGCCTTTGATTGCCCAGGCGGCAGATCGGTGACCAAACCAACTAGTTGAAATCCCTCTAACATACCCTAGTGACTCTTCTCCTCATACGCTGTACGCTCCAGATCATCTCCTGTGCGCATTACATGCGAAGCGTATATTTCAACTCCAATCCGATAGTGATCCCTTCCCGCTTGATGAAACCCGCCTCGGTTTGAATGGCATAGCGAACCGCTTCCGGAGAAGAACTATACCTGGGGCATTCATCTTCTCTGCAGGGAGCGACATTTTCGTTCAGCCCCACAATATGATGACTTTCATCAACCCATATTATATCCACCGGAAATCGATATCCCTTGGTCCAGAGATGGTTCTGGCCTGTCGACTCGAAGATATACAGCAATCCGGTGTTGGCCGGCAACGCTTCCCGAAAAGCAAGACCGACGAACAGTTTCTCCGGCGTATCCGCCACTTCTGCCTCGACCTCATGACCGTTCGGGAACGTGACAATAATGATCGTCTCCTCTTTTCGATCGATGAGAAAGAACGAAGCGCTCATCAAGAAAATCGCCATCAGGACGAGCGTGACGATACGCTTCTTTTTCTGGCCCTGATCGCTTACCGGCGCGGTAGTCATGGGTTGTCCTGGTCACGACTCGCCACAACTCTTTGGGCCCAAGGGCCCACTGATAGCGAGAGCCTAGGCCTTCTGGGCAACTGCCGCTCTGTTGACTTGGAAAAGAACCGCAGACTAGAATGGCGGCCACGTCACGGCACACATAATGGTCGTGGTGAGGCGGACTTGTCAACCGTGTGTGTTTGTATTGTAGTGAGAAGGAGGCGAGGGTTATGGCGTTGCTGATTACCGATGAATGTATCTCCTGTGGAGCCTGCCTACCAGAATGCCCGAACGAGGCGATTTTTGAAACTCGCAGCGATGCGGAATCGAAGGGCAATCATGTTGGCGATGGCCAAGGGGTCGGCGATAGTATTTATGTGATTACCCACGACCGTTGCACCGAGTGCGTCGGTCACTTCGACGAACCGCAGTGCGCCGCCGTTTGCCCGGTCGATAATTGCTGCATTTCTGATCCGGCATATCCGGAAACGACGGAAGTTTTGCTCGAAAAGGCAAGGACGCTTAATCCGGATAAAGCGATCGATGAGGCGAAGGTCTGGAGCGGCGTGCGCAATTAATCATGGTTTGTCGTTCAACCAGGAAGGCCCCGCTTCTTGTATGAGAAGCGGGGCCTTCTTCCGTCTTGCATCGCTGTTGTGACAGCTCCTTCGTCAATCTTTCCCCGTCAGTTAGTTGCAGCGTATCGCAAGAAGTGCGGCATCTCTGCACTGTCTCAGAGATGCCGTGGTCTCTCACCTCCACGAAGCAATCCTATTTGAGCATAAGAATCTTGCCGCCGACATGGCCCGGATGCAAGTGACAGCGATAGGTCAAGGTATTCCCCTGCGTTGCATAGAACATGTCGCTGGTCGGAACTCCGATATACTTGGTTTCTCCCGGCTTCAGCACGACTTCAGCTTTCATCACAAACGGTGAGCCGGCATTCGCAGCATCGGTCATCTGGAACCCATGCTCGGCCGTGGCGTTGTTCGTCACCTTCAGCAGGACAGGACGGCCAGGCCGAACTTTGAAATCGATGATTGTCACGGATGGATACCACGTCTTTAAGTTTCCAATCTCCAGAGCGAACAGCTGCGCATCGACATCCAACTCCTTGAATGACTGACCCACAACGGAGCCAGTCTCCAAGTCCCCGACTTCGACTCCCCCTGCCTGGAGCGCCAATGCTGCAGATGCCCCAGCCACGATCATCACGAGGCCGAAGAAGACCCCCAACACCGTCTTGCCCATGACCTACCTCCTTATAAGAAAAGAAGAAGAGATGTGATTAGGTTGGTGAATACCTCCGCCAAGCCCGCTTAGCCCAGACCTTGCCGACCACTGTTCCCGATACACCTGCTCGTCAGGCGCTAACGGCAAGTATGTTCTTCGAAAGTGGCCTTATAGATAGCACCGTGACGAAATCGGAAGCAAGAACGTTATTCCAGATCTCTTCCCTCTCCTAACTTGACCACGTAACAGACGTTCGGCATCAACAAGCGAGTTACAATCATTTCAACGGCTTAACCGAATCAGGCCGTGCCTCTTGAACTGCAGATCCCATCAAGAGATCGTACGGAGCATAGTTGTCGGATAGTACGACACCTGCTGCCAAGGATTGTGCGCGACGGGCATCCAATAAGGCGATGGCTTCGAATGGAAGACGTTGCTGCTCAACCAATCTGCTCACATCGGCCAGAAAGGTAGAGGGCGTATGCCGTTCAAGCGGCGTACCGGCGAAAAAAATGAGATTTTCGGATCGTGTTCGAGAAGGATTCCAAGGCCCTTTAACTGCAAACGACTCGATGTTGGGAAACGAACGTCTCATTGTTTGCATGACCGCGTTGGCCCGCAAGAGATCCCCCCCCTCGCCCGATGAGGCCAAATTCACCGCAAGCATGCCGTTCGGCGCAAGATGGGCGCGTAACTCTGCGAAGAACTCCACAGTGGTCAGGTGAAACGGAATCATGTGTCGTGCAAACACATCGACCCAAATGAAATCGTACGTCAGCTCCGTGGAATTCAGAAACACCCGGGCATCCCGAACGTGCACATGATGTTGGGGGGGCGGGTGATAGGAGAAATACTCTTCTGCCATGCGGACGACCACAGGATCGAACTCGACCACATCCAGCTCGAACTCAGGCCATCGGTGAGCAAGCCACTTCGCTAGTGATCCGCCTCCATGACCAAGGATCAGACCCCTTTTGGGCTCAGGCACCAGAGCCAGCGACGCGACCATCAGCTGACTATAGGGAAGAAACAGGGCAACAGGATCTGCCTTCCACATGACCGCATGGAAAGTTCGGTCCAAGACAAGGTAGCGAAAAAGGTCGTCGTCGCGGATTCGTACTTGCTGGTATGGGCTGTCTTCTTGATGAACCGGCGCACTCAACGTTTGGATCGGAGACATTGCGCCCATCCCCAGGCCTCCAGTGCATAGGACAGTCCCGCCGATCACCAATGGCCGTACGGTCGTCCTGCTGATCAACCACCAGAGACCAAGCCCCACTTGAATAGCGCCGAGCCACGCGACAAGCGCCTGACTGCCGACCCAGGACAAAAAGAAAAACGCCGTTCCCCACGTTCCCGCCAGGCTCCCCACAGTCGAGAGCGCGATCATTCGACCGGTACGCCGGCCGAAATACTCAAGATCTGAGACAGCCAACCGTAACATGGCAGGCAACACGCCGCTCAAACCGAAGGCGGGCGGACCCAGGAGCAATGCCGCGGCGACACAGGGTCCCCACCGAGGGTCCTCGATGATTCCCGCTACCTTGAAGAGCACGGGTTGACTCAGCCATGCGATAAGTAATGTCCAGGCTCCGGAGAATAACAGCAGGCCAGCTAGTACCTGCGCGCCGGGGTATCGATCGGAAATCCAGCCGCCAAAGGCATACCCGCCACTCATGGCGGCAAGGATCACACCGATCAACGCGCCCCAAACAAACAATGAGTTTCCAAAAACAGGTGCCAAGAGCCGGCTTCCCAAAATCTCGAGTGCCATAACGACAGCGCCGGTCGCCAGCGCCGTTATCAAAAGAAACCAGTGAGGGATACGAGCCGGTCGGTTCACAACGCTCATGCACAAACATGACACGGGATAGGAGGGCGATTCGGCGCTGACCTGCGTATTCGCACGATCACAGGCCGCCCCAGTTCTTGAAGTAGTGTAGGAGGTCGCGAACGGAGATGATCCCGACGATCCGCCCATCCTCGGAAATGGCTAGATGCCGGATCCCATGTTCCGCCATCATCTCACTCGCTTCGTGGGCCGAACTCGCGCAGTCGATCGACACGAGCGGGCTGCTCATGACGGCACGGACCAACGTCTCTTGGGTCGAGCATGATTCGGCCATTCCCTTGCGAACAAGATCCGACTCGCTGACGACACCACTGTAGTGACCACCCTCGTGCACCAGCAAGGCGCCGACCTTCGAGTCACGCATCAGCGTGGCAGCTTCCAACAATGTCGCGTCCGGACTAATTGTGCGCAAGGTCCGACGCATCATTACGACGAGAGGTCGCTGAATGGTCCTACTTTGAGTCGTCATAGGAGTAGGATCCGTCCGATGAGGGGAGCAAATACTACCCAGCCCTCACGCACCTGTCAACGAGCGGGTTTGCTTGTTAACAGGCGATTTTCCAAACTTCGTTGTTCATACCCGGTACTGTTGCTATACTCGGCCAGTTCGTGCTCGACCAATGGAGGGTAGAAACTCATGCATATCAGTGTGATAGGGACCGGCTATGTCGGATTGGTAACTGGCGCCTGCTTTTCGGAGTTCGGAGTGAACGTGACCTGCATGGATACCGACACGAAACGGGTGGCCAGGCTTGAGAAGGGCGATGTGCCATTCTACGAACCGGGGATTACGGAGCTCGTCGCCAAGGGACTTCGAGAGAACCGGCTCAGCTTTACCACCGATGTCGCCAAAGCTGTCGACAAAGCCTTGGTTATCTTCATCGCGGTTGGGACCCCGCCGCGACCCGACGGATCGGCAGATCTCTCATACGTTGAAGAAGTCGGTCGTGGCATCGCCAAAACCATGACCGGATACAAAGTCATCGTTACAAAGTCTACTGTCCCGGTGGGGACAGGGGAAAAGTTGCGTGAAGTCATTACCGCCAATCAATCGGGCAAATTCCGGTTTGACATCGTGTCCAACCCGGAGTTCCTTCGTGAAGGATCGGCCATCGAAGATTTCATGCGGCCAAACAGGGTCGTCATCGGTGCAGACAGCGAGCAAGCGATTGCGATAATGAAGGACCTCTACCGGCCGCTGTACCTGATCGAGACTCCGTTCGTCGTAACCGATCTTCCCACTGCCGAAATGATCAAATATGCCTCCAATGCCTTCCTTGCCACGAAAATTTCTTTCATTAACGAAATTGCAACAGTCTGCGAGCGGGTAGGCGCCAACGTGCAAATGGTGGCGAAGGGGATGGGGCTCGACAACCGGATCGGATCGAAATTTCTCCATGCAGGGCCGGGGTTCGGTGGATCGTGCTTCCCGAAAGATCTGGCCGCGCTCGTACAAACGGGGGAACGAGTCGGTTATCCCATGAAAATCGCAAGTGCCGCCGCCCTCATAAATGAACAGCAACGGAGCCGGATGGTCGAAAAGATCACGAAAGAAGTTGGGGGACTGAAAGGAAAGACCTTCGCGATGCTGGGCTTGTCTTTCAAGCCCAATACGAACGACTTGCGGGATGCGCCGGCTCTGGCCATCGCTCAAGAACTCTTGAAAGAGGGCGCCACAGTTCGCGCCTATGATCCCGCAGCGCTCGAGGAGGCCTGCCAGACCGTTTCGGGCCTCATCCCATGCAAAGACGCCTATGAGACCGCTCAGGGGGCAGACGCGTTAATCCTCATGACAGAATGGAACCAGTTCCGAACCCTTGATTTCGACAGACTGAAAACCGCATTGCGCCAGCCCGTCTTCTTTGACTTACGCAACGTCTATGAACCGGAGAGGGTCACTGCATTTGGGCTCCGCCATGTCTCGGTCGGAAGGGCCAGTAAGGCTCCCTCCCCAGCCGCATAACACCGCTGCTATGTGAGTCGTGGTGCTCCGGCCTTGGCTTCGTCTTTGACTTTCGGCTTGTATCCCATCCGGTCCAATACCTTCATCACTCGGGTCTTCAGACGGTCGTCGGCTTCGGCGAGCGCCGTGGCCAACGGCTCGACAGCAGGCTTTCCGATTTTACGGATGATCTCCGTCACGGATTGTCTGAGCTCATCTTCCTCCGAAACCAGCAAGGGCACGAGCAATGACACCGCCGGCCCGCCGATCTTGATCAAAGAATCATAGGCGCGTTGCCGGACATCGCCGACTTCGTCGACCAATGCATCGACCAACGGCCGTACGGCGCGAACGTCCTTCAGCTCACCCAGCACTTCAGCCGCATACTTTCGATTGAGCCAATGACTGTCCTTGAGGTCCAAGAGCATTGCGTCGGCCCGCGCCGAATTGGGATCCTTTGCTCGAATCCGAAAGCTTTTGGCGATCCGTCGACCGCTTTCTTCGACGATTCGAATCGTGGCGCCGTCACCCACCCTGATCCGTTTCAAATCTTCGAGCGCCTCGTCATCGACGTCCAGCACAACTGTCTTTCCGTCGTAGGCTAATAGTTCGACTTCGAGTTGTTTTGCTTCAGGATTGATCGCGACCACTCGTTCCGTGACGAGGTTAAACCCATCCTTTTTCGCGCCGCCCTTCGGCCCGATCTGAATAAGCTTCGGAGGGACTTCTTCAGCCATGTGATATATCCTTCTATATCGAAATACAGGTTAACAGACTGTAGAAAAACTCGGTTTACATAGAACACCTTGTTGAAATCTTTCATGAGGGACTGATGCCACAACGGTTCCAGGATGCTCAAAAAGGCCGCCCTTCTCACCCGCCCAACCCCGGCGCGCCAAGACGCGCCATTCCGCAGGCAAGGCCGGAGAGAGAGAGTAAAGATGATCCTTCCAAGCTCGCTCGTGTACGTTGCCCAGGATGACCCGGATGAGTCCCCCACTGCGCGTGTCCAACGAGGGCCTTCTTAGGCCGCGCGTTGCGCGAGCACAGAGGACCCACCGGTCCATCCCTCCTCTGCTGGCGGACTTTTTCAGCATCCTGTTAGGGCTTTGCGTTCCATCCGAGACTCGCCAACACACCTTCGACCGTTTCCTGCACCATCGTATTCTCATCTTCGAGTAGCGGAAGTAAGGGCTCGATGGCCTGCTTCGCCCCGAGACGCGCAAGGGACTCTGCGGCATTCCGCCGCACGAGCCAGTCCTCATCCTTAAGCGATTCGATCAATGGGTCTGCTCCGCGAGGATCGCCGATCTTACCCAACGCTTCGGCCGCATGACGCCGTACCATCCAGTTGCTACCCCGTAATCCATCGATCAGGGCATCCACGGCCCGTGTATCGCCGATCTTTTTCAGCACACGCGCCACATCTTCACGCACCGTGTGATCAGTCAGCGCTTCAACCAATCCAGGCACCGCCCGCACGTCAGCGATACGCTCGAGCGCCCAGACAGCAGCCGTCCGCACCGCGCCATCCTTGTCCTTGAGCGCCTTCACAAGAGGATCGACACCTCGAGGATCTTTCAGCTTTCCCAATCCCGACGCAGCCTGCTCGCGAATCGCCCATGCTTCATCCTCCAGCGCTTCGATCAACGGACCGACGACGGACGGGCCGATCCCTACGATCGCGCTGGTCGCCGCTTCCCGAATCAGAACGTCTTCGTCCGCCATAAGCCCGATCAGTCTCCCCACCGCGTCCTCACCTACCTGACTCAAGCTGGCAATTGCATGATCGCGGAGCGCTTCATTGTCGTCCCGAAGGGCCCCTAGCAATTGTTCGATCCGTTCCTCCTGCGCATCGTCACTCATCGTCGCCTGGCCCTCCATGACTCCCGACCGGCATTCCATCGAGCGCTTCCAATTTATCGGCGACCAACCCCGAGTTGTAGGCGACCAGGCCATCCCGGTCCGTCCTCAATCGATCGAACAGCTCTTTGTATGGGCGCAACACGCCTACATTTTTCACTTTGGCTAACGCCTCCAAGGCATGGACCCGCAGGGGTCGAATCGGAATGGCCTCGATGTAGAGTTGCACAGGCCTGGCGTCTCCGATCAAGCCCAATGACTTCATCGCCAGCTCCTTCACACCCGTATCCTTATCGACCCGCAACCGCTGCATCAAGGGCTCGACCGCCCGAGTGTCGCCGATCTTCCCCAGCAAGTCTGCGGCAGCCTCTCGCACGAGCCAATCGTCATCTTCCAGGTACTCGATCAAAATCTCCACGCTTGGACGCCCGATAGCCAGAAGATTGATGACTGCGCTCATGCGAGCCTCTTCGCGTTCACTCAATTCCTCGATCGCACGAAGTTCGTCAAATACCATATCGATGCGTTCACGAATTGCGGTCAGTTTCTTGAGTGTCCGCACGGCAATATCGCGAACGGCGGGCTGCCCCATCGCACTGATGAACGCGTCCGCAGAACGTGGATCGAGCAGACGTTCCAGCATCGTCGCGGCCATGATCTGGGCCTCCGGGTCCTGATGGGCCAACATCTCGCAGAGCGGCGTAATTGCATTGGGGATGACCCCCAATAACTGCGAGGCGACCTGGCGGACTCCCTCGTCCTTCGACGAATAGAGCAGCGAGGCCAGTGCCGCCGCAGTCGCCTCATCAAGTACCCCCGCCATGTGTTCCAAGGCTGACGCACCGGCCTTGCGGACGGCCTCATTCTCATCCTGGAGTAAGCCGACCAGTGGGACGCCTGCCTGAGGATCATTCACACGCGCCAGCATAGCCGAGGCCTCGGCTTTCAGTGCCGGCGAGCCTGTCCGCAGCGCGTGAATGAGCGCCTGCACCGCACGCGGTCCGCCTGACAGACAGGCTGCCGTCGCCCGCATCCGGCGCCAGTCCTCTTCGTGGATGAGCTCATTGATCAGCGTTTCAATCGTTTCTTTCGGCATGACACTATGACCTAACGCACAATCACTGCTGAGTCCTTAGTGCTGAGATATCAATTCAAAATTTAACATTTACCACTCAACGTTGCGTATTGAGCATTGGCCTCTTAGATGCGACCCACCCGCCAGCCCACTTTGGTCAAGGTTTCGTTGATATGGTAGCGGATATTATCATCCGATTCACATGCGCGCATGGCCAGCAAGGGCGCTATGACGGGGGAACCGAACCGAGTCAGCGCGTCGGCGGCTTCCGCTCGTGTCACCGTATGACGGAGCGCCTTTATAAGCGAGGGTATAGCCGCCTCGTCTCTGATTGCACCCAATGCCCTGACGGCCATACCCAACGTGACTGATTCTTCATTCCAGCGATCGCCGCAGCCATCGATCGACCGTGAAATCTCCGGCCGGTCTACTCCTTCGATCACGTTGATCAGCACGGGCACCGCGCGACGATCACCGATCCGGCCCAGCGCTTCAACCGCCAGCGGCCGTACCCCCGGTTCTCTCATCGCCGTCACGAGAAACTCAACCGCGCGCGCATCTCCAATCTGACCGAGCGCGCGAACAGCATCTTCCCGAACCGCATGATCCCGATCATTGAAGAGGACCGACAAGAGTGGGGCCACAGCCGCTGGTGAGCCCGTTTTCCCCAACGCTTCCACTGCATGCAGCCTCACCAGCCATTCAGTATGCGTCAGCGATGCAAGTAACGAGGGCAACGCTGCCTCTCCAATGGCTGCAAGAGCTGTTGACGTCTCCTCTCGCACAGCCTTGACCGAATCTTGCAGGAGTGGGACCAGCGGCGTCACTGCAACAGGATCTTGAATCCGGCCCAACGCCTTGGCCGCATGCATTCTCACAATCCAGTCGGGGCTCTTGAGCGCGACTATCAACGGCGCGAGGACTCGCGCATCAGCAATGCTTGCCAATGCCGACGAGGCCAATTCCTGAACCGTAAGCACCGGATCGGAGAGGCAGGCGCCCAGCGTCGTCACGGCAGGCTCTCCGATGGCCAACAGAGCGGCGATCGCCGCATCGCGAACCGCCCGATCGTCGTCACGAAGCACAGAGGCCAACGGCGCCACAGCCCTTGGATCCCGAAACGCACCCAGCATCGTAGCGGCCTCTTCGCGAATCGCCCAGTCCTCGTCCTTGAGCGCAGCAATCTGTTCGGCCACCGCATCTGTCATGCCCGACCTCGATCCAACGGACGCTGAAAAAGTCCGCCAGTCTCGTTCTCAGCTCATCGAAATCCTCAACGTACCCCACAAGGGAAAAGAGCTGTTCCGACAGCTCGGGGTTGGGCGGGTGAGAATGCTACGCCTCCGGTTTCGATTCGCTTGCGGCCTTGCTGAACGGCCTTTTTGAGCATCCTGCGTGGTGTGCTGTAGTTTCACAGAAGCCTGCTAGCCACTCTACGCAAAATCCCCTGAGGGGCCAAATCGGCCTGTGTCGCCAAGAGGCATGTCCACCCTGGCATTATCAACCACGCTCGAATTGACGGTGAAGTCCTCCGGCGCCGGCACCCACCCCAATTTCTCGAGTGTTTGAAGCGTCAACTGGCGCAAGGCATCTTTTGCCGTGAGCCGGACCGACGCATAGGAGAGCACCCGCTCTCCCTCCGCAACGACTTCAGACGCTTTCGGATCATACAGAAAAGCAATCAATGGCTCGATCGCCGTATCGCCGATGGTGGCCAGGGCGGCACTGGCCTTTTCCCGCAGGACGCCGTCCTTCAACAGCATGATTAGGTCGGGAATGACCCGCGGATCACGGAATTGACCCAGCGCCGTCGCTGCCGCCTCCTTGATAAAGGCGTCTTCGCTGACGATACAGCCCGGCGTCGGAGTGCCATCCTGACGTATCCCTTTTCCTTTCAACGCGTCCAACACCGGAGGCAAGGCACGAGGATCGCCGATCATTCCCAGTGATGCAATGGCGTGCCGCTTCACCGCGCCATCCTTCATCGCCTCGATCAAGGCATCGATGGCACGCGGATCGCCGATCTGACCCAGAGCGATCGTGGCATCCTCACGCACGGCCCGATCCGGATCTTTCAAGGCAGCGACCAGTGCGTCGACAACTTTGGCGTCACGCACCCAGGTTCGACCGATTTGATAGTCCGTAGTCATTCCTCCGAGCGCCCGCGCCGCATGGCACCGGACAACAAAATCTTTATCTCTTAGACACTCGATCAGCGGATCGACGGAAGGCCGGCCTATTGATATGAGCGCAGTTCCGGAAGTTTCCCGCACCGTTTTTGACGGGTCGCGGAACAGTTTGATGAGGGCTGGGATCGCCCTCTGATCGCCGATCTTGCCCAACGCCTCGGCTGCCGCACTCTTTACGGCGCCATCGCGATCTCGACAGGAAAGCATGAGAGCCTCGACGGCTTTCCGGTCCTTTACGTCCCCGCAAGTTTTCGCTGCGTGTTCACGAACACGCCACCGTTCATCCTTTAATGCGGCAATCAAGCGATCGACGACTGCGGCTCCCATTGATGCCATAGCCGTTACGGCATCATTTCGCACTTCCATGATGGGGTCGTTAAACAGGACGATGAGCGTTTCGATCGCTTTCGCCCCGCCGATTCGGGCCACGCCCCAACCTGCATGAGCCCGCACAGCCCAATACTCATCCCCACAGGCATCGACCAGTGCGTCCAGCGTGGCGGGATCGGCGAGTTCAGCAAGAGTCTTGGCCGATTCCTCGCGCGTTGCGTCGTCGACATCCTCCAGTGCTGCCAACAGGTCATCGAGTGTCTGCGACATCGGTGCCGCTCCTCTACTGATACTGGTAATCGCGCTGGCCGCCATGCGGATATGTCCGGCTGCAGCGGATGGTTAAGGTCTGGGTCCCTCGTCCCTCCACACATTGATCGAGCGACTGGGCGAACTCCAATTTCCCTTCTAAGTTCACCGTGAACGAAAAATCGAACGTGAAGCTTCCGAATTTATATTTACCCGGTTTCAGTTTGATGGCACGCGACTCGATCGTCTTGTAGGCATCCATAGACTCGGGGTCCGAGGCATAGATCGACGGGGTGACCCCCGACACATGCCACCAGGTCTGAGGGACAATAGTCGTCGCATCAATGGTAATTGAATGCTCCTGAGTATAGGCAGCGGGCTGACCGGCCGAGGTAGGTTCGATGACCGCGGTAAAACCCAACAGCCATCCAGCCAGACATAAACCCGTGTACCGTTTCGCAACGTGTATCATCCGACCTATTCCAAATGTCCCCGTGGGGCTTCGGCAAAAGCGGCCTGAAATATTTCCTCCACGGCACGACTCTCCCATTCGGTATGTGTCTGTAATCCCAACGTCCGCATCACCGTCGCGCCGGTATCCAAAATGGAGACTTGCTGATGAATGGCATGGCCGGGTTTAATCCCTACCCCCGAGGCAATCCACGGAACCGTCGGAACGGCGGCATCAGTCTGTTCGCTGCCGGCGTCTCTGCCTTCAGCGCTCAGTGACGTCACGAACACGGTCGTCCGTTTGGTCAATCCCTGCTCTTGATAGATATCCAACACGGACTGTAGGGCCTTATCCACCATACGAAGGGCTTCGCGGTATTCCTTCGAAGTCCAGCCTCGAGATACACCGGCCCGACCGGCTTCAGGAAGATGCACAACCAGGAAATGCGGCAGCGAAAGTATGGCGTGCCCGTAGCCATGGCCGCTGGTCGCCTTCTTGAAGTATTGACGGATATAGGAGACGACCCGGTCCGTGCTGCATTCGGGCTTCAAAGGCCCGCACATCTGGTAATCCGTGTAGGGCTCGGGTCTCGCCAACTGATAGAGTGACTCGTCCATGAAGAAAATCGCGCTGTCGCGTCCCCCGCTGAGATCGAGGTAATCGAACACGCTCGGAGCGCGTGGATAGCCGCGGCTGAACTCAAAACTGTTCCAGGTAATGCCGTGTTTTTCGACCGGCATTCCTGTTATCAACGACGCCATCGTCGGCAACCGTAACGCCGGCTTCACCGCCGTGGCAGACCAGGTGACAGCCCCTTCCTTGATTAACCGGCTGAGGGTCGGCATCGTGCCGCCTTTCAAAGAATCTTGGCCGAATCCTTCGAGGACAAAGAGAATGACGTACTCGCTTGGAGCCGTTGGGACAGGGGCTGGCTCCGATACAACGGCAACCGCCGCACCTTTCGGAAGGATTAGACAAAGAAAGAACAAGGTCCCGGCAAAGGTCCGGAACGACCATCCGCGAGCAAGGTTCATGAGTGCCTGCACAGATCAGCTCTCTCCATTCTCTTCCAAGGGGACATCTACGCTATCATGGCGTTTTCCGCCAAGGCAAGCGAGCCAGACCTTCCACCCTCTGATTCACCAGAAACCATGCGGATGCGAACGTTCCTGAGTCTACTAGATCTTTCTTTTCACCCGCCTACGCAGGAAGCCACGGCCGCCAGCCCTCCGCAGTAGTCTGCTACGGAGGATGGATAAAGCCGTGGAGCTCCACAGTTTTGGAAAGCGGTGCATGGGAAAATGCGCGTCTCGGCGCGCAGGTTGAAAAGCTAAGAAGGGTGACGAGTTCTGCATCCTGCTGAACCCGCGTTGCAGTCCGTCGCTCACATCGGGTATGTAACTGCCCTATGCCGACTGAGAACAACTTTCAACACGACGAGCTGTCACGAAAAAACCCCGGTGACCGCCTCACCGTTTGTGAAGTGACCCCGACTGCCCTGTCGGAATCGCCCACCGGGCAAGAGGCAATGGCAGCACTCGGCATCCGCCTTTCGCGCGCCGGAGTCCGAGTGGTTGTCCTGCTGCACGGCTCCATCATGGGGACCGACGTCTTCGGGACGCAGCGGCTCGATGAAGTCGGCGGGTTGAAGCGCGGCTATTCGAGAGGTGTGGCCGGACTCGATGCCCTGCTCGCTGCAATGCGGGAAGAGTCGAACGGGTTGGCCGGGCCGGAAGGCCTAAAGCCGCCACTGAAGAACGACGATATCACCAAAGAGTTGCTGGACAAGTACGTCAGGGACGCCGGGAACTTCACCACCGCCTATGTTAAGAGTTTCGAGAAAGCGATCAACCAGAGAACGCCGCAATCGATCGCTTGTTTGAGAGAATTGTGGTCCTGCGAAAACCATCACCTGGGACGCGCTATTTCTTCGTGCGTGTTGCTGGACAGACTGCATACCCTGGTTGCACAGCTAAAACTTATCGCCGGGGATCGCATCCTCGTGCAAGCGCACGGACAAGCCGGGTTGGTTCTAGCCCTTGCCTCCAACTTGCTCTGTCCGTCACCCATCACCGGACGGAAGAAACTGATCAAACTGCTCACATCGTACGCGCAACAATCGCAGGATAGTTCTTTGTCCGCTGTCATTCAACGGATTGACCCTCTCCTTGCATCGCACACCTTGCTGAACGGTGTCATGCTCGATGTCGTGACGCTAGGAACACCGGTGCGCTACGGATGGGATCCGTCCGGGCTTGGCAAACTCCTTCACATCGTGAACCATCGTACTCTCCGCACAGATGGCAAGGTTTGGCTCTCGAAGATGGAGTTGCCCCAGATTACGATGGAAATGCCGATCGCCTGGGGCGGAGACTACGTTCAAGAACTAGCTGTGGCCGGCAGTGACGCTGTGCCGACGACCGAGGCGGCCAAAGCTGCCAATAAGGCCTTGTGGGAACTCGTGGAACCGTTTGATGGATTTGAGCGATGGCTCGAGTGTGCCCGCCGCGCCGTCCGAATTCCCGGTGAGGGGCTAGGGATTCTCGCCGACTACAAAGATTCTACCGAGTCAACCAATGTGCGCGATCACTACTACGGCCACGCGGCATACACTCGTCTCAACGCGATGCTGTTCAACACGACAGAAATCGTGCGCACCCTCTATTCATAGAGAACCACCACCAAGTCACAAGTTTCTTTTAAGATGTTCAAAAGGGCTAGACTTTTCACCTACCCAGCCCTGGCGCGCCGAGACGCGCCTTGTCCCAAGCAAGGTCGCAACTCCGAGGCTGAACCTTGTTTTACGTTTCAGGCCTCACGTTTCACGGTTCTGGGAAGTGACGCGAGAACGCAGCAGGAAGCCCTTTTCAACATCCGCTAGCATTCGCGCAATTGCACCGCCAGTGGCTCCCAGGAAAATATGCCGTCGAGATAGGCATGCCCCTTCGGTGTCGTCGCAACCAACTCGATCGTCTCGTATATGCTGATTGTCGTGCCACTCCCGGCAGATACATCGATCTGCATCGTGAGTGCGGCGCTGTGAGCGGGCGACGCGATGTCCTGGTGCGTCTTTAACTGCTTCGGTGAGGCGAGAAGATTGACGAACGGCGCGGGAGGCGCCTGACGAAATTCGCCATCGTAGGTCACCCACAGCCGCACAACGGCCGACACACAGGCATACCACTCATCTCCGACCGCGTTCGACTCAACCCAATTAAACAATGTGTTGATCCGTGACATGATCGACACCGTCGTCTGTTCCAACGAGGCGGGAATTTGCAACAGGGTCGTATAGCCTGCGTGGACATATCCCAGCGTATCCCAGAGTGAAGGATTCGCCCCAACACGCGCCTGGACGGATTTATTCGGCAGCACATGCTCCACATAATGGGGATTCGCAGCAAGGCGGAGATAGTGCGTGTCTTCAAGGTATTTGATCTGATCAAGCTTGCACAACATTTCGTCCCGCTCGCCGAATCCGATCGCATTCGGCGCCGAGACACTATCTGCTCCGGTGAAGATCAGCTTGCTCCAACCGATCGGCGCAATACAGCTCGCGCTCGCCGATCCGTTCAGCTTCTCCAGCACCGCCACGCGGTTCTTGATGTCGCCGAAGACGGATTCCGGCCCTTCCCTCGTTCCGCGAACCCGTTCGACCAAAAGCGCCTTTTCCAGTTTCCGTTGTTCTTCGAGTTGTCGCACAAACGAGGCTGTCTGCCGATCGAGTTCCAACACCGGTGCCATCGGATCCTCCTTTTCATTTAACGCCTACTCCGGCGCACATAAAATCCAATGGGGAAACCAGCAAGAGGGATGCCCTCATAACTCTGCGCAAACTGGTGCTGGACGCTATCACGCCGAAGGCAGGAACCGACTAGAGGCACAGGTTTGAACGCAGCCTGCGCTTTCTATGACGAGCTAGCTTGCGTATGATCGACCGAACCCTGAACAGCCCAACCGGTAGGGGCCGTAGATTCGTTCAGCGAGGTCGCCGTTACACCTAAAGGCGCCAACAACACCAGAGCAGCCCGTAGAAGCAGATTGTCATAGGCCGAAACATCGTAACTCCAGGACCCATCGAGTCCGGCCACTGCGCGAGCCCGGTCCGGCGGATAGGCCGCATCGGCATCCGTAATGATGTAGTGAATTCTGTCTCCGGCCTGGAGGGATACGCCGTGCGCGAGCAGTTCCTGCGCCGCAATCATCGACAAGGTCCGATGGCGATAAGCCCGCGGCTCTTTCGAGAGGGATTTGGTAATGGCCAGTTCCTCGACAGTGGCGTGACCGTCGTGGAGATAACGCCGATAGACGCGAACGATTTCCAATGCTTGTGGAATCCGTTTACGCAACCCGGCCAGCGTTCGTGCCTCACTGAGACAGCGCAGCACCTCAGCTTGTGCCCGCTTGACAAGGAACGGAGCATCGCTTCGACGGATTTCGATGCCGCGGATTTTCATGGCGCCATGGTCGAACAGGCCCACGAACTGATTCGGCACAGGCATGAGCGGATTGACCCGTGACGGAAGAAATCCAATCCAGTGATAAAACCCTTCCGCGGCGATCGAGAGCCCCGTCCGCTCAGTGATCGCCTGCGCAAGTCTGTCGTAGTCTTCCCTGACCGCGCCGGGTTTGACGAGCCAGAGTGAGTCCACGATCGCATGCAACATGCGGTAGCCCTGACGCTCTGCAATCTCTTTCGCCTGCAGCAAAATATCTCGGCTGTAGGCCGTGACCGCTTCGTGCGCTTCGATCCTGCCGAACCGGGCATTTTTGTATCCCAAATAACCGAACGAGACGACGAGCAGCCATTTGAGTGCCGTTTGCCGTTGATCGAGCACCGTCCTCTCTGTGGCATTTCTCGTCGATGCCAGCACGCGTTTGTACCGCGCGCGCTTGTCGAGCAACGGCTCCAGCGTGCGCGGGACTAATCCCTTCCGACGGAGACAGGTGTAGTGGTTAATCTCCGGCACCCGCGCGGCCTGCTCATCGCGACAGCACCAGCAATTGATCGTCTCGGGCGAGATGTTGAAGCGCACCATGACGGAGGGATACATTGAGGAAAAATCCAGCTCACCGACCTGTTCGTGATAGCCGGCGACCGGCTCAAATACCAATCCGCCTTGATCGGTGTGCAACAACTCGAGCGCCGATTTAAAGGCTTCCGGTTCCTGCTTCCGGTAGGGAACCAGCAAGCCGTCTCGACAAGCCGTTTCGAGCTGCATCGAGGTGATCCCTGTCCCTGTGGTCGTGCGGGCCATCTGCTGCAGATCGACCTTGGCGACACGGGCCTGCTCGATGAGCCCGGACAGACCCATTTCCGCCAACGCGAAGGAATTGTGTCGATCAAAGTGCAATCGTCCCGACAGTGTGCGGGCACCGGCGTGCGAGACCATGTGGCCGTACGAAAAATACGAATGGGGTTTCTTGACGCCGATGGACCGATGGGAGTCGCGATTGAGTGCGATCGGCATGTGCAATCGGTCAGCCATCATAATCAGTCTCGGCAAGAGATAGGAATCACCCCAGTCCGTTAAGAGAATATCTGGGTCCTGTCGTACGAGTAGCTGGTTAAGGCGTTGGATCACATGGGCATCATCGCCCTCCAACACACGCTCTTCCCCGTCCATCCGTACCACGAGCGAACCGCGCCCGTCATGATTCGGGTTGGGTGATGGACTATCCGTCGACACCTCCATGATCGTGAGCGGCGGGAAGCCATAGTCCGTATCCCAGGGAGACTCCAGCGCCTGAATCGACTGAATCCGGCCTTCGACGGTGATATCAACCTCGCAATGGGCCAAAGGAAAGAGTTGCCGGTCATAAAAGTAGCGTTGCGGCAGCGACACATCCACGTGAAAGAACTGCGCGTCGGGACAGGCGCGGATCAGACGTTGTGTAAGTGGCGTGAACTGGGTAGGAGCGTGAACCGAGACTTCCAGCACCGGAGTTGGACGAAGCGCGCCGAGTTCGTATCGTTCCACCTCTTTAGTGCCGATAGGACAGGAGGCACGGCGGAGTAGCCGGAGCACCTGCTCTCGGATGGAAGGCGGAGCCGCCAGATAGCACGCCGGCACGAAGGGATCAATGGCCCTAATACGGCGACCATCTTCGCCGAGGAGCCAGACGACCATGCCCTCTTGTGCCGGGTACACATCAAGAAGCCACCCCTTCAGTCGAGTCGTGACGCAAGCGGGTTTCAAGGGTCATCACTTTCCGTTGCAACGTGACGACGTGCTTCTGTTGCTCGATCAACATGGACAGCAGCATCACCTCGAACGGTGTCTCCCGCGCGAGATAAGCGCCGGCCGACGCATGGTGGCGGGCGGCGGCGAACAACATATCGAGCGCCTGCTGATCCTCGTACCGTAATGCACGTCTGTAGCGGCTCCACGAGTCGATTTCCTGCCGAACCAATTGCGTGAACGTGGCAAGTGTGCGCCCCATGTTTACAACCGGTCCCAGAACAGCCGTGGAATCATCCAGCGTTTGGGCTCAGACCCTCCTTCTTCCTGGAGCCACAACCTATCCTCGGCCTCGCACAGGTCGATCGCCCGACGCGCCTGCGCACGGAGTGCCGACACGAATCGGCTGCGTCCACCGGATTCAGGCGGTGCAAGCGGGCTCACGACCAGCACGTGCACATCCTGTTCGGCCATGTTCCGCAAAGCCTCTGTCATGGTGCGAAAGAGACGTGTCGCTTCAGGCTCCGGCACCGACTGATCGTACAACGTGTCGAGCAGGCCGGCGAGAATGACGAATCGCGCCTCATAAATACGCAGCGCCGACAGAAGACAGTCCGTGACCAGCCGGACCATCTGATGACAGGTGAAAACCCGTGACACGTGAATCTGTTGCAGCACATGGGCCGGCGCTACCCGGCTTGCCCGAGCCAGCCGCCCCACCAAAAACGGATCGAAGACATTCGCCCCGGCTATATACAACACCGGTTCGCCGGCCAATGCGCGATCGACCGCTGCACAGAGGCCCAGCCGATATACCGACGACGGGCCGGACAACAGCACCATCCCCTTCAGCCGTTCGGTCGATACCGCGCTCCGCCTCAACGCCGCCAACAGATGGCGCGGCGCATCGATGATTTCACCGCCCTCCTCCGTGCGAAATGGAAGTTCCATCGCCTGTTGCCGCGCTTGAACCATAGAACACCTCACGATTCGTTGAAGTGGCGGATCACGCCTGCCACAATCCCCTGAATGTAAAACTCATCCTGTGGTGACACGACGATCGGCTTCATCGCTGCATTTGCCGGATGCAGCTCAATCCGACCGTCGTTGCGGTAGTATTTCTTGATCGTCGCTTCATTGTTCACTAATGCCACCACCGTTTGCCCGTTCCGCGCAGTACCCTGCTTCCGCACCACCACCAAATCGCCAGGGAAAATACCGTCGTCTTTCATCGACTCGCCTTTTACCCGTAGCGCGAAGGTCTCTCCGCCGCGCAGCAACGGCGGCAGCACCGCAACCAATTCAGCTTGCGTGATCGGTTCGATCGGCGCTCCTGCCGCCACCGTCCCCAACATCGGAATCTGCGACGACCCCAACTGGTCCAACGCCATCTCCACCGCCAACGGCACCTCCCAGGTCCCAGCCTCATAGCGGCTGATCGTCATCCGGCTCAGCTGCAGCACCTCCGCCAACTTCGCCTGCGTGTACCCCAACCGAACCCGCGCCTGTCTGAACTGTTTAGCCGTCATGTCACAAAATGTTACATATCGGAGTGTGGGCTGTCAAGAGGGACGAGAGAGACAAGATGGATTTGTTTCTTTTAAGGAGACAGTCCGGACACTATTTTCCGGCATCAAAATCCCTGTCTAAAACCTTCCGGAAACATGGTCGATTTCTCAAGGATTTTGACTTACCCTTAGCCGGCCCAAAAACAAATGTTTTTGCCACCGGACCTTGGGGCAAAAGAATCTCCATCGCCCTGAACAACCATTCCAACGACATGAATTCCCGTTCATAATTTGGCCTCTTGCACTCCTCGCGTCTCCCGACATCCTTCTCGATGTGCAGCTGCCTTTCTGCTGACATCATCGCGATAATCAAGGCACTGAAGAGCGGCACCTCTTCTGGCACCGAGGTTGCTTTTTTGCGCAAGCACGGTCAACCGAGACTCTGTCAGCAATGATGAGGAGCTCGCAGCAAAGGGGGGGCATCATGAGGACAAACCGAATGTGTGGATTGCTGCTGCTGATCCTTGCGTTGTCGTCGAGTGCCTGCATTGTGACTTATCAGGTGGAGCAGCCGACCACAATGGAATCATTCCAGCTCCCGAGAAAGGATTTGACTCTCAATTATTCTTATATCGGGCCCTACGGCCCAGGAGTGTCGCACAAGGTCCTCGTTTTGTTGGCGCCAGGGAGCTACCCGCTGGTAACCACAGAACAAGGCTCCGACGAGTTCGAACGGGTTTTAGCGAGCAAGGATATGTTCGCGCAGGCCCCCCGCACCCCGATGCCAAATCCACCTGACCAAGGCCTGTACTGTTCGATTCGTGTTTTGGCTCACCACTCGGACTTCGGCGAGTGGTTCTACCATACTCCAGTTCAGCCTGACAGCAAAGAGGACTTTATCGCACAAATGGCTAAGGTTCCATTTCTCTTGCCCATACCGCTAGCGTTGCTGCTCCAAGCCTCTACCGCCATCGTCCCGTGGTGGAGTAGCGGTGCCGGCTACACGGTGGAGTACATCCTATACGTCGATGGAAAGCGGGAACGTTCCTACTCCTACGAGATCACCAAGAAGGGGGTCGGCTGGATCGGTTTGCTCCCCATGGCGTGGATCAATCTTTTTACTCAAGATGCGAAAGGCGCCTTCCGGGCTACGGCGTATCAATTCGTTCATGACGCTGACAGGGATGGATACTTTGGGGGAAGGTAACCTATCACTCTTGTCCCAAAACAGTTGTTTTTGAGTCACATCATCGAGACATAGAACCTCATGAAATTTCTCTGATCAACGAATCAAAAAGCGAAGAGGTTTTTGGACACCCCAATAAATCATATTGTACGAGCGCACCTCCTCGCGGAGATGCAGTTCTAATCCAGGGGGAATCCTCTGTTCAGTAAAGACGAGAGTGAGGGAAAGGTTCTGCGAGGCGGGACGAACCTCGCTCGTAATCAATTAATGGACCAGGCCCGCAAAGGCGACTGTTTCTTCTTAATGTTAGCCCGACTCAGCAAGGGAATCATCGAGGTCTGCTCCAGGGCCGAGGGGGACCCGCGGCCGTCGAGGAGCATGCCGAATGCCCTGTTGATCCCTTCGTAGGGGTTGATCAGAAGTACGCACTCCAGTACGCTTGCGAACCGCAGGGATGGTGCCAGATGCAAGATCCAACGCGGCGGGTCTTCCTCGGTACCCCACTTTTCGCTGGACTGCTCCTCATCATCGGGTGCGGAGGAGGTGGCGGCGACAGCGGTGCGCCAGCCTCGATGGTGTTGACCGCCTCGGTGGTGACGCCGAGCCAGGTGAACTTGTCATGGACGGTCCCTCCTGATGGAGCTTCCGGCTACCACGTTATGAGGAATGGCGCTCAAGTCACTCCGGGGATCCTGGGCAGTCC
>DATIAT010000053.1:0-3309 GCA_035457905.1 Nitrospiraceae bacterium
CTCCCGAAAGGGGTTTACAATCCGAAGACCTTCATCCCCCACGCGGCGTCGCTGCGTCAGGCTTTCGCCCATTGCGCAATATTCCTTACTGCTGCCTCCCGTAGGAGTCTGGCCCGTGTCGCAGTGCCAGTGTGGCTGATCATCCTCTCAGATCAGCTACCCGTCGAAGCCTTGGTGAGCCGTTACCTCACCAACAAGCTGATAGGGCATGAGCCCATCCAAGAGCGCGATACCCACGGTATCGCTTTCCTTCCGAAACCGCAGTTCCGGAAGCGTACGCGGTATTAGCCAACCTTTCGGCTGGTTATCCCCCACTCGAGGGTAGGTTACCCATGTAATCCTCACCCGTTCGCCACTTTACAAGCGTATTGCTACGCCTTCTCGTTCGACTTGCATGTATTAGGCGCGCCGCCAGCGTTCGTTCTGAGCCAGGATCAAACTCTCATATAGGTGTTGCTTGGAAATTGAACCAAGGGCCACCACTTCAATACACCTTACACCTTGCTCAACGTCCTCTATTCAGTTGTCAAAGAACGATCGCGTTCACCACGCGAGCCGCGGATAATACATCGCACGACACAGCGTGTCAAGGGACCCGCTCGAGGCACTTGGCTCGGGTAGTTTCCCTTTGAGAACCGCACCGTGACTCGCCGTCAGGCGCGGTCAACAGGCAGGATCAGTGACGGTCGGTAAGAATAACAATCGGAACGATCGGAGTCAAGAGGTTCTCCCGAGCATTATCATTAATCTCGAACTGAATAAATCTTATTAGCCATGCGCCGCAAATCCGACAATTACTAGCAATCCGAGGAACCGAGTCAACCTCTCCACCTCATTTAATAATGGTATGAAATCCCGCCGACGATATGATTGACGCTATAAACACCTTCGAATCCAGCAAGTCCTTGCACGCCAGCGAAGTCAAACGTGGCCCTGTTGTATTTGTACTCAGTAAACATCGCAATCCTGTCCGTGATGTAATATCTCACACCGGCCAAGGCATTAAACCCCGGAACAAAGTTCGCGTGTGCAGAAAACGAGCTATTCGAAATGTCTACCCAGTAGATTCCAAGACCCAGGCCGGCATAGGGCTGAAGCCGGCAAAAGTCCGTGACATAGTGAAAGGCAAACCTTTCTGTCACTTGCTCTGTGTCCAAATGCCTCGTCTCGCAGGCAAACTGCGCGCGCACAATTGCGTTAATCGCTAGCGTCGTCACGCGCATATGGCTGCCTGCCGCCGTTCCCTGCTGCTCGATGTGCGGGGTCGTGTTAAACAACTCGGCTTCCACGCCAAACCAGTTGAGTGACTCAGGGAAAAAGCCGCCTGCTTTTGCGCCTACCACAGCAGAATCAGCCAGACTGCCGTTGCCGAAACTGACGCCATTGAACAGCCCGGTACCTTCAGCGTCGAATTTTCCGCCGAATGTATATCCGCCAAACCCAGCAAAATAGCCTTCAGTCGGACGCACGACAATCTGCTCGGACCGCATCCCGGCCACCGACGATGGTGTCTCTGGATTCGCCGTTGTCCGATCGGACGCTCGAGGTTCTTTGTGTGCAGCAGGTTGACCAAGGGCCACGAGTTCGCTGACCGCAGCGATAGTGCACGCTGTCACCATTATTAAGAGCCATTTCGCGCCAGACTCCTTGCTCATTATGGTGGAAGGTCAGCGCTGGCGCTCATCAACTGGAACCGCTAATGGCTGACGATGGCTGCCACTTCGAGGATCAGGAAGATTATTTTCCGGATGGTCCGTCACCGACCAGCCGCCGCCCAATGCCGTGTACAACTGCACGATGGAGACGAGCTGGGCTTGGAGGGTCCGTGCTACCGCCAATTCCGATTCGAAAAGACTTCGCTGGCTCGTTAGCATATCGAGATAGCTCGACCGGCCACCTTGATACCGCTGCTCGGCAAAATGGAATGCCGACCGGAGTGCTGTGACTTGCTGCTCTAGCGCCTCACGTTGCTCGCGCGTCTTTTGTACAGCAATGAGAGCATCCTCAACTTCTCTCAAGGCATTTACAACCGCTTTTTCATACTGCAGTGCAGCCTGTTGAGCTTTGGTTTCATTGACCGTGACTTGGTAACCCAGCGCCGTCGCGTTCAGCAATGGTCCGGCGAGATTCGCACTGATGTTTTGAATGAAGAGCGGACCGAGCGAATTGCCATCGAGATTCGCATTGGCCCCAGCCAACGCTCCACTGAGCGCGAACTGGGGAAACCGCATTGCCTGCGCCATACCAATCCCTGCCGTCGCTGAAGCCAGTGTATGTTCCACCTGGAGAAGATCCGGCCGTCGCTGCAAAAGTTCTGAAGGCAGGCCTGCGGGTACCTCTGGGGGCATCGGCTGTTCCGTCAATGGCAAGCCACGACTGATTGAAGACGGTTTTCGTCCGAGAAGCGCACTCAATCGATTTTCCGTTTGCACCACCTGCTTCTCTAGGTCCGCAAGCTTCGCCGCCGTTCCGGCTCTCTCCGCCTCGAATTGATCGAGATCCAGTTTAGGGATGTAGCCCTGCTTGTACCGAAGCTGAGAGAGCCTGACTGATTCCTCCCATGATTTCAACGTTCGTTTCGTAATTTCCACCTGTAGATCGAGCGACCTCAGAGAAAAATATGCTTCGCCCACGCTGCCCACCAGGCTGAGAATCACCGCACGCTGATTTTCTTCCTGAGCAAACACCTGCGCCTCCGACGATTCCACCGCGCGCCGGAGCCGGCCCCAGAGATCGATCTCCCATTTCAAACTACCGAACCCGATGGTGTTCGAAAAGGTCGTACTGTCTCCACCGGCGGTTCCGGGTAGAACAATCGCTCCCCCTCCGCCAGGAATGGTCGTGGCGTCGCCTCCCGAGGTGTGATACAGAAAAGCGGTACCGCCATAGAACAAGGCTGGAGCCAAGTCCCACCGGGTCATCACAAGCTGAGCACGGTACTGCTGGACCGATGCGACTGCCGTTCGCACATCCTGATTCTCTGTGAGCGCAATCCGAATCAATTCTTGGAGTTCCTTATCCTTGAGGAGATCCCACCAGGCTAAGTTCGCGATGGACTCGGCCGTCGAGGTCGGGACACGCCAGGCGTCGGCTTTTGGGGTTTCCGGACGGACATAATCGGGGCCCATTTTGCACGCGCTCAAGATCGCCACGAGCAACATCGGGCTCAAAAGATAGGCAGAGCGGCACAAATGGGTCAGCATTTTATGCCTCCTTATTATTAGCTATTAATTAGCTTTGGCTTTCGCGTGCGTGGGTCGGTGTCAGCGCCGGCCGCGGCACTCCTCGGGACATCTCTCCATCCCCGGG
>DATIAT010000054.1:0-7153 GCA_035457905.1 Nitrospiraceae bacterium
GCTTAAGAAGCCAGGTTTTAAGACTTTTTACGGCGTCTGAGTTACTCCCCCACACGATGGCTTTCGTCGAATTGTCCGGAAGTCGGACATAAGAGCCATCAGTCTCTGTATTGAGAGGCGTAGGCGGGCTTTGACAGCTGGCCAAGAGCACCAGCAGTACAACACGCAAATAGAAGCTGAGGGAACCTGATCCTAGTGTGGTCACCTGAGCGCTTATCTTCCGATTTCCAGAGCGCTAATGTCACTTCGTGGCTTTACTAGTAAGGTTTGATCCTACTTCGCCATGGATAAGAATCAACGCCCCCAGAGGAGAATGAGCGGTTCCCATCCAGCGCGATCCGATCTCGATTGGTGTTCGCGACAATCTCAGCGCGATTACACTGAGGATCGCGCCAGCGAGGATGAAGAGATGCGTTTTGGAAAGGAGCGGCTAGGTCGTACCTGTAACGGGCGCTGTCCCTGTTCTTTCCCTCCTCAACGCACTAGGCCGTTCGAGTGCGTGCGATGTTCGATGTGACATCTCGTGCCACGGCGGCATTCTACACGCATGCCGTCTTCTCTTTTTTCGCCGCCAGACAGATTGTTCACAGCCGTCGTCGCTTACGCTTACACGGGCGGCAACATCAGAAAGAGGCCGACCAGTATGACCGGTGTCATGACATACATGGCCGTCTTGCCGAATGCATCGTAGACACCATAGATGAGAACGGCGGCGATGAAGCTGAAATAGATATACCCGATTCCTCGGTAGCCGGCGTGATGTTCAACCGCCAAGGCGAGCGTCGGGGTGGCGACGAGTCCCATTGTTACGAGCATGAGAAAGCGTGTCATTGCAGACTCCTTGGTTGAGGGGAGAGTACCCCGCTCAATGAAGCGCGCTATACACGGCAGTTAAAAACGAGGAGTGACTAGCATATCTTGTCTCACTCTCTCTTCTCCCTGGCAGTTTTGTTCAGCCAAGAGGCGCTGGCCAGGCGTGGCGACCTCGGGAATTCTCGCCAGGCACGCCTTCAGCGTATCGTCGACCGAATTCGCTGCCACGGCAGTGAGGTCCGCGGCCGGCGCACGAGGAGTCGTTTCTTTCACGGGTGGTTCAGCGGCGTTCACGAACGGCATCGACCATGAGGCAATCACCGTCAGCAGCGACACCAGGAATACGCGGCGTATGATCATAGATTTCTCCATCGCTCCACCTCTCATCTCTGTCGGGCCTGGTGGTCGGCGCGCTTCACGAGGCCCATTCCATGAAGCGCTTACGCGGGTCGGCATTCTGCGAAAGAAACACCACGACCGTGAAAGGGACACGGCACCAATCGCACCAATAAGACCGAGTGCACCGAAGGGAAAAACGCGAGTCACACGGAGCGGCGGAGACTGGGGAATCGGTCGCGCAGGAAGGAAAGCAGACGCGCGAAGGATAGGACAGTCGGCGTAGCTCAAAACGTCATGGAATCAGCCTGAGCGCATTGAGCCCGAGAGTCAAGCGCTATTATGGAGAGTACGTTCATCATCGAGCGGCAATGTTCCTGTGCCCGCCTGAGGTCGACGGTCTGTCGTTACCATTGGCGGTTCGCCCAATTGTTTTCCAGCTCCCGCTGCTTGAGCCGAATATACAGACGCTCGAGGTCCCGGCCCTGGGACGTGCTGTTCAGAACAGCAGTGAGGGGTTCCGTACTGAGACCGCTCGAGGCCAATGCGGCCGCAACCTGCTCGGCCTGTGCCGGACTCGCCGTCTCGATCACTGCCAACTCTCCGTCACCGGATCGCACAAAGGCAATGGTGGCGGGCTGTTGCTCTTCGACGAACGTTCTCAGTCGCTGTTCAAGCGGTAAGGGCAGCGGCTTGGCAGAAGGGATATAGATTTTAGAACCCACCATAGAAAAAGCCGTCAATCGAGAGGTTTAACGTGGTTGAGCAGATCGAGCGCGCTGAACTCGATCAGGTCAATCTCCTCCCGCCTCAGTGTGTTGCCGCCTGCCAAGCGCTGGTGAAGGGCCTCGCACGCGCTGATGAAATCCGTCGTTTCCTGAGACAACGGCAGCAATCGGCCCTTCTTCACCTTATTCGTCGAGCACAGGATCGACTCGATGCGTGACCAGGCCCCGATTGAAGTGGCGTGGACTCGCGTCCGGCCGCGGCGATGGGAATTCTGTGATGACATACGGTTCTCCGTACAGACGCCTATGACTTCACAGGCGGTAGCTCTCAACGATGCCCTCGACCCTCAGCCCATACCTTTCGGCCAGGGCAACTGCCCACGACACCCTACCACCCGCGAGAGGCAATTGTCGCAGGCCCTAGGCCCTTATTTCGCTCGCCTTCCCTTTAGATTCCTGGCTCTGCAGCTGCGGATGGCGGTGTCCGTAAGCGCTGGTACGTGAGTACCCGCATCGGCAGTCGTCGGCATGCGTCGCTCAGGAAGGCGATGAATGCTTGAAAGTCTCCATCGGCACACGTCGGCGCGGCCATTGCCGCGATTGATGACGAGATAGCAATACTGTCCGACAGAAGTCCGTGCAGCCCTCGGCATGGCGGCGATCAGTCTCTCACATGAGGGTGTCATACTTGTGATGGGCGCTTCTACGCTGAATGAGGGAGAGTGGTCAAGGAGGAACACGCATCGGACGCGACGAAATGCCAGCATTACACCGACATGAACCCGGCGGGTGGCTCCGTTGAATCGCCGATCCGCCTTGAAGACAACGTCTGTTCACCGGGATGGAAATGAAATGACGATCGCTCCCATGACGTCGTTGAGCTTCAGGTCTCGCTTGTTGCTCAACGAATGGCCATTGTGACACTCGACGCAGGCTTTCGTGATCGCCCGATCGGCATAGACGGCCTTATACATGCGCCGGTCCCCTTGGCTGACGATGCCGGCATACGGTTTTTGTGGCTCCTTGGCCACCCTCTCTAAGCCGAGCCGTTCAAATTCATCGGCAGGGCCATTCGCCTTGTTGATCGGCCAGAGACTCGTTAACCGGATACGCAGGCTCGTCCCTTGCCCTTGAACTGCTTCCCCCGTCATTAGCAGCATTTGTGCTGGCAGGGGCAACGTCCCTTGCTTTTTCCACTGCTCTGTCGCTGCGGTCACTCCGAGATCCTGCATGCGTTCCACCACGTGGGTGGTATACAGAGTGCGATCCGCTTGAACGATCGCATAGACGTACTCGGCGACCACCTCCGGTGGAATTCCCGCTTGCCCTTCAGGGCGCGCTATTTCCCCCATGAGTCCCGCAGAACACAGCAGGCTGAGGCTGAGAACGATAAGACCTCTTCGAGTGGCTGTACGCATGGCAACTCCCTTACCGGCCGTGTGTCTCGCTCGCAGCGTGCGGCTGCTTCTCTTCCGTCATAATAATCAGGAGCTCTTGAAGATCTGCGCCGGGCTTTCCATCATGGCCGCACCAGATCAGATCATACATTCTGCGAAATCCACTGAAGGGTGCCGTAAACTGCAACGTGAGGGTGTCGCCAGGACTCAAGCGAAACCCCGCGGCATCTTTCCGAAAAATCCCCGTCGCGCGCCCCAAAAAATGGATCTCCGTCTTAGTGAAGAGAGGAGAGATAAACTCACGAGGACCGTGATCTTCGTTCCGGAGTGCCAGGACGATCGGCTCGCCCGCGACTAACGTCAGCACTTGTCCGTGGGTTTGTGGTCCCTTCAGGACAGGATGGCCTCCTTCTTGAACGACGATCTCGACGTCGGCGGTCGCTGGCTTGGCTGAGGAATGAGCGCCTTGGTGGTTATCGGAAGCTCCATCATGTGCCAAGATCCTGTCATGGGGAACGAAGACGATGGCCCCAGCCATGACGGCCATCACTCGAGCGTACAACAGCGCGGATAAAAGGGTATCGGTTGGTTTCATTGAGTCTTCCCGTCCTCGTTATCCATGCTTGGGCTTCACGACAAATATTTCCCCTTGCAGGACATCCCCATGGAGCTTCCCATGGACGTTACACCAGAACTTGAACAGCTCTCCATTGAAGTCCTTCGGCAGGTCGAAGCGAAGACCGACCGTTTCCCCCGGATCGATGCGGAGACCGTTGGCCGTATAGGTGTAGACCATCGTCGCTCTGCCCCAAAACTGGAATTCCACCTTGGCGAACAAGGGGGACACGAACTCGTGCGGCAGCGTATCCTCATTGCGCAACTCCAGCGTGATCTCTTCCCCCGAAGACAAGGAGAAGGCCGGGTGCTCCGAGTGTTGCCCGGAGGCATTTCCCTTGACCATATGAAAGGCCTTCTCCTTGATGACGAGAATCACGTCGGGCTCGTATTCACGCTCATCGGCTTGAGCAAAAGCGAGGCGTGATCCACTCGTCAAGACCATAGCCAGGACCATGAGCGGCACAAGACAACAGTGCACCTCAACCTCCGCCAATCTCCCCTCTGTGATCGACGACCAGCACCTCACCGCGCATCTTGTCGCCGTGCTGCTTTCCATGGACGTTGCACCAGAAGACCTCATAGAGATTTTGGAACTCTTTTGTATCCTGAGGAACATCGAACGTTAACCGAACCGCTCGTCCCGGATCCACGCGCACCCCTGCCGCGTTCGGCAACTTCACAAACACCCCGTTGCCATCGAGCGAAAAGGGGACATTGAACAGCATGGGGGACACGAACTCATGGGCCACGGTATCTTCGTTCCTGAGCACGATATCGGCTCGCGTACCCGCCAACAGCATGAATCCGTTTGCCGTCTCTCCTCTGGCGATCTGAAACGTCTGCCCCGTCATCACCACTTCGGCATTCGGTTCTATATTCTGTGACCGAATCATTTGAGGACGACCGGCGTCGGTTGCCTCGTTTATTGACGACTCCGCCGCAGCTGGGGCTGCAAAAGCAAGGAGCGCGATCACCGATGCGCTTATGCCGCCTATGTGCCTCATGATTCCTCCCTTCCTGCTAAAGTTGTCGCTCATTGACGCCTTTCTACCGCTGAACATTCCGGTCTTCCACCTCCTTGTCGGGAGCCAACGTTGCTATGAAAGGACGTGCTCCTCTTTCATAAACGAAGGCCTGCATTCTACGTACCTGTGAAGCAAAGTTGAGAATGGACTGAAAATGGAGAGAATCGCGCGAACGAAGATTAATTACGTGGGTTATTTAGGATCGGATCCGATCCGCTATGCATCTGATCCGATTCGAATCTTCTTGCACTCAGCTTTTTTTGAAATCGACGATGGCGCGCGCGCATGTACTACCCCTTCTCGCAGAACTCTTCGTCCATAACCACCAGTAGCTCGGTCACGATGTCTGTCGGGCTACGGTGAGTGACGCAGAAAACCAGAATGTCTCTGTTCTTCCCCCTCCCTCAAGCAAGCTTGGAAGGATCATCTGAGTCCTAGGAAGGCAGGGTGCTTCATGTCATTTCGGCTGGATCTTGGCGATGAGTTCACGCTGCGCCCGGGACGCTTCCTGAGCGAACCGCAGCAACGCAGTCTGATACTCAGGAAATTGGTCAGCCAGAACCTCGGCCTCTGCGCTCGCCTTCGCAATGGCACTTACAATGAGTTCAACCGTCACTTGCACGGGGTCGCTACTCCATGATTGGTCTGCCATAAACAACTTCGCGGAGATCGTGAAAGCTTTTCGTTATATCCTCGTAGCAATGACGAAGGGCGTCCGCATGCTGCGGGTGGGACTCTGCATAGATCTCAGCAAAGGCCACTGCAGCGGTAATGATGGGAGCGTATATCGACCAGCGTCGGCCTTCTCTCATAAGACTCTTCCACCATGGCGGCAATCCTCCTCCTACGTTGAAGTCGAAAGCAACCGGCGAGCCCAAGGGCGTCTTGAGCGAAAGATAGAGAATAATTAAGAAAGCAGGTTCGCGTTGCCGAGAATCTTAATTGAATGAATCAGATCGTCTGTGAAGTGGCCCCCGTTTCAACCGGACACGAAGGCATAGCTAGGAGATAGGCGTATGCCTAGTTCTACGACTAGTGCTTCGGATCCGGACCGTGTCGAAGTCGTCACCAGTGTGCAGCGTCGGCGCCGCTGGTCCTTGAATGAGAAACTCCGAGCCGTTGAAGAAGCCTCTGCGCCGGGGATGACGGTCTCGTACATTGCCCGCAAGTATGGTATTCATCCCAGCCTCGTATTCAAATGGAGGCGTCTGATGACCGAAGGGGGCCAGGAGGCCGTCCGCGCTGACGACCAGGTTGTTGCGGCGGCGGAAGTGCGAGAGCTCAAGCGCCAGGTTCGTGAGCTCGAACGCGTGGTGGGCAAGAAAACGCTCGAGAACGAGATCCTCCGAGAGGCGTTGGCGCTTGCGAAGTCAAAAAAACTGTTGTCGCACGCACCCTGGCGGCCCGAGGAGGGTTCCCGATGAAAACGATCGCGGACACACTCGGCGTGGCCCGCTCCAACTTGATCGAGCACGTGCAGCGGCCGCCTCGGCGCCGGTCGGCCTATCGCAAAGCCGACGACGCCTGGCTGCTGCCCCTGATTCGAGCGATTGTTGATGAGCGGCCCACCTATGGCTATCGTCGCGTGGGGGCACTGTTGAACCGCCAGATGGCTGCGCTCGACAAGCCGCCGGTGAATCATAAGCGGACGTACCGACTCATGAAGCAGAACGGCCTGTTGCTGGCTCGCCACACGGGTACGGGGCGACAACGCGCACACGATGGCGTGGTCCGCACGCTTCGCTCCAATCTCCGCTGGTGTTCGGATGTGTTTGAAGTGCCGTGCTGGAATGGCGAGGCTGTTCGGGTAGCCTTCGTGCTCGATACCTGCGATCGGGAAGCGATCACCTGGACGGCGACTACCTCGGGGATCGCTGGCGAGCAGGTACGCGATCTGATGGTCGAGGCAGTCGAACGCCGCTTTGGATCCATCACCCAAGCTCCCCACGCCATTGAATGGCTGACTGATAACGGCAGTGTGTATACGGCGCACGACACGGTGGCTCATGCCCATGCATTGGGCCTGGTGCCTTGCTTCACGCCGGTGCACAGCCCCGAATCCAACGGCATGGCCGAAAGCTTCGTCAAAAGTTTGAAGCGCGATTATGTGTTTCTGCATCGGCGGCCGGATGCGCTGAGTGTGCTGAAGCAGCTGGCGGCATGGTTCGACGATTACAACGAGGTGCGACCCCATCGTGGGTTGCGAATGCGCTCCCCTCGGCAGTTCATTCGCAGC
>DATIAT010000055.1:0-4555 GCA_035457905.1 Nitrospiraceae bacterium
TGCTTGCGCGCCACTTATGATGTCCAACCGTTAGGAGGGTGCTATGAAACAGATCGTAATTGCCACAGCAGCGATGGCGCTGGCCTTCAGCGCTCCAACCTTCGCGACTGCCGACAGCAACACAGCCAAGGGGCCGGGCAGCGCCGCGGCATCGGACAAATCCATAGCCAAGGTGGATACAGATATTGATGTGACAAAAAAAACAAATATTGATGTCACAAAAAAAACCAACATTGATGTGACAAAGACCACAGATGTCAATTTCACCAAGTTGAATCTGAACCTGACCAATGCTTTCAACAAGACTACGGTGGTCAATGCCACCAAGCTTGATGGATATGTGTCGGGGAACAATATTCACGACATTGGCAACATCGGCGGCTACGCCACCAACAGAGGAAGCACTGGAGATGGCGGAGATGGCGGCAATGCCAAGGCAGCCGCGTATTCCGGGAAAGCCGTGGCCAATGGTGGTGATGGCGGCGATGCCAAAGGCGGCTCTGGTGGCGATGGCGGGAAGAGCAGCATCGACCAGGATGTCAAAAATGGCTATGCGCGCAACAGCGAAAACGGTAAGGGCAAGGCGTTCCAGGCGGCAAAGTCGGAGGCTGAGGCCAGGGCCAAGGGCGCGGATGGAGGGAAAGGCGGCAGGGGCGGTGACGGAGGAAGCGCCGGCGCCGGCGGTACTGGCGGCGCCGCGAACAGTGGAAAGGCGAGCGTGAATAGAACCGATGGTGGAGACGGTGGAAACGGCGGTGCCCTACGCGTGCGCGGCGGAGATGCGGGGACTTTCGATGCCTCGAACACAATGCGTGGCTCGTTTAACCATGCAGCCGGCATCATGGCCCCCATTCAGAACACGGGGATGTCAAGCCTCCAGCAGGTTGGTGTGACCGTGATGGCAACGATCGGCAGAACGCCTGCAGTGTTGCCATAACCGTTCGATAGGACATAGCTGGAGGGGCACTGGCTCCTCCAGCATGACCGCATCCACGAAGAGAGGGCACCATGCAGATCTACTTGTTTATATTGGTGAGCGTCCTTGGCCTCGGCATGAGCACGGCTAGGGCCGGGCCGCTGGAGACAAAGAAGTGGGGCCATCCCGTCGCCTCGACCCAACTGGACGCACAACGGGGGGGAACGAATACCGGTCCGATTACCCTCAACACGAACATGCTCAACGCCACGCTGTTCGAAAATTCCGCTAAGGGCAACGTGACGGGCCACAATACGATTACCGAAGGCGCGTTTGTTGGAGCGAGTGGTCTTCCGACGGTCATACAAAATTCCGGCAACAATGTGATCATTCAGAACGGTACCGTGCTGAATCTCACACTGAAATAAACTGCGATGCTGACGAAATGCGCTATCGGATTGTTGATCGCCTTGCTGTGGCCGTCCGCTTCTGGAGCGATGGCGGCCACGATGGAATTGACTCCCGGGGTGGGGAGTCGCATGTTGCTCAACGTGTGGAGTTTGCGGGAGCTGAAGATCCGCTCGGTCATCCTGCAACAATACGATTACAGCTGTGGATCTGCCGCCGTCGCCACACTCCTGACCTATCATTACGGGCATCCCATCACTGAAGAAGTGGCGTTCCGGGCGATGTTCGACAACGGCGACCAGGAGAAAATTCAGCGCGAAGGCTTTTCGCTCCTGGACATGAAACGGTTTTTGGACGCTCAAGGCTATCTCGCCGATGGCTTTGAAGTCTCTTTAGACGACCTAGCGACCGCTGGGATTCCGGCGATCGTGTTGATGGTAGATAACGGCTACCACCATTTTGTCGTCATCAAAGGCATGCGGAACAATAAGCTCCTCCTTGGCGATCCCGCCGTTGGAATGCGGGTGGTACCTCGCGAAGAGTTTGAAGCCTCCTGGCCGAGCCGCATTGTCTTTGTCATCCACGAATCCACGGCACCGGGTGCATTCAACACTGCTCGCGATTGGCGCTTCCGTCCGCTTTCGCCTCTAGGACGGCCACTCGGTGCGGATACATTGAACACGCTGCTTCTTTTTCGGCCAGGTGGCATGGACTTCTGATGAAGATTGTCTTGATATCGCTTCGCTACTGGACGGCGGTGCTCATTGCCACCCTTTTGTGTGGTCAGGCGGTGGTGCCAGCCATAGCGTTCGACGATTTTCGGCAACAACAACCGGTGAGCGAGGCAGTATTAGACCGAATGCGTGGCGGGTTTCAGATCGACCCGAATGGCCCCGTCATGTCGTTTGGCATTCAAAGAAGCGTGTATCTCAATGGTCGGCTCGTCAATTCAACGATCCTCACGATCCCGGATATGCTGCAGCTGACGAACAATGCCAGTAACGCCTTCACACTCATCCAGAGCGGGCCTGGCAATGTGATGACCAATCCCCCCTCGTCGTTGCCGGCATTGATGACCGTCATCCAAAACTCTCTCGATCATCAAACTATCCAGAATCAAACCGTGATCAACGCCACCGTGGCAGCGCTGAGTTTGTCTCGCGCCCTCGCGCTCGGGAGCGCCGTCGCGCAGGCCAACCTCAACGCGATCCACCATTAGGCCACTATTTGGGCGAAAATAATGCAGTCGGGATCCGCAGTGTCACTTGAAGATCCGGTGCTTCACGGGTTGCGCCCACGCCGACGACGAAGTTCACAAAGGTGCGATTACTCAGCTGATAGCCGGCTCCAAGGAGCAACACGCCTACGTGAGTGACCGTGGGAGCAGTCGTGAGCAGCAGGTTGGAGGCAGAAGTGGGTCGTGCGAAGACGGTATGATCGTAGCCAAGACTCAACGAGAGTTTTTCATTCAAAGAAATGCCGAGACCTAGATTGGCATTGGCCCCATTTCCTGGCTCCACGGTGCCGATTTGGCCGCCAACATCACGGGGCATATTCCAGATGAAACTTACACTGCCGAAGAGCACGGCGGGATCGCTGGGATAGAGGACCGTGAGGCCCGGTTGGAGAATGTAAAAGCCGGACCCTGTTGGCAATTCTTCCTGAAAACCCGTGATTGGGTTAATGGGTACGTCAAACGGACCCTTCCCTGTTGTGCTCTTAAATCGTAGGAACCCTACGAAGTACGGATCGTCCGGCCCCCCTTTGTTGATCTGATAGCGGGCCGTGGTTTCAATGTCTCCGAGACCCGAGCCGGTAAACTCCTCGACGGTATCGCGTGTCGCCGCCACAGCAATTGGTCGTAACGTATACGTGTCGTCCCGGTACAGATAGGGTATTCTCAATTCGAGCTCCAGCCGATTCGTCAATCCATAGCGCCCCACCAACGCCCCGGTATAAATGTTCCGGCTCACGCCTTGGACGTTAATGAGACCGATCGTGATGGCCGGCACAATGGTAAACCCTGTCAGCGTCACTCGATTGCTGCTGAGATGGGCAAATTGCAGATATGGCTCCACAACCAGTGTGCCCTTGGGAGTCAGCACCCCCGCACCCGGGAGGTCGATGATGCGGGAAAAAACAGCGTGAGGAAGGGTCTCTTGAGGACTGTCCGGAGCGACTCCTACCGGACTAACAGGTTTCGTCTCTTCTATTGGAGGTTCCTCTGCAACAGGCTCAGGTTGCTTTGGATCTTCTGCCGCCACTTTCCCCTTTTTGGGATCTTCTACAGGAGGGTCCTGCTTCTTCGCACGTTTATTCTCGACCGGCTGTTCATTCGCAACCAGAATGGCGTCGGGCGGCCATCGAGGGCCTGGCTTTGGAACGTTCAGCCGCTCATCGATTCCCTTTGGATCGATGCGCACACTGGATGATCCGACCATGATCGCAAAGACATCGTTGGCTCCAGTGGATACGCTCATGCCGAGAAGAAGGATCAGAAGCGGTGAGCGAGTGGCATTCTTCATCGTCCCTCTGTTCATGATGACGAAAATGGAGGGTCGTGGCTGAGGCGATAAAACTCAGCAGCAGCTGCGGTTCGCGTTTCAACGCCGAGATATTGGAAAATTCGCCCCAGGTGCTTTTCCACCGTGCGAGGACTGATCGCGAGGATGGTCCCGATGTCTTTATTGCTTTTGCCGGCAGCCAGCCACTGAAACACTTCGGCTTCTCGTTTTGTCAAACCATGTACGCTTGGAGGGATCGACGCAGGACGCTCATAAAAGAGAAGGAACAACCGTTTATTGTCTTCGATAAGGCGAACGTGGAGACACGCGCCTTGCCTTCCGCCGATCAACAGCTCGTTCCTCGGCTGACCGGTCGAAGCCCCATTCCTTTGTGAACGACTACTGACCATTCGGCGTAAGGGCGTGGGAAGCAGCGCGGATGGAGCCGTCCGGTCCCAGTAGGTGCGTAACAACCTGAGTGCGGGTGAGCTGCCCCACAAGATCTTTCCTTTGTCACTGACATGGAGAAGTGGCGGTATGAACGGTTCAGAAGGCGTTCGCCGATTCATATCGAATCGGACGAAATCATAGACAGGCAAGACTGAAGACTCGTGCTCGGAATCGTCTTTGGTGTGAGAAGGGTCTGGTACGTTCATGGTGGTAGCTGTACCCTCTAGCCTCACATGGCGCCGTGATCGACGCTGCTCTTCCTCCCTCTAGTTAGCGT
>DATIAT010000056.1:0-2708 GCA_035457905.1 Nitrospiraceae bacterium
CAGACGAAGGTCAAGGAAGGTCCCAGCCTGGATTCCAAGGCCCTCTTCGTGGTCAAGCAGGGAACCCCGTTCGTCGGCTACTCTTTCAAGGGTCCGTGGGTGCGCGTGAGAGCGGAAGACGGTCGCAGCGGCTGGCTTTACTATAAGGTGGTTGACGGGCGATAGAACCTCTAGCTAGCCATCTTCATGCCAGGCTGGACATCATTGCCGGCAAGCACGACCTGATTGCGTCCGTTCCGCTTCGCCTGATACAGCGCACTGTCAGCACTGGCCACAATCGCTTCGAGGGTCAGACCGTGCTCCGGGAAAGCGGCCACACCGATGCAGAGCGAGACAAGCAGCCGTCTGGTCTCAGCGGTCGTTTCCTCTACCACCCTCTCGCGCAGACGCTCCGCGACCTCTAGCGCCCTCGTTGCCTCTGTCTCAGGAAGCAGGACGATGAACTCATCCCCACCGTAGCGTGCCGCATAATCCGCGCTTCGCAGGGATTCCTTGAAGATAAGCCCGATCTTTTTCAGCAGCGCATCGCCAGCCTGGTGGCCGGAGGCGTCGTTGTATTCTTTAAAGTGATCAATGTCGATCATCATCACGCACAAGGCGCGCTTGTGCCGTGAGGCTCGTGCGATCTCGTTGGGCAGCACCTCCATAAAATGCCGACGGTTATACAAGCCCGTGAGGCTGTCGGTAATCGACAGGGTTTGCAATTCCTCGTTTTTTTCAATCAGGGTGCCGTTGATGCGTGCCAACTCCACCCGGTCCGTGCGCAGTCGTGCCACCATATCGTTAAACACTTCCGTCAAATAGCGAACTTCACTGTGGCCGGCCACGGAGAGTTGCACCTCCAGATCGCCAGCCGCCACCTTGGCCGCTCCGGTGGTCAGGCGGTCTAGCGGGCGAACGATGGTGAGTCCGAGAACATACGCAGTCAGCCCGATGGCCAACAGCAGCCCTCCACAGATCGTCATGGTCAGCACTCGAATCCGCGCCGTCTGCGCATAGACCTCCTCTTTTTCAATGTGGGCGACGATGCTCCAATCCATCTGAGGCATCCGCCTCAGTGTCCCGATCACTGTTCTGCCGTCGGGATCGACGTATTCCTCGAGCACCGGTTCTGCTTCAGAATCGGGCTGGGAGAGATCGAACGGAAGCTTGAGCTTCATGAGCGCTGAGGTGTTCGCGCCGGACGTAGCGATCAAGGTGCCGTCCTGCGCCACCACAGAGGCTTGCCCTGTTTTTCCGAGCAGAGAGCTGTTGAGGATCTCTTTAATCGTGCGAAAGTTGAGCTTGACGGCCAGCACTCCCAAAAAGCGACCGTCCTGAGCGCTGATCGGGACGGCCACCAACACGGCCATTTTGTTGAGTGCATCATCCCGGTACGCCTCACTCACGATGGGGGAACCGGCTTCGGCCCGCTGCTGCCAGTCGGGCGGTAAACCTGGCGTGCTGACTCGGCCAGCGCTGGTGGCGATCACTTGCCCAGCGGTGTTGAGGACCATGAGCTCCTCATAGTCGACAAACTTCTCTCGGACCGACTTGAGGTATTCCTGTAGACGCCGGGTTGCTACTCCGTCAGTGGCCTGCGCGAGGCCCCCACGAGTGATCTTGTCCAGGTTTTCTGACACTTCATAGGAGCTGGAAAAGACCCGCACTTCATAGATGCGCTCTTTCCGCCATAGGCCGAGTTGCCGGACATTCTGCGCGGTCGCGGTTCCCAGGTCCTGCGCGATCTTTTCCGTGACGAACCGATCAGCATACCGGTAAAAAATCCACCCCATGCTCAGAGAGGGAATCAGGGTGGCCAGAAGGGAAAAGACAAGGATCTTCCGCTTGATGCTACCAAGGCGGAATACGTCGAGGATCTTCGAGACCGTGTGTTCCCAGGGGAGCAGCAAACAAACTCCTCTCAGGCGACATGAAGGCTCTAGAGACTTACGTGTAGGACTTACTCTAGTACGGCGGGAGGGGATGTCAACTGTTCTCCTAAAAGCCTCTCAACAGTTTCACACAAGGATGTGCTGAATGAGGAATGCGCCTAAGAAACTGAGGGCTTAGTCACGAAGGGTCCGCTCGTGCCTGTTACGCGGCCGGCATGCCCACCATCGTTACGGCTACCGTCGACGACGATAGCTAAACTTTTCAGGCCGGAAAGAGATTTCACCGACCTGTCTTCACTAGGTGTCTCTTTATGAACTGTTCTATCGCGTCAACTACCTGATCCTTAACCTGTGGCAAACTCTGAGCCACCCAAACCGTGAACTGGTACAACTCATTTTCGTCCGCTCTGACTGTCGTGAAACCATCGGATTGCCAGGAAATGGATATTTTGATCGTCCACTCCCCGCGCTCAGTAAATCGTCGAGGATAGGAGCGAATAGTGTATCCCTGATATCGAAGGGCCTTCATTTGGTAAGTAGTTGGCATTTGCGTCCGAGAATACGCTGAATGTTGAAACGTTGGGCGTCGTAGCGCTCTCGATTCGAGACGATGAGGATGAATGCGCTGTCATGGCGCTCGGCCGGTTGTGTTAAGAACATCTTGCCGTCTGGAAATTCAGGCGTCTGGACAAGAATGACCCTATAAGGGCCTGGGCGTGTCTCTCCTTTGCCGATTATCTCCTCAACCATCGACCGAGCCTCCGCAGGAAAAGCGGCGAGAAGTTGTGCTAGTGACAGAAAGGAGAAGACAGCGCCGTCCATAAACGCTCGGTT
>DATIAT010000057.1:0-2336 GCA_035457905.1 Nitrospiraceae bacterium
ATGCTGCCGTCTTCGATACCCAATCGGATGCGCAATCCCGTCAGGAAGGCATTCCAGAGGGTGTCATTCGACATGCGGTCCACCAGTTCTCCGCAGACCCACCGCTTTACCTGGGTCAATTCCTTGATGACTTCCTCGACCGGCCGGCGCCGCGTAGTTTTGCCGTTAAAGGGGGACACGCTGCAAAACTCGCAATCGAAATGACAGCCGCGCGTCGTGAAACTGCACTGGCGGGTCATGTAGGCGTCAGGACTCAACAGTTCCACCCGCGGACTCTTGTAATTGTCCAGCGCGGGAAACGCTGTCATCTTGTATGTGCGCTGGAGTGACCCAGCCATGAAGTCGGCGATCACCTCGGGCCACAGGTCTTCGGCCTCACCGCAGACGACGGCATCACAAAACTGCAGGGCTTCTTCGGGGCAGTAGGTGGGATGAACGCCGCCCAACACAACCTTCTTCCCTCGCTTCCTGAACTCTGCGGCAATCTCGTAGGCGCGGGGCGCGTAACAGGTCATCACGGAGATTCCCACGAGGTCACACGGATGATCGAAATTGACATCCTGGACAGCTTCGTCTACGAGATCGACGGACCAGGACTCAGGCGTATAAGCCGCGATGACCGGCAAACTCAGTTTTGGAAACCACACGGCTCGGCGTTCCGATGCCGTGAGGTGATAGGGATTGTTTCGAGGATAGGGGTCCACCAGGAGCAAACGTCGTGATGGCGATCTCTCTGTTGATTGAGATGGTCGTACTGGGCGAATGAGATTCATCACTACTCCTCACCATGAATGGTGGACGGGGCATTCGTTGTCTTAGAAGATGCAATGGCTCGTAGAGGTGTCTTCAGTGGCTCCAGCTGCTCTGTCTCCCTCTCTCGTCGCATCCGTACCAGGCGCAACCATAGCCGGCTGCCGGTCTTGAGCATGTGCGACTCCGAGTCCGAGACAACCACCTAAGCAATATTCAAAAAAATCCAGTTTGTCTGTCGCGTTAAGAGAAGTGTTATGCGCCTGCCCTCCTCTAGTGGATTTCAAGGCGAAGGTTGATGTTAGGCCTTGAGGTAGGAACTAGCTGGTCAAAATGGCTCACATTGGATTTATACGCCCCCTTTACGCCATAACAGATTGATATCACTAATTGAAATTACAGGTGGCGCGCCGACATCGATACCAAGGGAGCCTCGAACTGCACGATTTCGACGACATATAGTGCAGCTTCCACGCTAAATCTTTCTGATGAATACCAAAGGGTCACTTGTGGCCAAACATGTACCAAAGCACTGCGGCAAAAGTGCTCACGAAGACGAACTCAATCAAGGCCAGTGCAAGAACCTCAATCGGGATGGCATGAAGGGAATATTTCATACGGACTCCCCTCGAGTGTCAGTGGAGGTCGGCCGACTCGATGGCCGCTTGGATCTCGTCGAGGACGGTCAATTTTTGTGTCATGTCCAGACCCTGCGATTGCGCGAGATCCTGGGCGCAGAATCGCAGGAGCGGAATCAGCACGCGGCACTCATCTCGCAAATGCTTATCGAAGGTGAAGCAGCGGAGAGTGGGGCCGACCATGTGACGAACCTCGCCTTCATACCGTGGATCTGAATGATCGAGTCGCCGTAGTGCCTTCACTTCCTTCTCTAACAAGTCCGCAAGTGATTTGATCAGAGTTAAAATAGAGTCCAACCGGAGACGACCTTGAGTCCATTCGGTGGCAATGTGTGCATTAAGAGACGTTTCCGGCATGTTCTTTTTGCGGAAGATGCCTTTGCCGGAAGGAGGCCGTTGTCTAAACCATTCATGGGCGAGCACGAAGGCATAATAGACAACCGCGATACCGGCGGCAGTGCCCGACAACAAGAAGAGAACGGCGGTGAAGTCCAGATTCAGCATAATGCTTGCCTGTGCCCCCTGCAGTTCGCAGATGAGAGTATCCGCTCAGATTCCGGTATACAGCACAATCTCGACACGTCGATTCATTCGCCGCCCTTCCTCAGTCTCATTGCTTGCGATCGGTCGAATATCCCCATACCATTCAATGACAAAGATCTGGGAAGCCGCTCCATTTTCCTGTAGAACATGGGCCGTTTGAGTCGCACGTGCTTTGGATAAGGCCAACTTCTCGAAATACTCGTCGGTATGGTCATTAACCGAGGCCTTGTCGGCGTGCCCGGCAACGCGGATTTCCTTGAAAGAAGCTGCATTGAAAAGAACGTCCATCTGCTTCAGCAAGGCGATACCACCAGAATTGACGTCATGACTCCCGGCATCGAACAGCAGCCGTTCGGTCATCACGACGGTGAGATGATCGCGGGCCCGCTGCATCCTGATATCACC
>DATIAT010000058.1:0-5796 GCA_035457905.1 Nitrospiraceae bacterium
GTTGCCTGGGACACCTGGCATCTGAAGGCAGACGCCAAGGCATAGAAGAAGAATGCTGAAAACGACTGCTCGTTGTCGAGGCCGGTGTGTAGGTGACAACACAAAGTCGGATTATACTCAGACCGGCACATAGGTCAACCCATAAATACTTCTTATGGCCTTATCTTCTACCGTGGGGTCGAGGTGATCTTATCAAAAAGGTCTTTTTGAGCCTAAGCCCAGGGCCGTAAGCGAGAATGCTTCTTCAAACTGCTTGTACGCACCCTTTAAACGGCAGTGCCCAACTATCTGAAGAGTTACAAAAGCCCTTCAATCCCGTTGGGGACACCAGCAGAACTACGTAGAACCTTCCCACAGTCCCATCACGCCAGTTCTACTCTTGGGTAGCCGTGTGGTGGCAGGACGTTCTAACGGCTTGCTCTATTAACAGAAGTCGAAGGAAGCGGACTAATAACCCGCAGGTCATTTGACTGGAAGCATCGGAAGTTCGCCTGGCCGTTCAGACTCGTGCTGGATACGAACACGCTCCTTCCGTGACATGGCCAGAACCTGTTGAAGGATGTCGTCATTCACCTGAGTGAGCTGCGCCGCTGGGTCTTTCATATCCGCATGTTCAACCGCCCGCGACAGGACCTCCGCTTTCGTCGCACCCTTCTTTTGTCCCAGGAACGGCTTGAAGATGAGGTAGATCACGTCGCGAGCCGGCATGTATCTCAGAAACCGGCGCAACAACCTCATGGAGCAAAACGTTGAGGAGGGGAACTATGCCCGAGTAAGGTCCTTCGATCTGACAGCAGCCACAGCGTTCTGAACTGCATAATCCAAGTCCTGAGCCGATGTGGCCTGTTTGACCAAGCACGCCTGGGCGCCATTATGCTTCGCCAGCTCGAACAGATAAGGATGCGGCAGATGCGTGAGGATGACCACTGCTATCTGTGGGCGCGTGCGATCACGAACCAAGTCAAACAGGACATAGAAGCCGGACTCCGGCATATCGAGGTCTAAGACCACACAATCAATCCTTTGGGATCGGCAAAGAGCGAGACCAGCCTGCCCGGTAGGCGCGTCCAATACCGTATAGTTGTGGGCCGAATGTTTGAGCGCTTCACACCAATACTTCCGATCTCCGTCGTTATCGTCGATGACCAGAACCGTTGTAAGAGTGGTCGATCGTTGTGGAGGATTGATAGCGAGAACCATAGACTACGCCTCCCACCTTTCTCAAATGTCGGCGGGTTGCCCCAGAAACTACAACTCGCACCTGAGAACTGTCGCGCAATCTATCCAATGAGACCGATGGCAATCTGGTCAAAATTGCTCAGTAGTGAAAGAATTCATCAAGCAGAGGTAGGACCCTACCCCCCTGCGCGAAGATCAGTCGGAAGCAGGGAGGCTAGTTCGCGCAGGGCGACATTAAGAAGCAAGAAGGAAACTTATAATGCGCAACTCACCGTTATATTGAAGGAATCCCAGCTTGCGAAACTTATTCCCGCTCACGTTTCTTGACTGACCCTCGCAATGAGCGGCTCCGGCTCACCTCCCTTTCCAAAATGGGCCAGCAGTAGAAGCACCAGTACCGGCCACTTCTCGACTGAATAGGTTCCGCAGTGGGGCTGCAGACACAAAAAAATTTATAACGCTTCATAAACATCCGCTTACGGAGTATCGATGGTTTGCCCTATAGCGGCCACGATGAGTTCGATGTAGTATCAAATCTCAAACGACACTGAGCCACGCCGACTGTCCCATCTTTCGCGCTAACTCCGTTCCCACACCGCGCGTCTGATTCCCTTGGTCTACGCCGCTCTTTCGAGTAAACGCACCTCTGACCATTACTAGTGTCTTTCCTCGGATCTGTACTCCTGTGGGGGAGAGCTTTGCACGGCGATGATGTTCGACATCACAAAGCCGCAATTGTTCCTGCAGCTCTTTTTGGGAAGGCGTGTGACGATGCGAGATGGACGGTGAAGGTGGTGCCAATAAAGTGATCGGTGCATTTACGGCGGACATTTTTGCCCGTGACCGTCTGAGAAGTGTTTACCCACGAGAAAGGATCGTCCCACATGAAAATCGCACAGATCGCCCCGCTTTGGGAAAGCGTCCCACCCAAGCTATACGGAGGCACGGAACGAGTCGTCTCTTACATGACGGAAGAACTCGTTCGCCAGGGTCATGACGTCACCCTGTTTGCCAGCGGGGATTCTCAAACGATGGCCCGTCTCTGGGCAGCCTGTCCCCATTCGTTCCGGTTGGACGGAGGGCTCATCAATCGTGATGCGCCGCTGATTCTCATGCAGGAACATGCCTTAGGAGTCGAAGCCGAGAGGTTCGATATCATTCATTCCCATCTGGACTTTTTGAGCTTCCCGCTGAGCCGCCGTTGTGCGACACCGGTGCTAACGACCTTGCACGGACGATTAGATCTTCCCGAGTTAGTGCCCATTTACCGAGAGTATGCCGACATGCCAGTTGTGTCCATTTCGAATGCGCAGCGCGTGCCTTTGCTGGATGCGAACTGGCAGGGTACGGTGTATCACGGGCTGCCGGACCTCTATGCGTTTCACCCCAATTCCGGATCAGGATCCTACCTGGCCTACCTTGGGCGCATTTGTCCGGAAAAGCGTCCCGATCATGCGATTGAAATTGCCAAACGGGTAGGCATGCCGCTCCGAATTGCCGCTAAAGTCGATCCGGTCGATCAGGAGTATTTTGAAGCGCAGATCGCACCTGAGTTGGACCACCCGCTGGTGGAGTACCTTGGAGAGATCACCGATGCAGAAAAATGTGATTTTCTCGGAAATGCGGCCGCGGTGCTTTGCCCCTACGACTGGCCGGAACCGTTCGGGATCGTGTTGATCGAGGCCTTGGCCTGCGGGACGCCGGTGTTGGCGTATCGTCGAGGATCAATCCCCGAGATCATCGAAGACGGCGTCACGGGATTTATCTGTGAGAACCTGGACGAGATGGTGGCGGCGATCGACCGTTTGCCGCTCATTCAACGCCAGAAATGCCGGGACGCGTTCGAGGCCCGCTTCACAGTGCAGCGGATGGTCCAAGACTATCTCGCCCTGTACGAACGGATGGCCGCGTCCGTGCAACCTCCGGCCTACATCAACGGTCACTCATCTCTGCTGAGTCATAGGCGAATGCCAGCCACCGAACGCGCCGGCACCGCCTGAAACTCGCACATGAGAAAATATTTATACCATGGAAATTGAGGCCGTCTGGTATGTATCAGGAAGGATTGATCTTGGACAATAATCTGATTGCATGGGTCGTTCTGTGGTTCGGCCAACATCCCTTCGGTGCGACCACGATGGTGTATGCGGCAAGCGTGTTCGGGGTGTTGTTGTATACCTATTTCGAGCCACGGGACCTGGCCTAACAGAGCGCTCTTGACGCTCGCCGTTGTCGGGCCGGCAGTCGTTGTTGATGAAACGGTCGTGCAAGAGGAATTGGCTGGTACAGATGGCGCTGCGGGCGGTGCCGAATTCGTTTATATGTCCGCCGATCGTCGTGAGTTCTGTTCCGTGATGTGTTTAAGAACCTATGGCAGCGTAGTTAGAGAAGGACATTGTCGATGTCCTCATCGTTCCCGACAATTAACAAGACGCCGACTCGTTAAAAAAGGGGATGTACCATGTCCTACTTTTCCTCCTATTGCGCTGAGGTTCAGGGCTATCTTAAAGCCTGTGAACATCTTCTAGCAGCTAGGCACATCCACAACAGGCAGTTCTCGGAAGAGAGTTGCAGATGGTTGAGTCCTATGCGACCCCTCTTCAAGTTTAGGGGAGTGCGACTAATGCTCTGCCTGTAGCCAATCCTGAACCTCACCACCATCGTGACGACCCCGGGCTTCATACAGTTCATATGCTCGACGGGCAACTAACGCATCTTTATGCCGCTCGGCATGTATCTCCTGCATGCAGCTTCTAACCGCGGCTTGTAATTCCCCGAGCAGATATCGACCCTTTACATACGCTGGTATCGAGATGACTTTGGTGATTCCGCTCGCATAAGCCTCTTTGAGAACAGACATCATGGACAATCCCGATAACAGTATGACGGTCTCGCGATAACCATGCTCGCAGAGTTCTTTCAACTGCTCAGTTCCACTTGGATCGCTTACATAGAGGTCCAACACAATGAGTACAGGTCTATACTCGATAAGCATTGGTAGCCGTTCTTCTCGATGAGAGGGGATTGCCACTGAATAGCCGTTGGCCTGCAAGACTTCATTTAATGGATTTCTCAGATCAGATCGATGGGTGAGCATCATAATCATTGTGACTCTCTCCTAGACATCTCGTTGTCCCGCGTAAATGCGGAAGCTAGCGAAGCTAGCATTGACTGGAAGCGTGAGTGAATCGAAGCATCGAATGTGCACTCGGACGCGAAACATTGCACCCGACACTTGCAAGGCAGTGTAGATGAGTTAAGCGATTACCGTCTCCTATCAATTCAATTGCCCTAGGGAAACAAAATGGCTATAGGTGTTTGCGCTCGCAATGTGACATCACGTAAGTTCGAAGATTCATTTTATCATCGATCATGGCGAAGCCCCGACGCGAAAGGGATTTAGAGCAACAGGAACGAAGCACGCAAAATAAATTTACTGGTGTGAATGCGCGACGTTAGGGGTAGTCCACGGTCTCGTCGCTTGATTGCCCTAGCTTCAGTGTTACTATATAGGCAAGCGTGTGTTGATCCACGCTGGCTGTCTCATCTCTCGCGCCTCACGCACCGACCGTCTTCGCGCGTCTGATTCTCCAGTCTCTGCGGCCTCACATGGTCGAGTGCTCCGTCAGCAAGGAAATGGGAAAATCCATCCGCTAACCAGGGAGGACGCGATGAACAAGGAACAATTCGGGCAATTTTGGGAACAACTCAAGACTCCGTTGAAAGACACTTGGGCGAAGATAACGATGGAGGATCTCGACGAGATCAAAGGAGACCTTGCCACGTTCGGCTCGGTGCTGCAGAGACGATACGGCGAATTACATAAAGAGGAAGTAATCACCTGGGCCAATCGCCGGTACTCCCATTGGACCGGAAACTATGCCGGGTACAAAGATCCTGAGCCGGTGTCTTAAGCTCATCCGTAGGTTCAATGAACGTCGTGTTCATGACCTGCTGAAGGGAGTGTGATGCGAAAGTCCGATAAGAAAAATGCTGCCCAAGGAAAGGCCGATGCATCGTCACGTCCACCGTCCGGCGGACTGACGTGCAGTGAAGGGCAGGTGGATGATGTGCTCTCGGCAGGGGAATCGACAGAGCTGGAGCGCATCGATCCGTTGCCTGCTGAGAAATAATTATAGCTCTACTGTTTCAATCTGTTATCGTGCAAATGCAGCTCTGGGTGATTGACTATGCTATGGGGACCCTGTAGGGTGAATGCTGTACTGAGCTCCGCCGACTGCCCTATCTCTCGCGCACTCTCACCTTCCTAAGCGCGATCTGATTCTCCAGTCTCCGCCGCTCCTCTTGCGAACTGCTTTTGTTTCCATATCGGACTCAGGTTGCCCTGTGCTTCGATGACGGAAGTACGCTCGGATCGTCGAATCGTCGCCGCGAGCGAAAAGAGCATCTGATGAATACTTTTCGAACGATCAAACGGCTCGTGTTGCTTTCGATCGTGATGTTCATCTTGGTAGGGACAGTGCTGTCTGTCTATGCGGAAGACAGGCTCGTGGAGGGAGCTATGATTCTGGCTCCGATGGAAGTGCCTAGCCGCATGAGCAAAGTCTCGGAGGACACACTGACAGCCTGCTTAACGAGGATTCCAGCTCAGATGAC
>DATIAT010000059.1:0-34006 GCA_035457905.1 Nitrospiraceae bacterium
AAGCCAGCCGGCTCCTCAAGATCACCCGCAATACACTCCGGTACCGCATGGCGAAGTATCACCTCTAATGAGGATGTAGTGAGGATGCTGAAACAAGCCCCCAACTTCGTTCTCGGTTCGACACAATCCTCAACGTAGCCATGAGGCTAGGCGTCCGGTTCTGTCTCCCCTACGCCCTGATGGATGGCCTGTTTGAGCATCCTCACCTGAACATGCGGACTGCAGGATTCGTAGCCTATCCCGGCGGGTGCACTAGACGGTGTGATGGATAAGCGTTCGGCTTTGCAGTAGACTCGCCCACAACGGATTGCTGAGACTACTTTGTTATGTTGCAGGGGGTAAGCCCCAGCAGACTAAATAGTACGGCTCGCTGCACGAGCAGCCAATGACGGACCCAGCCTTCATCGGAATTGATCTCGCCTGCGTAGCGACGGGAACCACACAGGCGCCGCAGTAATCACTGGCGGCCAGCAGGGTGCACAGTTGGTTGCCATCGCTGAGCCGATTTACACACTCGGCGGCGTTCGACTATTCGTGTCAAGCCATGCCGGCGCAGTTACTTTCGTAGCGATTGACGCCCCATTAGTCATCCCCAATGCGAACGGCCAGCGGCTTTGTGAAACAGCGGTCAGCACCCGATATGGTAATCGAGATGCTTCGTGCCACACCTCAAATCAGCGCCTGTACCCTAGCGCCACTGGCGTCGCATTGGCCGCCTGGCTTGCCGCACAAGGGTACGTCCACGCCCCTGCAGTGACCCAGATGTCCACTAAGGTCATGCTTGAGATCTATCCTCACGCGGCGATGGTGGCCCTGTTCGATCTTCCGAAGTCGCTCAAGTACAAGAAGGGAACTCTTCCTCAGAAGCGACAAGGCCTTGAGTCCCTCGCTAATCATATCCGAAGACTTACCGCCGGCACTCCCCCGTTGCATATGAACGAAGGACTGGAGGCAATTCTTTCCCGCGATATCGCGTCTTTACCAGGAGCAGACCTCAAGATGCACGAGGACAGGCTTGACGCAGTATTTTGCGCCTATCTCGCCTATTACTTCTGGTACTGGAACATGAAGCGCAACGAGGTATTCGGCACTGCCGAGGCAGGCTTCATTCTTAATCCGACGCTACTGACGGGGAGAGTCGAAAAGCACGCTGTTTAACAAGCGGGCACATCAAAAGGTGCCACCATTTCTCGAGACCCACCGAACAGTCTTTCCAAGCTCGCTCACTCTCTCTTCAGGGAGGGGCCTGATTGATCTTCTACTGCGCGCGACTTTCTCACCCCCCCACCCACTGGCACGCCGAGACGTGCCATTAACCCAGGCGAGGGCCTTCTGATTCTTCACTTTCTCCATAGGGGCAGGCAAGCTGTCCTTCACTGCGCGCATCGGACGATATACATGCTCCCTCCAAGCTCGCTCGCTACCTCTTCAGGGATGGGGCCTGATCGATCTTCTACTGCGCGCGTCCAACGAGGGCTTTCTTAAGCCGCGCGTTGCGCGAGCACGGAAGATCATCAGGCTCCATCCCCACCCTCTCTCAGCGTGATTGCTCCGAGCCCGGATTCACAATGATCGGCACATTCGACTTGTCCGGTACGATGACCATCTTGGAGTTGGGGCTTTCATACAGTTTGAATTTCAGATACTCCGGCGTGAGCGTTTTCGTGATGATCTCCTGTGCCTGGGCCTGCCCCTTGGCTCGAATGCGCAGACTTTCCCCTTCACCTTCGGCGCGAATTTGCAAGGCATCTCCCTCGCCTTTGGCTTGGATCCTGGCGATTTCGGCATTCCGTTGCGCAATGACGACCTCAAATTCCTTCTGCTCCTTCTCCTGCTCCTTTGCTTGCTTTTGCTCGATGGCTTGCAACACCATTTTGGAGAACTCGATTTCGGACAACGCCACGCTGTAGACATTGAGATGCCGTCCTTTGAGCGACTCCACCATCACCGCTTCGATCTTGTTCCCGATTTCGCTGCTCCGTTCCGGAAGCGTGACCATCGCGTACTGGGCGACAACGCCTCTCACCGCCGACAGGAATTGCGGCCTGACAAGCTGCTGATACCAGTTGTGTCCCACCTCCTGGGCGAGAAAATACACTTCCTCGGGAATCGGGCTCATTGTGATCGCCACACGCAAAGTCACTGAGAGATCGTCTGCGGTCAAGGCATCGATCTTTTCCGTAAAGCTCTGATATCGGACGTCATACTCAAACACATCGTTCCATGGTGCGCGCCAATAGAACCCAGCCTTAAGCGGCTCATTCACCAGGCCCGACGTCAGAGGATACCACCGGAGACCTCGCATTCCGGGGTCGATGGTCCTCCCGCACCCGTACATCAACATCAGAACTGGAATCCCCAGTGCGATCGCGTGGAAGAGTGGTAGGCGCTTCATATGATCCCTCCATTATAGTAATCAGCCTTCCGCCCGCTTGATGGTACAACCTTTCGCCAACTCCTAGCGTCGCTGCCGTCCCGTTCGCGTAGTCTTCGCATGGGCTTCAGCCAAACGCTTCTGCTCCTGAGCTGCTGCGGCGTAATACTGCGAGAGTTGCCGGGCTCCCGTGACCCAGTCGGACTCAGGACCGAAGAGAAGCTCATACCGGAGGGCACTTTCGGTAAGCGCGGCAGCCTTCTCTCCCAGAACTATGGCCTGGTCTTCGTAATATTCGGCAATGACCATCTGGTCCTGCGATTGATCGAAAGAGGTCATGTCACTCACAGGTCGTGCGCAGCCGACAGCCGTGAGCGAACAGAGCATGATCAACAAGCCCCATTCGAGATGGTGCGAACGTGGCGAACGCCCTAGATTGTTCATGATTGCTCCCCCCAACTCATCCTTGCACGATTCAGCGCATGCGTCGATCATGGAAAAGGCAGATTGACAGCTGGATTATATCGTGCGGTTACGACGACGGCCAAGTAGAGAGTCCAGGATCTGCGTGCATCCATTTCCCCAAGCATATGTGATGATCATTTATTGGTGTGAAACTCGGTTACTCATGAATTTTTAATGAATACGCATAATCGGACTTACAAATGAGAGATACCCTAGCACCCTTTCGTTTCCCCTGCTGAACTGTGATTGGATCAAGAAATTGAAACTTTACGGGATACTTCTGTCTCTCTTGCCGATCAGTCGGCAGATGCCGAACGATCGGCAGTCGCTTCCGCGCTAAGCACAGACATATCAGAGGGTTACAGTTGGTCTCCTCATTGCACTACTTATTTGGTGTCACGGTTGGAGGAGTCGCAGATGACAATACAAGTTGGAAAAGAAACCCGCCGTCAAACACCGATCACTCGCTTGGGGAATCGGGAGCCATCGAGGCATCTGGAACAATTGAAGCCGAAAACAGATGACGCTCTTCTGTGCCTGCTATGTGCCTGGCACTTGCTACCGTTTCCTCAAACCCTGGGGTCGAATGCGAAGGCCACGGTGGAAAGTATCTGCCGCAAAATCCGCTAACGAAGGGGACATTCGATGAGATGCGTACGATGTGATGGATTGATGGTGAGTGAGAAGGTTGATGATCTTGGATCGCTCAAGTTGAACGGCTATGAGGATACCGGATGGCGTTGCATCAACTGTGGGGCGATTGTCGATCCTGTGATTGCCGCGAATCGACGCCTGACGTCGCAGACAACCGTATCTAGTGAGGCATTGACAGCCGCATGAACCGGACAGTCGACATAGCGATGCACCGACCGGATGACCAGAGCGGAAATATTCTGAGATCGGGCTTGTTCCCAGTTTTGGTGGCGCCGCGGCATTTAGTACAGCGCCTCCCGCTGGGATGGACAGGCCTCTCTTAACACCCCGGAGGGGCTTGTCTGCTCAGTGTGTTGCAGAGACAGTGGACCAGACGGACAGGAGCGGGACGGTTGATGTGGGAGAAGACTCCGTCGTGCGGTACGCCCAAGCCTTAGGCGGAGCGAACGACAAATTACCGGACAGCTTCACATAGGGGGTTGGCCATGATGAAACAGATGAGACGAGTCGGTGCAACAGCACTTCTACTGATTGCCGCACTCTACGACCCCAGCGGTGCCGCAGCCCACGGCGCCATGAGCGGAGAGGACGACCCTTGTTTGCGCCGGGTTGGTGAGTATCTCGTGCATTTCAGCACGTATCAGCCGCAATACGAGTTGAAAGAACAATACTGCACGGACATTCCCAAGGAAGGCGACACCTTCCTGGTAGTGGACCTCGTGGACCCGTCGTTGCGAAATGAGCCGGTGGGGATGCGGGTGGTGCGAGGGAACGGAAGCTCGGAGACAGCGGATCAGATCGTGGCTGATTTTCGGCCTAGCACCCACCCGGACGGCGTCCTCCGGGGCGAAGTTCGACTTGACGAGGGGCTGTACACCGTGACCATTGCAGCGGAAAAGCAGAATCTGATGCGGCGCCCGCAGTATCTCTTGCGAGTTCATATGACCGATTATCAGAAACTGGCGCGATCAATGGGGGTCCCACTACTGGGGGTGCTGCTCATGGCCTGGCTCGGATATAAGCTTCTCCGATCTCAGTGGCTGCGGCGGTGGTGGACCGGCCTTCGATCATAAGGAGTTGGACGTTCCGGACACGTTATTTGTTCACCGCCCTAAAAAAATCAATGACCGCTTTATTATTTCCCGGCCATTCAGGGTGTCTACCTGTGCCTTCGCAATAGCGTGTTGTGACATTCCTCGTGCATCCTGCATACGTTATGCAACCGTCCGCATCTTTTACAGAGCTTGCGGTACCGCACCCATTACAAGTAGCCCACCATTGTATCGTCTCTTTACCGTAACCGGGGAAAAGGGTGTCCCGACTACTGTGCATGACCATGACGGGAATCGGGTTAGGACACTGATATTCTTTCAAGTCTTCACCCTTGATGCCCGCCGCACTGGGAGCAATCGCCGCGGGAATATGTTTGGTGCCATTGATAAAGGCTATGCCCATTGCAGCAGTCCCGCCATCGGAATGGCCGGTGAGAAAAATCCGTTGTTTGTCGATACACCATTTCTTTGCGATAAGTCCCGGTACTTCAGCGAGTTCTACAATAGCTTCCGTACTCATTTTGCGGTGATCGGCATACGCGATGATAAATCCTGCCGCCGTCGCCTCTTGCGTGAGATACATATATTCTTCCGACTCATATCGATTTTTCCCCCCTGGGGGGTAAACCATGAGTAACGGATGGGCAATGGATGCAATATAGTTGACCGGCGTTTTCACCATATATCGAATACCGGCTGGTGTCTGCTCGTCATTGCTGGCGCCGGCACTACCGGGTTTTGTTCCTGCGTCGCAGCGTAGCGTATTGTTATCGACTGTATACAGAGCCTCACTAGGCATTTTGCTGCGATTGACGGCTTCAGTATTCTTCTTCCCAGTAAATTGAACTGCACCAGTACCGATCAAACCAATCACCAATAGGCCTATCGCTGCAGCAATGATGTATGTTCGGTTGATGTATTTCTCCCTGAAGCGCATCCACTCCGGCTTCACGATACCAACCATTAAAAGGGCGACTGAAAGAACAATCATCACCCTGAAGATCATTAAGTACAACTCGTTCATCGGTGTCACCTCGTATCGGTCACTGCGAGAGGATTTGGAGGAGGCCTGAAACTCTTCCGTATAGACATAGGCCTATAATGAGCCGAGAAACAGGAATGTACCAAAACCCTCAAACTCGTTCACGACCGAAACAACAAAGGCGACCTTCCTCAGGTGGGAGGCCGCCCTTGTTTGACGCGGAGAGTGCCAAAATCTCGCTACCTAGCCGACCGATACCACCGGCACGCCTTAGTACGGGATCGCTTTCAAACAGTCCTTACTCTCACCGTTCCAAACCACATCACACAGGTTGGACATGCGCGCCACGATCTGCGCCGCCACGCCACCCGTGCCGCCGAATAACCCACACCAGCCCAGCGTCACGAAGCCCCAGTGCAACGGAGCCGCGAAGAGTTCATCGACAAACCAAAAGGCATGGCCCCACTCGTTGAGTCCCACGTTGGGCAGAATCATCATCGGCCCCACGATCGCCCCCACTAAGGGGAACGAGATGCCCTTGCTGTACTGCGGCAGCCGGGTCCTGGCATACAGCCAAACCGCCTGACCACAGGTGATGTAGAGCGGGAAGGTGAAGTAGAAGGCAATGATATGGCTGGCCGTGAAGCTCGTATCGCGAATGATCACCTGGTGCCACGATGCATCCTGCTCAAGGGTGTAGCTCCCCGCCCAGTATACGCCGAAGACGTACACCGCAAGCCACATCATCCAGTAAAAATACCGTTTGAGCTCTTTCTTGGGGTCCAAGTTGGCCAGATTGCGATCCCGCGTTTGCCAAATCCAACCGAGGGTCGCAGCCGCGAAGATGACGTTGGCAATCACATTAAAGCGCCAGAGCCCCATCCAGACGTTTTCGAACTCCGGAGTCATGGAGTCCAAGCCGTGGGAGTAGCCAAAGACACGCTGAAAGACGACCTCGGCACCCACTGCCGCCAACATTGCGAACCAGCCGATCTTGAGAGGCCTGGAGTCATACCAAAGCGACATATCATATCCGGGTTCGCTCCCTCCCATTGTTGTTGTGCTTGCCATGTTCTTACCCTCCCTTCATGTGCTTGAGAACCACCCATGCGGGGTGGTCGTGCAAACCCCTGCGAAAGATCTTACCTGCCATTACCACCTCCTCCTTTCTCATGAGATCCACAGATGTAACCGTCAATTCATAATGATGCCCAACAGCAATTCACATTCCAGTAGAAATCCCGCGTGACTTAGCCATCGCTGATGCTGAAACTTCATTGGAATGAGCGATTTCGTTCGAGAATTTCTGCAGCAAACAAAATGACGTGCCGATGACGAGCTGCTGAATTATCAGCACGGTGCCGAAAAATCAGCATTCACTTTGGAACACTCGCAGCGGCTGTATGGAACCAGATTAAGAAGGGCGAATGATATCAAGGTTCCCTACTTACTAGGCCTGAAGGGTTTCCCTTCTTATGCCAGGACCGATTGACAGGGTAGAGACACGAACCTCTGTGCCGATGCATGACGCCCAACATAAAGGCTTACGGCACCCGTTGATAATCAGGCTAGTGATTTCTGACGAGCACCGGGCGTATAATTGATCAACTGTGATATGATCTAGACGTCTACGCCAACACCGTCAGGTGTGCAATCGGCAACCCTCTGTTGAAGGCTTTGCCAAGGGCGTAGGCTTCGCGTAATGAGGTGGCGAGAGCGTTCGTCAGCAAGACGGAAGACAGACGAACATCCCTCTGAGCTGGTCGTGACAGAACCTACCACTCAGGAGAGTCAGATGAACACCGACCGTCACACTGAAATCAATCAGCGATCAGGCACACTTGATGACCTCTCCTATGCCGTTGAAGACCGTAAACAGTCTGAGGCATTGCTTGCCGGAGAAAATCGCCTACTCGAGATGCTCGCCACCGGATGTACGCTCTCAGAAATCCTTGATGCGTTGTGCCGGCTCATCGAAAATCTTGCGAGCGGATCCCTCTGTGGAATCGTGCTGGTCGATCCAATCAGCCATCGATTGAAGCACGGTGCAGCGCCCAGTCTTCCCCTCAGCTACAACGAGTCGATCCATGGCAGACCTGTGAATATCTATTCCGGTCCATGCGCCATGGCGGCATTTCTCAAAGAACAAGTGATTGCTGCCGATGTCGCGTCGGACACACGATGGGACACATATGAATGGCGCACGCTGGCAATGGCGCATGGACTGCGGGCTTGCTGGTCCACTCCGATACGGTCATCCGATGAAAAAGTATTGGGCACCTTTGCGATTTACTCGCGCGAACCTGGTAGCCCTAGTGCGTACCATCAACACCTCATCGGACAGATCACGCATCTGGCGACGGTCGCTATTGAGCATAAGCATAGGGAGGAGAAGCTCCGCCAAGATGAACAGGAGTTGCGACGCATCACAGACGCGATCGCTCAACTCATTTGTGTCCTGGGACCCGATGGGAAAACTCTCTATGCGAATCGATTTGTGCTCGACTACAGCGGGCTGAGCTTGGAAGATGTCATGGCGGATGACTTTCGCGCACGATTTTTTCACTCTGATGATATCGAGAGATCACAGAACGAGCTCCAGCATGCGCTCGAACGCGAAGCCCCATTTGAATTGGAGCTACGTGCTCGCCGGAAGGATGGGCAATATCGGTGGCTTCTGATCCGCTATAACCCCTTGCAGGACGAAGAAGGACAGGTCATTCGCTGGTACGCGACGGGAACCGACATCGACGACCGCAAACGAGACGAAGAGAGGACGCAAAAAGAAAACTTGGCGTTGCGCGAAGAGATCGATCAGTCTTCGATGTTTGAAGAAATCGTCGGCTCGTCGGACGTCATCCGCACAATATTGACGCAAGTCGCCAAAGTGGGGCCGTCGGATTCCACGGTACTCGTGCTGGGTGAGACCGGGACGGGCAAGGAGCTCATCGCTCGGGCCATTCACAAGCGCTCGAAGCGGTCATCCCGGGCGTTTATTACCGTCAATTGCGCGGCGATCCCCGCTTCGCTCATTGCCTCTGAGCTGTTTGGACACGAAAAAGGAGCATTTACGGGGGCGATGCAACGGCGTCTCGGTCGATTCGAACTGGCCGATGGCGGGACGATCTTCCTTGACGAAATCGGGGACCTGCCCGCCGAAACCCAAATCGCTTTGCTGAGAGTGCTCCAAGAGGGGGAGATTGAACGGGTCGGCGGCAACCGCGCGATTTCCGTGAATGCGCGCGTGCTGGCCGCCACAAATCGCGATCTGAAGGCAGCCATGGCGGCAGGCACATTTCGCCAGGATCTCTTTTACAGGCTAAATGTCTTTCCAATCCAGGTCCCCCCCTTACGCGAACGGATGGACGATATCCCGTTACTCGTCACCTACTTGATTGAACGCTACGCGAAGAAGGCCGGGAAAAAAATTAAGAATATACAGAAAGAAACCTTGGATCTGTTTCAGGCCTACGACTGGCCCGGCAACATTCGCGAGCTACAGAATGTCATCCAGCGAGCTATCGTGCTGTGCGAGAGCGAAACATTTTCCGTTGACGAGACCTGGTTGAAACGGGAAAAACCCCGGCTGTCGGGGTCGGTGATTCCCCTAGGCGCCACACTTGCCGAGCAAGAAAAGGACATCATTGAAGCCGCGTTGGCGGATTGCGGAGGCCAGGTCAGCGGCCCTACCGGCGCCGCTGCCAAGCTTGGACTCCCGAGACAGACGCTTGAGTCGAAAATCACGGCCCTGGGAATTAACAAGCATCGCTTCAAAACTCGCCAAGCCGACTACGCACGATAAAGAGACCGAATCTTAGGTTGCACGCCAACCCTAAGTGCCAGTCTCTCGTGAATCATTACCTTCTGGGTTAGACTGTTTTTCTGACTTCGCCCCTTCTACACCGCCTCCACACAATCGGTTCGTGAAATTATCGCGTCTCCGGATACTTCTGCCTCGTTTGCCGATCATTCAGCAATTGCTGAAATTTCGGCAGTCTTTTCCACGCTAATCGTAAATATGTCACAGATTTACGATTGGCCTCTTCATTGCACTCTTTGTTGCCGTCTAGGTTGCAGAGATCGAAGATGACAATAAAGTTTGAAAAAGAAACCCGCCGTCTCAAGACGATGATTTGGCTGAGCGGTCGGCTGCAAGCGAAGCATCTGGATGAATTGAAGACGCAACTTGAAGGCGCTCGGTCGCGGATTGCACTGGACCTCAACGGAGTGACGCTCGTGGATGTTGAGATCATTCGATTTCTGAACGCCTGTGAAACAAACGGTGTCCAGCTCCTCAATTGTTGGCCGTACATACGGGAGTGGATGAGCCGTGAGAAGGGCAGAGAAGGATAAGGCGATGCAGTTCAGACAACCACAGCAGCACATATAAAAGGAGGGAGTTCCAATGGCAAGTACTACTTTTCAAAAAAAAGATGACTCCATGAAGGGCGTCATTTTCATTATTCTTGGTGCCGTGCTTGTGATGTGCCTGGCACTGGCAACGGGCCTCCTCAGGCCCTAAGGCCGAATGCTAATGCCACTTATAGTTTTTCAACGAGGAGTTCACACCATGAAGGGCGTCATTTTCATTATTCTTGGTGCCGTGATTTTAATGTGTCTGGTACTTGCAACTGGTTACTTCCAACCTTAGCCGTTGGGATAGCGAGTACCGATTAAAACTGAATGCGACGGTTTGCGAATGTCCATAATTATCCGACGGATTTCCGTTTCTCAGCCCTTCAGCAAGGAGCCTAAGAAAGCACGACAGGTCAGAATACTGGGCTCTTCTTTAAGTCGTGACAGAGAAAGGAACTCATCGCGATGCCAGTGAATAAAAAAATCTCCTTTTCGGTCCTGTGTGCCTTTCTCACGATTGGGGCAGTCATGTTCGTGCACAATTTCAAAACGCCTATGCAGATGCTTGAAGAGCTTCCGTATAGCGAATTCAAGACGCTCCTGGCGGCCGGGAACGTGGCGGAAGTCACGGTCACTCGTCAGTCATTGCTCGGGAAACTGAAGCCGGAAGAAGGATCAAAAGAACCGAAGCTGTTTACGACTGTCCGGGTTGAAGATCCTGATTTAGTCAAGGAACTCAATGTACGCAACGTCAAGTTCACCGGCATGATTGAGAGTACGTTCTTGCGAGACATTATGTGGTGGGTCATTCCTGCGCTGATCTTTGTCGGTATCTGGTTTTTTGTGATTCGGCGCCTCGGTCACGGGCTTGGACAGGGTCAAAAAGGGTTCATGACCGTGGGGAAGTCGAAGGCGAAGATCTATGCCGAGAAGGACACGAAGGTCACCTTCGCGGACGTGGCCGGTGTGGACGAGGCGAAGGAAGAACTGCGCGAGGTGATAGATTTTCTCAAGACGCCGGAAAAATTCACGCGTCTCGGAGGAAAGATTCCGAAAGGCATCTTGCTCGTCGGTCCTCCTGGAACCGGCAAGACGCTCCTGGCTCGCGCTGTGGCAGGAGAGGCAGGCGTGACGTTTTTCAGCATCAGCGGGTCCGAGTTTGTGGAAATGTTTGTGGGAGTGGGAGCCTCCCGCGTGCGAGATCTGTTCGAGCAGGCGAAGATCAAGGCGCCCTGTATTATCTTCATCGACGAACTGGATGCATTGGGAAAAGCCCGTGGCGCGGGACCCATGGCGCATGAGGAGCGTGAACAGACCCTGAATCAGTTGCTGGTCGAGATGGACGGCTTCGATCCCCGCATCGCCGTTATCCTGATGGCGGCGACCAATCGGCCTGAAATCTTGGATCCTGCACTGTTGCGGCCAGGCCGGTTCGACAGGCAAGTCTTGGTCGATCGCCCGGATAAGATCAGCCGCCTGGCTATCTTGCGCGTCCATGCCAAACAGGTGACCCTGGGGCCCGATGCAGACCTTGAGATGATCGCCGCGATGACCCCCGGGTTCTCGGGCGCCGACCTCGCCAATATCATCAATGAAGCGACACTGTTGACCGTGCGTCGGAATAAAGAGCAGGTGGGTCTGTCGGAATTGCAAGAAGCGGTGGAGCGGGTCGTGGCGGGGTTGGAAAAGAAGAACCGGGTGCTCAACAAGATGGAGAGGGAACGAGTCGCCCATCATGAAGTAGGTCACGCCTTGGTGGCGTTGTCATTCCCAGGCGCAGACCTGATACAGAAAATCTCCATCATCCCCAGGGGGATTGCCGCGTTGGGCTATACCCTTCAACTCCAGACGGAGGACCGCTTTCTGATGGCCAAGACGGAACTGGAGAACAAGATTGCCGTCCTGCTCGGAGGGCGGAATGCGGAAGAATTGATCTTCGGCGAGGCGTCTACCGGAGCGCAGAACGACCTGGTCAGGGCGACGGACATTGCCAAGAGCATGGTCAAGTCCTACGGGATGAGCGAGAAGCTGGGCACTGTTACCCTGGATCGTGAACGCCAGCCTCTCATCATGCAGATTCAAGCGCCTCAGGAGAAAGGCGACTATTCGGAGGAGACCGCCCGCGAGATCGACTGCGAAGTGCGCCGCATCATCGACGAGCAATATGATCGCGTGAGATGGCTCTTAGCTGAAAAGAAGCGCGCACTCGTAGAAGGAGCAAAAGCCCTGCTCGATCGTGAGGTGATCACCGGCAGTGAGCTTAGAGCCATCATGGACAATCACTGAGGCGCAAACGCACATATGCAGATGCTCAAAATTCTAGCAGAAACACCAGTGGGAAAGGTCCGAAGTATCTGACGCAAGACCCCATCAAGGAAGGAGACATGCGATGAGGTGCACACGCTGTGGGGGATTGATGGTGTTTGAGGAGTTTGAAGACCTTGTGCTCGGGTCTGGTGGCGACGGATTTTGGGGACAGCGCTGCATCAACTGTGGGGCGATTGTCGATCTCGTGATTGCTGCACATCGACGCCTCATGTCGCAGGCAGCAGCATCGAGCCCGGCACTGACAACCGTGTAAGGACGCTTCGTCCATGCGCACGTATATCTGGAGGATTGGTGGCGCCGTGAGTCAGCACGGCGTCTCCCGCTGAGGTAGATGGGACCCTCTTAACACCCCGGAGGGGCCTGTCTCCTCAGTACGCAACAGAACCGGTTGACCAGAGTAAGACGTGGACCTATCGGCAGTGATGAGGAGAGCAGCACGGATCAGACCTTAGCAAGGGTCCAAAACAGGAGGGTTGACCATGATTAAGAACATAACACGAGCAGGCGTTATGGTGCTCCTTCTTGTTGCCGCACTGTACCCCGGCACAGCGGCTGCGCATGGCGGAGAGGAGTTGGAAGTAGACCCTTGCGTGCGTTGGGTAGGTGAGAGTGCGGTCCATTTCAACGCCTACCAGCCGCAACACGAGTTGAAAGCTCAATACTGCACGGACATTCCCAAGACAGGCGAGACATTCCTTGTCGTGGACCTCGTGGACCCGGCATTGCGTAACGTGCCGGTGGGTCTGCAGATCGTGAAGGGGAACGGGAGGAATGAGGCAGAAGCCCAGACGGTAGCAGACTGGCGTCCGAGCCGTCACCCGGCTGGAGTAATCAGTGGCGAAACCAATCTGGATGAGGGCCTGTACAGAGTCATCATTACCGCGGAGGGGCGGAGTCCTTCCCGTTACCAGTATCTCTTGCGAGTACAGATGACCGATTATCAAAAGTTGGTGAATGTTGGGGTAGTACCATTGCTCGGCGTGCTGCTCTGTGTCTGGCTCGGATACAAGCTCGTACGATCGAGATGGCTGCGGAATTGGTGGGCGGTCCTCCGTTCGTAAGCACCCGGCGGTCAGCCCACAACGGTTCGGTCTATATCGAGCGCACCTTCGACCAGTTCGGCAAATGGGCCGGGCTGGTATGGGTGACTAGCCATCTAGCCTTTAGACACCTCGAACGCAAGGAGACACGCAAATGACATCGCAAACCGACACACCTTTAAAAAAGAAAGACAAGATTCCTTGGTATGTCTACTTTGTCGGAGCAGCGATCTATACCGCTCTTGCCGGTTGGATGTTCGCAGAATCGTCTCCTCTGGCATGGGTGTGCCTCATCAGCGCACCGGTGGGGTTTTTCTTTGCCTGGGGAGCCTGGAAACAAGAGAAGCGAAACAGAGTTGAAACCTAACCATGCGCTGCAGCGAACCAGGCCCTCGCGCGGTGGTTGCAATCCGCGTTCATCGTGGGCCGAATCGCCGAGTTTGGGCCGGTCAAGTGAACTGCGCTGAAACAAGACGGCCTAATAGCCAACGTTTCGCTAGAACACATCCGTCAAGGACAAGGAGGAGAGCTGATGGAATCATCGATGGAAACTTTCGTCGGTTATGGGACGAACAAAGAGGCAGATCTTATCCCGTCCTCCCCTCAGACCTATGCACAGGTCCGCCGTTTCTTCGGCACCTTGGTGCGCGCCATCTACCGACTCGAAGTGATCGGCGCCGATCGCATTCCCACTGCCGGACCCGCTATCATCACACCGAATCACGACTCAGTCATCGACGGGATCGTCCTGGGAGCAGCGATCCCGCGGGAATTGCGTTTCCTTGCGAAGGCGGAACTCTGGCGATCTCGACTGTTCGCATGGGCGCTCAACAGCCTCAGGGCGATCCCAATCAAGCGCGGCTGCAGCGACCACCTCGCTCTCGCACATATGCGGCAGACTCTCGAGGCAGGACAGGCAGTCGCGATCTTCCCCCAGGGAGCCGTTCGCGGCAACCGTCCGTGGCACCGGGGCGCCGCGCGCATGGCGCTGGTAACGGGGGCGCCGCTTGTGCCGGTCCGTCTCGTCGGCACAGCGCGGGCCCTCTCGCTGGGCAGAATCGGCTTCCCGCGGTTGCGCGTCATCGTCGGAGATCCGATCGAAGTTGCGCGCGCTTCGGAGGAGCCGGTCGCGGCGACGGAACTGACCGAGCGATTACGCGTCGCCGTCGAATCGCTGGCCTAGCCCGCCCTCTCATCTCCTGAGATTGCGTGGCCCTCTGCAAAAGGGAGCGGCCAGGTTTTCATTCACTGCGCGCATCGAGTAAACCACCCTCCGTCTAATTGATCCTTCCAAGCTCGCTTTCTTTCCCCCTCTGGGAAGGGCATCCATGGTGGTCTACGTGCGGCCGTCGAGCGAGGCCCTTCTGAGGGCGCGCGTTCCGGGAGCAAAGAAAGCTCTTCACGCCTTTGCGCCAAACCTTCTGAACGTGCGCGTTCCGCGAGCACAGAAGATCATCAGGCCCCATCCCCTCTCTTCCTCCTAGCGTAACGTCGCGATGGTCGCGCCATCTCCGCCCTCTGCGCGATCTCCCGGTCGGAACCGTGTCACATAGGGCGACTCTTTTAAGTAGCCTCGTAACGACGATTTGAGTTTCCCGGTGCCATGGCCATGGATAATGCGGAGAAACGGCGTACCGGCCAAGGTCGCGCGATCCAGAGCCGCAACCACGTCATCCAGCGCCTCGTCCACCGCCTTCCCACGGACATCGACGACGGTCTGTTCGTCCAGCCCCAATCCACCGCCCATCGAGACCCGGTGAGGACTCGATGATGAGGCTGGCGGCGGTATCGTACGCCCTCTTGAGAGGCCGACGAGATTCGCCACTGTGACCAATACTTCCCCCTCCCCGACCTTCACCCTCACACGTTTCTTCCCCTGTGGCAGTTCTAATAGTGTGCCGGTCATGCCGAGCCCACTGATTTCGACTTGGTCCCCTACCTCTAACTGCTCAAGTGGAATCGGGGTGCTCATCGGAGCCAATTCAGCTCTCGTCCGTTCCTCAAGCTCGAACAATCGTTGTTTTGCCGCTTTGGCCTTGATCAACCTCTGCTCGCCCTTGACTGCATCGACCGTGGCTTGTACTTCCGCTCGCGCGCGACTGAACTGCTCACTGAGTTTTTGCTTGAGCCCCTTCCGAGCCTCCCGTTCAGTATCCTCCAAGTGAGCCAACTGCGCCTTCGCTCGTTGTTCGGCCTGTTCCGCCTCCCGTCTAGCCTCGACGGCACGGGTCAGGTCGTCGGCCAACTGACGCTGCTTGGCTTGCAGATCGTGGAGCATCGTCTCCATTATTCTGTCGTCTTTATGGAGTTTTTGCCTCGCTTCATTGAGTAAGGCCCGATCCATCCCCAATCGACCTGCAATCTCAAGAGCGGACGACCCGCCTGGTACCCCCATGAAGAGCCGATAGGTCGGAGAGAGCGTAGCCACGTCGAATTCGACCGCAGCGTTTGCGAAGCCAGGCATCGTGTGGGCTAAAGCCTTGAGCGACCCGTAGTGCGTAGTTGCGACGACTTTCATCCCTAGCGCAGCCAGTCGGCAGAGCAGCGCTTCGGCCAGGGCTGCTCCTTCTGTCGGATCGGTCGATGTCACCGGTTCATCGAGAAGGACCAGCCATTGCCGTGGAACGGCATTGGTGGGGTCTCTATGCTGACGATCCGCTTCATCAAGCAACTGGCTCATTTGGGTCATATGCGCGGAAAAACTGGAGAGATCGCGGGCCAGATCTTGAGCATCACCGATATCGGCATATACGTCGGGAAAGATTGCCATCTCGGACTCCGGATCGCAGGGCAGGTGCAATCCGGCCCGGACCATCAAGGCAAAGAGGCCGACGAGCTTAAGGATCACGGTCTTCCCGCCCGTATTGGGACCCGATATCACGAGGACGTGAATCGATTCATCCAGGAGAATATCGTTGGCAACCACCTGCGCTTTCGACAACACGAGTAAGGGATGCCTGGCGCGCAGCAGACGGACGCGCCCTTCTGCGTTGAGCCCGACCGGACTCGCCTTCAGTTGACGACCAAACGATGCCCGCGCCGAGATGCCGTCGAGGACGGCCAGCGCATCGAGTCCCGCCAGCACGACCTCGGACTGTGCCGCGACAAGGGCGGACAACTCACGGAGAATGCGACGCACTTCCTGTTCGATTTCGAGATCCGCCACTTTGATCGAATTGTTCAGCTCAACCAACTCGCGCGGTTCGATAAACACCGTCGCCCCGCTGGACGAGACATCATGCACGATTCCTGGAACCCGCCCACGCATGTCGGCCTTGACCGGAATGACGTAACGGCCTTCCCGCTGGGCAAAGTACTGTTCCTGCAAGACATCTTCATAGCGACGGGAGTGCAGGATCTGATCCATCTGATGCCGCATCTGCTGCTTAAGTCCCTGTGCCTGATGACTCAGATGCCGCAACTCCGGCGTTGCCGACTCTTTGATCGAGCCATCGGAGTGGACCGCAAGATCCAGTGTGGTTTTTACCGGCCGCAATTCCGCGACCGATCCCACTGCATGTACAGAGGACGACAGCGTGGGAGCAGCATGTTGATGTCGCTCTACAAAATGGCGGGTCTCCTCCAGCAATTCCAATACCATCGCGCAATCTCGGAGTTCGTGCGGCTCCAACACCGCTCCTTTTTTTGCCCGGGAGAGGGGATTGCGAATATCCGGAAATCCCAAAGTCGGCAGACCCTCTCCGGATGCTTGAAGTCGCGCCATCTCCGTTGTTTCCTGTTGGCGCCTCTGCGAATCGTGAAGAGTGTCTGACAATTCGAGGGCGCGACAGCGCGCCGCTCCCATTGTAGACTGGGCATGCTCTGCTAGAGCCTGCAGCAACCTGGACCACTCCAACACCTGTCTGGTCTGTTCGAAGAGATTCACCGATACCTCAGGGGGAAATGCTTCATACTGGAATCGCCAAACTCTAGCGAACCCAAAGACATAGACGCAAGGTACCGTTCCACGAACTCTGCACCAATTTTGTCGGCATTCGGCTCATGTAGTGTTGGGATATCGTCTGACATGGCTCAGAATTACCGCTTCGGTACGGCTTGACATGGCCCAGGAGCGTCGATACTATCGGCTTCGTTCTGGCCGGGGAATTTAACCGGCCTATTTTTTCTTGAGGAATGATCCATCATGGCTATACGGATCGGTATTAACGGATTTGGACGGATCGGGAGGAATGTCCTCCGGGCAGCACTCGGTGATCCCGACCTACACTTCGTCGCAATCAACGACCTCACAGACGCAAAAACGCTGGCCTACCTCTTGAAGTACGATTCAGTACACGGGACATTTCATGGAAGCGTCGAAGCGAAAGGCGATCAGATTCTCGTCGACGGCAAGCCCATTAAGGTGCTTGCGGTAAAAGACCCCAAAGAGCTTCCGTGGAAAGATCTGGAGGTCGACATCGTCATCGAATCGACCGGACGTTTCACCGACCGCGAAGGGGCAGGGAAACACCTCTCTGCCGGAGCCAAGCACGTCATTATCTCCGCACCGGCGAAAGACCCGGATGTCACTATTGTGCTGGGCGTCAATGACGAGGCGTACGATCCGAAAACGCACCACATCATTTCCAACGCCTCCTGCACGACCAATTGTCTAGCCCCCGTAGCCAAAGTTCTGTTGGATAATTTCGGCATCAAGCACGGCGTCATGACCACGATCCATTCCTACACCAACGACCAGCAGTTGCTCGATCTGCCGCACAAAGACTTGCGGCGCGGGCGTGCGGCAGGGATGTCGATGATCCCAACCAGTACCGGGGCGGCAAAGGCTCTGCATTTGGTGCTGCCGCAGCTCAAGGGCAAGATCGACGGTCTCGCCATTCGCGTCCCTACACCGAATGTCTCGCTGGTAGATCTAACCGTTGAAACCGAGAAGGACTGCGACGTCGCATCAATTAACGCTGCGTTCCGAAAAGCCGCGAACGGCCCGATGAAGGACATTCTGCTCTATTCAGAGGATCCGATCGTCTCAATCGATCAAAAGGGCGACTCTCATTCGGCAACCTTCGATGCCCCGCTCACAATGGCCATCGACAAGCGGCTCGTCAAGGTGACAGCCTGGTACGACAACGAGTGGGGCTATTCATGCCGTGTTCGAGACCTGATCAAGGTGATCGCGGCAGGAGCGAAGGGACGCTGAGCGCTGCCGGGGCAAGTCCCTGCCCGCCTCAATTCTGATTCATACTGACTCCCTTTGCCGGAAGAACCGATCCGACGGAGCCGTCATGAAACTGCTCAAACAAACGATTGACGACGTCGTGCTGCGGGACAAGCGTGTCATCATCCGCGCCGACTTCAACGTCCCGTTGGACGATTCGCATCAAATCACCGACGACACCCGCATTCGCTCGACCCTGCCGACTATCAATCGAGCCGTTGACGACGGCGCCAAAGTAATCCTGTGTTCGCACCTTGGCCGACCGAAGGGAACGTTCGAGCCCATGTACAGTCTGGCCCCAGTGGCAAAACGCCTTGGGCGATTGATGGGCAAAGACATTCTGTTTGCGCCGGATTGTGTCGGCCAGGCCGTCGAAGGGCTCGTCGCCAAGATGAAGCCCGGCGATGTCCTGCTCCTTGAAAATCTCCGATTCCATCGGGAGGAAGAAGAAAACGACCCCGGCTTCTCGAAAGCCCTGGCGGCGCTTGGCGATGTCTTTATCAACGACGCATTCGGCGCGGCACACCGGGCTCATGCCTCCACTGTCGGAATCACGAAATTTATTCCCGCTTCAGCTGCCGGCTTTCTCCTTAAAAAGGAAATCGAATACCTCGAAGGAGCCGTCGAAAACCCCGTTCGGCCTTTCGTCGCCATTCTCGGTGGGGCGAAAGTGTCGGGGAAGATCGGCGTCATCGAGAATTTGGGCAAGCGCGTCGACAAAGTCATCATCGGCGGCGGCATGGCCTTTACCTTCTTAAAGGCGAAGGGGCTGGAAATCGGCAACTCCCTGGTCGAAAACGACATGTTGGACTTTGCGAAAGGCATCGAAGAACATGCTCTTTCCCGCGGCGTAAAATTCTATCTGCCGGTCGATTGTGTCGTTGCAGCCAGCCACGAGCCCGGAGCAGAGTCGAAGATTGTGCCGGTCCAGGAAATTCCGAAAGGGTGGTGCGCACTCGACATAGGCCCGGCCTCAGTCAAACTCTTCAACGAAGCCGTCCAGAACGCCAAGACGATTTTGTGGAATGGACCGATGGGTGTCTTTGAAATCGACGCCTACGCCCGAGGCACCCTCGCGATGGCTCACGCGATAGCCAATGCCTATGCACTGACGATCGTCGGCGGAGGCGAAACAGCGCTGGCCGTGCACCGAGCCGGCGAGTCGGAGAATATGTCGTTCATCTCAACCGGAGGCGGCGCCGCACTGGAATTGCTCGAAGGCAAACAACTGCCGGGATTGACCGCCCTTCCGGATCGGGCCGCGTAATCGCACTCGTCGCTTGAGTGCATTCCCTCTACCATCTTCGAGCCTTGAGACATTTGTGCGCAGACCTCTGATCGTCGGCAATTGGAAGATGAACAAGACAGCTTCGGAGGCTGCGGCCTTCATTCGCGAGCTCCGCGAACGAGTGCCTGCATCGCCTAACGCTGACGTGGTCATTGCACCGCCCTATACAGCCCTCGAATCGGCTCGCAATGCGTTAGGTTCTTCTTCCTGGGTCAGCCTCGGCGCTCAAAATGTACATTGGGAAACGTACGGGGCTTTCACCGGTGAAGTATCCGCTCCGATGTTGCGCGATCTGGGCTGCCTGTATGTGATAGTCGGCCATTCTGAACGTCGCATACTGTTCGGCGAACGAGACGACACTATTCAGAAGAAGGTTCGGACTGCGCTAAGGCACGGACTCTCTCCGATCTTGTGCGTGGGAGAATCGCTGGCGGATCGTGAGGCATGTCGCACAGAATCGGTCGTCACCGCTCAACTCAGCGGCAGCCTGGGAGGGCTCACAACAGAGGACCTGGCGAACGTGACGATCGCCTACGAACCGGTCTGGGCCATCGGCACAGGCTACGCCGCCACCACCGAACAGGCCGTCGCCGTTCACGGATCGATTCGGACGTTCGTCGAGGCCAGATGGAGTAGCGGACCGGCATCGGCCCTCAGAATTCTATACGGAGGAAGCGTCACAACGCAGAACATCGAGTTGTTCCTTGCCTCTGACGAGATCGATGGAACATTGGTTGGAGGGGCTTGTCTCAATCTCGATTCGTTTGCTACAATCATCGCCGTTGCTCAGAGACAGCGTACCTAATTCATCGGAGCGCCATGTATATACTCCTGATCGTCATTCATGTCATGGTCTGTTTTCTAATGGTCGGCGCAATTCTTTTGCAGTCAGGAAAAGGAGCTGAAATCGGGGCAGCGTTCGGAGGTTCCAGCCAGACCGTCTTCGGTAGCCGCGGTCCTGCAAATTTTTTGAGCAAATTCACGGTCGTCGTTGCAGCCATCTTCATGCTGACTTCGCTCGGCTTGGCTATCCTCGCTAAAGAACGGGCGTTTTCTTCCACAGTTATCGATCTCAATAAGAAAGAGAGTTCTCAGCCTCCCGCGGATACTGCACCCGCTCCGCCTGCAGCTCCAGCCGCCGAGAGCCACACTCCTGGCGACTCCTCTTCCAGCGGACACTAACAGTAAATCCAGGCAAGACAAGCCGGACGCGCACAAGGGGCTCCCCTCGCTACATGGGAACTTCCATCTGTTTCGCTTTTCGTGCCATTCCCGCGAGATTCGCACGACGGCAGAGATCCATTTCACAGATATCAGGAATGCCGAAGAGGGACGGAAGGGTATGGGCTGAGCCTGTTGACCGTCTGACTAAATTCGGGTAAGCCACGCCTCGTGGGCGAGGTCCTCTCCATGCACGATAGAGAAGAATGCCTTTTGCAGCGATAGGGTAATGGGACCAGGTGTGCCGGTTCCAATGCGGCGGTTGTCGATCTCCTTTACCGGCGTCAACTCGGCGGCAGTCCCGGTCACGAACACTTCATCGGCGATATACATATCATCGCGTGTGAACCGTTCCTCCACAACAGGAATACGCTGTTCCCGCGCGAGATCAATGACGGAACTTCTGGTGATACCGTCAAGGATGGAGGTGAGCGGCGTGGTTTTAATCTGCCCTCTCCGCACAATGAAAATGTTCTCCCCCGTCCCTTCGGACACATACCCCTCGGTATCGAGCAAGATCGCTTCGTCATAGCCGTCCGCTTTTGCTTCCCTTTTTGCAAGAATCGAATTCACGTAGTAGCCAGAAATTTTCCCTCGCGTCATAGAGACATTGACATGATGACGTGTGTACGAAGATACGCGAGCCCGCATCCCGTTCACAAGCGCATCGTCTCCAAGATAGGCGCCCCAGGCCCAGGCCGCGATGGCCAGTTTAATCGGGTTGTCGCCGGGATAGACTCCCATTGTTCCATGCCCGATATAGACGAGCGGGCGGATATAGCAGGCTTCCAGCTTATTCACCATGACCGTTTCCACAATGGCCGCTGCGACCTGTTTCTTGTCGAAAGGTATCTGCATCATGCCGATATGAGCAGACTCAAACAGACGATCGACATGTTCCTGCAGGCGAAAAATCACAGAGCCGGATTTCCCCTTGTAACAGCGAATGCCTTCGAACACAGCCAGACCATAATGGAGGGAATGGGTCATCACATGGACATGCGCGTCCGCCCAATCGACGAACGATCCGTCCATCCAAATTTTTCCTTTTGGGTCAAACATAGGCAACGAAGACAACGCGTGCTATCGAGCGCCGAGTTCGAAATATAACAGCGGGCCTGAAGAAGCGTCAAGCAAACAGGACTTGTATGGCCGGCAGCACGAGTGAGCACGAAGGACGTTCAGGCAGGCGATTGATGGGCACGAATCTGCTCGCTCAATGTGTCGCTGATATGCTTCGAGGCCATTGGACTGAGGTGGACGAAATGCAGGCCGAAATCATATCCGTCCACCCACCGAACCGTCGCTCGTTCAATTTCAATCGGCGGGCAATCGTCTGCAAACGTAACCCGCAATACCAAATCGGTACCAGACTCAATCGCATGATCACCTTGTATCCGCATACCTGTTTGGGACAGATTGGTTGCTACACCTTTCCCCACACATTCCCCACTGAGATAATAGAGAACAAGCCAGGTCGGTATGCGACGATAGGGGCGGAGCACAAATCGGGTGGTTCTCGGCTTAAAAGGGCGAGAGTTCGGTGCGACAGCCATCTTTTTCTCCGATCTCATGAAATGGCTCAACAAATTTCAACAGCAGCATACGCCTGGCAGCCAGGGCAGGCTAGCCCACAAATAGGGTACCCCGAACGAGGGGGCGCGATTTGTCGGTGAAACCAGAACGAAGTGAAATCTTAGTGAAATCTTAGGGAGAGGTATACGTTGCCTTGACAGGCTTGAAACCTCTATGTTAGACAGTCATCTTCTGTAATGGAGACAGGGACTTATGTATGCAATCATTGAAACCGGTGGCAAACAATATCGAGTCGAAACCGGATCATTGGTCCAAGTGGAGTCTATTCCAGGTGAAGTCGGAAGGACCATTGATCTCGGCCAGGTTCGGCTGGTTCATGGCGACAGGGGTATAAAGATCGGACAACCGTTGGTCAAAGGGGCCACAGTCAAAGCCGAAATCATCCATCAAGGCCGAACGCGCTCCATCACGATCTTTAAGAAACAACGGCGTAAGAACTATCGGCGGACCAATGGCCATCGCCAGGGTTTCACAAAATTACGCATTACCGGAATCGAGACAGCTTAGCAAGGATCAGTCATGGCAACAAATAAAGGCGGCGGGTCGAGTAGAAACGGGCGCGACAGTAATCCGCAGTATCTCGGAGTCAAGGCTTATGGCGGAGAGACAGTGAAGGCCGGATCGATTTTGGTCCGTCAACGAGGGACAAAGTTCTTTCCCGGCTTCAACGTGGGCCTCGGCAAAGACCACACGCTCTTCGCCCGCATCACAGGGATCGTGAAGTTCGAACGCGGTCGCGGACGGCAAAAGGTCAGTGTCTACTCCGTGACCTCGGCTTCATAGGACATTCTCATCCTCATCTCTCATCACAGTTACGTTCCCGCGAAGATTTCCGGCACGAGCGGGAACTCGACGGGGTGGCCCTCGAATACCATGTCCGTATAAGTCATCACGCTGAAACGGTGTGCCCATGTTTGTCGATGAAGTCCGTATCCATGTTAAAGCCGGTAGGGGCGGTGACGGCGCATGCAGTTTTCGACGGGAAAAATTTGTGCCCCGAGGCGGGCCGGATGGTGGTGACGGCGGTCACGGCGGCAATGTCGTGTTTGAAGCGTCGCCTCGCATGACCACGCTCCTCGATCTCCGGTACAAAAAACACTACGAAGCTGAACCGGGTCGCGCAGGAGGCGCTGCCAATTGTACCGGAAAAACTGGAACTGATGTGATCGTGGCCCTTCCGGTGGGCACCGTCATTTTTGATGATCAGACCGATGAGGTGTTGGCCGATCTGGTTGCTCCGGGGCAACAGTTCGTGGGAGCGCATGGAGGTCGTGGCGGGCGCGGGAATAGCCGCTTTGCCACCTCCACAAATCGCGTGCCCACGGAATTCGAGCCGGGTACGGAAGGCGAAGAACGATCGCTGAGGCTTGAACTCAAGTTGTTGGCCGACGTCGGGCTCGTAGGCTTTCCAAACGCCGGAAAATCGACACTCATCGCTGCAATTTCGGCCGCACGACCCAAGATTGCTGATTATCCCTTTACCACGCTGACGCCGAACCTGGCGATCGTTCACTGGGGAGAATCGCATAGCTTTGCCGTCGCAGACATACCCGGAATCATCGAGGGTGCCCACGAAGGAAAGGGATTGGGATGCCACTTTCTTCGACATATCGAACGCACATCCTTCCTGCTGCATCTGATCGACGTGTCGGAATGGGCCTCCGAGGAGCCCGTCAAGAGCTTCGAGATCCTGCGACGTGAATTGGCCGCATACGATGACCTGATCACCACACGCCCCTTCGCAGTAGTCGCCACGAAAATCGATGTGGCTGGAGACAGAGCACGCTTACGAGAGTTGGAAAAGTACTGTGCAGACCATCGGTATACGTGCTTCCCGATCTCTGCGGCTACGAGGGAAGGGCTGACAGAACTCGTCACCTATGTGGGGCAGCAGGTCGCGCAGCTTCGAGCCATACCATGCGAGACGAACTCCTAAAGCAGGCGACGCGCATCGTCATCAAGATCGGGAGCAGTCTCGTCGCTTCCCGAGACACAGGATTGCGTCCTGAACGGATCGACCGGCTCGCGAATGAAATCGCAGAGCTTCGATCGAGTGGGCGAGAAATTTTGATCGTCTCCTCCGGCGCTATTGTCTCCGGCATCAGGAAGCTGGACCTGAAAGAATACCCCAAGAACCTTCCCGTGAAGCAGGCAGCCGCAGCTGTGGGCCAAAGCCGGCTCATGTGGGCGTATGAAAAATCGTTTGAACAGCTCAACGTCAAAGTGGCACAAATCTTACTGACACACCATGACCTCGCCGATCGGCGGCGGTTTCTCAATGCGCGCCACACCTTGACCGCTCTGATCGGATTCGGTGTAATCCCTATCATCAATGAAAACGATACCGTCGCTGTGGATGAAATCCGTGTGGGAGATAACGATACGCTGGGTGCCGAAGTGGCTCATCTGGTCGACGCGGACCTTTTGATTATCCTGTCCGATATCGATGGCCTCTACACCGAAGACCCACGCAAAAACCCCGCAGCCAAGCTGATTCCGTTGATTCCTGACATTACCGAAGAGATGGAGGAGCGAGCCGGTGTTTCCACATCATTCGAAGGAACCGGCGGCATGGCAACGAAAATCAGAGCCGCTAAGATGGTCAGCGAATATGGCGTGGCCACCTTGATTCTGAACGGTCAAGAAGCCGGCCTCCTTCCAAAGGTATTAGCCGGCGGATCAGGCGGCAGCCTTTTCCTCGCGAAGGAGCGTCGCTTCACCAGTCGGAAACATTGGATTGCCTTTACCCTCAGACCGCGAGGGACCCTGACACTCGACCGCGGAGCTGTGGAGGCACTGACTCAACGGGGCAAAAGCCTGCTGGCTTCAGGCATTCTGGATGTCAGTGGTCTGTTCGATACAGGAGATGCAGTCAGCTGCCTTGACCAAGCAGGCAAAGAGTTCGCCAAAGGACTTGTAAACTTTCCCTCCGACATCTTGGCACGGATCAAAGGGCTCAAAACGATCGAGATCCAGCAACGACTCGGACCACAGGAATACGAGGAAGTCATTCATCGTGACAACTTAGTCATCCTATGACAATCTGTAATGCGTAATGTTTAATGTTGAATGAGGCATTGACGCGCAGAACTCCGACATTGAACATTCAACATTGATCATTCAACATTAAGGCATGCGTCTAGGTCTATTGGGCGGCAGTTTCAACCCTGTGCACAACGGTCACATGGCCATTGCCCGCCAGGCACGCGAGAACCTCGGGCTAGACCAGATTCTCTTCATCCCTACGAATCACCCTCCACATAAACAGAACGGCGATATGGCATCGGCCAGGGACCGTTATGAGATGGTCCGTTTGGCCATCTCCTCCGACCTCACACTTGCCATCTCGGATGTGGAAATCCGTAGACCGGGAAAGTCCTACTCCATTGACACTGTTCGCCTGCTGCAGCAAGAGTATGGAACACAAACCCAGCTCTTCTTCTTGATTGGTCTCGACGCCTTTCTGGATTTTCCCTCATGGCGCGACCCACGGGCATTGCTCGATCTCTGCCCATTCGTCATCCTTTCCAGGCCCGGTCTGTCGTTTCAAGCCCTCTCAACCGTGGCGCTGCTTCCACCGATCCCACGATCCTCGCTGGCGGACCTGGATACGGGACAACTTTCCCGACTCGATGTGCCTCTCGGGGCGCAATGCCTGACCTGCCTCCATCTACCGCCCTGCACGATCTCTGCATCGGACATTCGCACCCGGGTTCGCCGAGGACTCCCGGTGGCAAATCTGTTGCCGCCATCAGTAGAATCCTATATACTTCAACATCATCTCTACCAAGAGGAGCGCGATCGCACGAACAGTTAGGTCCACGGCCCTCGCCATTGCCCGGGCCATGCTCGATAAGAAGGCGACCGACGTTCTCATCCTCCAGGTAGCGCCGCTGACCTCCGTTGCTGACTACCTGGTCATAGGCTCTGCGGAGTCGGATCGTCAAGCAAGTGCTATCGCCGATCATATCGACGGTATCCTCTCTCGCTCCGGCGCCAAACCGGTTGGCGTCGAAGGCATACGGTCGTCACAGTGGGTTTTGATGGACTTCGGCGATGTCATTGCCCATATTTTCAGGGAGGATGTCAGGAAACATTACGCACTTGAACGGCTGTGGGCCGATGCTAAACGTATCGCTATTCCGATTAAACCGCTGTCCACACAAGCGGTTGCCGCCTCACGATCCGTGAAGCGAGAAAAGGGGTCCGCAAAAACAAAGGCCTAGACTGATGCTTCGACTTCTCACCACCATCTTCTTCGTCAGCGCCGGAATCTTCCTCTACAGCTACTCCCGCGAACTGAACCCTGGAACGGTCTCAGTCCGGTTGAGTCCCTCCATCCAGTTTGAGATGAGTCCGGTCACACTTGTTGTCTTCTCCATGGCTGTCGGCGCCGTGCTCGTGGCCTTGGCGGTCGGCATGCGGCAAACCGCCCACGTCATCGGCAATTGGCGAAGCTCGCGGCTGTTACGAAGGAAAGAAAAAATCGATGCGCTCCATCGAGAAGGCACCCATGCCATCATGTCGAAACGCACCGTCGAAGCCATCGGCCTGTTCGAAAGAGCGCTGGCTATGGACCCGAATCGCATCGATTCGCTGCTCTGGCTGGGGAACATTTACCGCGTGGAGAACAACTTCGCCGAAGCGATCCGCCTCCATCAACGGGCGAATCGCGTCGACGAGCGCAACATCGAAATTCTGCTGGAGTTGGCAAACGACTTGGAAGGCGCAAAGCGCTATGAGGACGCCTTGCAGACACTGCAAAGGATACTCAAAATCGAGCCGGATAATCTCACCGCGCTTATCCGCAAGCGCGATCTGCTAATCCGGCTCGAAAAATGGAGCGAGGCGCTCGAGATCCAACACCGCCTCCTGAAGGCCAACCTGCCTGAGCCGGAACGCAAGGCTGAGGCCCATCTCCTTACCGGATGCACGTACGAGGTCGGACGGCAGCTACTGGAAAGAGGCCACCCAGACAAGGCACGGCGCTACTTCCGGGGCGCGATTAAGAAAGACCGGACATTCTTGCCGGCTTACGTCGGTATCGGCGAAATATTGATCCGGGAAGGCAAAACCAAGCAGGCTGTGGAAATTCTCAAGAAGGTCTATGCCAAGACTCGCAGCAACATCATCCTGCACCGGCTCGAAGAACTCTTCCTCGAACAGGGCGAGCCCAGCGAAATTATCCGTGTCTACCAGGAGGCCCTCCGCCAAGATCCGAACAATCCTGCCCTGCAGTTCTATCTCGGCAAGCTCTATTATCGACTCGAAATGGTCGATGAAGCCTTCGACATTCTCTCGACCGTCGAAGGAGTACAGGACCAATTGGCGGATTATCATAAGATTATGGCCAATCTCTATCTGCGCAAGCAGCAGATGGAGCAGGCTGTGGTCGAGCTCAAAAAGGCCCTCCATTTCAAAAAACGTGTGGTCGTCCCCTATGTCTGTACCGCCTGCCGGCAAGAAGCAACTGAATGGTCGGGGCGTTGCCGCAGCTGCGGGACTTGGAATACGTTGGTCGCACTGCCTTGGCCGACTGCCGCTCAAGCTGTGCCCGGTCAAGACAACAGTCCGCCTCCAGTCTCAGCAGTCCCCTATCAGGGCATTGCTTCTCCCTTTGAAACCGTGTAGGTTTCGGCCGTCTGGCATCTAAACTTACGCGCAGTCGTCTACATCGTAATCAATTCGCCCTCGACAGATGTATGGAGTATTTCATGGTCGACTATCGAGAACTTGCTGACAAAGCCTTGCGCAGCGAGATACTGACTAGAGGCGAATGTCAGGCAGTGCTCGACACTACTGATGAGCAGTTGCTGGATCTTCTCCAGGCCGCCTTTACCGTCCGGTACCGTTACTTCGGCAAGAACGTTCGCCTCCAGATGTTGCAGAACGCCAAGAGCGGCGCCTGCCAGGAAGATTGTCACTACTGTTCCCAATCTGCGATCTCCACCGCCTCCATCGAGCGTTATAACCTCGTTTCGCATCAACAGATGATTGAGGGCGCTCGACAAGCAGCGGCTTCGAAAGCCCAGCGCTATTGCATCGTCATCAGCGGTCGAAGCCCTTTGGATCGAGAGATAGACGAAATCGCAGGAGCCGTCCGCTCGATCAAGCAGGAGATTCCCATTCAGATTTGCTGCTCACTGGGTCTCATGAACGAACAGCAGGCTAAGCGTCTGAAGGCCGCGGGAGTCGATCGTGTCAACCATAACTTGAATACGAGCGAAACCTTTCATGCAACGATCTGCACCACACACACGTTCCAGGATCGTCTTTCCACCATTAAGAATGCGCGGGCGGCCGGATTGGAAATTTGCTCGGGCGGCATTGTCGGGATGGGAGAAAAAGACGAGGATCTCATTGATCTTGCGATGGCCTTGCGCGAAGTCAAGCCGGATTCCATCCCGCTAAACACACTGCACCCCGTAGCAGGCACGCCGCTAGAGAACTGCGATCAACTCACTCCCCAACGGTGCTTGAAGGTACTCTGTCTCTTCCGGTTTCTTCACCCCCGCACCGAAATCCGCGTTGCCGGCGGCCGAGAACACAACTTGCGCAGTCTCCAGCCCCTCGCCCTCTATCCGGCTGACTCTGTTTTCGTCAACGGCTACCTCACAACGCCAGGCCAACCGGCCACAGAAGTCTGGCGTATGATCGAAGATCTGGGTTTCAAAATCGAAGTGGACTATCAAAGAGCTGCTGAAAAAGACTCTCGGCTTCGCTCTCAGTCGCCTGAACTCTCCAACGTGCGACACTGAGTGCATCTCGTCGTCCTCACGTCCTATTGCGCACGTTGCTCTACCTAATCCGAATCTGACTGCGACACACTCCTTCCCAAGAATCGCGACCTATGTTCATTCCTACTGCGCGCGTCCAACGAGGGCCTGTTTCCGGTTCTCACCCGCCCGCCCTCGCGGCGCCGAGACGCCGCGTCTCCCGACAGGCCGCGCGTTGCGCCAGCACACTTTCACCAATGATCTTTCCGGGTCTGCTCGTTTCCTCCTTAGAGGAGCGGCCTGGCAGAGAGCAGAGCAACTTCACCGAAGGAGCGGGGACTCACCGAGACTCAACCGAGGAGGAAAGCTGGAACTGACTGAGAACCCGCGGTCATCGACCGCGGTCGAAGGAATTCCAGAAGGCTTCCGCTCGGATGGGAACCGGAGGATCGCTCCGAGAGGTGAGGATGCGACTGCTCACTGCCAAGCCGCTACTCTTCCCTCAACCCTTCCACCACCGGCTGCCTTGCTGCCCAACGCGCTGGCCAGTAGCCGGCTATCAAGGCAGCCACGACTGCGAGCACGACAGCCTGCAGAATCACTCCGCCAGGGACCGTCATCTGGATCGTCCAGCCAAAGGACTGTTTATTGATCACATGAATGAGTAGCAAGGCGAGCAGCAAGCCTCCCGCAACACCCAGCACGGCCCCGATCAACCCGAGATAGGCTGCTTCCCACAAAACCAAATGCTCGACTTGCCTCGTACTGGCTCCGATAGCTCGCAGCAGGGCAAATTCGCGCCGTCGCTCCATAACGGCGGTCACCAAGGTATTCACGATGCCCAGCATGGCCACCAATACCGCAATGGCTTCAAGAACATAGGTCAAAATAAATGAACGGTCGAAGATCTCGAGAATCTCCTGTCGTAACTCGTGGTTCCGGATCACCAACGGGGGCAGGGTCATTCCGTCCAATCCTGCGACACGCGCTATAATCGACTGCCTAACATGCTCGACATCGGCCTCTGCAGCCAGGTAGATGGAGAACACCGTTACCCGATCATCATGCCATTGTTGCTGATACCATGCCCGGTCCACTACCATTTTCCCGCCGTCGGTCGCGTAATCGTAAAAAATCCCCTCGACGGGTACAGCAGCTGGCCCCTCCGGCGTTGTGACGAAGACTTTATCTCCTTCGCGAAGCTGTAACCGATCCGCCAACACTTCCGACATAAGGGCGCCTCCCGTCTCGGCGGCTCGCCGCAGGGCCGCACTCGAATCTCCATGAATCATCAAATACCGGCTGCGCTGCGCATGGAGCCGAAGATCTCGTGACACCATCGCGACCTGCTGACCTGCAACGTCTACGGATACCTCCCGGTAGGTATCGACTGCGGCAATGCCGTCTATCGCCGATAGGGTCCACCGCCAGTTCCCCGGCAAGGCACGCGAGGCCTGACCGGACTGCTTCCCCTGGAGCCAGGAGTGAGGTGCCACAATGAGATCGGCCATCACGGTCTCGTCCACCCAGACCTCGACCGTGTCGCGAAAACTGCGAACCATCACGACGACACCGATCATGATCGACAATCCCACCATCAACGCCGACACCGTCACCGCATTCCGGCCCGGATGACGCGCTGTCTGATCCGCCGCGATGAGCCGGAGACTGCCTCCGAGCATCATCGTCTTGCTCTCTTGGCGAGAGCGTCTCATGCCCAATGCCTGGATACACATCGGGGCAAAAGAGGAGAGTGCCCCCAGAAGACACATGGTCGCCAGATAGCCAAAAAGCGGCAGGTTTCCGATCGGGCCCATCAGCGAGCAAAGACCTGTCAACACCAACAATACCAAGCTGATCAATCCCCACAGGCCTGTCCTTAATTGATACGCTGATTCATAGTCTCCCGGCGCCAAGGCACGAGCGGTCACTGTCCTCCCGGCTTCCACACTGGGAGCTAAAGCCCCGACCATTGAAATGATTGTCCCGAGCAAAACCCCTTTTGCGACCGACATGAGCGTCAGCGTGTCCATCGACAGAATTAGCCCGTTAGACGCGACCGGCGCATAGAGATCCGAGATCGTCCGGCTGACGAGCGACACGAGACCTCTGGCCAGCCAAACTCCACCAAGACCTCCCAGTAGCCCGCCAAAAAGACCGAGCAGCCCTGCCTCTATGAGAAACAGGCCTGCAACCCGCCGTTCAGTCATGCCGAGTGCGCGATAGATGCCGATCTCACGCCTCCGTTGCGCGACAGCAAACGCTATCGTGTTGTAAATCAAGAACACCCCAACGAGCAGCCCTACCCAGCTCATGACCGAAAGATTGAGTTGGAAAGCCCAGACCATGTTTTCGACCTGCTTCGTCCGTTGCGCCGGCCGTTGCACGATCAGATGGGGCGGGAGAACCGCGTGCAAAGAATCGACAATGTCATCGAGCGGTCGATCAGGCGTTGTCACCAGATCGATCCGATCCAACCGCCCGATCGATTGAAACAAGAGCTGCGCCGCAGCAATATCCATAACGGCAAGCCGATCCCAGAGCGATGACCGCCCCGATTCGGTCTGAATGATCCCCGCGACTCGCAGCCGTACAAGGCGTCCGCCAGCCGCCACCTCGATGAAGCTACCGACTTCCAGATTCCAGTCCCCGGCAATCTTCCGGCCAAGATACAAGGTATCCGGAGCTAGAAGAGCCTCAATCGCCGCTTCGGTGTCTGGCTCCGATATCCGAAAACCACGTCTGTCAGTCTCTGCGAGCAGATCCAATCCCAATATCTGAAGCACCTGGCCACGCTGCTCTCCTTGAGTAACCACGACCGATTCTTCAATGACCGGAGCAGCACTCACTACTCCCTTGACCGAACGGGCAGCCGTGATCGCGGATTCGTCCACTCCGAGGTCATGGCCGACAATTTCCAATGTGGCAGGACCAGCTATTGTTGTGACCGCGTGCTCGAATGACCGGAGGACTTGAACGTTCGCCGTTCCTATGGCCACGGAGGCAAGCACTCCTAATGCCACTCCGGCTATGCTGAGCGCAGTACGAAAGGGGCGCTGGAGGGCATGCGTGCGGATCAGGGCGCAATAGAGCATGAGTGGTATAGTCATCTACGGGTTTAGCAGGGCGCCGAAAAATCCTGCCAGCACTCGCGACCATGTGGCGAACGACACGCGAACAACCGGCGACAAGCGGAAACGGCACGATTCAAACCAGAAATTCGAGGTTCGCTGGTCCCATGACCGCGAATTTCTGACTTCGAACCCCCGTCCATCCCACCAATCCGGCTCCATTCGTGGAGCTATTCTGCGGGGTGCGAAGCCGGAGGGGGAAAAGGCATAGATGAAGGGGTAGGGATGAATCACATCCATTAGGCCGGTAACAGAGCTCTGCACAAATTAGTAGTTTCGTTTACAGCAATACACACCTTTGCTAGACTCGCGTGAGTTAGTTAATGATGCGAGGTCATTGATGGCCGCACGAACTGCTCTGAGCCGAAAAGTCCAGCCGATACAGGAAGAGAATGAAGTCGAACTCCTCACACCTCGGCAGCGTGATATCCTTCGCCTGGTTTCGATCGGACACACAAACCGTGAGATTTCTGAGGTGCTCAATATCAGCGTACGCACGGTCGAAGTACACCGATTCAACTTGATGCGTCGATTGAATGTCAGAAACGTAGCGCAACTACTCCGACGCGCCCTGCAACTGGGTCTCCTTGCCAAGACATTCGGGGCTAAGTAGCTCTATAACTCCTTCAGCCTCCCTCGACAGTCCTCCAACCTCGTGTACCCTCTCATGCCGAGCTGAGTAGCCAGTTCCGCTTCCAATCGACTGAACACCTCAACCCCCTCCTCTACTAAAACCGTGCCGATCTGCACAGCCGACGCCCCACAAAGCATATGTTCGAAGGCATCCACCCCGTTGACCACACCGCCGGTCCCGATAATAGGGATGCGCCCTGCGAAGATCTTCCAAAAAGCGCGCACGTTGGCCAGTGCGATCGGTTTGATCATCGAGCCGCCCAGCCCGCCGAACCCCCCTTTGGGCTTAATGACGACCGCCTCACGTTCCGGATCAACGACGAGCCCGTTGCCGACCGAGTTAATCAGGTTGAGAAAATCGACCCTACACCGGCCGATCACCTCACCCATCGCTGCGTGATGGGCCGGATCGAAATAGGGAGGCAACTTGACTCCCATCGGAACCGTGATTACGTCACGAACCCGCTTCAGCAGTCGCTCGGAAGCTTCCGCGTCATATCCGATCTGAGGCTTGCCTGGAATATTCGGACAAGAAAGATTGACTTCGATCAAATCGGGCTGCACCGCATTGATCGCGGCGGCAATCGTCGGGAAGTCGTCTTCACTGAGCCCCGCCACACTGGCAATGACCGGTTTCCCCAGTGCTTTCAATTCAGGAATAAGCGCCGCATAGGCCTTATACCCGAGATTCGGTAACCCCATGGAGTTGATGGATCCGCCCGGAAATCCAACGTATCGGGGTGACGGGTTACCGTCGCGAGCCTCAACCGTCATCGACTTGGTGACAATTGCCCCCGCACGAGATCGACCGAGTGCCAGCAACTCATCACGCGTGACGCAGAGAGCTCCCGAAGCATTCATGAAGCAACTGGGAAATCGCACGCCGGCAATGGAGGTCGAAAGATCCATCACGCCACTACGGTGACAGGCTCGTGCTGCGTCTTCGTTATCAGCCGCCCATCTTTCATGGCCCAGACATAATCGGCCGCCTCAG